>JABHQR010000020.1 GCA_018696395.1 archaeon | reverse complement strand
TGGGCAACGGTAGGTCTGTATGCTCCGAATCTGCTGGGCTACACGCGCGCAACAATGGCGAGGACAATGGGATGCCACACCGAAAGGTGAAGCTAAACCTCGAAACCTCGTCCAAGTCTAGATCGAGGATTGTAATTCATCCTCGTGACAACGGAATCCCTAGTAATCGGATTTTATCATGGTCCGGTGAATATGTCCCTGCTCCTTGCACACACCGCCCGTCAAACCAATCGAGTGGGGTTTTGGTGAGACCTAGCTTTTAGTTAGTTCGAGCCTAAGTCCCGCGAGGTGGGTTAAGTCGTCACAAGGTAGCCGTAGGGGAACCTACGGCTGGATCACCTCCTTTTTTTTTATTTATATTAAAAATATTCAAAAGAATATTCGACTTATAAATAAAAAAATTAAAACATGTAACAAATTATATTTAGAAATTAACTCCATTAAACTGGTGATTTAGTTATTGTTTGTAAAAAATCAATAATTTTATTTATCTGTTTGCTGGGCCCGTAGCTCAGTCTGGATTAGAGCGCCTGCCTTGCAAGCAGGAGGCCTCGGGTTCGAATCCCGACGGGTCCATTCCTTTTTGTAGGAAATATGGTCCTGAATCATTCAAGGCTAAATATATAGTACTTGCATTCGCAACCTGTGTGTTGTGGCTGTGTTGGCTAGATATGAATCGCTATCTTTTTGATAGCAAACATCACTAATTTCATATTAATGAACCATTTGTAAGTTAGTAAAGTCCAATTAAATTAAGTAATCTGTTAGATGGATGACTAGGCTCAAGCGCCGATGAAGGACGTGACAAGCTACGATATGCCTTGGCGAGCTGAATGTAAGCTTTGAACCAAGGATTTCCGAATGAGTCTTCTCATATATAGGCCCTTAGTGGTCAGGGAACGCAGGGAATTGAAGCGTCTTAGTACCTGCAGGAAAAGAAATCAATTGAGATGCCGTTAGTAAGAGCGACTGAAAACGGCTCAGTTCAAACTGAATCCTTTACAGTAATGTGAAGGAGATGTGGTGTATGAACTTCCCTTAAGACCTTTTTTCTAACTCGAAGTTTTCTGGAACGTAACACGTTACAGGGTGATAGTCCCGTAGAGGGAAGTTAGAAGGTCCTAGGAAGTATTCTGAGTAGTGTCTCCTGGAAACGAGGCATGAATATAGGGAACATTAATCTCTAAAACTAAATACGTCTTGAGTCCGATAGCAAACAAGTACCGTGAGGGAAAGTTGAAAAGAACCCCCATAGGGGAGTTAAAAGACCTGAAATCTAACAGAGATAGTGTGTTAGTGCTTTAAGGAGTTCTAACGTGCGTTTTGAATAACGTGCCAGGGAGTGTATCTAAGTGGCGAGGATAAGCTGAAAAAGCGCATCCAAAGCGAAAGCAAGATCCCGCAGTTTTACGAGGGGAGAGGTATGAAAGTGCCTTTAGTCACTTGGATACTACCTGAAACCGGGCGATCTATTCCTGAGCAAGGTGAAGCGAGGGTTAAACTTCGTGGAGGCCTGAAGAGGTTCTACGGACAAGTGTTCTTCTGACTTGGGAATAGGGGTGAAAAGCCAATCGAGCTCGGCTATAGCAGGTTCCTGCCGAAATTGACCTTAGTCAAGTCTCGGTCGAGATGGTTAAAGTTGTAGAGCTACGGATTGCGGATTTAGGCGAGGAAACTTGTCGGTTTGCTGTCCAACTCCGAATGCTTTAATGTTGCAGACACCGGGAAACAGGGAGTCTTGGGGTAAGCTTGACTTCCGAAAGGGGAACAACCCAGACTACAGTTAAGGTCCCTAAGTGCCAGTTAAGTGATAAAGGGTGAAGGGTGTTTATGATCTGAGACAGTGAGGAGGTTGGCTTAGAAGCAGCCATCCTTTAAAAAGTGCGTAACAGCTTACTCATTGAGGTCGTAAGCCCCGAAAATTGACGGGTCTAAACTGGTCACCGATACTGTAGACTATGAAAATAGGTGTAGGCAGGCGTTCTTTTAGGGCAGAAGCTTCTTCGTAAGAGGAGGTGGACCTGGAAGAAATGAATATCCTGGTGGTAGTAGGAACGGAGCAGAGTGAGAATCTCTGTCGTCGTAAGGGCAAGGGTTCCTTGGCAATGCAAATCAGCTAAGGGTTAGTCGATCCTAACTCAACTCATAAGTGAGTGAGAGGAAAGGGAAACAGGTTAATATTCCTGTACTAATTTAGTATACGTGGCAACACAAGTTTTATTTCTGACGCATCCGGATAGACCAACAGAACATGTCTGTTCTGCTAACGAACATAAGTCAGGGGAGTATCGTAATGATGAGAACCTGAGTAAAGTTCGGAATGGTGGATCTATGATTCATTTGGTTGATTCCCGGTGCCCGTGAAAAGGGAATAATTCAGATCTGAATTAATCGTACCCAGAACCAGCACAGGTGCCCCTAGGTGAGAAGCCTAAGACGTGCAAGATTAATCTAGTTAAGGGAATTCGGCAAATTAGTCCCGTATCTTCGGTAGAAGGGATCCCTGGAATTGTTGTCGTATGATTGCGATTTCAGGGCGCAGTGACTAAGGTGGTCCGACTGTTTAACAAAAACTTAACCTTCTGCTACGCTGTAAAGCTTTGTATAGAAGGTGATATCTGCCCAGTGCCAGTACTTTAAGCCTCGGTTCAACGGGGTGAAGAGCTGGTAAACGGCGGGAGTAACTATAACTCTCTTAAGGTAGCGAAATGCCTTGCCGTTTGAATGACGGCCTGCATGAATGGTATAACGAGATCGCCACTGTCCCTAACTAGAACCTTCCGAATACTCTATCCTGGTGCAAAGGCCAGGGACTTCCAGTGGGAAGCGAAGACCCCGTGAAACTTTACTGTAGCCTGTTGCTGTGTTTCGAGCTTTGTTATATAGTGTAAGTGGGAGCTGTTTGAGACTATAGACGTCAGTTTGTAGTTAAGGCGCCAATGTAACACCACTTCTCAAAACTTGAAACACTAACCTCGAAAAGAGGGACACCAATTGGTGGACAGTTTGGCTGGGGTGGCACGCTGTTGAAAGGATATCAATAGCGCCCAAAGGTTGGCTCATCCAGTTTAGAAATCTGGAGTAGAGTGCAAGGGCAAAAGCCAGCCTGATTGGACTTCAAACATAACAATTTCCAAACACGAAAGTGTGGCCTAGCGAACCTCCATACCTTCTTAATGAGGGTTGGAGATGACTGAAAAGTTACTCCGGGGATAACTGAGTTGTCGCGCCCGAGAGTTCATATCGACGGCGCGGTTTGCTACTTCGATGTCGGCTCTTCCTATCCTGGTGGTGCAGAAGCTGCCAAGGGTGGGGGTGTTCACCCATTAAAAGGGATCGTGAGCTGGGTTCAGAACGCTGTGAGGCAGTTTGTTTGATATCTACTGGAAGTGTTGGTTATCTGAAAGTAAGGAGTTTTTAGTACGAGAGGAACGAAACTTCGGCGCCTCTGGTCTACCTGTTATCTGACAAGGTATGCAGGGCAGCTACGCGCCAAGCGATAAGTGCTGAACGCATCTAAGCACGAAGCGGAACTTGAAAAGAGATAGCCTAGGACATGGCAAAAACAGCCGTTTGATAGAAGTGGTGTGTAAGTACCAAGGCAACGAGGTATTCAGCATGCACTTACTAACGTCCTATATTTACTTTACTAACTTACAAATGGTTTTCATTAAACCTTTTTTTTCTTTTAATTTTTTAATTGAAAATTCATCTTAGCGTTAGCTAGGTTTGATTGTAATTAATATTTCAATTTATTAGAATTTTCTTAAAAAATATTTTTTAAAAATCTAGTGCAGTTCTCCATAAAATTTATAAATTAACTATAGTTAATTGAGGTCTATGGGGAAATCAACTACTTATCAAAAATTTGAAACAGAGAAATTTATCTTTCCACAAGAATTAGAAGTTTGGTATCTTTTACCAGCAATTAGGAAGAAGTTAGCGTTAGCTTTGGTGAAAGAGGGAATGGCGCAGAAGGATATTGCAAAAATTATGAATATTAGTGCTGCAACAATTTCTCATTACAAAAAAGATAAACGTGCAAAGAAAGATATTATCGGTAATTCATTAGATTTAGATATTAAAAAGTCTGTGAAAAAGATTGTTCAAGATCCTACTATAATCTTCTCAGAGATAATGAACTTAACTAAAATTGTTAAGAAAAATGGATTACTTTGTGATATTTATCAAAAACAAAAAGATCTTGTAGAAAAATTACCTTGTTGTAATTGTAATCCTGAAAGTAAATTTTGTCATTAAAATTTTATAATTAAAATATAAAAAGATCATAATAAAAAAATGAAAACAACAACAAATAAAACAGAAAAGAGAATCATTTACTTAGATCATTCTGCTACAACTTATGTTCGTGATGAAGTTTTGAAAAATATGTTACCTTACTTTTCAGATAAATTTGGTAATCCTGGTAGTTTTAATTCCATGGGTTTTGATGCAAAAGAAATATTGAATGTATGTAGAAAAAATGTTGCTAAAATCATGTCTGCTGATTGTAAAGAAATTATTTTTACTGGCTCTGGCACTGAGAGTGTTAATCTTGCTTTGCAAGGGGTTGCTCGTGCATACAAATTTTACAATAAACTAACTTACAAAAATAATCAAAAAGGTAACACTAATCATCAATTAAAAGGACATATCATTACAAGTCAAGCTGAACATCCTGCAGTATTGGGTACTTGTGAATATTTGGAAAAAGAAGAAGGATTTGAAGTAACTTATTTGAAACCAGATGATTTTGGAATGATTACTCCAAATAAAGTTAAAGAGGCAATTAAAGATAACACTTTCTTGATTTCAATCATGTATGCTAATAATGAAGTTGGTACAATTAATCCAATCTCAAAAATTTCTAAAATCATTAAAAATGAAAATTTGAGTAGGAAAAAATCTAAAAATAATCTGTTCAATATCATTTTTCATACTGATGCTTGTCAAGCAGGGGGATTGTTAGATCTAAATGTAAACCAATTAAGTGTTGATTTATTGACGTTAAATGGAAGTAAGATTTATGGGCCTAAAGGTACTGGTTTATTATATGTAAAGAAAGGAACTTTGATCAAACCTTTAATTTTAGGTGGTGGTCAAGAGAATGGATTGCGAAGTTCAACTGAAAATATCCCCGGGATTGTTGGATTTACTAATGCTTTAGAATTAGCTCAACAAGAAAGGTTAAAAGAATCTAAAAGATTGATTCAGTTAAGGGACAAATTGATTAAAGAACTGTTAGAAAAAATCCCTGATTCAGTTTTGAATGGTCATCCTAAACAAAGATTACCTAACAATGTTAATGTTAGTTTTTTAAATATTGAAGGTGAATCATTGTTATTATACATGAACGAAGAAGGAATTCAAGCATCCTCTGGTAGTGCATGTAGTTCAAAAAGTTTAGAAGCCAGCCATGTACTAATTTCAATGGGTATACCTTACGAACTTGCCCATGGTAGTATCAGGTTTAGCTTAGGTAAAAGAACTACTGGGAAAGATATTGCTCTTGTAATTTCTATCTTGCCTGACATTGTGAAGATGTTAAGATTAATATCACCTTTTAATCAGAAATTGTCTGATTTATAATTTAAACTGGGATCTAAAATTGATTTATTAAAAATGAAACTGGAAAAAAACATGAAAATAAATTGTAACAAACAAAATAAAGATAATTGCCCTAAGATTAAACTAAAAAAAGAACAAATGCTTAACACTTTGAAAAATGTGGGTGATGGTTCTACATGTAGTGGTAAACCTTGGTTTTACAATGAAAAAGTTAAAGACCATTTTTTTCATCCAAGAAATATTTTTAAGAGTTATGAGGACGCGGCAGAATTTGCTTTACAAGCTGATGGTATTGGTTTGGTAGGGAGTCCCGCATGTGGTGATGGGATGAAGATGTTTGTTAGGGTTGATAGGGAGAATGATGAAGTTATTGAATGTAAATATCAAACGTATGGGTGCGGGACTGCGATAGCATCTACTTCTGCATTTTCTGAAATGATAACTAAAAATGGTGGGATGAAATTAGAAGAAGCGTTAAAAATTTCTCCTAAAGAAATTGCTGATTATATTGGTGGTATCCCCCCAAGAAAATTTCATTGTAGTGTTTTGGCACATAAGGCTTTTCGAGAAGCTGTTAATGATTATTTTAAGAAAACCGGACAAAATGATAGGGTGAAAGGAGAAAAAGTTGAAGTAGTTGACAAAGTTTTAAAAATAACCAACCGAGATATTGAACATGCAGTCTTGGAAGGGGTATTTACTTTTGAAGATGTTCAAAAAAAGACTAAAGTTGGGGTGCATGATAAAAAATGTATTCCAAGAGTTAAAGAACTAATTGAAATGTATAAGAAAAAGTTTTTTGATGAATAAATAATTATAATGAGGTAAATGAAAATGGGAGAACATTGTTGTGGTTGTAATGCTGAAGAAGGAAAAACAGGAACTAAAGAAGATTGTAATCATTTGATTAACAAAGATATGAGAATCTCTGAAGTTCTTTCTAAGTGCCCTTCTGCTGCTGAAATTTTAATGAATGAAGGAGTGCACTGTGTAGGTTGTCATGCTGCTCAATGGGAAAGTTTAGAAGATGGTTTGAAAAGTCATGGTAAGTCTGATGAAGAAATTAAACAAATCATTGATAAAATTAACAAATTAGTTGAAGAAGAAAGTAACCAAAAAATGTTTGGAAATGAAGAGTCTATCTTAATCACTGAACGAGCTTTAAATGAATTAAAAAATAAAGTTGATGATGGTAAATTTTTGCGTGTTGAAGTAACTATGTCTGGATGTTCAGGATTCCAGTTCAGTTTATCTATTACTGATCAGAAAGATGTTAATGACGAATTGTTTCAAATTGAATGTTTGAAAATAATTGTGGGAAAAGAAGTTTTAGGGTTTGTATCGGGAACTAAACTAGATTTCAGTCCAGAAAAAGACGCATTTAAATTTATTGCACCAACACCAACTGGTGGTTGTTGTGGTGGTTGTTAATTTTTACTTTTTTTACTTTTTTATATCTTATGCTTTCCAAATTATATCAAAGAAATCACAATACTTTTTTGCAATCTCTTTGTGATCAACATAGATAGAGATTATTATGTCTGAGAAATAAATAGTTACTACTAAATTCTTTGTAATTACAAAATATGCTGGAGATATTGAAGAAGATTTTTTTGTATAAGTTAATTTGTTTTTCTTACTTTTTTTCCACCAATTTTCTTCCCAAGAAGAAGAGTCTAAATCAGTAATTATTTTACATTTGTTTTTTAGCTTAATTCTTTTTTGTTGCCATTCTTTAAGATAACCTCCTGCCTGATTACCTATTTTCTTAGGAGATCCTAAAATTAAAATTTCTTCTCCTTTTTCAATATTATCTAAAACAAATTCTAACACTGTTTTCATCCCATTAATTCCTTCATAAGAATTTAATACACTTGTTGGTTTTGAAATATTTTGTCTAACTTTTAATTTTTTAATCATTTGCATGATCTGTTTTTTATTTTTAGCTAACTCTTGTTCTTCTTTGGTGATTAGATTTTTTAACTGTTTAGGATTGGCAGCAGAAAAATATTGTCTTCCATTCTTATTAATAGAACTTACTAACCCTTTGTTAGATAATCTCTTTAAAATATCATAAATTTTTGAATGAGAAACACTAGAAAATTTTAAGATATTACCTACTGAAGTTTCACCTAATTCTATTAATGCTTGATATACTTTTGATTCTCCTGATGTGAGTAATGGTATCTCCATTCTAAGTTATTTTTATTTTATTTTATTTAAAATTTTCCCTTACTGGTGGGGGGATAATCATTAAGAGTGATTTAGCTTTTTATTTTTGTGTTTTGAGGTTGGAGGACAAAAATGGTAAAAAATGGGTCGAAAATTGAAATAATAGGCCCCTTAGCGGAAAAAACTTTAGAGTTATTATTAGAAGAATATAATCTTGATTATATCTATTGTACTAATAAAAGAAGATCTAATAAAACAATTTTTACGAGGGTATATCAAGCAGAAAGGTTTTACCTAGAATACACTGAAGCTTATATTGAAAATAAAAAAGTTGAATTGAATGGTGGTTACTTTTCAATGATGTATGGTGATCACAAATATATCAATACAGAAATTCCAGGTACATTGAGAATAAGTTCTTCTAATAAAAATCTCATTAATATACTTGATTATTTAGTTAAAAAATTGGGTGGAGAAAATGAATGAAATTACATCTCTGAAGGATAGAACTAGGGCATTTAGCAAGGAACGTGACTGGGAACAATATCATAATCCCAAGGATTTAGCAATAGCTTTAGTTCTCGAAGCAACTGAAGTACTTGAGCCATTCCGGTTCAAAACTGAATTTAATAAAGAAGAGTTAGCTAAAGAACTAGCAGACGTCCTTAACATCCTACTTCGTTTATCTGATGTGTTAGATATTGACATTATGCATTGGTTTGAAGAAAAAATGAAAGAAAACGAGAAAAAATATCCTGTTGAGAAATCTTATGGTTTGAATTTGAAATATTCTGAGTTCGAAGATTGAACTATTTTTTTTTAACTTTTTTTCCCATACATAACAAACTTTAAATAATTAAGCATTTTACTTTTATATATGAAAATTAAACTATATTCTAAAAATTTTAAGAAATTAAGGGCAGACTTACTAATTGTTCCACTGTTTGAGACTGAAAATAACCGAGAAATCATCTCTTTGTTAGGAAAAGATTTTGTTAACAAATATAAACAATCATCTAAAAATAAAATTTTCAAAGCAAAATTTGGTGAATGTTATGTTCTTAATGGTGTTAAAGAGATTTATGCTAAACAAGTTTTAATGTTGGGGTTAGGTAAAAAAGAAAAGTTTGATTTAGAATTATTACGAAGAATTAGTTCGGTCGCATATTCTAAAACCAAATCATTGAAATTAAAAAGTTACATATCTTTACTTAGTTTAGTTTCAGATGTGAAGTTAACTGGTTGTTGCGCTAATAGTAAAAATTGTGGTGTTACTGAAATGGATAAAGTGTTTGCAATAACTGAATCAACTTTATTGTCTGATTATAAATTTGATCAACTTAAAACTAAGAAAAATAGTAATGGTTGTAAAATTGAAGAATTATTAATTTATGTTAAATCTGAAAATAAAGAAATTGAAAGTGCAGTAAAGAATGCGGTGATTGTAGCAGAAGGTACCAATTATTGTCGTGATTTAGTTAATTTACCTCCGAATATTTTAGGTCCAAGTTATTTTTCTAAAGAAGCTTTGAGGTTAAAATCTTCTAAAGTTAAGGTAAGGGTTTTAGGTGATAAAGAATTAGTTAAAGGTAAATTTGGTGGGATTTTAGCGGTAAGTAGTGGTAGTGCTAAAGGTGCTAGGTTAATTGTTATTGATTATAATCCGGCTGGTGCAAAAGAATCAATCGCACTTGTTGGTAAAGGTATTACTTTTGATGCGGGTGGTTTAAACTTAAAACCTAGCAGTTACATTAGTACTATGAAAAGTGATATGTCTGGTGCAGCAGCAGTTATTTCAACTTTGAAAATAGTTTCTAAATTAGGTTTAAAGAAAAGAGTTATTGGTGTTATTCCTACTTGTGAAAATATGACTGGATCCAAAGCGTACCGGCCAGATGATATTTTGAAAATGTATAACGGTAAAACTGTGGAAATCGGTAACACTGATGCGGAAGGTAGGTTGATTTTAGCGGATGCTTTAGCTTTTGTTGAGAAAAATTATAAACCTGAAAAAATTGTGGATTTAGCAACACTTACTGGTGCTTGTGTAGTAGCATTAGGTCATTACGCTTCTGGGATTTTGAGTAGAGATGATGATCTTGTTAAGGAATTAACTTGCGCTGCAAACAAAACTGGCGATAGAGTATGGCGGTTACCTATGTGGGATGATTATATGGGTATTGTTGATGGGGATATTTCTGATATCAGGAATATTGGTCGAGAACGTGCAGCAGGTACAGTTGAAGGGGCAGTGTTCTTAAGTCATTTCGTAAAGAAAACTCCTTGGGCACATTTGGATATTGCGGGAACTGCTTTCTTGAAAGAGTCCAAATATTACTTGCCTAAATATGGAACTGGAGCTGGTGTTAGGTTACTTGTGGAATGGTTGAGTTAATTTTTCCCCCTGCAATTAAAAACATTAAAGACATTTTTTTACTAATTGTCTTAAATTTTTAACATATCTTTCTGGGTTATTTTCAACTTTTTTAACTAAATCTTTATGGTACAGTTCTGCATAACCTTCTGGGTGGCGAGTGATTTCCATTTTGTGTTTGTATATCTCTTTCATTCGTAATTCTAGTGCCAATGCTTCCAGTGTGGATGGGTTTTTAATATCATTAATTCGAAGTTTACTTTCTAAAAATGTTCCTGGCATTTCATCTATTTGACATCCAGGGCCTCCACCTTCCCAATACCAAGTACATGTTTCCAACTGTAAATCATAACGGCTTACATTAAATTTAGTGTTGTAATTTTCCATTATTTTACCTCCTTTGTTCAAGTACAAGTTATATGTATAGTTTTAGAATGAATATTACTTTGTTGACAAAAATTACTTTATAGTTGGAATTATTTATTTTTCCTTTTCTAAACACTAACCTTTAAAAACCCTAACAATTTACTATTAATTGATGTTAAGCACGAAAGAAGTTAAGGAAATAAGGGAAGCATTACAAAGTTTCAAAAGCCCATTATTCATATATGATGATGATCCAGATGGTTTATGTTCATTCTTATTATTATACGATTATGTTAAAGAAGGAAGAGGTGTTATTCTAAAAACTTCTTCTAGTGTTGATGCAAATTTCATTAAATTGATCCATTTGTACCAATTTGATTCTGTGTTTATTCTTGATACACCTATTGTTGAACAAGATTTCATTGACCAAATTAAAGTTCCTGTATATTGGGTAGACCATCATGAAGTTCTGAAACGTAACAATGTAAAATATTACAATCCGCGTAAAAATGATCCTGAAGCTTACATTCCAACTACCAGAATGGCTTACCAAGTTAATCCTAACCCTGATAAGTTATGGTTGGCCATGTTAGGTTGTTTATCTGACTATATGATCCCTGATTTTAAAAATGAATTTCTGAAAAGATATCCTGACTTAATGGATAAAAAATCTGAAATTGGTGATGCTTTGTTCAAAGATCAAATTGGTGAATTAGAAAGGGTGTTCAGATTTTTATTAAAAGGTAAAAGTAGTGAAGTTAGAAAATGTATTAATATTTTAACTCGAATAAAAACACCTTACGAAATACTTAACCAAGAAACTTCAAAGGGGAAATATTTATGGAAACGTTTCCAGAAAATTGATGTTGAATATCAAAAAATGTATCAATTTGCTCAAAGCAAAAAAACTAGAAGTAAACTTTTACTTTACGAATATAATGATAATAAATGGTCTTTTACTGCATATCTGTCAAATGAACTATCAACAAAAAATCCTAAAAAAGTAGTTATCATTGCTAGGAAAAGTAATGGTTCAATGAAAGTAAGTTTACGTGCCAAATTTAACATCAGAGATGCACTGAAAAGAACTTTAGAAAAAGTTGAAGGTAAAGGTGGTGGCCATCCTAATGCTTGTGGGGCTGTAATTGAAGAGCATGATTGGGAACATTTCTTAAATTACTTTAAACAAGAGATTGACAAAGATTATCCTTGCAAAAAGAAAGTCGTTAAGAAAAAAGTTGTTAAAGTTAAGAAAGATCATACTAAACAATCTAAACCTAAAAGTGTGGGGAAATCTGTTAAGAATAAAACTAATCCTGAAAAATCATCTAAACATTCAAAGAAAAAAGTTAAGAAAGAGGTCAAGAAATAATGCTAAGAATTCTTGTTCCGGTAATTGGATTCTTTTTTGGATTTTTAGTTTCAATGATTGCTTTGGAAGAAGTTGATGATTTTAAAAAATATTTTTCTTTGTTAAGAAAATTTTCTTTAATATTTTTATTATTTTTATTACCTTATTTATTTTTTATCCACAAAGAATATTATTTAATGTTAATCTTCTTAATAATCACATCTTTTATAGTATATTTTGATTTTCGTAAACATTATGTTTCAAGTTGGTATTTACACTTATTATTGATTGTCCCAGCATATTTTTTGTTGAGGTATGTTGAACCACATATTATTTACTTCCAAATATTTTCTATATTATTGTTATTTTACATGTTTTCTTTAGGTTTCTTATCTCATTTAGAACTGTTCGGTATCGGGAAAGAAGTTGAAAGTAAGTAAACAAATATTTTTAAAAATTATCTTTCTAGCAATAAATCTTTAAAGTATCTTTAGTTTGAATAATTCATGAAGAAATTACTATCAATTTTAATTGTGTTTACAATGTTTACAATCATTCCTTTAGTCAATGCTATGGATTATGGTGTTGTTGAAGTTGACAGTTCTTGGAAATGGGTTGAATTTGAAGAAGAATTTAGTCGTATTCCTCTAGTATTTACTCAAACTAATTCTTACAATGAAGCAGATTTAACGTTTACTAAACTTAGAAATATTAATACTACCGGGTTCGAAGTTAAGTTTGATGAAGATTTTGGTACTGATTTAATCCATAATGTTGAAAATTTAGGTTGGGTGGCTATGGAGTTTAGAGAATTTGGAGAAAATGGGCTTTCTAATTTAAGACAACCATTTCCTGTCGCAACTAGGACAATGCCTTTAAGAACAAGTTTTAGTAATCCTCCTTACTTTTTGGCTGAAGTTCAATCTAACAATAATTTTCAACCAGTTCAGATTGATATCTCATCTTTAACAAGTACTTCATTTGATCTTAGGATGGAAGAAGCAACAGGTTTTGATGGGAGACATCCTAACGAAATGATAGCTTATGTTGCTTTTGATGATAACGATAATTTATCTTATACTGAATTTGGTAAAATTGATGTTGATAATAATTGGGAGACTGTAACTTTTGACGAAACATTCTTAGAAATTCCAACCATTATTGCTGACATTAACACTGAAAATGAATCTGATATGGTGACAATTTTGATAACTAATGTTACTGAAACAAGTTTTGAAATTAGTTTAAGTGAATTTAATGGTTTTGATGGTGTTCATACTACTGAAGAAATAACTTACTTAGCTTTAGGTGAAAAAGCTAAAAATATTGTTGTAGTTTCAACTTCCAGTTCTGGAGTTAGTTACATTGTTTCAGCGTTAGACGATGCAGGCCATATTGTTGAAGAAATGGACGCTTTAGATATAACTTCTAGTTTAACTGATGATTATGATTTAATAATTTATCCTGGTGGGAGTGATTCTTATTATGATTTACTTGCGGATGCTTCAATAGGGGCAACTATCCAAAATTTTGTTGATAATGGTGGAGGATACATTGGAATCTGTGGTGGGACTTTGATTGCAGGAAATAACTTTTATTATGATGGGGTGAACGTTCCTTATCCTAGTATGATGGGTTTATTAGATGTAAATGTATATGAGTATAGTGATTGGGTAAGTTATTATGTTGGTTCTGCTGTAAGTTTAGGTCATGAAGTAGAAATGGAACATGAAATTTTTAATGATTATACAGTAAGTGATATTGTAGATATTACTTATGCAGGTGGTCCGATATTTACTACTTCTACTGAAGATATTCTTCTAAGTTTTAACGATGATTTAGATTCAAGCTTAACGAATTACGCCATATCTGGTGAGGCAGCAGTAGTTGCTGGTCAATATGGTGATGGTAAGGTTGTGCTAAGTTCGCCACATCCAGAATACAGTTCAGAAGAAATCTTATTAGCTTATGTTGAGTGGGTAAGTAGTTAAAGTAAAAGTAATTATTTTAATTGTTTTTTATTATCTTTCTTCTCCAAAAACTTTATAACTCTCTCTCCAATACTTTTTCTTAATCAAGATGGAAGATAAAGGTAAAAAACGTAAAGGTCTAGAAGCAGCTATCAAAGATAAAGTAATTCCTCTTATTGGCCAAAGTATGGAAAAACATTGGGGTCTAAAAATTCCCAAAATTGAAGAAGATATTAGTGACCGGTTAAGTCAATCAAGTTTAGATTCTTTCATTCATTTCAGTCTTCCTTTTGAAGATGCTAAGAAAAAGTTTAAAGCAGATTTTCTAAGAAGGGAACTTATTAAATATCGAGGTAACATAAGTTTACTTGCCAAATTTTTGGGAATTAACAGAAGATCTATTCATCGGGCAATTAAAGAGTTAGGAATTCATGTAGACCGTTTAGAAATGAAAAGTTATAGTTTAAGGGATGAACATGAAAAGTACGTAGATAATATTATTCGATCTAGTTTTGACCAATATAAAGGCCTTATTAATGAAGAAAAAATTGAAAAAATTTACCAAGACATTCCTAAATTAAGTAAAAATATAGCTTTTTCTATTCCTGATCAAGAAATGACTTGGAAAGAAGCTGAAATTGCTTTTGAGAAAGAATATTTTCAATATCATTTAAAAAATAAAAAAGAATCTACTAAAGAATTAGCAGGTAGAATTTGTTTAAGACCAGAAACAGTATGTCGAAAATTGAAAAAGTTAGGTTTAAATAAGTAAATTAAATTTTGATTCTTAGTATTTCAAGTTATTAATTCACCGACTATCAAGCAAAAGCTTTATAAATAATCTATCAGAATTGAACATTATCATTAATATTATATTAAAATGATATTTAGGAGGGCAAAAACATGTTCTACAGAGTTCGTGTAAAAGATTTCATAAGAGTACCACCAAAGATGTTTGACAAGGGTAAAACTGAAGCTATTTTAGCTAATGTTAAATCTACCTATGAAAATTTTGTTTCAAAGAAATTAGGTTTTGTGGTTACTGTGTTAGATATTTATAATGTTGAAGAAGGTGTAATCATCCCAGGTGATGGTGCAGCTTATTATGGTACAGAATTTGACTTATTATTATTTAGGCCAGAAATGAACGAATTAGTATTTGGTAATGTTAGAGATATTACTGATTTTGGTGCATTTTTAGATCTTGGTGGGTCTGAAGGTATGGCACACATTTCTCAAAGTATGGACGATTATGTGTCTTTTAGTAAAGATAAAGTTTTACAAGGTAAAAAAACTCATCACACTTTAAAAGTGGGTGACAATTGTAGAGCAAGAATTATCGCTGTAAGTTTTAAAGACTTAAAAAATCCAAAAATTGGCCTTAGTATGAGGCAAGAAGGTCTTGGCAAATTGGAATGGTTAGATGAAGAAAAAAAGAAAGGGGTTGCTAAAGAATGAGTAAGAAAAAAGCATGTAAAAAATGTAAATTATTTGTCGAAGGTGACAAATGTCCCTCATGTGGATCTGAATCTTTTTCAACCAGTTGGCAAGGAAGATTATTCGTTAAAGACGTTAACAATTCTTTAATTGCAAAAGAAGTTGATATTAAAGTTAAAGGAGAATATGCAATTAAAGTTAAATAATTGCAATTAAATTTAGAAGGTGAATCATAATGCAAGTAACTATCAATAAAAAAGAAATGAACAATTTAATGCAAAGAACTTGGTTACAAGGTGAATTAGAGTTTGATAAAAAAACTCCAAGTAACAAAGAATTACAAGGTGCATTAGCTAAAGAGATGAAAGTTGAAGATTCTCTTTTGGTAATTAAGAAAATTGACACTTTATTTTCTCAAAGAAAAGCTGTTTTTGAAGCTGTAGCTTACAAAAACAAAGAGTCTAAAGATAAATATGAAGTTATGACTAAACATTTGAGAAAGAAAGCTGAAGAAGAAGCTAAAAAATTAGCTGAAAAGAAAGCTTCTGAAGCAGAAGCAAAGAAGGCAGCGAAAGAAGCTAAAAAAGCTGAAGAGGTTGCTAAAGTAGAACCTGTCGCTGAACCTGAAGCTACTGAAGAAAAGAAAGAATAAATCTAAATTATTGGTGAATAAAATATGGCAAAAAAAGGCGGAAAAGGAGCATCAAAAGGTAAAGATAAAAAATCAGCAGCTGCTGATAAGAAAAAAGGTACTAGAAAACTTTACCAATTATACGATATTAGTGGTGATAAAATTGTTCGAAAGAATCAGTACTCACCAAAATCTCCTGGAGATTTCTTAGCTAATCATAAAGAAAGAAAAACTTGTGGGAAGACAGGTTATACTGAATTTAGTAGCAAGAAAAAGGAAGAAGTAGTTCAGGAAGAAAAGAAAGAAGAGTAATCTTTTTCATTTATTTTTAATTTTTAAATAATTGATTGTTGTGTTTTGGTTCTGGGTGTTTTTATTAATTATTTATGGGGTATAATAAAAATGGTAACTTGGGAAAAAGGATTTAAACTAAAAAGTGTTGTGCAAATAGGTGATATCGTTGATGGTGAGTTCAAATCAAAATATGACTCACCTAATTCTAATGGATTATTATGTTGGAAACCTGGTGATGAAATAGATTTAACTCAGCCTGTTGCAGGGTTAAGAATTAATAAACAATATCGTGATGATATTTATGTTGTACATGGTCTTGTAGATGACACTTTTGATTCAGGAAAATTATTTTACCAGATAATTAAGCAGGAGATATAATTATTTATATTTTACTTAAAATCTCTTTTATCTCCAAAATCTTTTTATTATATTAACTTATGTCTTAGATTAATATGTCTCAAAATAACTTAACTTTGTCAGAACTGAAACAACAATATTCTAATTGTAATCTTTGTCAAGAATTATGTGATAACAGAATTCAAGTGGTGTTTGGTTCTGGAAAAGAAAATTCTACAGTTATATTCATTGGTGAAGCTTCTGGTGCTTCTGAAGATAAACAGGGCATCCCCTTCTGTGGCGCTTCTGGTAAAGTCTTGCAAGATCTTTTAGCAACAATCGGGTTAACTAGAGGTGATGTGTTCATAACTAACACTGTTATTTGTAGACCACCAAATAATCGTAATCCAAAAAAAGAAGAGATTGAAAATTGTCGTGACAGGTTAGATAAAACTATTCAAATTATTCAACCAAAAGTTATTGTTACTGTTGGAAATTTTGCAACTCAAAGAATTACTGGTAAAATCGGTATAACTAAATTAAGAGGAAACATTTTAGAAGTCACATTTAACAGTCAAATTTACAAAGTAGTTCCGGTAGTTCATCCTGCAAGTTTACTTTACAATGGCAGGAATTCAGTAATTTTTGACCAGATGAAAAAAGATTTTCAAACAATTAAGAAAGTAATTGAAGAAAGTATTATATAACTTTAAAATATACTTTCTGGTAATGAAAAAGGGGATTAAGGTTTTATTATTGTCTGATACTTGGGCAACTTTAGGGTTAGGTATGATCGGTCCAATTTATGCTATTTTTGTTGAAAATATTGGTGGTGATATTCTTGATGCTAGTTGGGCATATTTTGCATTCTTAATCTCTTCTGGAATTGTTATGTATTTGATCAGTCATTGGGAAGATCGAGTTAAACATAAAGAAAGGTTAATCACATTAGGTTATTGTCTTGCTTCTCTAGGGGCATTATCTTATTATTTTGTTGACAGTCAATTAACACTTGTAATGACCCAAATCATTTTAGGATTATCTGAAGCAGTGTTAGTTCCTGCTTATGATGCATTATATTCAAAATATTTGACTAAACATAATGTTGCCTCAGAATGGGGTAATTGGGAATCAATGAGATATATTGTAACTGCAGGATCTGTGTTAATTGGGGGATATTTAGCTTACCATTTCGGATTTAAATTTTTGTTTTTGGTAATGTTTGGAATATCTTTACTTAGTGTTTTTTCTTCATTATACTTGTATAAGGGTAAGAAGTTTTTGAGTAAAGTCTAGTTTATCTTATTTACTTGTGAAATAAATCTAAAAATATATAAAACATCTTCTATTCTTAACTTAACATGAAACCTGTTAAAAAAATCACTAAAGCAAGAGACATAAAAAAAGCTTATTTAGAATTTTTCAAATCAAAGAATCATAAAATAATTGATTCTGCATCATTAATACCTGAGAATGATCCAACTGTATTATTCACAACTGCAGGAATGCACCCTTTAGTGCCTTTCCTTGTTGGTCAACAACATCCTTTAGGTAAAAGGGTTGCTAATGTTCAGAAATGTTTACGTACAGGTGATATTGATGAAGTGGGTGATACTACTCATCATACTTTTTTTGAGATGATGGGGAATTGGAGTTTTGGAGACTATTTCAAAAAAGAAGCTATTGAAATGAGTTTTGAATTCTTAACAAAAGTATTAGGTATTCCTATATCACATTTTGCAGTAACTTGTTTCAAAGGTGATAATGATGCTCCTTGCGATGAAGAGTCAGCAAAAGTATGGCTTGGTTTAGGTGTTCCTGAAGAACGTATTGCTTATTTGGATAAAAAAGATAATTGGTGGGGCCCTGCCGGAGAAACTGGCCCATGTGGTCCGGATACAGAAATGTTTGTTTGGGTAGGTAAAGAAGATCCCCCAAAGATTTACGATTTTGAAAATGGTATGTGGGTAGAAATTTGGAACGACGTTTTCATGGCTTATGATAAAACTAAAGAGGGTAAATATTTACCATTGAAACAGAAAAATGTTGATACTGGTCTTGGTTTAGAACGTGTAACTTCTATCTTGCAAGGTTTTGATGATAATTATCGTACAGAACTGTTCTGGCCAATAATTGAAAATATTGAAAAATTAACTAAGAAAAAGTACGGTCAAAAAAATGATCAACATTATATTAACAAAGGTGAACAATGTTGGGTTGATGTTAGGAAAAAAATGAGGGTTATCGCTGATCATTTACGTGCAACAGTGTTTATTCTTGGTGATGAGCGTGCAATAACCCCTTCCAATGTAGACCAAGGTTATATCTTAAGAAGATTTATTAGAAGAACTATCAGGAATATTAGGGTTCTTGGCGTTATTATTGAAAAAGTTGATCTGTTACCTTTCATTAAACAGATTATTGAAATGTATCAAGAAGATTATCCTTTGTTGGGTGATAAAAAAGATTTTATTATTAATGAAGTAAGTAAAGAACAAACAAAATTTATTCGAACTTTAGAAAAGGGTTTGAACAAATTTGAAAATATTGCTTCTGGCAAAGAATCTAATCATGAAAAGATTAGTGGGCAAGATGCATTTTTATTATTTCAAAGTTTTGGGTTTCCAATAGAAATGACTATTGAACTTGCGAATGAAAGAAAAATTGAAGTTGATGTTAAATCTTTTAATGAAGAATATGAAAAACATCAAGAACTTTCTCGAAAAGGTGCAGAAAAAAAATTCAAAGGTGGACTTAGTGATGCTAGTGAAGAAACAACTAAACTTCATACTGCAACTCACTTGTTAGGCGAAGCATTGAACAATGTTTTGAAAGAAGATATCAAACAAAGAGGAAGTAACATTACTCCAGAAAGGTTAAGGTTTGATTTTAATTTTGACAGGAAATTAACGTCTGAAGAACTTAAAGCTGTGGAAGAAGAAGTTAACAAAGTGATTGAAGCTGAGATGGAAATTGTTAGGGCAGAAATGCATTTAAAAGAAGCACTTGATTTAGGTGCATGTGGTGAGTTTGGTGCAAAATATCCTGAAATAGTTTCAGTTTATACTATAGGGAAAAATGTTAAAAAAGGTCTTGACATTTATTCTAAAGAAATATGTATGGGTCCTCATGTGAATAATACTAAAGAACTTGTTAAATTTAAGATTAAGAAAGAACAGTCTAGTTCTTCTGGGGTAAGAAGGATCAAAGCTGTGTTGGTTAAGGAATAATAATCTAAGAAGAATAGTCAATGGTATAATAAAATGAAAGCATCAAGAAAATATTTAGATCATACTGCGGACATATTACTCCAAGCAGAAGCTCCAACTTTGTCAGAATTGTTTGAACAATGTGCTTTAGCTGTAGAAGAATCACAAGTTAATCTTAATTCTGTTGAATGTGTAGAAACAAAAAAGATTACTGGCGAGAATAAAAAAATAGATTTGTTACTGTTTGATTTTCTTGACGATTTATTATTCTATAAAGATTCTGAACTGTTAATTTTCAAAAAGTTTGATATTAAAATTAAATTGAATGAAGGGAAATATCTCCTAGATTGTTTAGCGTATGGTGATAAAATTGATTATTCTAAACATGAAACTGATGCTGAGATTAAAGCAATTACATTACATCTATTTGAAGTAAAAAAAGTAGAAAGTGGTTGGTGGGCACAAGTATTGTTAGATATTTGATTAAATTTTATTGAAAAAATAATTTAAAAAATTAAACTAATAAATAAAAAATTAAGAACTAAAAAGTCCATTTTTCTTTTCATGCTTAAATGCATGTTCCATTATGTCTTTATTGTATTGTTTAGGGATTTTTCCTGTAGATGCATACTCAAACAAGGCGGTGTTAAAGATTGAATTTGCCAAACTAAAGATTATGCTTACGATTGCTAAATAAATTATTACAATCAGAACCATGATTCCCGCTAGTATAAACATTCCTGACATAAATGAACCTACAGTAATTAACAATAATGGAATCAATCCTGCAAGAAGAACTAATGTTTGAATTGTACCCAACCCTAAATATCTTACTAAACTTTCTCCCCATGTTTTCTTTAACACTTCTATTGACTTTTTGATTGCATCAATTGGTGTCAAATCATTGTAAACCATCGCAGGTACTACAAAAATTGTTACGATACTCCATGAAACACTAAGGATCCCTCTTAAAATATGTAATAATATCCCCCCAATACCCTTTGCTCTTCGAGCCATATTTTCTAATGCCATTAATAACAATCCAACAGTTGCAGTTAGAATACTCCACATAGCAATTAAATGAATTTTTGAAACCGCAAATTTAAAAGTTTCAATTGGTGTGGCATTTTCACCATTAAATCTTTTTTTAGCTGTATAAACTACGCAAGTATTGAAAAATGTTGCAATGAACGCTAACCCAAAATAAATTACAAACATTAAGAAATATTCCATGACACCAAATAATGGCGCTCCAGTATTTTCTAATAAAGAAATTATTACTGTCGGTATGGCTAAACTTAAAATTAATAGTAATGAGAAAAATCCTGCTAGAACTGGATAAATAATCAGTTCTTTATCTTCTTTCATAACGCTGAAAGTTAATTTTGTAATCTCCCAGCTACGTTTTAATGTATTTTCTATCATAATAATTCACCCAATTTATAATTTATTTTCATGTAACAATAGTTTTTATAAAATTTTCTTAAAAATCTAATATTTAATTAATTTACAATTTTAAACATAACCTACAACTTTTTTGATCATTTCTTCATAACTTGCTAAATCCATAGCACTATTAAACGAATAATAAAATATGTTTTTTAACCAATTGATCCATTCATTCTCATGAATATCATAAAAAATCCTTAAATTATTATCAATCTCGCCTTTCTTATATCTGCCGAGCCTGATTTCTTCTTTTAATCTTAACATTGTGTCATCAAAAATAAATCCTCTTAGTGGGTGACGTTGATGCCTAACTTCAATTAAATCAGTGTTATGTTTATGATCTAATGATTTCAATTTGTGAATATTACGAATACTGGCAGCATCTATTCGACACAAAACTTTTATTTTTATACCACGTTTAACCATTTTTTCTAAAACATCTAACATTAAAATTCCATTTTCTTTAACATTAATCCAAGATAAATTTCCAGAAAAAACATACAATGTTCTGTCACAATTTTTCAAATGTTTAATTAAATCTTGTTTTTGTGAAATGTCACTTTCTTGATATTCTTCAATGACCATCTCTTTTTTATCTGAATTAACTTGCATATAAAATTCCATTACATCAAAATCATCTTTGACTTTACCAACTAAATAATCATTAAATAATCTGTCTCTTAATTGGTCACCACTTTTTTTCATGGTACTTTTCAGATAAACAACTTTCAATGCACCATGACTACCTTTTCTAAACACTTTAATTTGTAATTCAGGGTTAGTTTCTTTCAATTCACCTAAATACTTGTCAGCTGTTTTCCAAGATTTTTCTATGCATTTTGCAACCTCCTGGATAGATTTAGGTTCAGTTGATACAAATTCAAGGATTTTTTTTGCAATTTCAATTTTCATATACTAGTTTATAATTAGTTTTTATTTATATTAATTTCTAGTTTTTCCAACTACTAAGAACAATTCTTCTAATTAACCTGTTGTAAAATGAAACTATAAGGTTATTACATCATAAGAGGTGATAAAGATGGTTGTACATATTAACCCTAAATTTAAGTATCCAAGGGAGGAGTTAGAAGAAAAAATATCAGTTAAGTTTAGCCATAAAGCTGATTTTGTTGTTCCTGCAAGGGATTTGAAAAATATTGAATCTATTAAATATATTGATCGGACAAATTTACTTAACATTATGAAAAATGTTACTTTAAGAAATTCTGATCATAAACCGTATCATAATGCTGAAATAGATGTTTATAGGATTTCTCCTTCTGGTATTATGATCGGTCAATCTTTTGTTTTAGAAGATAAAATATTAGATTTATGTCGATTTTCTGAGTTCGCAAAAAACTTTTCTATTAATGGTTTTTCTAAATTTCCACCTTTATTTTTATATGGTCAAAACAATGAAGGGGA
Organism: archaeon; assembly: GCA_018696395.1. GTDB lineage: Archaea > Nanobdellota > Nanobdellia > Woesearchaeales > GW2011-AR9 > JABHQR01. Next base: position 94,864 of record JABHQR010000020.1, on the reverse strand, counting down.
ACAAGCTTGTTCAATTTACATGCCACCTATAATTGAATTAAATTCCCACCATATCCTTTTGGATGGGATGCACCGAAGTTATCTTTGTAAAAGTGCAGATTCAACTTTAGTTTACCTTGTAGCAAGTAAAGTGGATTCCCCTTTACCGTTCAAACCAATGACTTGGAAACATGTTAATTTAGTTTCTGAAAGACCTCCAATAAATGATCGTTATATTGATTTAAATATGAAGTATTTCCGAGATTTAGGTTCAGTGGGTATTGATGGTTAGACTGAAGTAATTATGAAAAGGTGGAAAAATGATATATTTTAAAAATAATAGATTAAATATTATCTACAAAAAAAGTTTATCTTATTGTAAAAAATTTGGTTCACATTGTGTGGGTCACGATTATCGCCATACTACCAGGGTTTTAGATAATGCTTTATTTCTTATTAAGAGAATGAAATTACAAAATCAAATTAATTTTAAAGTGATAATTGCTTCATCTTTATTACATGATATATCTAGGTCGTATGGTTTTTGTGGTTTAGTCCATGGATTAAAGAGTTTTGAGATTATTAAATTATTTTTAAAACAAGAATTGAATTTTAATCTAGGGGAACTTGATTTAATCAAAAAAGTAATGACTAATCATTGTATTGAAGATGTGAATTTAAGAAAAACATTGGAAGAAAAAATAATTTATGATGCTGACAAACTTGATGGGTTTGGTGTAAGAGGATTATGGAGATTAAGTATTTACACTATCTTTGAAAGGGAAGAGGGTTTGAGGGGTATTTGGAACAGAATTGTGTACAAAATGCCTGAAAGAAGAAAAAATTTACATTTCAAGGTTTCAAAAATGAAATCACATTTTTTATTATTATTTTTCATTTAAATTAAAATAATTTCTTAATGTAGTTACTTTCTAACATGTATTCTCCAGTATATCATTTTTTAAGTATAAATATTTAAAATATACCTATTAAAATAATTTTAATTATGTTCTATGGAGCTGGTCTTGACCCTAAGGAAGAAATTTTACTTCGTTTATCTAGTGGTAAGTCTTTAGATGACATTAGAACAGAATTAAAAACTAGGGCACAAGAAAGTTTTATAGAAATGCAAATTAATAACACACGAGATTATTTAATTAAAGGACTTCTTTATATGGGTGTAAGGGAAGAAGATTTAGTTGATGAAGTTGAAGAGTGGGGTTTTATGGTTGATGATCATAGTGTGGAATATATTAAAAATATTGCAAGTTCAGTTCGGGAAGTTAAAAGTGCTATCGCTATTAATTTATTTACAAAAGAAGAACCTAACTTAGAAGAATTAACTGATCGTTTGACGAGAGTACAAAATGGTTTAGATCGGTCTGAACATTCTTATGGTAAAAATATGCAAAGATGGATTCAACAAGCAGGTGGTGTTGCTTGTGTTTATAATTTATTGAATTTAGGTAACAATGCTGATGATTTAATGAAAGGTTTAAGGTCAGTTTTTAAGCAAGAATATTGTGATGAATCATTAAAATTAGCTTTATCTTTGAGGGAACATCCCATCTTTGAAAAAAGACATTTTAGTTCTAACGCATGGAGAGATTTTATTGACCTTGATAGAAAAAATCTTCAAACTGGTTTAAAAATTCAATCCCTTTCCGATTTAGAAGAAAATTCTAACCCTAGCAATGTGTATAATTTTCCTAATAATGGTGTCACCTCTAGTAATGGTAAAGCTGCTATTGGTGCAGTTGGTGACGCAGATTTAGAAAGCATGGCAGAAAGTACTAGTTTAGGTGATTCCGATCCAGATACTGAATCTGAAATAAGGGCTGTTTGTGAAGAGGAAATTCCTAGTTCTGAATATTCTTCCATTGATACAGGTCAAAATGAAATTAATTATAATCTTCATGATCGTCCTGCTATCAATTTAGAAAGTGTTCTTGAGAGTGATAGAAGTAGAACATTCAATGTACCTCCTGAGAAAAAGAAAACAAGGTGGGACACATTTTTTGCTGGGGCTATTATTGCATTAACTGCATTTGGTGCAGGGAATGTGATTGGCAATTATATTGAAGAAAAAAATGAATCTACTGTGGGTGGTGGAATTCAAAAAGATATTGATCTTGGAAATAATGTTAAGAAATCAGAATTAGTATCTTCTAATCAAAGTCAAGAAATATCTTCAGAAATAATCAGTCCAAATTATGGTGTTAATCAGAATGAAACTTTCATTGTTGAGGGTGACAGATTAATTATTAATCCTGAACCAAATTATGGTTTAACAGTTTATGCTAATCTGTTAAGTGAACAAGGTTGGGAAAAATTAGCTGGTCTTTCACAAGAAGAAGTTAATACTACCTTAACCTCTTCAGTAAAAAATGTTAAGTCTTCAACTTATTCTGAACTTAAAACTTTATTTAGTATCTCTCAACAAATTGCAGAAATGAACCCCTCTAGTGTTTCAAATGTTAACTTTAATACTTACCAAGAAATTGCTTCTGGTTCTAATAATATTATTCTTCAAAATAAACCATTAATTGTAACAATTTCAAATTTAGATTATAATTCTAATCTTAATGTCTCTTTTGAAAATAACGGTGTTAAAACTGATGTGGGTGGGTTATATTCAAATAATATAAATTTAGAAATTAATGTTGGTGTTTTAGAATCTAACTCAGAAATTACAGATTCAGTAGATGAAGTTGATGTGAAAGAAGGATCTTTAACAAAAGAAGAAATAGTTAAAGAAAAAGTAACTAGTTCTTATCATGAAGATAAAGCTTTAGATAATGTTGTAACAAGAAATTTTGGAAGTTCAAGTTTAAATGATGATGATTCTATTGAAGGGTCTGTATTAATTGATGAATCCGAACGTGGAATTGAAAGAATTGTTGGTTCTGATGGGAGTTATGACATTAGGAATGAGTTAGAAACTTGTTTAGATGATTATTTAGAATTAAGTAGGTCTAGTCAAGGTTACCAAAATTCTAAAATGTTAGTACTCTCTGAACTAGTAGGTCGTTTATCTAAAGGTGAAAAAACTGACGATACTTGGGACCGGTTAAGTTATGAAGAAGCTCAAGAAATAGCAGTAGACCTTTACATTTATGGTGATGGCTATAGTGTAAGTTCTGGATTAAATCCAAGTACTTTTGTTTCTGTTAATAACATTGTAAATTTCCTTGATAATGTAACTGAAGGTGGGTTTAAGAAAAAAGAATTAAATCAAACTTTAACCGAAAAAGAAATTCAAAGAAGAAGTTTTAAAGAATCGAGAAAAGCATACAACGCTTGGCAAAGTTGGCAGAGAGATTTAAGAAAAGAAGAGGCTTACAATAGTTTAATGGAAAGTGGTAATTTGCCTAGTTTAGTTTCAGGTGATAAAAGTTATGCAGCAATGCAAAATATTGCTGATCAGTTTGATTGTACTGTTGATACAATTAAAAAGTATGTTAAAGAATATTCAACGGAAGTTCCTGAAAGAGATTTTAATAATTTAGTTTAGTAAATTTAATTCATTAAAAGAGGTGTTTTAATCAAGATGGTGAAAAAAGAGATTTATTCTGGTCCGGTGTATTGGGATGGGCAAAACAATTTATTATCATTACAAGGGATTGAAGGCGTAAGAAAAATATACTCTAGCCCTATGCACAGTGAAGGCTGTCAAGATTTTGTTTATGGTTTGGGTGGCATTAATCTTGTTTGTAAGACTGACAATTGTTTTGTTGGTAATAGGAGGAATTTAAACATTAATCTTTATGGTGAAGATTTAGATGAACTTTCTGAAGTCGAAAGGATATGTTTAGAAGTATTACCTGGGTTGTATTGTGTGAAAAAAGGGTGAATTTGGTATTTTTTATATATCCTCTAATTGCAAAAAGTTTTTATTGCTGTTTAAAAATTTAAAAATTATGGAACGTTCTCTTTTAAGTTATCAATCAAACGATTCTATTTTAGTTAGTAGTGTTGAAAATATTGTTGAAGAATATTTAGAAACTAAAGGTGAACTTGTGTTTGAACCAATTAATCCTGAATTTGAATTTGAAGCAAGAGTTTATACTATTGGTTATTGTGCTGTTGTTTTAACTTGTGGTCATGGGAGAATCAGTGAAGAAGGAGAAAATGTATATTGGTTTGATGTGAATTTGATTGGTCCAAATAATTATATGTTAGATTTAGAAAATAAGCTAAAACAACATTTACCTCACAATCTTAATTTTTTACCCTAAATTTAAACTAATATCAAAAAGATCTGTCCAAACCATTAATATTTTAAATGGAGAGATTATTCTTATTTGTAATAATATGAATAATTCAACTAATCAAGAAAATAAAAAACAACTCTACAACTTAAGTGAAGAAGTTCGTAGATGTACCTCTTGTTCTTTATGGAAAAAGAGAACTTTGCCCGTTTCAGGAGAATGTAATTGTGACAATAATGAAACAGCAAAAGTAATGTTAGTTTACTTTTCTCCCAATGAAGAAGATGATCGACAAGGTACTACTTTGAATGGGGTTGAAAAAAAGTATGTTAAAGAAATTTTAAAATCTCATAAATTCAAAGAACAAAATCTTTTCGTAACTCCTTTAATAAAATGTTATTCTAAAAATAAAAGTGAAATAAAAAGTAAAAATATTTCTACTTGTAAAAAGACATATTTACTTAATCAAATTGAATTAATCAACCCTGAACTAATTATTTTATGTGGGTCAAAAGTGATATCCTCTTTAATTGGTAAGAATTATCCTTTAAAAAAATATCAAAATAAAACCATTAGTAAGATTATTAACAAAAAGAGTAGATTTTTTTTCTTAACTTGCAATGTAACTAAATTAAACATTAAGTAAAGGTCTGCCGTTCTTGTAAGTTGTATGTAAAATTGAATCATTAATTACTTGTGATACTTCTGCATCAAAACCATTACCTGTAATAAATAATTCTCCTTTTGGTAATTCGCCCCTAGAATGATATATCTCATTAATGAAATATTGGCTTTGTTCTGTTAATGAATTGAAACCAGTTAATTTTTTTGGTACTGGTCCTCTTAACAATTTTGGATTTGGTGTTCCATAAGTTAACATTACAATTTTCTCTTGATCCTCTTGAAGGTTAACGCTATTTTCATTTAAATTTATATCTCCTGGAAAATAATTAATCAACGTTGGATTAAATTGGTAATTGTCAGATATCTCCTCAAATCTTTGATTCACTTCTGTTGGAATTTCAGTTTGCATCCTATTAACATTATCAATAGTTAAAGGAACATAATTTTTTCCTTCTGGTTCGACTGGTATCTCTTTTGTTTTAAAAACTCTTAATTGAGGTGCTACAAATCCACTTTTATCTAAATAACTTAAATTTAATTCTTGGTGTGAGCTACCATTATTGATCCAATCTAAAGTTTCTTGGTTATTTTTATTTGCATGATTGGCGTAAGCTGCTCCAAATCCTAATACCATTAATGACCCACCAACAATTACTGTTGCAACAGTTGCATTTGCTAATTTTGGTTTGTGTCTTTGACTTCTAAATGGTTCAAAAAAAGGGTCTACTCTATTGATGTTTTTGCCTTTTCCATTGTCTCCTTGAACAATTTTGGTTAATGCATTTAAGAATTCATCTTGTTCTTCGTGATTATTATCATTATTATTGTTGTTATGTTCATTTGTATTAGATGTAACATAATCTCTTTTCTTAATAATTTCAGCTTGAGAATTCCATTTTGAAGTGTAATCTTGAATTATATTTTCAATTGAGTTGATTTTTTTGTTTTGAAAATAGTTTGATACTCTTTGAAAAAATCCAGTTGATTTTTTCTCCCCAAATATTTTTCTCCAAACTGGGCTATTAATTCTTTCATTCAACTGTTCAGAATAAGTTTGGATAATTTCTTGTTCATGGATTGATTTATAACTAATTGATTCTAATTGTGATTTTAAATATTGGGTTGGGTTTTTAACTTTAGTCATTTCACTGAACCAGTTTTTCACATTAATTTTTGCACGGGCTTTTTCTCTTTGAATATATTCTGTTATCCTATCTGGTTTAGTTTTAGGTTGATTTTTATCATCATCATCATTATTATTATTATTATTATTATTATTATTATTCTCAAAATCTATCTCAACTATTTCTATGTCTGATTGTAAAGATTTAATGCTTTCACTAATTTTATACTCATGGTCCTCTGCTCTCAAAATGGTTGGTAACGGTACCTGTTCATCTATGAAAATAGGTTTTCCTGGGGTAAATAAGTTCAGCCCAATTTCTTTGTTTGATAATTCTGATTCATAATTAGAAATTTCATCAAAATTATTGTTGATGTGATCTGATATTTTTGAAAGCCTTGGTTTTACAATATTATTATGATTTTTTACTTTACGGTATCTTTTATCAAGTTTAGTTAATGTTTTATTGGTTAGTTCTTCAATGTCTTGTAGTAAAGATAAATAATTGTTAGTTTGCAAAAATCTTTCTGATTGGTCCTTTTTATCTTGATTTTCAATAGAAGAATTATAATCTCCAATAGAACCAATATAATTATCTATAGTAATATACTGGTTTAAGATTGATTCAACATTCTTAATTCTGTTTTCCCAAGACCAGTTTTTATCAAAATTAAGATCAAATGAAGAATATCTTCTTTTTAATTCTTTAACATTAAGTCCAGAATACAAATCCTTGATTAAATCTTTAACTTTCATTAAATCTGCAGGATTTTGTTTTTTATTACTAATCTCAGTATGTTTTGGGGTATTTTTCTCCCCAATTAATGATTCTAAATTATTATTACTTAAATTCCCCCTGATTGATCCTTCCATTTTAATTTTTAAATATTTAATTAAGCTTTATTTCTCTTTAAGTATCTGATATATCCTTATTATGATTTAGAGATTGTTTTATCTTGTTTCAATTATGCAGTTTATTTTATAAACTTTTCTTTAGTTATAACTTAAAAGTAGAAAATAAACTCAGTGTGCTTTAACTTGTGTTTTAGTAAAATGTAAATCACTTGAAATTTTATTTTAAGAAATTTATTTATTTTTTCAAAATACCATAGCCTATCAGTCTGAATCTATCTCCGACTCTTCGAGAGATAGTAACTCTTTCACCATACTCTGCCACAATCGGTTTTTTTAACATACAAAGGGTATTTTTCTTAGAAGGGTCAACAACAACACCAACAGTAACTGAAGCGTTAACGTTCAACATTAAAGGTTCGTTTTTAGCTAAAGGTTTTACTTCTAGGTCCTCTTTTGAACCAACAACTCTTTCGAGTAAATGTGTGTCTAATTTAATTTGATAATGTACTGGAGGTAATGTTCCTTCTTTACCTACTAAAGACCCAGTTAATGAATCTGATTTAACAACACAGGGATCTAATGTGGTAGATATTGCCATGCTTCCACCTGGGCCAATTTGTTCTACTGGGGAACCACCTGTAAAAATTTGAGTGATTTTAGCTGATAATGGTTTCCAAATTTTTCTATTTCTTTCTTCCACCATGTATCCTGGCAAAATTTCAATCTTGTCACCAATTTTGAATTCTCCTTGTTTAACAGTTCCACCTAAAACTCCACCTTTAAGAGATTTAATTTTAGTTCCTGGTTTATTGATATCAAATGATCTTGCAACTAGCATAATTGGGTGATCATTAATGTTCCTTTCTGGAATTTCAAAATATTCTTGCATGACTTTTACCAAAGTTCCAATGTTTGCATTAGCTCTTGCTGAAATTGGGATAATTGGTGCATCTGCAAACTCAGTTTTTGATAAAAATTCTTTAATTTGATTGTAATTCTTAATTGCTTTTTCTGTAGTTACTAAATCAATCTTGTTTTGTACAATGATCACTTTTTTAATTCCAGAAATTTGTAATGCCATTAAATGTTCTCTTGTTTGTGCTTGAGGACATTTTTCATTAGCCGCTACTAGTAAAATAGCACCATCAACAATGGATGCACCTGATAGCATAGTTGCCATTAAAGATTCGTGTCCAGGGGCATCAACTAAAGATAATTTTCTTTCAAATTTAGGTTTGCCATTACATTTTACACAAACTGGTTTAGTTGTATAAAAATCACATTTTTCACAATAGTAAACATTAACATCAGCATAACCTAATCTAATTGTAATGCCTTTTTTTAATTCTTCAGAATGTGTGTCTGTCCATTTACCAGATAATCTTTCAGTTAAAGTAGTTTTACCGTGATCTACATGACCAACTAATGCAATGTTAAGTTGAGGTTGAATTTCATCAATATTTTTTGAAACTTTTTCTGTGTCAGAATTAGTCTTAGAATTTTTAATTTTATCATCTTCTTTAATTTTAGAACTTTTTTTAGTTGTAGTTTTCTTTTTTACAACCTTTTTCTTAGCTATAATCTCTTCATTATCATTATCAATTTTCTTCTTGGCCATCTATTGCTTAAGAAAAGTAGTTTATTTATAAAGTTTTAGGGTGAAGTCTGTCCAAGTATTGCCATACACAAAGAAGTTCAATCTCTTTATTAAATTGGTTTCTGAAAAGTGTACTTTTCTTTTTATCATGTAGTTTAAAGTTGATATCCTTAAAATATTGTTCATCTTTCTGACCATCTGAAAAGATTTCTAGATATAATTTATCAATATCTCTTTCAAATGCTTTACTCTTTAAATTTTCAAACATTGTCCACATTAAGCTTTTACCAATACCTTCATTTCTGTAATCTTTTCTTACATTAAAATGAGCATGCATTGCCGCAGTTGGATTTTTTGGAATCTCTTTTGAAACTCTAAAAAATAACCAATCAATGAACTCTTTATTTTGAGGTGATTTTTGGTATTTTCCTGTAAGTTGGTTATATGATGCTCTAATTCCTGGACTTAATGAGTTTAAAATAAGAGCACTTTTTGGATTTTTATTCAAAGATGCCATTAAATAACCAACAACTTGGTTATCTACTTCAGCAATAAATGAATGTTCTGGTTCTTTTTCCAAATAATAATTAGTAAAAATATCTGCAAAAATTTCTCTATCTGAAAATATTGGGTCAATTGGATCACCTAGAAAACCAGTGTCAGCACAAATATTTCTTACTGCTTCTTGATCTTTTGGTTGATAAGACCTTATCATATAATCTAATGTCATAATGTTTTAAGAAAAGGGAGGTTTTATAAAATTTACTAATATGACTACTTTTAGATAGTTATATGTGCGCCCAAAAAAGTTAAATAATATTACAATATCTTTAAAATTAAAATGGAATCAAAATTCCTTCAACTAAAATCAGACACCATCCTTGCACCAATGGCAGGGGTTACTGACATTGCATTCAGATTACTTGCTAAAGAGTATGGTGCTGGATTAACTGTAACCGAAATGATTTCTGCAAATGCTTTGGCACGGGGTAACAATTCTACAATTAAAATGATAGATGTTGTTGATGAAGAAAAGCCAAGGGTGATACAACTTTTTGGACAAAACATTTCTAACTTAACTAAAGCTGCACAATATTGTGAAGATAAATGTGAAATTATTGATCTTAACTTTGGTTGTCCTGCATCAAAAATAATTAGGCAAGGTTCAGGGAGTGCATTGTTAGAAAGACCTCAACAAATAGGAAGAATTGTTAAAACATTGAGTTCAACTGTAAATGTCCCTATCACTTGTAAAATAAGGTTAGGAATAAGAAAAAGTAAAATTAATGCAATTGAAATTGCTAAAGTTTGTGAACAAAATGGTGCACAAATGATTGCTATTCATGCCAGAACACAAAAGCAAGGTTATACTGGTAAGGCGGACTGGGATTGGATTAAAGAAGTTAAACAAAATGTGTCAATTCCTGTTGCAGGTAATGGTGACGTGAGAACAGTTAAAGATTATATCAGGATGAAAGAAGAAACTGGTTGTGATTATGTTATGATTGGCAGAGGTGCAATGGGTAACCCTTATTTGTTTAAACAAATTAATGATTACGTTAATACTGGAAAATACGAAGAAAGAACTCCACAACAAAAGATTAAAGATTTTTTTAAATATTTAGGGTATGCAAAAAAACATAACATTAACCTTACTCATATCAAATTTCATGCTCAAGCTTTTACTAAAGGTATTCCTGGTAGTAGTAAGTTCAGAAACAAACTGATGCGAAGTAAAAAGTTGGAAGAAGTTTCTATGTTAATGAAAGAGTTTGAGAAACAGGTTAAGGAATAATGATTAACTTGTTATCTTTAATTTAAAAAATAAGTAAAATAAAAATAATTATAATAACTATTCTAATTTTGCTAGTTCTGTTTTATGGGGACTAAGTTCTTCCAGTGCTGATCTTACATCAATCTCATCATGTCTACCATATGTTCGATCAATTATATGTGTTGAATATTCAACATCAAGTGATTCTATTGGTTTTGGTAAACAACTTCCTTCTGTGTAAAACACTCTTGGATCATGAACTGCTGAAACTACCGCATAAGTAAACGCTTTTGACCAATCTTTACTATACCATGTACCTGAATCAAAACTTTCTACATGAAGGACACCTTCTTTTTTTGCTTCTTTCAAAAAAGATTCTGTTCCTGATTGAAAGTATTCTGAAGTACAAAATACTAACTTCAAATCATATTTTCTAACTAAATCCATGACTTTTGTACCAACTAGTTCTGTTTCTTTACCTTCTGACCTAGGTAAAAAAACATCACTAATTATAGCATCGTACCTTTTATCTTCAAGCATACTTTCCAATTCATCATAAGATCTAGCATAGGAGATCTCTACATGAAATCTTCCATAACTAGGATATTCCATGCTTTCTTTTTGGTGTCTAATTAACTTTTCCATACTTCCAATATGTTTTTCATCTCCTTCAACTACTAATATTTCCAATTTTTTATCTTCTTTCATTTTTTTATTTCCCCTTTTTTGAACTTTCGTTCTTTTTGTTGTTATGTGTTAGTAATAACATTCAAAAATATAAACTATTGTCGCACTAAATCAGTACGAAAAAGAAAGATTTAAAAATTCAAGAGATATTATTCAGTTATGAACACCTCAATTTTAAAAGAAATTGGATTAACTGAAAATGAAATTAAGATCTATTTATACCTATTAAAATCTGAAGAAAAAACAGCTTATGAGATAGGAAAGGATACAGACATTTACCGAGTACATGTTTATGATAAGTTAGAGCAATTGATGAATAAAGGATTAGTAAGTCATGTGTACAAAGGATCAAAAAAATATTTCAAAGCAGATTCTCCATCAAAATTAAAAGAATTTTTAGAGGACAAAAAAAGAGAAATTGAAAATAAATCCGAAATTATTGAACAGATATTACCTGAACTTGAAGCGATGACTTTTATTCCAAAAGAAGATACAATTGTAGAAGTGTTTAAAGGTAAAGAAGGTTTAAAATATTTTCTTAAAGACATTATTAAAATCAAAAAAGAAGTACTAATCTCAGGAATTAATGATTCTAAATATGAAGAATTAATACCTATTTTCATGAAACAATATTTTAGAGACATAAGAAGGTATAAAATCAAAGAAAGAGTAATTACATTGAATAAAAAAGACGTTTTCTTATTTTCTAAAGAAATTTCTCCTACTACAGAATATCGTTTTTTAGAAGAAAAACAATTTAATCCAACTAATACTTTTATCTATGGTGACCGAGTTGTAATAGTTTCTTGGGGTACACCAGTTACTGCAATTATGATTAAGAATAATGAAATTGCTAAGACTTATCAAGGACATTTTGAACAATTATGGAAAATCTCTAAATGTTGAATGGCTAATAGGAGTCTTGATTAATAAGTTAGGTTTTAAGTATCTATTATAAAACTAACTCATGCCATTTTAAATTGTTATCTGTTACAAATTGATATGCTTTGTTAGGAACTAAATGTTGACTTCTGTGACTGTCAGTGCCAGCAACAAATTTAACTTCATACTTTTTAAGAGCATCTATTAATGGTTGAGAAAAATGTTCAAAATAATCTCTGCCTTTCCTTGAATTTCTTTTATAATTCATAGTACATTTTTCTGAATCAGAAAGTTCAACGAAAATATCATAATTAGAAAGTATGTGGGCAATTTTATCTTCATCTCTACTGTAATTCCAATCTAAATCATTGTGTGCTAATCCAACTGGTATTTTTAATTTATGTCTGATTGCAATTAAGTCTGAAATTTTTCTTCCATAAATTTCTCCCCATCTTTCTTCTAATGTGTCAATATATTCAAATAAAAGGTAATCAAATTGGTTTAATTTTTCAAATGGTAATTTAAACGGATCAGTCCCATACCTTTTTGATAAATCAATCTCTAACCCAATCAGAACTCCCAAATCTTTTAATTTTAAATATTCGTTAAAATCAGTTACGCATTGACATTTTTTTGTAAAAGCATGGTCGGTTAATCCTATTAATTCAACTTTCTGTTTTTTTAATTTTTGAATTAAATCTTCTGGACTATGTGTTCCATCAGAATAAGTCGTATGTAAATGTAAATTGTGTTTTTTCATTATTGTTTCATGCCTTGGCTGATTTAAAATTTTTTTTTAATGAGAATATACTATCTGATTGCAATACAATTATTTAATCAATTGTAAAAAAAGAAAAATAAATAAAAATTTATTATATTTTTTTCAATGTAATTTCTATGTTGCTTACTCTTAATTCTTTACCTTCTTTATTAGTGAAGTCTTCACTATCAATTTTAATATCACTAATTGTCACAGTATTGTTCATAAATCTTTTTCTAACAACTTCAGCTACGTCTACTGCTCGGCTAATAAATTTTCCCCGAGCTTTGATAATTACTTCACTAGAATTTTTGGTAGTAAATTGCATTACAACACCAGTAATATAATTCATAAAAGGCTTATTTCCAATAAATATAGAATTGTCGTCACTCATTTTTTCTCGACTCCTATGTTTTTATTTTTTTGTTGTCGTTGATGTCTTTAAAGACCATTATTTTTTATATGATAATGAATTAAATCAGAAAATGAAGATTAAAAATTAAAGAAAGACTTATTCTTCCATCTTCTTCAATCTAGTCATATAACCAGCAATGATATTTCTTAATTTTTTACATTGAACTCTGGAGTATTTAGGAACGGTTTTCTTATTCTTTTCAAAATCTTTACAAAAATTTTCTCCATGTAACTTCAGTAATTCTTTAGTTTTTCTTTTGATAAATGTAGTCTTAATTCTTCCCATTGTATAAAATCCTCTATCTCATTCTATTTTAATGAGTAATTTATAAATATTTTGGTTAAATTGTGTTAAAACAAGTATTAAACTTTTATTTATGCACTCAATGTGTGTAATGTCTCTTCTAGTATACCTTTTAGTAATATTTATATACTTTTTTAGTATTCTTTGACAAATGGTTATCCTATTTGATGCATACAATCTACCAGAAGACATCTATAAAGTCATATTTGCAACAGATCAGCAAGAAATTGTTGGTAAACTTCTTATTAATCATATGTTTGAGAATGGTGGTGAATTGAATAAAACAGAAATGGGATTATTTGCTAATAGGTTACATGAAGGTGAGATGGTTATTAAACCAAAAGGTAGGTCAATGTTTGACAAGGAAATGAAAATATCTTATAATAAACGACAATTTTATGATCGAATTCTTACTCCCATGAAATCTTTAGGAATTATTGATTATGATCTTTACAAAAAAACTTATAAAGTCAGTGAAAGGTTCAATAAAGTTATGATCAAAGTTGGTTTAATGTGGTTACATCAATTAAGAAAACATCAAGATTCTGTTAAAGGTATTAAGAATTAAGTAATTAATTCTTACATTTTTTTAAATCTTTTAATTGTTACTTTCCTTGAATATATTTTAATCCTTCATCACAGAACATGTTTGGTATATCTTCTTTAATTTCTTTATGCGTTTTAAATCCCTTATACAAAATTTTATGTTTAGTCATTCTAGTAAATATTCCATTAGGGGGACTATCTTCATAATACAAATTTTTACATTCAGGACATTGGTAAAAGACAAGATATTCTTTAACTCCACTAGGGCCAACATTATCGGGCTCATATTTTCCAATCGCCACACATTCTAACAGGTCACAATTATGATTTTGTAATAACTTACTTTCTAAATCATGCTCTTGTTTAGTTTGACCTAAATCTCTAATTTCTTTTGGAACAAATTGAGCAATGGTGTTATCTTTTACCACAATAATACTTATGTTGGATTAACTATTTTAATTTAACATATGTACTGAATATACTAAAATAGTGAGAATAAATAATTTTGATATTAATTATATTAAAAATAAAATTAAAAAATAAAACAAAAAAATCAATGAATATTACAATCCTGCTTCACTTCTTAAAATTTCAGCTTTATCAGTTTTTTCCCAAGTGAAGTCTGGATCGTTTCTACCAAAATGCCCATAAGCTGCAGTCTTCCTGTAAATAGGTCTACGCAAATTCAAGCTTTCAATAATACCTTTTGGCGTTAACTGGAAATGTTTGTTAACTAACTCAGATATCTTTTCTTCAGGAATTTTGTTAGTGCCAAAACAATCTACCAACACTGAAACTGGTTTAGCTATGCCAATTGCGTAAGCTAATTGAACTTCACATTTGTTTGCTAATCCTGCTGCAACAATATTTTTTGCAACATATCTTGACATGTAAGATGCACTTCGATCAACTTTACTTGGATCTTTTCCAGAGAATGCTCCACCACCATGTCGACCCATACCACCATAAGTGTCTACAATGATTTTTCTTCCAGTAACACCTGCATCAGCTACAGGACCACCTTGAACAAAAATGCCTGTTGGATTCACATAAAATTTGGTGTTTTCATCAATATACTCAACACAAACTGGTTTGATAATTTTTTCAACAATATCTCTTCGGATAGTTTCTAAATCTACGTCAGGGTGATGTTGGGTTGAAATCACTACTGCATCTAACCTTTTAGGTCTACCATTTTCATATTCAATTGTAACTTGGGATTTTGCATCAGGTCGAAGATACCAAATCTCTCCCCTTTTTCTGGCGCTTGCAAGTCGCATTGTTAATTTATGAGCTAACATGATCGGTAATGGCATTAATTCAGGAGTTTCGTTAGTTGCATAACCAAACATTAAACCTTGATCTCCTGCACCTTGTTCTTGGTATAAACCTTCTCCCTCAGAAACTCCTTGAGAAATGTCAGGTGATTGTTCAGATAATGCTACTAATACACCACAAGTACTACCTTCAAACCCATATTCTGGTTTGTCATATCCTATCTCTAAAATTGTTTTCCTAGCAATTTTTTGGACATCAACATAAGTGTTAGTTGTAACTTCTCCTGCTACTACTACGAACCCTGTTTTTGTTAAACATTCTACTGCTACTCTTGCATTTGGATCATCTTTGATGATTGCATCAAGAATCGCATCACTAATCTGGTCAGCCATTTTGTCAGGGTGACCTTCACTTACACTTTCAGAAGTGAACAAATATTTATTTTCCATTTTATGATTCCTCTATTTTATTTTACTAAGGTTTTTATTCTTTCATATCCTCTATGAAATTTTTCTAACAACTTTACTTTTTCTTTAACATAAGGTATAAACTCTTCAGGAATTACTTTGTTACCACTCCCATCTCTATTTTTAACTCTAAAATCTGCTGGGTATAACATATTTAATGCAAGATATCCTTTCATAACAGTATCGTATTCTTCAATACTAATTCCTTTCTCAAGGTTATCAGTATAATCTTCAACTACTGTTGAAATGTGGTCTACAAGTGTTTTACCTGATAATCCTAGATTCACATTTAATCTAATATCTTCAATTTTAAGCATGTCTCTTAAGTCACTTTTATACATTTCTTTTGGTACTCTTAAAGCAATATACCATGCTTTGATTCCATTTAATCCATTAATCTCGTTTACCATGTGGTGTGGTTCTAAATTAATTAGATATAAAGATTCTTGACATAATTATTCTTATAGGAATATTTGCAGTTAGTCTACTTTAAGTTTAATTACTATTGTGAAATGATGAAAGCTATCGTAAAGTTTATATAGCTCTCTTAAAAATAGCATTAAAATGGTATATGTATATGAACTTGTTACAGCAGCTTGTACCGATAATGGTAAAGTTAGAGAAACAAATCAAGATAATTATTTTTTAAATCAAGACAATCCTTCCTTAATTACTTTATTTGATGGTGCAGGTGGCCATTCTGGTGGGGAAATTGCTTCTGGTTATGGTTCAGAAAGTTCCAGGGAGATTTATGCAGAATTAGATAGTCTTTTAGGTGAAAATTTAGCTAATGGTGGTGAGCAGGTTTTGACTACAATTGCTTTAAAAACTAAAAAATATATCTCCGAGTGCGTAAATAAAGAAAGAGTAAAAAATCCTGAAACTAAATTAGATCCTTTAACAACTTATGTTGGATTGTTTTTAAATCCAATTGGTATTGCTAATTATGCGCATGCTGGTGATTCAAGGTTATATCTTTTAAGGGAAGGAACTTTAGCTAGATTAACAGATGACCATAATTTTGCTTTTCAAACTCTAAAAACAAAAGCTGAAGAAGAAGGTAAACCTTTTGATGAAGAAGCTTTTAAGAATCACCATATGAATAATTATATCACTAGAAGTATTAGTAATGGTGACCACGATAATCATGGTAATGAAGTATTAGTAGATTGTTCTTATGTTGGCATTCAAGAGGGGGATGTTTACTTGTTATGTTCAGATGGATTAACTGATATGCTTAATGACAAGACTAGGCGTGAATTAGATTCCCCTAGTGGGAAAATTACTATCAAGTCGATTGAAGAAATTTTAAATCAAACTATTAAACCTGAAGAAAAAGTTTCTGAAAAAAAATTAAAGCAATGTGCTAATAGTTTAATTTATGAAGCTAATCGGGCAGGAGGTCAGGATAACATTACAGTGATTCTTGCTAGAGTTAATGGTATGAATGAATCTTTTGATTTAGCTGAAGATGCTTTCTTTAGAAATGAAACAGTTCAAGCTTCTAGTGAAACTGGTCAATTAACTTATGATGTTTTGGCAGAAAATTATCGAAAAGTTCATGCTGCCTTTGTTGAAGAAAGAAAATTAAGAATGGATCTTGAAAGAACAACTCTTGAATTAAGTGATGAGCATGTTAAATTGACAAATGATGTACATAATTTAGGTTTAAATCTTGAAAGTTATCAATATGAAAATGCTAATTTAGAAGCAGACGTAACAGAAAGAACCGGAACTATAAAAATTCTGGAATTAGAAAAAGAGGGATTATCAAGAAAAGTTAAAAATTATGAAAATAACCCTCATAAACAAGGGAAAAATCCAAGAATTTTGGGATTACTTGCTGGGGTAGCTTTAACTTTAGGGGTTTATGGTGGGTCACAGTATTGGGCTGAACATGATCTGGGTTCGAACATTTCAGATGTTCATGCATCTATCACTCAATTACATGTAGAAGATTATCTTTTGGGAGCTAGTACAATTAAATTACAATATACTCTTGGAAAAACTAGTTGTGGCGATTTAAGGTTTGAAGTTGATGGACTTAATTGGGAATTCCAAGAAGGAAACATTTATGGTAATTTAGAACATTTCAGTACAGCTAAAGATAATTTAAATCAGTTTGTTGATGAGAAATGTCCTAAGGTTGAATAAATTTACCATAAATTTATTAAATTAACTTACTTCTTTTATTTTTATTATGTTACCAGAACTTAACCAGATAAAAAAACTTCGTAAAGAATATTCTTTAAGCCAGAAGGAACTTGCTGAACTTGCAGGAGTTTCACAATCATTTATAACAAAAATTGAATCTAACAAAATTGAACCTACTTATTCTAAAACTAAAAAAATCTTTCAAGTTCTGGGAGGAATTTCTGAAGAAAAAAATAAAAAAGCTAAAGATGTGATGAACAGGAAAGTTTTGTTTGCTAATCCTAACCAAATGATTGATGAAATTATTAAAATCATGAAAAAGAAAGGTATTTCACAATTACCAGTGAAAGAAAATGATAATATTGTTGGTTTGATTAGTGAGAAAAATATTCTTAACGCTTTAATTAACCATAAAAAAGATTTTCATAATTTAACTGTTTCGGATATAATGGAAGATAATCCTCCTTTGGTCCCTATTAATACGAAGTATAAAACTTTATTAGAAATTCTTAAAGAGAATCAGTTAGTTATCATAACTGAAAAGGGTAAAATTAAAGGTATTGTTTCTAGATCTGATTTGTTAGGTTTTGATTAGATCTATTTGATGTATGAAAAGCTCTCGCTAATATTGACCATCAGGATTTAACAATATTTATTAGTGGACAAACATTAGTACTAAGTAAACAATTATGGTTTTTCCAATTCATTTAGTTCTTTGTTTAACAAATTTTTTTGTTCATTTAATCGACCCAGTTCAATCTTTTTGAAAGGATTGATTTGGTTCCTGTTTGAGTCCCACTGTAATGGTCTGATTTTACTTTCTAAATCTAGTAAAGCAATTCTAATTTCCGATACTCTTTCTTGGGACATAATTATCCCAGAAGCAAAGAATTATTAAAACCTTTCGCCTAAAAAGACTAAATATTGCCTTATTTTTATTTTTTGCATTCTTGTGGTGAGATGTTAAAAAATCTAAAATTAATGAGAAACTGTTAATTAAAACTGCAATGATTGTTATGGTAATGAACTATCCAAAGATTTAAATGTGGTGTTGAATATTTTATATCCATCATGTTTTGCACACCTAAGATAATAGTTAATTCGATTATATTGTTGGGTAACTAGGGTTTTTATTCCAAAGTTGCTTCTAATTCTGTCAAATTTACATTACTTTGAAATTCAATCTCCTCGATGTTGACTTCTTAATTTTTGAAATCTTTCATAATCTTTCATGTCGAAAGGATACTGTTTCTGAGTACAACCTAAACAAACATTTTTCATAGTTAAATTTTGTGCTTGAGCAGTTCTTTCTAAATCTAAAAAGTTTAAACTATTAGCACCAATATATCTTCTAGCATTTTCAATCTCTTCAGGAATACCATAATTGATAATCAGTTCACCATTCCTTGCAATATCTATTCCTCCTGGACAAATAGCTTTAAACGGTGGGAATGTAACATAAAAATGTACTTCTTTGGCACCTAAAGAATAAACTTTTTCAATAACTCTTCTTGCGGTATCTGCTCTTAACATAGTGTCATCAACTAACGCTACTCGTTTACCATCAAGGTGCGATTTAACGAACAAATGTTTTTGATCGATAGCATTACCTCTTTTACCTTTTTCTTGTTGAAATGCCCTTATATTAGAATGTGATGGTCTTGCTACTATCCCCCCATATTTTTTCTCCCAAACGTCTGCTAATGCTTGTGCGGCAGGAATTGGGGATTTCGGCACTGGTACTACTACATCAATCTGGTCTTTCATTTCATGGTACTGTTCAGCTAATGCTAACCCTAACTTGTATCTATAATCATAAACTTGTTCTCCTCGATAATCTGAATCTACTTGAGAAAAGTAAGGTATCTCGAAAATACAAACTCGTTCATCTAATGAGTGAATATTTTCTTTGTAAACATTAAAATCTAAATCTATGAAAACTGCTTCTCCAGCACTTAACTCATAAAAATCTTTGAAACCTTTCATTAAATGGAACGCAGTAGTTTCGGAAGCAAAAGCGTACTGAACTTTATCATCGTTAACTCTTTTTGCAAAATTTAATGGTCTGATAGCATGCGGATCTTTGAAAGCTAACAAACCTCTGCCAGGAATAATTGTTACAACTGAATATGCTCCGATAGCAGAGAAAGGTTTTGTACTGTTTAAAGTATTATGTAATGCTGGGAACAGTTTATCTTTAACAAATTTTTCTGTACTTTTGATTTTGTAAGGTTTTAAATCTATTAAATTCTGTGTTAATGCAAACAGTAAAGGTTCGGCATCACAATTAGTAAAAAATCTGTAATTTTTTTCTTCTTTCAATTTTTCTTTCAATGCTAAATAGTTTGCAATTTGGCCATTATGTGCAATAACTAACCCCATTTTTTGTGTGAATAAAGGTTGGGCATCTTTAGTAAGGTCATCACCAGAAGTTGCGTATCGGTTATGTCCCACACCAATATTGCCTTGAATATTTGCAGTGTTGAGATTTGCAAAAACGTCTTGTGCAGATCCTTTTTCTCTTCTCACTAAATTGAATTCATCATGTTTAGAATTGTAAATAACTGCGCCTGTGGATTGTATACCTCGATGCTGTAACGCAACTAAGCCTTTAACGATATCGTCTAGGACTGGGTAGTTCCCGATACAACCTATTATGCCGCACATACTTGTTGGAGAGAACTATTTATTTATATATTTTTATTATGTTGGAATATGTATGTTTGGGGTTGGTGTTTATAATTAAAATTCCTCCTCCTAAATTATTTAAATATGCATCTCTTTACAAAAGTATGAATGAAGATTTAGATCATAAGTATATGAGGTTAGCTATTGAAGAAGCAAAAATTTCTTTACAAAATGGTGATTATCCAGTTGGTGCAGTCTTAGTTATAAATGATAAGATTACAGGTAAAAAAAGAAATTGTTTACATAGTAAAGAAGATTGGGCATCACATGCTGAATCAATGTTAATTAGAGAAAATTCAAAATTAATTAAATCTTATATTAAAAATGATCTTTCTGATGTAATTCTTTATACTACATTAGAACCTTGTTTAATGTGTTTAGGCACCTCAGTATTGCATAGAATTTCCAAAATTGTTTATGCTTGTCCGGACCCTCATGGTGGTGCTACCAAAATTAACCCTAAAGAACTAACTGATTGGTATGTAAGAAAATGGCCAGAAATTAAAGGCGGTTTATACAAAGAAGAAGTTTATGATTTAATGATAGATTTCATGAAAAAACAAAACACAAAAGTTTGGGATAAAATAAGAGTGTTATATGAAGATATGAATTCAAAATGGTGAAACTTTAAACAATACCCACTGGTCACAAAAAAATAAACAGAGATTTATTTTCTGTGCAAAAATGGGGTATAATTATTCAAAAACACCTATCTCATACTGACCCAAAATATCGTATTTGAACCCATCATGGACTTTAAGGTAAGCTTCTTCAAACTCAAAACTTGTACCGCAATACTTCTCTAAATGAACTTTATGCTCACTACTGCGATAAGAGTTATATGTTATCACATAACTTAACAATAATATCATTTAAATCAAGCGAGTTAAATATAAGACTATTCGATCTCTTTCTTGAACCAATCTTGTAAGTAAGGTTCTAACTTTTTACGTACCTTAACATCCAACTTTCTGAAATCTCCAACAATTACTTTTCTACAATTCTTACTTCCACAACTGCATGGCATTTCCCAATCTTCCATACTATTTACAGAATAGTCAGTAGTTATTTCTTCGCCTTTGTTAATATCTCTAAGAGCAATATCTTTTTCGTTATCAACATAAGTGTTAGTATGACAAGAATGATTAACATACTTTTCTGGAGATTTCATAATAACATAATTCCCTTTTCCAATATAATTTAAATGGTTCTGATCTTCTAAAGATAAATTTTTGATTTCATTACGTTTAATTTTATAAGAAAAATCCCAAACCATTACAACTTCACCTTTCTTGAAATCTTTACCTGCAAAAATTCCTTTCCCAGAGATATGGGATTCTTTAATTATAATGTTCATATTACTTAAGTTAAATTAGTTCTTTATTAATATTTTTGAGGAATTCAACGAGTTAAGTATAAGTACATTGAATAAGCCCCAAATATATTATTATAATAATGATTTTTTTAAGACTTATTTATTTTAAATTTTACCATAGAAAAGCTTATATATTAGTAACTACTAAGTAGTCACATGGTTAACAAAATGAACTTATTACCCTTATTTTTAGGTTTATCTAATGGTTGTATAGGGCATCAAAATGTGGAACTTAATCTAAATTATGATTATATTTATACTCAAGACCATTTACAAAATGATATTGAAAGAGAATTAAGTAAACATGACCCAATTTCTTTAAGTTTTTTAGAAAGAGATTATACTGGTAATGAAAAAAGTGATTTAACCTATATTAAATTTATTAGAAATAATGATGGAAATAATTTTGTAGCTGCATATAATCCCATTACAAATGAATTGATTTTACCACATTATTCTGATAATTATGAATCTAATGAAGAAGTTTTAGGTGCTTTAGATCACGAACTTTGGCATAGTATTTATAATCATATTTTTGAAAGAAGAAGTTTAACTGGATATGATGGACTTAGTTTAGGAGATGCAGAATTATATTGTTATGATAATGTAAGAAGTGATAGATTTCAAGAAGTAAGAGACGAAGTAGAATTTAATACTCAACTTAGGGTAGCTATGGTAAATTATGAAACTAATCTTAAAAAATATGATAAATTAAAAGATAAATTAGACCATTTATTTCCACTATTAAAAAGACTTAATTTTGATAAGTATAATGGATTTGTTAATAATGATTATATTCAAAAAGTCTGGGAAGATTGTGAAAATTTCGAAAGAAAATATTCTCCAGATCAATTTGATGATGTAGCTAATAATAATTTATTAATGAAAAAAATTGAAGATGAACTTGAATCAATTCAAGCTAAGAAAGGAATTTCAAAAAATTTAGAAGGACAAGAAAGAGAAGAATTTTTGGAAGATCTTTTAGAAGATTTAGAAGATTTTAATAATTATTTTGAAGGGGAGGGTTTTGTAGAAGAATATCTTTCTGCAAAAAATCTTGAAAACGAATTGTCAGAATTTGGCACTCAATATCAAATAGGGGGATTTGAAGTTAGAATTTCTGATTTAGATTTTGAAATTAACCAATTAGAAAAGGGGAGTTCAGAAAGATCTAATTTAGAATTAAAAAGATTAGCTTTAGAAGAGGATTATACTCGTTTTAAATTTGAAACAGATTTTTATGCTAATCTTGAAATAGGAGATGGTTTTGATGAAATCATGGGTTTTTTTCAAAGTACAATCACTGAAAGTAAAAGTAATGATACTATTTATGATTGTAATGAATTTTTAGCGAGAGAATTTGATGAGATGTATAGTCTTAATTTTCAGGAAATGAATGAACAAGGATGGTCTTTAACAAGAGACAGTTTAGACTTCTGGAGTCAATTTACTGTTGATGGGGAGTCTATATTTAGAAAAGGAATTGAAAAGTATACTATTGCTTTAGATTTAATTGAAAAAGGTAAAGATCCTGAAAAAGTTAAAGAAAGATTAGAATTTGCTGAAAGTTATAAATCTCAAGGAAATAGTTTTGATTGGGCAAGTGAAGATTTTCAAATTCAAGGCGAGATAGAAAGTTTTGAAGATAAAAGTGATATGTTTGATGGCATGATTGAAAATTTTGGAAAGAATATAAGTAATGATTAAAATCTATTTTTTAAATTAATTCTTTACTTACAAAATATGAATCAATTGTTTTTGCTAAATCAAAATTTTTCACTCTTAATTCAATTAATTTATCTTCTTCAATTTCTTTAAATACAGAAAAATGTTTGCAATGATCAAAATCTGTTGATTTCCCATCATCAATAGTACTATGTTCCATGCCTGCATATGAATGAGTTTGATATTGATTAGTTTCGTTTAAATGTTCAACTAAACTAAGAAATTGATCTTTAGGTATTTGATATTCTACAATTCTTCTCATAAAATATGAGGAGGCCTTATCATTTATTAAATTTTTGATCTTAGGAGAGATATGTTCAAGAATCAAAAAATACCCACTGGTCAAGTTCACAGATAGTTTATATATTTGCTAATTCTTAATAATTCGGATGGTGAAACTAAGCTGTCCAATATGTTGGAGTGGATCGTTTCAATACAAAATAAATTAGGATGAGAAAATAATTCAATGTAACGATTGTAATTTAAAAGTAAGATTTCCAAGATTGAATTATAATAAAAAATTTTTAGAAATGATAGAGGAGATTAGGTAATTAACCTACAACTTAACAATACCAAAATGCAAATCCAGCGAGTTAAATATAAGGACATTGAACAAATTCCGCACATTCAAACTAATAAAAAGTTTAAACAAGATTTTTTCGGAAGTTCTCCCGCCCCTTTCATTGGCCGAGTTGGTTATCCCAACATTAACATTGGTATTCTTAGTCCACAATTTTCTGGTGATACTTCATATTATGATTCACCTAAATTGTGGAGTAAAGCAAGTTTCAAAATTGGCCAAGTAGCAAGTTTAAGGTATGGTTTAGTAAATTCTAGAACTAACTGGAATGTGAAAAATGTTATGAATAGACATAACCAAATTACCAAAAATAATTTCTCAGACATAGACAATACTAACAATATTCTTACTAAAAAATCTTCTTTGTTCAACAAAACTCAAAAATTTATTGATTTATGCCAAGAAGTGGGTATGGCAAAAAAATCTGCAGAACTTGAAATTAATTTAGAAAAAAATCCTAAATTACAATTCAAACCAGAAAAAGAAATTATTCCTTTCGGGCCACAAAGTCAAGTAAAAAGTGCAAAAATAACTTCTAACACTAAAGTTGATCAAAAAGTTGAAAGAGTTGTAAGTGATACAGACTTGAAGGCAACTCCAGCAATATTAAATTTGTATCAAAAAGGATTTGAAGAAACATCATTAAACAAGCTTATTTCAGTGGGTAACCTTGGTATTGGTAAAAATAGAAAACTAGTTCCTACTAGGTGGAGCATTACTGCAGTGGATGACATTATCAGTAAAGATTTGATTAAAGAAATTAAACAATATCCAGCAGATTCAGATTATAAACTTTATTTTGGTGGTGATTGGGGTAACTATTATCTTATTTTATTTTACCCCGACGTTTGGAGTTATGAACTGTTTGAAACATACTTAGAAAAGAAAGTTAATCCTTGGAGTAAGAATGGTTTTCTGTACTCTACTGATTATGAAAATTTCAAAGGAAGAAAAACTTACGCAGAAGAATGTGCAGGTGGATATTATGCTGCAAGATTACCTGTACTTGAAAAAATGAAACTTAACAAAAAACAAAATTCAGCATTGGTGTTAAGGTTTATAACTCCTGAATATAATGTTCCTTTAGGCGTATGGGTGTGTAGGGAAGCTACTAGAAAAAGTTTAACTAGCAGAGAAATAAGTTTTAGTGATGAAAAACTAATGGTCAATTATGCTAAAGAAATTGTTAAGAATAAATTTGGGTTTGATTTAAACTTACTTCTTACTAAAAGTCAACTTCTAAAATCCAGAAAAACCCAAACTAAACTAATTGACTACTAATTAGTAATTATTTTGCGAAAAGTTTATAAAAAACCTTATCTTCTAATCATTATATGGCGAGAAGATCAACTCAATTATTGAATCAACTTAAGGGACAAGGTTTTCAACAAAGACCAGAACCAGGTTTAGAACAGTTAGTTAGAACTGTTGCACCTAGTAGCAGGTTTCCAAAAGTTTATGTAATTCTAGATTCATCTTATTTAGCTAGAATGAGTGATCAAGATATTAGAAATTTACAAACATCTTACACTCAAGAAGGTCAAGAAGTGCGTTACATTATAACTTCTGATGTTCAAGATGAAATAACTCATCAATCTAGTCAGAATGGTGGTGCTCAAACTTCAACTTTAATGACTCAAAGATTAAGAAATTACTTGACTAAAACTTTAAAATTAGCAATAATGGATGTTCCAGAAGTACATCCCCAGACTGAAGAATTAATACGACAAACATGTAGTCAATATTGTAGAAAACAAAGAAAGTTTGATATTGAAGGTGGCCAAAATGGTGATAATATCGAACCAACTGATATAGGTATTATTGGCTTAGCAATGCAACTTCAAAAGAATAAAGATAGTTATGTTTTCGTAATGCAAAATGATAGACATATTAGTGGGACAATTCAAGGATTTAAAAAGTGGGGTTATAGAATTGAAGCTTGTGGTCCAGGTATGAATTAACCCGCATAAAACAAATGTTTTAATTCTTCTTTTTCTGACTTCAAAGCTTCTACTGCTTTCCAAGCAACATAATTTAAATCTTTTATTTTAGAAAAATTAATTACATCATATTCTACTGATCCCATTGGTAATATTGGCATAGTTAATCTTGGAGTTCTTGGAAATTGGGGTTCAACCAATACAGGATCTTCATCACTTCTAACTTTAATATAATATCTGGAAAATGATTTTGAACTGAACGCAGAAGGAATTACATCTTTACAAATTTGTTGAATTTCTTTACCAGAATAATCTAAAAATGGAATTAAATAATCATCCTCAATAACAGTTTCGTCAACTTCAAGATTTGAATCAATAACATCGTATGCTAAATCTCTTTTTTTATCATTGAAACCGGGAAAGTTATGTTTGATTAGGAGATATGTAAATTTATTGTTAGGTATATAACTAACTAATTCGTCTAAAATAACTAGTCTATTTAGTTTC
This sequence comes from archaeon, assembly GCA_018696395.1. GTDB lineage: Archaea > Nanobdellota > Nanobdellia > Woesearchaeales > GW2011-AR9 > JABHQR01. The sequence continues at coordinate 68,394 of JABHQR010000020.1, read as the reverse complement.
ATTAAATTATGTCCTCACATTAAAAGATACTACTATGAAAAAACATCTAAGAACCTCGTAAGTATTCTAAACTACACTTTCATTTATATATCTTTCTAATGTGGCTATTAAATAATTTAAATAAAATTAAAATTAATTTTTATTTTTTCTTAAAACTAAACTCTCCTTTTTTAAAGATAAATGCTGCTACAATCATGGAAATACCTAATACTATTGCAGCTGGTAAAAAATTATTTTGTTTAACTACAACTTGTTCTGGGTATTGAACACATTGATAATTGCTACTACAATAAGAGTCTTCTGGACAATCGCCATTATTGTTACATTCTCTTAGGGCCAAGTTAGAAGATATCATTATTACTATTGCTATGCCTAACACTATCGCTATAAGGTAAAGCCATAATACACCTTTCTTATTCATTTATTGATCACCAAAAATGCGAAGTCAAACAATCTTTTTTAAGGATTTCTATATTGTTCTATACAACTAAATCTTAAGAATATATTTCAGTTAATTTTATGTTATTATATTCAAATATTTTAAAGAACATTATGTTTAATAATTTTCAATAATCAGATAAACTTTTTTGTTTTTTTTCTTCCTCTACTCTCTGAAATGATTTCCATGTTTTACGAAATATCTCGGGGAACTTATCATGATATTCTTTCAAGAATTTTTGTGTTTTTTGGTCACTCATGTATCCTGAACCAAAGTCTTTCTTAATATCTAATTTGATCTTTTCAAGTTGCCAATCACGAATTACTTTAGCAATAACTGAAGCAGCGGCAACAACAATATAATTCATATCCGCTTTATGTTCCATTATAACTTTACTATTTTTTCTTACTCCTTCACTTAACCTACTTTCAAAATAAGCTTTAAAATTAGCAATGTTAGTACTTGGACAATCTACAATAATTTTATCTGGTTTAAGTTCAGAAACCATTTTTGCAGAAGTATCAGCTTCTAACCAGTTTAGATTAGAGTTCGGATCATTAAGAGCATGATCAATTGCATCAGGTTCAATAACTTCTACTCTAAAATCTTCTACTATCTCTCTGATTCTTCCAAACAATTCTTCTCTTGCTTCTTTACTTAAAAGTTTACTATCTTTAACCCCAATCCATTCTAATTTTTTTAAGTTATCTTCTTTTACAGAAAGAGCTACCATTACTAATGGGCCGATAACACAACCCCTACCTGCTTCATCTACACCGCATATGATTGACATGATTATGAAAAGTTAAAGGATCATAAAAATCTATCTTTAAAAACATCTGATTTTTAGGATGCTAAACATGTTTATGAGATTAAATTAATATCTCACAATTAAGTTCTATCTTGCAAATTGTCAACAATTTGATAAATCTGATCAACTAATTGACTTTCTTCAGTTCCTATCTGAAAACATTCTCCTACTGCAACTTTCAATTTACCTGTTTTCAAATGACTTAACCAACCAGCCAACATCCTTTTGTAAAATTGAGTGTTTAATTCTTTATCTGCAATTAATTCCCGGCTTACTTTTTCTTCATCAAATTCCTGATTATCATTACCATTATCAAAATCATAAGTCATGCCAATAACTCCCATGCCTGCACAGAAACATTGGTGATATACAGCAATTGGTTTTGGTTTGTTTCCAAAGATAACCTCTTCTGGGTCCCTCAAGATGAATCTGCCACCTAAATCAATAGTTAAATAATTATTTTTAGTATCATCACCACTTCTAATAACTTCCTCTAAATCTTCTTTGGTTGGAATAATTATTTTTGGTTTAATTGTTCTATGTGATACTGGTTCAACACTTAATATTTCATCATATCCTGGTTTTCCATTATTAACTGTATATTCCCAACCATTAATCATCTCTTTTCTTCCAGTTCTCATAAACCTTTCAGTTTGAAAAAGTCTGAATAAACCATCTGTTTCTAATATCTCTTTATTATCATAAATTCCTCTCCAAGAACCATCTCTTTGTTTTCTAAACCTTTCTAAATCACACAACTTTGTGTATGCTTCAACTAAAAATTTCATTTATACTTCACCCTTTCACGTTTTTTATCTAGTTTTTTGTTGCTTTTTAGAGCACTTTTCAATTTAATATTTATTTTTTAAGAATTGACTTTTTATAACCCAAATGCATCAGTAAATTCACGCATTCTTCTGAACTCTTCCAAAAATCCTAACCCTTTTTCAGTAATGTGAACCATTTTAGAAATACTTTTTTTGGTTTGGATTTGTTCAATGTGAACCATTTCTTTTCCAATTAACTCTTCAAGATAATCGTTCAATAATTTATGAGATAAGTTAGATTTGTACATTAAATGTGTCGGTTTAATTTTTCCACCTTTATTTTGAATAGAAACTAATATGTCAAATACAAGTTCCAATCTTGATCTTCTTGTTGCCATTTTTTAAAATTAATTTATTATTAAACTTATTTTTTAATTATTTTTCTGTACACATAAAAGATTAACAAAAATCCAATCAGTGTTAAAAACTCCCCTAAAAAGTAAAATGAAGACCATAAAAATACAAATATGAAAAATACTTGTGCTATAGCGATAAGCAAGAATGCCCACATAACTAACAATGAGTTTTCGTTACGATTGTTATTTAGATAATTTTTGTAATAGTTCAAAACTATTAATGATAATAACACTAAGCTAGTTAAGTAAAATACAAAATATTTGAAATTACCTACAATTGAAATTAATACAACTAAATATATGAATAACAATATTTGTGATACTTCATAAAACTTGTTTAATCTAGCACGAGACTTTTGTGATACGAAAAATATCAATAACCAAGCGCCTAATGTACTAAGCATTTGTAAAAAATATCCTGCTCGATAAAATAAATCCCTAATGCTGTTTTCTCCTTGAGTAATTGGTTGTAATGTTACATCAACAATTTCCCTTACTGGATTAAAGTATAATATGCCATAAGTTACAAGTTTAAAACATAATGCTAAAATAACTAATCCAAACGCAATTGAGAAATATTTAAATTTATTTTCACTAGTTAATCTGTAAACTTTCCAGCTATACCTAGCAATGAATAAAGATATAACTAATGTAACCAGAGCAAAGATCAAATCAATGCCATTAAACCATGTTGGGGTATTAAACAAACTAAACATATTTTATTTCACCATCCTTTGAGTTCTCACTCTAAAGTTGTTCTAATGTGTTGTCTTAAGTTCGTATTTAAAAAAGTTATGCCTTTTTATTCTTAAAATAGAATTTTCAAAATAATTATTAGAAAAGTATTTAAATTAGTTAATATAATGATATATTGTGGTTCTAAGTGGTGTTTGTTAATAATTTAAAATGGCAGATACATTAATACTTGCAGTTCAAAATTCTTCTTATGATGATATTCCAGTATACTATCGGCCAGTTCTTTGTTGGGACCAAGAAAAAGGAGATAAAGGATATCATTCTATTGATTGGAAAGAATCTGAGGATACTTACTTGATTGAAAGGAAGTTTTATCTTACTGGTCGTAATTCTGAAATTCAAGCAGGTGCTGATCTTAATGAGGTCATTTCTCGTAATCCTTCTCAATGGTTTTGGGCTAAGGATACAAATTCTTTATTTCCTGGGGCAGAAGGGTTTTATATGAAAAAAAGTTTACAAGACAAGTTGGAATCTCTTTCAGATTCAAATATTTTTGATGGTATCATCACTTCTCCTGAATTATATGATAGGGATGTTATTTTAGGTTTTGGAGATTTAAAACAGTTTGCTATTAAACAAGTTGAGTGGTATGAATTGTTTAGACCTGAAGCAGATAAAATTCTGTGTGAAAGTTTAAAATCTAATGATTATACAACTGCGTATGAAACAACCAGACTTTTGATGCAATTATCTTGCCATTTTAATGATGATATTAAGTTAGATGTAAAACTTAGAAATCTTATATCTCATCCTCCAAATGATAAAGATAGAGTTATGCAGGCAGCATATAAGATATATCCATTCCTTAGAACTAAATATTCAAATGTTGGGCAATTAAAAGAAGCAATGAATAAATTGCATGATGAATTAATCTTAGGAGATCATAAAACTAATTTGAATAAAACAAGTTAAAAGATAAAATAAAGAATTATAAGATTATAATTAGATTACAATCTACTTACAAAATCCAACTCCTTTCTTTTCAGGTTCTTGTGCTAATCTTTCTTGCAACATTGCATAATCACGTTCTTGCTTACGTTCAACTGCATATTGTACATCATCTTTTAATCTGTCATAAGTAAGGGTAGATTGAACTTCTTCTTCTCGGATAAAATCTCCTTGTTTAAGAGCATCAAACAAAGAATCATGTCCTTTTGAAGCAGTGATACTACGCTTTACTGTAGCTTTGTAAGTTCTACAAAATTGTTCAATAAAAGCACCTTGTTCGTTAGGGATATATTCTGCTAATTCACTTGCTTGTTCATAATTAAGTTCCATCCCAACATATTTGTTAGCAAAAAGTTGCCATAATTGTCTTTTTTCTTCAGGACCAGGATGTCCTACAAAGTATGAAGTCAAACGACCATCACGTACTAAAGCTGCTTCAAAACTGTCAGGTAAAATGTTAGTACTGATTGCTACTACAACACGATTATCGTTACCAATAACTCTTTTTAACACATCTAATGCTTCTTGATATGCATTGGCAGTAGTTGACCCTTCCACTGGTTTCTTAGTTAATACTGAACCTTCATCAAAATATAAGAATGATGGTTTACCTCTTCTATCAGCCTCAGAAATGGCATTGTCTAACAACTTTTGCATATTCTTAGCAAACTCTCCTAACCATTTGGAGTTAACATTAGCAAAAGAAACTTCATGTGAAAATGATCCTGTATTTGAATATACTTCTGCAATGGCAGATAAAGTTACAGTTTTACCCGTACCTGGTGGACCATACAAGATTACGCCAGCATATTGTGGTTTTTCACCCATTAATAATTCTGGTACTGAACATCTTTCAATAATATCATCTTTAAGTTGTGGGTCTAAAATTACTGCATCTAATGGTGTTAAAATTTCTTCTAAGTTAGTTAGCACTTTTTGTGGTTCTGCAGGTGGTGTTACTGGATTAGACGGTTTCTTCCAGCTTTCTGGATCTCTATACAAATCATCGAGTGCTTTTTTTAAATCACTATCTGTTATTGGAAAATTAAGTAGATTTTGAGTACCGTACTTGTCTCTGATAAGATTTTCTAAACACTCATTTTTTTTAATTGTAAATTTTTGATGATCTTTCTTTTTATAAATTATATTCTCATCTTTACTCATTTTATTCATTACCTCGCTTTAGAATTTTAATATTAATTTCTACCAAATCATTTGGTTGCAAATGATCATGTAAAATTTTTGGAACAACAATAATACTATTTTTTCCTTGTTTACTTATTTTTTTTGTAATTGTAAATTCTTGCATTTTATATTCTCCAAAGCTATATTCACAAACCATGCTATTTCAATAAATATCATGTCTTAGTTATGCTTCTACCATCTAAAAAACATAGCTAGTATATAAATTTTTCTTTAGTTTTACAACTTATTAGTAGTATCAACTGAGGGTTTGACCAACCACATCACAAAGAAAACATATTTAAACTCAGCTTGATTTTCTTATTTAACCATGGAACTATTAGCACAAGGCGCAGAAGCAAAAATTTTCAGAGATAAAAATAAAGTTATCAAAGAAAGGTTAAGTAAAGATTATCGGTTACCTCAACTAGATGATAGTTTAAGAAAGTTTAGAACTAGGCGAGAAGCTAAAGTTTTACATAAATTGGGAGATATGAAATTTCCAAGTCCAAGATTACATGATTTCTGTGATAACAGAATGATGATTACAATGGATTTTGTTGAAGGACAAACAGTCCGAGATGTTCTTGATAATGAAAGTACTAAAGATGATTATCAAATTTTGGCACAAGAAATTGGTAAAAAACTAGCATTAATGCATACTAAAGATATTATTCATGGTGATTTCACTACTTCAAACATTTTAAAAGAAACTAGAAGTGGTGAACTGAAAGTTATTGATTTTGGCTTATCATTTTTCTCAGGAAAGGTTGAAGATAAAGCTGTTGATTTATTTTTGTTAGACAGAGCTTTAGCAAGTAAACATTTCCAATTCTATCCAGGAATATTTGAACATACTTTGAAAGGGTATAAGGACACCTTCCCTGAAGCAGAAGCTATTTTAGCAAGGTTTGAACAAGTAAAAAATAGAGGGAGAAATAAGAAAAAATAATTTTATTTATTATGTTCTTTTATATAACTCATTATCATTTCATTTATTTTATCTCTATTATTATCAACTGCTTCTTTTAATTTAGATAAGTTTGCTATTAGTTCTTCTTTGCTTATACTTGGATCAGCTGATAATAGCTCTGTGAGGTTTTTATTGCTTTGAACATTTAACATATGTTTTTCATACAAAACTTGATTCAATGATTTAAAGAAATTATCATTCCTTTCTTTTAATTCAGGACTTAATTTTCTATTTTCATCTAAATACTCCTTTAATGGGTATACTATATTAATTCTTGGATCAATTAATGTAGCATTACCTTCGGGTGTGATAAAACCATATTGAAATTCATCATTTACTCCAGAACTTCTTTTAGCAACATGTCCAAAATCAAATAATGTGCTTGATAAATCTGCAATAGTCAATTTTTTATAATCAATTAACATTCCTTTACTAGCGTCTCTTTCTAATGCCTTATATACAAAACTGGAACCAGAGCCATCAAAACTAAATGTTCCTCTTGTCAAAATTGGCTTTTTAATTCTATTAGCAGATATATTATAAATTGCAAGTCCTCTTTTTGAATCAGGTCCTACAACTATGAAATTTAATTGTTCTCCTTGACCAAAAACAAAATATTTATTTGAAAGATCAATTAATTTTTCACTAAGAATTTCTGGACCTAATTCATTTTTTCCATATAATTCATCTGCAACAAATTGAATCTTGCCTCCATCGCCAGTTCCAAGTAAATAATTTTTTCCTATAGGGAATAGTTTTTGGTATCCTCCATCCTTCTCATTACCAGTGCTAGCTAAACCATCTGCCATTACTACTCCAAAACAAGAATTGCTTCCTTCAACTGGATTTTTAACATAAGCCATAATATTAGTCATTTTAATTTACCTCGCATTGCAATAATTATAATTTAAATTAATAATAAAGAGCTTATTTAAATAATTTTCTCTTAGTGTAACTACTCTTCAGGGTATTTAAACTCACTCGACACCTAAACTCCAATGTCCTTTAGTTATCCTTTTAGTAGTGTAAGAAACTTCTTTTCCATTCAGAATCGAATGATATGTTTTCACAATTTTCTTGATATCACAATTTAATTTACTATCTAAATCTAAAAAGAATTTATTCACACCGATATTTTTCAGTTTCAAAATTTTAGAATATAATCCTAACTCTCTAGCATTAAGTACCTGGTAATAATCATGTTCTTTTCTTACTGGAAAATCAAACTTTTTTTCGTCACGAAGATTTTTTGGTAAGTTAGGATATTTAGTATTCATTAAAATAACATTACCATGAACTAAAACTGTGAAATCTTTATTTTTAAAATTGGATAATTCGTTAAAATTAAGTTCAGGGGAAATTATTTTTTCACTATTTTCATAATGTTGTAAATCAATGTCATTAAAGATATTTACATTATAATCTAAATAAATCTTAACTTTGTCACCAAACTTTTTATTAATTGCTAGGTAAGCACCCAAATCACCAATTAATATATTTTTAATTGTTTTTAATTCAATTAAGTTTAATACTTTTTCAACATCATTGTCAGATAAGATTCTTGGAACATATGCGTCCATATTATTAGAAAAATCCTTAGCAAAAATATTGTAGAACGTTTTATCTGCTCCAGCACTAACAGATTTCATAAGGTCAGGTAATGAATACACTTTAACTAACAATTCAGTTTCATTTTTTCCCCCTGAAACTTCAATATTGGGCAATTCTAATTCATTAACTTTCCTTTCCTTAACAATAATTGGTTCATTTCTAACAAACTCAATTTTGGTAACTTCTTTTTGAGTTGAAGTTTTGTAAATTTTAGTTCCAGTTGGTGCACGAATAAATAATTTTACAATTTCACCTTTTTTAGCTTCATTAATGCTTTCACCATCTTTATCCATTTTTTTTAACAAAGCACCATCAACTCTGTTTTTGAACCAGATACCTAATCCATCACCAATAATTAAGTCGTCTTGCAATTCAATTTTATTATTTCCAAACATAACACCTAAAAATATCCCTCTTCCCATTGGTCTATCTGAAGAAACTAATTCTTTGTCATTAACATAATACCCCTCAGTATATTCTCTGTTAAAAGCAAGTTCTAACTCTTTGTATAATTCTAAATCAAATTTTTCTAAACCTGAATTATTATTTAATTTTCCAGCATAATAATCATCAATAACTTTTCGATACAGTTTTGTTGCTGCAGTAACATATTTCACACTTCTTAACCTGCCTTCAATTTTGAAAGCAGAAATTCCTATCTCAATCATTTCATGGATTTTTTCAACTAAACACAAATCTTTCATACTTAACAAATATTTTCCATTATACTTTTTTCTACAAGGTTGAGCGCATAATCCTCGATTACCACTTCTGCCACCAAGAAAACTTGAAAATAAACATCTTCCACTATAACTAAAACATAATGCTCCTTGGACAAAAATCTCTGTTGGCAGATTTGTTTTTTCAATAAATTTTTGTATTTCTTCTTTACTGTACTCTCTTGGTAAAACTACTTTGTCTGCTAATTTAATCAAATCATTAAAGTAAGTGTTACTTACTGCTGCTTGAGTAGAAATATGAACTTCCAAACCTGGAAAATTCTGTTTAATAATTGGTAAAAAAGAAAGTTCTTGAATAATTACTGCATCAACATTAGCTAAATAAATTTTTTTTATGTCTTTGAAGAAATCTTTAACTTCGTGATTTTTAACTAAAATGTTCATGGTGCAATAAATCTTGACTCCATTTTGATGACAATAATTAACAACTTCATTAAGATTTTCAAAATTAAAATTGGTTGCCCTTCTTCTAGCATTAAATTTTCCAACACCAAAATATACTGCGTCAGCACCATTTTCTACTGCTGCATTTAATGTGTTAATGTTACCTGCTGGTAAAAGAAGTTCAACTTTCTTGTTTGACATTTTGTTTCTCCTTAACATCATTCATTTTAGCTTTAATCTCTTCATTAAGTTGATCAATATCTTTACCACACAAATCAAATTTCCATTTGGTGGCAATAGTTCCTGGTCCACGTCTGCCTACAACTGGACCATCATCATAAATTAATCCTGCTTCAGACATATTCTCTCTTACCATCCTGGCACAAGAATATGTTGCTAAGGTTGCTGTATCTTTCATGACCCTATGCATCTCTTTAAATGTTTCAACTATCCACATTTCCGGAGCAGTTTTTGGTGAAAATGGATCATAAAACACTGCATCAAAATAATTATCAGGTAAAGTTTTAACAGTTTTTCTCCCATCACCTAAAATTAATTTTACTTTAACGTTATCTTTAACAAATTCCAAATTTGTTGGATTTAAATTTTTGTAATGTTGAAAGAACTTTATTGGTGGATTCACTTCTTGAATTTTTGTAACAATTTCTGGATCGTATTCTAATCCAATAACTTCAATTTCACATTCAGGATTTTCTTTCAGAGCAACATCAATTGCCATTGCAGAATTGTACCCCATTCCAAAACAATAATCTAAAATAGTTAATTTTCCTGTTTTTGCTAGTTCTTTAATCTTACAAGGAACCGCATACTTTTTCAAAGCTTCATCTACAGCGCCAGTAAAAGAATGGTACGATTCACCTACTTGTTCATTGATGAATGTTTCAGTTTTATCATGAGTTAAAGTTTTTTTAAGGAAAGACATAAAGTTAATGAATTAAGTGCCAGTTATTAAAATTTTGTAGAAAATATGTGTTTTAGTTAATATCAAAAAATATTATTACACCAATAAATTTATCAAAATTACTCCTGATTAGTGAAAACATTTAAATAAAATCTCTTTTTTAGGATAAATATGGGGAGATTAAAAGATTTAACTCAATTATCTTTGGCTGGATTAATTCCAGTTAGTATAGTTGGGGGGATAGTATTATTGTCAGACAATTCTTATCTTAAAAATACAAATTTAAATTATCAACCTAATACTGAAAATAGATCTCAATTAAATTTTGAAGAAGCGATCTCATTAGACGATTCTTTGACACTTTTAGAAATAGTTAATGAACTAAAATTAAAAAGACCTGAATTATATGATTTTGATTTCCAAGAAGATTCAAGATATATCTTGGTGGATAAATCAAGTAGAAAATTAAGATTATATCAAGGAAATTTATTAATTGATACTTTTCCAATTTCATTAGGTACAGACCCAAGAAGTGATAAAATCAAAATGGGGGACAGAAGTACGCCGGAAGGGATTTTTTATGTTGCACATAAAAAAGTAGGAAAATTTGGGAAAGCATTGCATATTAATTATCCAAATATTGAAGATGCAAAAAGAGGATTGTCTTCTGAATTAATTAGTAAAAGTGAATATGATTCAATTCTTAAAACTAATGAAAAATGTCAAATACCACCGCAAAATACTGATTTAGGAAGTTACATCGAACTTCATGGTGGTGGTGTAGGTAGAGACTGGACTTGGGGATGTATTGCTTTAAGAGATAAAGAAATGTCTGAAGTTTATGAATTTTCTACAGAAGGTTGTGATACTAATATAATTATTTATAAATAAATTGCATTAAGTGATATATTTAACTATAATCTCTTTATTAAATATCTGCATCTGCTAATGCAGGACTTAATTCTATCTGATTTTCCTTTTTATCAAGAGATGATTGATGTCCATCAGTAGTATAATATAGGGTATCATCGGTTTTATAATACCAAGCTCTATGGTTTGGCATTCTAGGATCACCGGTACTAAACTGTAAATCTTTAATTTCTTCTAAATTATCAGGTAAATTAATTTCTCCACTGGTCAGAGGATTATTTCCTTTAAACTTTTCTACTAATGGTGCTGCTCCTGTTGTTCCTTGAACAACTTCCAAATTTTCATATTTATAAAATAATCCTAATACTGGTTCTAATGCATCATCTCTTGATAATGGGACCACTGTATTACAAGCACTAAAATATAATCCAGTAACATCCCCACTAGGAAAATCAGAATATTCAATAACATCAATTGGTGTATGTGTTCCTTTAACAGCCGAATCTGGATCTCTCCATATTTCATCAGTATATTCATCTCCCCCAAAATGATGGCCTGTAACTACTAATTTTTCACTCGAAGTAGTTTCAGGCATATCACGACTATTCATGATATAACATCCTCCATTAATTTCACACCAATCTTCTAATGCTTCAGCTGAAGTTGGATTATCTCCTGTGATTATGATGGTAGTTCTAGCATTAGAACCTTCTGGCACACCTATAACTTGTCCAAAACTTTCAGCAAATTTTCTTTCACAATCTACACCTTGGGTACAAGTAACAAATCCAACTTCTTCAGAATCAGTTCCATCAAAAGAACTTAATGCTTTATCAATTAACCCTTCTGAAAAGTAATCTGCCACATCACTTTTTAAATGTTCATCTGTTGAAAAATGGTGTTTTTTTCGTGAACAACCATCGGCAGCACAAGATTCTTCAGTGTAATATTCAACATCAAACCTTCCAGAATTTGTTTCTTTTAAATCACCAAACACATGAATTTCTCCATTTTTTTTCACAACAATTTTACTTTCAATTGAACCAGAATCTGATAATGATATATAATTAACATAACCTGAATCTAAATCATTAACTTCTACTTTTGAATAATATACATTACTTGAAAAAGTAATGCCGTCATTATTTTTAACATGATCAAAAATAAGTTCATGCCTAAACTCTTCATTATAAATAGAGTTTCTTGTTACATCAATAATACAAGAATATTCATCCTGGCAAAAATGTTCACCATTAGAACGATATAAAGTTTGAATATAATAAACTTCAGTATCTTCATCTCCCTCAACATTAAGGGTCGCATAATTTGTTTTTAATTCAACATTACCTTTTAAGATTAAACTTTTATAATTTCCAGTTTCAGGGTCAATTATTGTACCTTTAAAACTACATTGTTTCACATAAGGTTTGTTGGTATATCTATCAACATAACCCTCCATGCTTGATATAGAAATTCCTTTATCATTTTCTTGATAGATAAAATCTCCTTGGTAAGTAACATCATCTAATTGTAAAATAGCATCTGTAAATTCTATTTTTCCAATCTCAGATATCTCCACATTTGACCCATCAACAGTTCCACCAGAGATCACCAAAACTTGCTGACCATCTTCATACACATAATCTCCTAGTTCATCTTTTTTAAAATCAATTTCATCTGAACTTGAAACTTCCAAACCGGAACTTAACACTAACCTCCCATCTTCTAAAATTGTTGCTCCATCAACCGCCAGAATATTAAAAGTACTTCCAAACTCCCCCTCAGTGACCATTGTTGTACCATCATAACTAGAAATTGTTGACCCTTCATCAGATACACCATAATTTTCTAACCAAGCTTTTTGAGCTTCAGGATTACCTTCTAAAAGACTTATATCATCAATAATTGATAATTCAAAATTTTCTGTTAATAAATCATAATTTTCATTAATTATAGTTTCTCCATCTGAATTTATATACTCTTTTTGTAATACATTAACATTATTATTTTCAATGTTATCATTAATTACTGTTATTGCTTGAGCTGGATTATTTTCAAAGGCAGCTAACATAGCATCTGGATTTGTTGCCATAATATTGGGGTCATTATACATTGCGGACCAGGCCATATCTTGATTATATTCAAATGCAGAATAAGGGTCACTTGCAAAATTATCATAAAATTGATCTTCATTATACCAATCAACTTCAGTTGTACTTGCTGGTACTACTTGTGCAACAATAAATGTAACAGAAAATAAAAATATTAAAATTACAACTAAAAATTTTAAATTATTTTTCTGGCCCATTTTTTTAATCACTTAAGTTTATATTTAATATCAGTGGTGCAATTGAAGAGTCATTATATGCGTCTTCAACATAAACATAATATAAAAATTGTCCTTCTCCAAAATTTAAAGGGTCTATACTTAATATCCCTGTATCTGAATCAATATCAATATATTCTGAATCAACATCATAAGTTAAGTTTATACCTTCAGCATCAATTTGATATTCATAAATTTCATCAAGGGTAATATTTATCTCATCAACAGCATTTAAATTTAATGGGACGAAGTCACCATAATCTTCTAGAAAAAGATTATCTTCACAGGAATAATACAAATAAAATGCATCATCATTACTTGTAACTCTTAATTTAGCTGAAACTGAATTTAATTCTAAATTTATTGAAATTTCATCTTGATATGCTACGTCATCTGAAATACCATCATTATAATTTTCAACTGGGTTAGTTTCATCATTTACAATTTTAATAAAAGAAAGATTATTAGCACTAATCTCAAAATCCATGATCTCTAAATCATCAACAGTTTGTCCACCTTCTAATAAAAAATGCAAATAACCATCTCCTTTAGTGACAATTAATCCATCTTGTTTATTATTAGACTCACTATTCACAAACAAACTTAGTTCATTAGAATTGATTATAGCTAAATTTTCAAAAACATTTTCATTATAATAAATTAAATTTTGACTATTTCCACTTCCTGAATTTTCAACTTGTGATATCTCAATTTTTATTTCTGAATTGTTACATAGGTTAGTATAATCATCAATTGATGAATATTCATAATCTAAGAGTAAAAGAAAGATTAATGGTTCATCTTCGAGTTCAAACCCATAATTTAAAGAAATGATGCTATAATCTGGGTTAGATTGTAATTTATTGTCATTATCTTCTCCTTGAATTACTGAAAGAGAATAATCATCTTGATATAACAAATTTGAATAATATCCTAAATTAAGATTAGTGGGGTCAGAATAATATTCTTCAACTATTAATTCAATTATTTCATATTTAGAAACAAAATCTAATGGTAATTCTAAACTAAAATCTTTAATCTCTTCTACTGATAACCCCTGGGAGATTTTAATCGGAAAATATAACTCAATTAAAGTTTCTTGACTTCTAAATTCAACATTTACTAATGGTTCAGAATATTCAATATTTTCAATACTTTCATTGTAGGGTGAAAAGTCATCAATACATTCTATAAAATAATCTTCAATACCTAAAGAAACTTGTTCTTCGATCATGTTAAGGTTATTTAATAAAATCTCATTTTCATAATAAACATAAGGTAAATTCATCTCTCCCAAATGCTTAGAATTATTTTCATAATTTCCGCCATGCAAAAACACATAATTTATTGCTTCAACAGAACTAGAAGATAAACAATGACTGACATAACTATTTAATGAGTTTTGATTAATAGTCAGATCAGATACCATGTTGATGGTGCCCAAATATAGAACTAAACCTACAGCTAACAAAATTACAATACCTAATATCATAAAGACAGTAACTTGTCCTTTATTTTTTAACATCTAAATATTCTCTTTTTTAATTAACATCAAATTATTATAGAAGTAATTTTATATTATATATGTTTCGATAAAATAAATTATTAATCCACTTAATCCTCTTCAGCACGGCCTTTCCTAATAAGGAGATTAGCAATTTCTGGAAAAACTTCTGCAATTTCTTCTTTTTCAAAAGGACCATACTCTTTCATATCTTTCCAAATAAATCTTGGTACTGGATGTAAGAATTTTACTTTAGTCATTTTTTGTTTAGGTTTATCTGGTTCATCTGATTGAGTTGATTTAGAAATTTCTGCTTCTTTATTTTCTTCATCTTCACCATATTGTTCTGTTTCTAGGTCTTCTTCACTTTCACTCTTTTCATCTAATTGATTTTCTGATTCAAAATCTAAATTGTCTTCTTCAGATTCAGTAGATGGTTCTTGTACTTTATGTTCTTCGGTATCTTCATCAAGGTTGGGTTCAATTGCAATTCCATCAACATTTTCAAATTTTTTAAAATTATCTTTTTTAGGTTTATCTTCCAGATAAATTTCTGTTTTACTTGAAGAAATATCTCTGTCAATAGTATGATCGGTAACTAAGAAAGGTAATTCTCCTTGAAATAATTTTAATAATACTCCTGTTCTAAACATATCAAATAATTTCACAATTCTATCATAAAACTCTTTTTCTTCTCTTAACATCATATTAGTTTCAATAATATCTGACCTGGTTCTGCTTTTGTTTAAAGCAATGTCAATAATCTTTTTCTCACGTTTTTCATAAATCTCTTTTAATATACGTTTGATGCTTCTTAACTCATATTCTAATTTTTCTCTTTCATTATTAGCAAAAAGTTCATCTTTATCTTTATGTGCGTCAAGAAGTGCTTTTTTAGTTCGGAGATATGAAACTACATCTACATGAAAAGAGTTTTCCAACTGTTGTAATTCTTCTTTCTTCTTTTCATTTCTTAATATATCGTACAACGATTCTAAAGTTACTTTGATTTCAGACATACCAACCCCCAAGTATTTTAGGTAATCTCATCGTTTTAAAACTTATCTTTTTTTGAAAACCACAATTTAAACGCAACAATCAAGATTTAAGCATAAAAAAGTTCAATTTAAATTGTCTCTTACAAGTTATAAAGTTCAAAAAAGTTTATAAAAGCCACTTAATAAAAAAGTAATCGTATGGCTAAACTAAATTTTGAAACATTATCATTCCAAGAATTTGTTTGTAATAGTGATAAAACCGAAGATAATTCAAAAGATACGTCTGTTGATTTACCTGAAAAAAGTCTTAAAATCACATTACTTAAATTTTTTAATTCAAAAATTAGTTTTAAACAATTAAATAAATATCTTGGGTCGTTCAAATTACTTGATGAACATACAATAGAATTTCCTGAAATTAAACAAGAAAAAGCAGAATTATTATTTTCTCAATTATTAGCAGACAGTTTTGAAGAATTAACCAACAGTTTAACTGGGAATAAAACATTTTACATTCATAGGAATTCAGGTGTTCCTTTAATTGGTAATGTTGCATTTGGTATTGTTTATCGTGACAGTTCTATAATTGAAATTAAACCAATCACTTCCTGTAATCTTAATTGCATGTATTGTTCTGTTTCTGAAGGGCTTAACTCTGATAAAAAAGATTTTGTGGTTGAAAAAGAGTATTTAATTGAAGAACTTTCTAAATTACTTAATTTCATTAATAAAAATGTTGATCATGAAAAAGTAGAAGTTCATATAGGTGTGCAAGGGGAGCCTTTTCTTTATGCCGATATGGAAGAATTAATCAGTGAAATACAACAAATGAGGAATGTAAGTTGTGTTTCTATCGATACAAACGGGACATTACTTACCAAAAATATTCTTGACAGACTTAGCAAAAATGGTAAGTTAAGAATAAATTTTTCTTTAGACGCTATTGAACCTGAATTGGCTAAAAGAATGGCTGGTGTTGACAATTATAATGTTAAACATGTTACTGAAATGATTAAATATGCTTCTGAAAAAGTTAAAGTTTTAATTGCACCAATAATTGTTCCTGGATTCAATGAGCAGGAGATGGAAAAAATTGTTGAGTTTGTTAAAAGTTTGCCCAACGAACCGATTTTAGGAATACAAAATTTCTTAAATTATAAAACAGGGAGGAATCCTTGTCGTGCATGGACTTGGCAAACTTTTTATTTATTTTTATCAGAACTTAGTGAAACGCATGGTTACAAATTGAAGTTATGTAAAGAAGATTTCAATATTCATAAAACTAAAGAATTGCCTAAACCATTCAAATTGGGTGATGTCATAACTGCTAAATTGGTGATCGAAGATAGATTTAATCGTTCTTGTATTGCGGTTGCAGGTAATAGGAATATTTCTGTACCTAACTGTCCTTTCAGAGAAGGGAAGAAAGTTAAATTGAAACTATCTCGTGATAAACATAACGTTTTTGTTGGTAAGTTAGTTGGGAAATAAGAACTTTTTTTGTAATTGATTTAGTTTTCTAATGAATTAAGGTGGGTCAAATAACCTTGCATTAATCCTGCAATATATTCCAATTTTTCACTTACATTAAGTTTTCTATATCCCTCTAATGGTTCGAATGAGATTTCTTTAATTGAGTTTGTGGTTCTGTAAATATTTCTTCCAATGTATTTACCTAACTCTTGTAAATCATTATATTCAATAACTTTGATTTCTTCTCGGATTTCACCAATACCTTCATTGATCATATCGGTTAAAGATACAAATCCTTTAGTTTTAGGTGCATTTATTTTACGAAGTTGATTGCATCTTAGGAGACTAGGTTTTTTAGTGTTATAATTAATCCCTACATGCCCTATAGAATCTGAAATTACTATCTCATTTAATCCTTGGTGAAATGTCATAGTTATATTTTTTAAAGATTAATTTATAAAACTTTAGTTATAAAAACATATATAATCACTTTAATACTTCATAACGTCTGCCTAATCTTTCTACATAATTTAGGAATGAGTTTCTATCATGTTCACTTGTTCGATTACTATCTCTCCCATTAGCTTTTCTGTTAAAGTAAACGTCAAACAGTGCTTCTCTGAATTCGTGTCTTGCAACAGCATAATCAAATCTTCTAGGTGGTCTATCAATTTTTTGTGTAAATCCTTTGGGACATATTACTATCTTGCCTTGACCAATAATCTCTACTGGAGAGTCCTTGATTCTAGATTTTCCATTTTTACCATAAATTCTAACTCTTCCACTTCCATCATCTAAATATTCAAAGTTTTCAGATATTCCAGTTTTAACTAAATTAAGTTCGTATCTACTTCTTCCTGGTGTGAAAGTTGATGTTTGTAAATTATAATCTTCAACTCTCCCATAAAAATTATTCAATAAATCAGATAATTCATTAAAAACAGCCTTGTCGCTATCATTACGAACACCAGTGATTCTAATGCTTGGATAGTTACTTGAGGCGGAAAATCTATTAATATGTGGCATTTTATAACTAAATATAAGAAAGATTTATAAACTTTTTGTTACTAAAAAGTGAATAATTTTCAAATTCGAAAATTAAGGTGAAAATCAAAAATGGTTAAGAAAAAAGAAAAAGCAAGAGCATTAGAATTTATTTGTGATCAATTGGAAGATTCTATCTTTACAATTGATGATACTTATGAGTATGGTGTGGAATTTCATTGTCAAATGCAGGATAATAGTAGGAGGGATATTGATTTGGTATTTGCAAATTTATTGCCTAACCAATCAACTTATTTAGATTTATTACAAGATAATACAAGGAAAGGAATCTATACTGCAGCTATTTTTTACAAAGATGGAAAAAGTGCTTTTGCTAGGTTAGTTGATAGAAACCCTGCTTGGAGGGGTGAAAAAAGTTTGAAAAGATATACTTCTCAGCAAATTAACCAAATGTTACATCTTAGAGGGATGGAAAAAAAAGTTTTAGGGAGTCATGGTAATGAAAGATTTACTTTTTACCAACCACAAACTGTAAGGTTAATTGAATCAATTAGGCAATTTAATTTAGGGGATGTTTGGTTAGATTATAGTCATATTGACGAAGATGATCGTAAATTTGATTTTGTAGAAAATAGAAAAGCGATTGATTATAAGTTACCAGAAGAATTATCTTTAATTGATCCTTCTGCTTCAGTTGAATTTAGCAGAACAAGAAGGTTAAGAGCTTATTTAATACCTCATATTGGGGGGATTAGGTAAATAAAATGAAATTTAACCATTTCGGAACATTTGTAGGATATCTGAAACATGAGATTAAATTAGGTGAACAATATCACATGGGTGTAGACCTTCAACCAGGATATACTGCTGCAGATAGGGGGATTTATGATTGTGTGAGAACTTACACTGTAACTGATAGTCAAAGCCAAATCATTGCTTCTCATAAGGTTAAAAATATAATGTATGATGATAGGAAAGAATTGGAAGAAGATGTGTCTCATTATCATGCTGGTAGCATATTTGGTGAATTAAGACCTTATTTTAAGGAGAAAGACTTAGAATTGATTGTTCGAGGTGGCATGTTTCGATTAGAAAAGGTTGAGTAATAATATGCATTTTCAAACACTCAATCCAAAAACACAATCTTTTTAAACGTTAATAATTCTATTTAGTTCTACTTTATTATTTTAGTATCCAAAGAGAGGGGATATTTGTGACAAAGATAAATAGATTAACTGTTCATGGTTTCAAGAGTTTTGCACACAAAACTGATATTGAGTTCGGTGATAAATATAATTGCGTGCTTGGACCAAACGGTTCAGGAAAAAGTAACATTGGTGATGCATTATGTTTCGTTCTAGGTCGGTTATCTGCTAAATCTATGCGGGCAGAGAAAGCTGCAAATTTAATCTTTAATGGTGGGAAAAAACATAAACCTGCCAAAATGGGTATGGTAGAGATTGAGTTTGATAACACTTCTAATGTGTTCCCTCATGATAATGATACAGTTAAAGTCTCTAGAGTGATCACTAAATCTGGTAACAGTATTTACAAAATTAATGGTAAGAAATATACCAGAACACAAATCATAGATTTATTATCTTCTGCTCAGATTAATCCTGATGGGTACAATATTATCCTTCAAGGTGACATTACTAGGTTTGTAGATATGCATCCTGTTGAAAGGAGAAAGATTATTGAACAGATAAGTGATGTTTCTCATTATGAAGAAAAGAAAAGGAAAGCTCTTCTTGAACTTGATAAAGTTGAAGATAAATTAAACAATGCAGGTATCATACTTAAAGAAAGGAAAGCTTATTTGCGTGAACTAAAAAAAGATCGTGACCAGGCACTTAAATTTAAAGAACTTAAATGTAAAATTGATTCTAGTCGTGCGACACATATTCATCTTAAAATTGAAACTAGAAGTAAAGAAAATTCTGATTATGTTGAAAGAATTAATAAATTGGAAGAGAAAAGAAAAGGTTACGATGAAAATATTGACAAGTTAAGGGCTGAAATTCAGGGGAAACGTAACTTAATTTCTGACATTAATAAAGAGATTGAACAAAAAGGTGAAAAGGGACAAGTTGAATTAAGTAATCAAATTGAAGAACTTAAAACTGAACTTATCCAGGATAAAACTAGGGTTTCTACACTTAAAGATGAAATTAACAAGATTGAGTTAAGAAAAGCACAGTTTCATGAAGAGATGAAAGAACTGAAAAATAAGTGCCAAGGAAATAATGATGAAATTAAAGAAATAAATCATACTATTGCTAGGAACAAAAAAGAATTGATAGAATTTGAACAGAAAATTTCTGAGTTTAGAAAGAAACATAAAATGGGTTCTGGTAGTGAATTAGAATCAAATTTAGCTTCTAAAGATCAAGATATTGAAAAATTGCAAGAAGAAGTACAAAAAATTAGGCAGCAACAGCAAGATTTGTTAAGAGAAAAAGATCGGGTAGAATATCAGATTCAAAATTTGGACCAGCAAATTAAGAAAGTTGAAGAAATTAAAAAACAAAATAAAGAACAAGTTGATGATCTTAAAAGTAAAAAGAACGAATTCAAAAATGCAACATTACAATTAAACCAATGTTTAGAACAAGATAGTAGTTATGCTTCACAGTTAGCTAATGCAAGAAGAAATTTGGTTGAACAACAAGATGAGTTTGCTAAACTTAACGCTAAAACTCAATCTATCCAAGTTAGTATGTCACAGAACCGGGCAGTATCAAACATTTTAGAAAATAAAAGAAAATTTCCTGAAGTTTTTGGGACAATTGCTCAATTAGGTCAAGTTAATAAAAAATATTCTCAAGCTTTAGAATCAGCTGCAGGAAACAAAACTAACTTTTTAGTTGTTAAAGATGATAAATCTGCTGCTGAATGTATCAAATATTTGAAAGATAATCGGTTAGGTTCAGCATCTTTCATTCCATTAAATAGGATTAGATACAGGGAAATTAACAGCGGAGATAAACAATTATTAAAACAAAGTGGTGTGCATGATTTTGCATTAAATTTAATTGATTACAAAAGTGAGTACAAGAAAGCTTTCTCTTACGTGTTTGGTAACACTTTAATTGTTGAAGATATTGATTCTGCAAGAAAAGTTGGTATTGGTAAGGTCAGGATGGCTTGTCTTGATGGTAATATGGCCGAATCTAGCGGTGTTATGAAAGGTGGGTTCTTGGCAAGAAAAGCTGCATCTGCGTTCCAAGAAAAAGATTCATTACAGAAACTTGACAAAATGGAATCTGAGATTAATGAACAGAAAAGAGTTATCGCTAACCTTGAACATAAACGTGAAAGTAACGAAAATCAGATTGATAATTTAAGAAAACAAAAAGGTGAATTGGAAGGAGAGATCATTACTTTAGAAAAAACTTTACATCTTGACAGTTCAGATCTTGATGCTAGTGCTAATCTTAAAAAAGAACTTAAAGGTAGATTGAAAGAAGTTGACAGTTTAATTTCGGAAGTACAAAAAAATATTTCTATTATTAACAGGGAATTAGCGGGTTTGAAATCTGATAAACAAATGTTAAGAACTAAACTTACTGAATTAAACAACCCTAGGTTAATTGCTCAGTTAAGTGCGTTTGAAGAATCTAGACAAAAATGTCGTGAAACTATTCTCACTAAAGAAAATGATCTGAAAAATTTAACTAGCCAATCAGAAAAGTTAATTTTACCAGAGATAGAAAAAATTCAAGAAATTCTTAAACAACACAATAAAGAACAGGAAGATTTTAAGTTTGAAATTAAAGATTTAAGTGAAAAAGTTAAAGTTAAAGATTCAGAATTAAAAGTAAAAGAAGTAGAAAGTAAAGCGTTTTATTCTAAATATAGTGAGATGTTTAACAAGAGAGAAAAGTTAAGCAACCAAATAAATGATATTGAAAATAAAGTTGAAAAAATTAGGGATACTAATCGGGCCTTGGAACGTGACCACAATTTAATCTCTTTAAAAAATGCTGAAGTTAAAGCTAAACTCTCAGTTTTACAAGAAGAGTTTGAAAAGTTTAAAGATGTTGAACTTGTAAAAAATAAAACTGAACAAGAACTATTTGCAGAAATATCTAAGTTTGAAGCTATGTTATCTCAAATGTCTGCAGTTAACATGAAAGCTTTAGAAATTTATGAAGAAGTTGAAAAAGAGTTTAATTCTTTAATTGAGAAAAAAGAATCTTTGCATGAAGAAAAAATTGAAGTGTTAAGTTTAATGAACGAAATTGAAGTTATGAAAAAAGAACATTTCATGAAAACTTTTAATCAAGCAAACGATCATTTCAAGAAAATATTTACTAACCTTTTCAAGAAAGGTGATGCGCATTTACAATTAAATAATCCAGGCCAACCATTTGAAGATGGTTTAAGTATTAAAGTAAAATTGAGTGGTAAAAGGTTTATGGATTTGAAATCTTTGTCAGGTGGAGAAAAAACATTAACTGCATTGGCATTCATTTTCGCTATTCAGGAATACCAACCCGCAAGATTTTACATTTTAGACGAGATTGACGCAGCTTTGGATAAACATAATTCAGAACTGTTGGCAAACTTGATCAGTAGTTATTCTGGTAATGCCCAGTACATTGTTATTAGTCATAACGATTCTATAATCTCAGAAGCAGACACATTGTATGGTGTATCCATGAACAATGGAATTAGTAAAGTTACTAGTTTGAAGATTTAGGTTTGTATCTCTTACCACTACGTTTATTTATAGTTTTTGATTTGACATAGTTATTATGGTTCACAAAGATATTTTTGAAAAAGAATTTATGAATTTAGTTTTATCTTCTAAGAGGTCCAATTATTTTATCAACCAAAATTCTAATTTAGTGCCGATAGTTCTTAATAACTCTTTCTCTTTTGAAGATTTCTTAGTATTTAATATGGGAAATAATTGTAATCTTATTTTACCTCCTTGTAATTTAATTGTAAATAACACTATTAAAATAAGGGATTTGAAAAATGTTTGTTTTACTGGTTCGATTGAAAATAATTCAATCAGAACTAATGTTTTTTTAAATGGTGGGCATTCTCTTTTTGAAATAATTAACTCTGAGAATATTTTATTTCAAAACTTAAATCTTATCGGACCTCATAGTTATTTTAAAGAAAGTGTTGGAATTATGTTTAAACACTGTGATTCTGTTCGAGTAAATAGGTGCAATATTAAGAACTTTGGAAGGTCAGGTATTGAATTTTTTTATTCAAATGGTTTGGTTAATCAATCAATTATTTCCTTTAGTTTGATGAAAGATACTTCTGGTTGGAAAAATGATTTAGGAACAAGAAAAAATATGGGTTATGGGGTAAATGTAAATTCTAGTCAAGTTAAAGTATCTCGATCATTAATTGAGAAATGTAGTCATGCGATTGCTTCTAGTGGGATTAATGTTCATTATAACTTTACTACGAATTTGGTGAGGCAGTGTGGTTTAAATCTTTTACCTTTTGGAGATTTAGAACTTAATGGACATGCTATTGATACTCATGCTAATCATGAAGGGACTTTTCATATTGCAAGAAACCTTATTTACAAAACTAATGTGGGAATTTGGTTAAGGGGGGGCAATGGTTCAGTTGAGGATAATTATTTTATTAATTGTAATGAGGGTGTTAGGGTTGGTCCAACTTATTCTGAGTACAATAATCTTTTAAAGTTAGGTCAGCCTAGTAAGCGACAATCAGTTAATTTTTCAGAAAACTATTTTGATGACATTTTTGAAGATAAAAAAATCACTTTAGTTAATTATGATTCTTGAATAACTTTATTTTACTCTCATCTCTCAACCCTTACATCGCAGAAACCTTTAAATACTATTAATATTTAATTATTACTCAGTATAAGAGGTAAATATAGATAGATGGTAGACAGCATGTTTAGGGAAACTATTGGTTTTTTTGAAGTCCTAGGGTTATATGATGTTATTTTACCCTTCTTGTTAGTGTTTACAATTGTTTTTGCAATTTTAGAAAAGACAAAAATTCTAGGTACTGATAAAGATGGTAGTACTAAAAAGAACATTAATGCTATCGTTGCTTTTGTAAGTGCATTTTTAGTTATCGCTTCTACTACGTTAGTATCTACAATTAACGAAGTTATTGCAAATACTGTACTTATCTTAATACTAATCATTTGTTTCATGTTACTTGTCGGTGCAATGCACACGGGTGAGAAAGAGTTTAGTTTAGAAAACTTTCCTGCTTGGATGAAATTTTTCATGTTTTTAATATTCATTGGTATTTCAGTAATCTTCATTAATGCATTAGGTTGGTTTGAAGGATTACTGACTTTATTAAATCAAATGGATATGGAATGGGTAAGTAGTTTTGTTTTCCTATTAATTATGGTTGGGTTTGTTTGGTTCATTGTAAGGGATCCAAGTCCAAAAAAGAAAGATTAAAGTAAATTAATGAAAAGATTAAAATACTTTATAATTATTATTGCTTAAAGTAAAAAATAAAAAGAGGTCGTTCAAGATGGCAACATTTTCCAATTTAGCATACTATTTCCAAGCATGGGGGGTTGTAGATTTCCTTTTACCATTCCTGTTAGTGTTTACAATTATTTTTGCAGTAATGCAAAAAACTAAAATCCTTGGCGATAAAAAACAGTTTAATGTTATAATTGCATTAGTGTTAGGATTATTGTTTGTAACACCACACATTACCGGTTCTTATCCTTTGGGTTATGATCCAGTACAAGTTATGAACTCTGCATTACCTAGTATATCGTTGGTGGCTATTGCTGCAATCATGTTATTATTGTTAATGGGGATATTTAGTACTGACTTTTCTAAAGCTGCTGCACCTGTAATCGCAGTAGTTGCAATTGGTTTTGTAGTGTTTATATTTGGGGCAGCATTAAATTTATGGCAAGGACCTTACGACGTTTTCAATTGGTGGACTGCCGAAGTCACAGAACTGTTGATAATCTTGTTAGTGTTCGGTTTATTAGTGTGGTTCATTACTAAAGATGATAAACCTAAAAGTGGCGGCAATGAAATGCTAAAAAGTTTTGCTAAGATGTTTGAGAAGAAATAAATCAATCAAGGTAAAAATAAGGAAATAAAATGGTTAGTGTAATTGATTTGGGATTAGTAAATTACTTTAGTATTATTTTTCCTTTTTTACTAATCTTTTCTCTTGTTTTTGCAATTTTACAAAAAGTTAAGATTATTGGTGATTCACCTGTGATCAATGCAGTGGTAGCATTTTCTGCAGCTATGCTTGCAATTCTTTCCGATACTGTAGTTGCTATGATAGTTTTTATTGCACCATGGTTTGTGGTAGTGTTCGTTTTCCTGATCCTGTTATTAATGGCATTTCAAATACTTGGTGCTAAAGATGCTGATTTGGCATTAGCTGTTAGGGACAAGTCTGTTCAGTGGGTAATTTTGGGTATAGCCATTGTAATCATCTTAGCAGGTTTTGGTAATGTTATGGGTCAAGATTTGTTGGAACAATCGCAACAAACTGGTGAAACAGTTGATTCTAGTGGTGAATTAACTGATTCCGGAGATTTCGATGAGAACTTAATGACAACACTGTTTCACCCTAAAGTACTTGGTTTAATTGTCTTGTTTGGTATAGCAATCTTCTCGGTTGCATTACTAACTAATTAGTTTATTTTTTACAGTTATTCTTATTTAATTTAATTTTTAGTAACAGTAAGCTAGAAATCTTTATAAAAAATATAATCTCTTTTAGTTTGCATGTTAAATCTTAGAGAGAAAGTTTTGAATTTTATTAGTTCTTATTTATCTCCCTATTATTCTGAAAATGAGGAATTTATTAACTTGTGTGGTAAAGTTAATTTGTTAGAAAATTATGATGGTGATTTAAGTGATGGGAGAAGTAATGTTGATCAATTTCAAGATGAAATTGATCGGGTAGCTTCTTTAGCAACTATGCATAATCTGCCTGAAGATTTGAATGAATATTTTTCTGGAAGAATGGTGGGCATGGGCCCAACTGGTAATATTTACAATCAATATGTTAATAAAAAAATTAGGAGAGAAGGTGACTTTGCAATATTTGCTAATCTTGGGTTTGGTAATGCTTCTAGTTATGCTGAACATTTAGAAAGTCTCAAAGATCAATGTAGGAAAAAAGGAGTTGTTTATGCGATTGGTGTAATTAATAACCCAATTGTTGAAGAAGATAAGGAACCTATATTTGAAGATGATAAATTTGGAACTTACAACGGGGAATTGTTTGTGGTTGAAGTATCTGTACCTGAATTCGGTTATTCTAAAAGGATTATTAGAACTGATAATTTTCTTAGAGAACAAGTTGTTTTTACAGATAAACATGGCCTTAACTATTGGGCAGACTTAAATCAAGAGTTTGAAATAGAAGAAATTAATTCTCCAATGGGAATTATCTCTAACAAAAGAAGTAGGGAGTTTAAAGAATTTGAAGCTAAAAGATTACAGGTTGAAATGAATCTGTATTATGAATTAACTGATTTTGTTGCGGCTTTATACAAACCTTTAATCCCTTTCTGAAAATTAATAAGAATTAATTAATAATAAATATGTAAAAAAAATAAACATAATTTTATTTTCCTTCTTTTATTTTTGAAGTTATATGTTTAAGTTCTTTAACATTCTCTGTAAATACTGGCACAACATCTTTGAAAACTTTACCTACTGCTTTTAGTTCTGTTCCAACTTCTTGCATTTTATTGTCGTAATCTTCCATTTTACCTAGTACTCCTTGGTGTAAAGTTTTGAAATCTTCTTTTAGTTTACCTAACTCAGTATCCATTCGGTTAATCTTTTCAGTCATTTTATCTTTCCAATCAATAATTTTCCGAACTTCAGCAATTAGCTCATCCCACTTTTCGTCAATGATACCTTCAGTAATCTCTTCTATCCTTTCATAAATGTTATCTGCACCATTTCCTCCACTTGGTTGGTTTTGTGGCATTTGTGGTCCTTGCGGCATATCTTGGTAATTTGGTGGTTGCGGTGTTCCGCCTCCATAATTTTGATCTTGCATTGGCATGTTTTGTCCTCCTTGATTTCCATAATCATTATTTTGTGGCATTGAATTGTTTATCTGACTTAATGCAGATATTACTTGAGTTTCATTTACTCCTTGACCTTTCATTTCGTTAATTATCATATCATCTGTAAGCCCTTGTTGTCTTAATTGAGATATTTTTTCAGGAACATTAATTTTTGGTTGATTAGAAGGGAATAATGGCATTTTTACTTAACCTCCTTTTTGTTAATTTTTTGATCGACATTATCATCATTTTTCTTCTCACTTTTAGATTCTGTTTGAGCTAACCTAATCTCTCTTAACATTTCTTCTTTTTTTGTTTCAAATAATCTTTCTAAGTCCTTTTGAGTAACAAAATTTAATGGGTTCCAGAATTCGATATATTTTTTAATAACTTCAACTTCTTCTTTTCCAGCAGTTTGTTTAATTTCTTTAATTAACATATCAATTTTAGTGTTAGATAATTCTACCTCATGTTTTGCATCAACAAAATCTTTTTCCATTGATTTAACTTTTTTACTGGATTCTTGGCCTTTTTTACCTAAATTATCTTTAACTAAATTAAATTCTCTTTCTAATCTGTTAATTTTTATTTCTAGGGCCTTTAACCAAGTATACAATTTAGCATTATCAAAACTGTTTGGTTCATTTTTAGCTGTATCTTTTTTAACCATTTTTGATTTGACTTGTTTTATTAAATTTAGTTTTATGTTAATTTTATATCTTGTGGTGTGGGAAATTATTTAAACCATGAAAATTTAACTACAATATAATATTTAGTATTATACTATACTTTTACTAAATAAATAAGATTTACTCTTATAAACTTGTGTGATTGCTAAAGAGTAGTACTTAGGTTAAATTAACTAACAAAAAAAGAATTAAAAGGTAGATGATGGTTGACATAGATACAGATAAAAAATGTTTTGATTACGAAACTTACCATGAAGGTGAGAATAAAGTATTAAAAATTTATTTAGAGAGTTGTGCTATTCCCCCTTCTATTGAGTACAGTCCAGAATGTATGGCTAAAGTTATTGATTTAATTCTTAAAGTATCTGGTGTTACTAATGTTGTTCTTTCTCAACGAAGAAGTTATGATTACGATTTTTCCCAGGTAGAAATTTTAATTGAACTTGCTAGATTATACCATAAAATCAACAAAGAAGAACGTTACAAATATTCTTTTTTGGTAACCGATCCTTTACATGAACGTTATATCAGAGGAAGTTATGCAGAATTTCAAAGGATTAGTTCAAAATTACTTAAAGAAGATCCATTATCTGCTTATGTTAAACTTAAAAGGTTGGAACGAGGAGAAAAAGTTAAGTTAGATAACCTTTTTGATCCTCGACATAAAGCAAGTCAACAAAAATATTTTACTATTTTGCAAGAAATTATTCATTTGTTGGAGAATACTAAACTTATTAAAAATTTATTACCTCATATTAAAGATTATAAATTAGGTGATCGGCAAATTTATTCTTACATCTTTCATCCATTAACTAAACCTGATTTTATGTACACTAAACTGTTGAGTGAATATCCTGTTGATAGTGAATTGTTAGACTCTTATACTTTTGGTGATAATGACAAAACTGAAGTTAACATTTTTGGGTTTGAAGATAGCATTCGTAACTTGTACCATATTTCTACTCCTGAAATGAGGTTCAATGAAGAAGAGTATGAACTGTTGGATGATGCAAAACGTATTCTGTCTGAACATAAACCAGGGAAAGAAGAGTTTGTTGATCCTGAAAGAATGAGGGAAGTTTTTTTTAATATTAGTCGGGATTTAATCACTGACCTTGCTGCTCATAAAAATTTGAAATTAAGGGACAAAAGAATTGAAATGTTGGCTAGGACTTTGTTAAGGTTTACAGTTGGTTTTGGTTTAATTGAAATGATGTTAACTGATCCGAAAATACAGGATGTTAACATAAATTCTCCGAACGGTTCATTACCAATATTTATTGTACATCAAGATTTTGGTGACTGTTACACTAACGTTTATCCCACTCCTCAAGAAGTTGATAGTTGGGCAACAAAATTAAGGCTAATGTCAGGGAGACCGTTAGATGAAGCTAATCCTATCCTTGATACGGAAATTTCTACTTCTACCTTTACTGCAAGAGTTTCAGCAGTTACTGCACCATTAGACCCTTTTGGGTTAGGTTTTTCGTTCAGAAGACACCGGGACCATCCTTGGACATTCCCATTATATATGATACCTAAATTTAAGATGATGAACAAAGTTGCAGCTGGTCTGTTAAGTTTTTTAATAGATGGAAATGTAACTTTACTTATTGCAGGTACTAGAAGTTCTGGTAAAAGTAGTTTATTGGGGAGTGTATTGGTAGAAATCATGCGAAGGTACAGAATTATTACTATTGAAGACACTCTTGAATTACCATGTGATTCACTCCGAAAGTTAGGTTATAATATTGAATCTTTGAAAGTTGGTTCTGCTTTATCTTTACAGAAAGGTTCTGAAGTTGACGCATCTACTGGCATCAGGTCGACATTACGTTTGGGAGATTCGGCCTTGTTTGTTGGTGAAGTTAGAAGTAAGGAAGCGATTTCACTTTATGAAGCAATGAGGGTAGGTGCAGCAGCTAACGTTGTAGCGGGTACAATCCACGCAGCCTCACCTTATGGTGTATATGATAGAGTAGTTAATGATATTGGGGTTCCGAAAACTTCATTTAAAGCAACTGATATTATTGTGATCGCTAATCCTGTCAGGTCTGCTTCAGGTTTACATAAATTGAAAAGGGTGTTAAGGGTTACCGAAGTAAGAAAAACTTGGGAAAATGATCCTTTATCTGAAGGTGCGTTTGTTGATTTGATGGTGTACAATCCTCAGACTGATGAGTTAGAAGTTACTAAAGATTTAATGAACGGTAATTCGGAAATTTTGAAACGTATTGCTGGTAATATTAAAGATTTTGCAGGTGATTGGAATTCTGTTTGGGAAAATATTTTGTTAAGGGGGGATTGTAAAGAAGCAATAGTAGAAGCTTATACTAAAACTGGTAATGGTGATTTGTTAGAAGCAGATTTTGTAATTAAAGCTAATGATAAACTTCATATCATCTCTGGTAAAATTCGTGAAGAGTATGGTCGGTTAGATTCTAAAAGAATCTTGTTTGAGTATAAGGAATGGTTAAGGAAAGAAGTCAGAAAAATGAAAGGTGAATGATTATTTTTAATAATCTCTGGGGCTTCTAATTAGTTTGGTCCAATCGTTTTGATTATTGTTAATGTATCCTTTGGTAGTTCTTACATCTTTGTGTCCTAATAACCTTTGAATATCAAAAATGTTAGTATTATTTTGTTTAAGGTGTGTGGCAAAACTGTGCCTTAACCTGTGTGGTGTTACTTGTTTTACTATTTTAGCTTTTTTGGAAGCTATCTTTAAAATTTCTTGTACTGTTCTTGAAGTAATATGTCCTTGTTTTGAATCAAACAAATATTGGTTTTTTGTATGTCTTTTTTTGCTAATATAATTTATAATCTCTGTGACATTTTTTTGTGAAATAATCGTGTAACGATCTTTTTTACCTTTACCTTGTTTAACTAATAATGTTTTATTTTTTAGGTCAATATCATTCAATTTTATTTTGATTAATTCACTGATTCTGATTCCGCTAGAATATAGTAATGATATGATTAATTTATGTTTAATATTATCTGTAACTTCTATCAGTTTAACAATTTCTTCTTTACTTAAGATTTCTTTAATTTTTTGTTCTCTTTTTTGAAAACTTATTTTTTCAAACTTTCTTTTACATATTTGTGTGTAATAAAAATTAATTGAGTTGTGAGCAAGATTTACGTATGAACTTGAATATCCTCTTGAAATTAAGTGTAGTAAGAATGATCTTATATCTTTATAATTAACTTCTTGAGTTTTTTTGTTACAGAATTTGATGAATTTTTTGTTAAAGTAAAGGTAAGATTCACTAGTTCTTTTAGAATAATTTCTTAGTTGACATTCTTCAATTAAAGTTTTAAACATTTTTTCTACCTCCTTTTTACAGAAGGTAGTTATGTGGGGCTTTTACTTATAAATAATCTGTATACTTGACCAGTGGGTAAGTGGGGGGGTTTGTTTCAGGTGGAAAATCTCCCTACTGACAAGATTTTCTCGAATTAGCCCTTGTGACCTTTCACCTAACTGTTTCCAACCTTCGCCTAGAAACAGTTCCATAC
This sequence comes from archaeon, assembly GCA_018696395.1. Taxonomy (GTDB): domain Archaea; phylum Nanobdellota; class Nanobdellia; order Woesearchaeales; family GW2011-AR9; genus JABHQR01. Next base: position 37,021 of record JABHQR010000020.1, on the reverse strand, counting down.
AATTTTCTCGTCTTTAAAAAACTTATTTTTGGTTCACTTCGTTCACATTTATTTACGAGAAAACTTCTTCGCTAACGCTTGACCACATTGCATTCTCAATTCATGATGTTCGTTTCACTCACTCATTCTGTTTCGGGGTATAGAACAGCGACTAAATGGTTCACTCGTTGCACTTCGCTCTCCCAAATTTCTTTGCTTTGCTCAGAAACTTCATTTAGTCGCGATGTTATACGCAATATTACTCGGAGCCAGCCCTACACAACACATTTAAATAACATTTGTAATTCTTTTATACTATGAATCAATACGAAGAAAGATTAAAGAAATTTTTACAAGAAAATAATATTCAAGGCGAACATCTTAGTTTCAATCAATCATGTCATTCTGTTGAAGATGCGTCTAAAGCTGTAAATGCAAATACTGATGATTTTGTAAAAAATATTTGCATGATTGATTCGAATGGAAATCTTATTGTTGCTATTGTCAAGGGTGAAGATAGAGCAAGCACTTCACGAGTTAGTAAAGCCTTGAATATTGAAAGACCACGAACCGCCACACCTGATGAAATTTTGCAGAAAACAGGATATCCTTGTGGTGGAACCCCCTCATTTGGTTATGATGCAAAATTTCTTATTGATCAAAGAGTTATCGAAAAAGATATTGTTTACACTGGTGGCGGTTCTGAAAATTCGCTTGTAAAAATTTCTACAAAAGAATTACAAAAAGCTAACAATGGTGTAATTGTAAGAGTTAGAAAATAACGGGCTGGCTCCTGCGTCATACTGTCGCTCCGTTTCACTCCGCGATTTTTTCTTGCAGAAAAAACGTATAACAAGGATTATGAGGAAAATCCTTGCAGGATTTTACCCAAATTCGCTTCGCGAACTTCTCATAATCCTGATGTTAAATACAATAAATTTGGAGCCCCTTGAAGAGAATTAATGCTTCAAAACCGATAGATTTATATACTTATTTACTCCTTATAAGTAATAACGTGGCTAGTAAATCATTATATGAAAGATTTGAAGATGTTCCTTTCTTGCAACATTTGCGAGGAGGTTGCAGTTGGCAAGAATTAGAGCAAGCAGTAGTTGGAAATCTAAAAGAATTGCCCTCTATTTTTCCCACAATCAGATCCTTAGAAGAATATGTTGAAAATCAAGATTTACCCGAGGGTGCTTATCTGTTGGAAAAACCCCCTTACGAATCAGATTTTCAAACTTTACAAAGACTACCAATTTCTAAAGGAAATTTAGAAACAGATATATTATTAATCGATTCTTCTTGGTATGTTAATCTGAGAGGAATTCATGATTCCTTACCAAAGGTTTTACATGCAATAAAAAATTCAGGAGTATACAAAGCTGAAATGCATTCACATCCTGGATATGATGAATTAGCGAGTTTTCCTTCAGATGAAGATCTGGATTTTTCTATTGATACACTTGATGGTAATCATGAAGTATTTTATCATAATGGATTATTTAGATATAACACTCCTTCAAATCTTCCAATTTCAGATGGAATTGATTCAAACACCAGAAGGGCACATATGGAAGCATGGAGATATTTTATTTTAGAAGAAAAAGGAATAAAAAATGAAGATGATTTTAATGGATATGGTCCAATAGGTTTGAAAAAAGAATTTCTCTCAAAATATTATGGATTAGAATATATTGGTTGGGATGAATCCAGGATTAAAGATCTATTGCAATCAAAGGAAAGATTGTAACGGGGCTCCAAATTTACTCTTCGGAATTTTTTTGCTTCGCAAAAAACCGTCTTGCAGACTATTCCTCGTTCCTATCGGAAGTATTTAACATCGATTAAGAGGTAAATTTTCTTGCAGAAAATTTCCCCAAATGCTCACTACGTTCGCACTTCTCTTAATCGCGATGTTATACGCAATATTACTCAGGAGCACATTTATATATTTCAAAGTTTATTTTTAAAATATGAAACCCATTTACATTAAAAAAGAGGTCGCACTAAAAAAAGTTTCAGTAAAATATAATCCGATTGTTAAAGATGTAAAATCAGAATTGCTGAAATTTTCTGATAAAATCCACAGCATTTATTTATATGGGAGTGTTGCTACAGGAAAAGCAAAATCTCCAACCTCTGATTTAGATATAGTGGTAGTTCTAAAAGCAAAACCAAGCACAAAATTGAAAGCTCAATTAAAAGATTTAGAAACTTCACTTTCGGAAAAATATCAAAAAGTATTCAGGGAAGTTGGTTTTGCTATCACTTACAAAAATGAAGTTTTACGAGGTAAAGAAGCATTCGGTTGGAGATTTTTTCTCACAATTCTAAGCGTGAAAATTTTTGGAGATAATCTTTTTCAAAAAGAGATGAAGTTTAGCCCAACAAAAAAGTTAGCCAGAAATTTGCATTCAGATGTCGATAAAAATATTGCAGAAGCAAAAAAGAAAATAAAATCTGCAAATTCTGAAGAAGCTAAACTTCAAATAAAATCAATAATGAAAAAGATTATCAGAACTGCATTTTCCATCGTGATGGAAGATGAAAATTACTGGACTACTGATCTTGATGAAATGACAAAAATTTTCACTAAATATTTTCCTGAAAAAAAGCAACAAATAAATGCTGTTTTGAAAATGGCTGAAAGTAAATCGCCAGATAGAAAGAGTGCGACCTCAATTCTTAACAATTTTGGTAAATGGGTTTCATCTGAATATTTTAAACGAATGTAATGTGCCCCTTGCGTCATACTGTCGCTCCGTTTCACTTCGCGATTTTTTCTTGCAGAAAAAACGTATAACAAGGATTATGAGGAAAATTCCTGCTGAATTTTCCCAAATTCGCTTCGCGAACTTCTCATAATCCTGATGTTAGTTTCAATTAAATTTTCACCATTTTCTTTTTAGAAAAAAGAAACAAAAAGAGGGTAAATTAAACATTTTTTTTTTGTGTTCCAAAAACATCCTTATTGCCAATTTTTGCTTTCTCAACTGTTAACTTAATCCTCTTAGCTCTGGTTTCTTCACGTTTCCCACGTAAAATCCATCTATAAAACACCTTTTTGAGAGAAACAGAGTACTTTTCAAAATTATCTTTAGCTTTTTTATTTTTATTCAATGCTTTCTTTAACTCAATAGGCATATCAGGGTTTTTTGGTATGCCAAAATCATGTGTTGGCTTTTTTAATCCTTCTTTGTAAAACTTTAATCCAATAGCAGTCATTTTTTTTTCTTTAATCAATTGTTTACCATACATCAGGGTATTATCACTCCACTTACTATTTTTATTCCTTCTAGAAAATGTTCTTATATATCTTTCTTCATCTAATCTCTTGAGTATTGTATCAATCCAACCAAAACAAATTGCCTCTTCCATCAATTCTCTGTGAGATGGAGATGACTTCCCGGTATGTTTTTTGTAAACTACAACAGAAACCTTATCTTCTTTATCATGATTCTTTGCCAACCACCTTCTAAAATCATCCCTATTGAATGCAGTTATTGTCTTCATTGTATTACCATTAATCTTTGATGTCATTTAAACTTTATGGGTTTTTCTGTTTCAATACTTTATTCCTGAACTTTCCTTTGTTCTTTGGATAGTATGTCTCGGCTACGTTTCAGATTGATATGAGCTTAAACACAACTCTGTGAACGCAAGTTTTCCGGACTTCGTAGCAGAAAACGAAACTAATGGGGTCTTAATGTTATACTTATTTTTTTTAAAGCCACTTAAGAGAAAATTTAATAAACCCTAATTTATATTTAAATAAATATGGTTGGTATCGAAAAAAGACTTATTGCAATTGAACAAAGAAATAGTAAAGTAGAATATGATAAAGCTTGGGAAACAAGTTGGTCTAGGAAAATAATTATTGCAATATTAACTTATGCAACAATTGTACTTTTTTTTTATATTGCCCAACTACCAAAACCTTTCATAAATTCTATTGTTCCAACAACTGGATTCATGCTTTCAACTTTATCTTTACCATTTTTTAAAAAATTATGGATGAAATACGTTGCTAAAAAATAACTGATCCTTTTTTTTTCATACAGAAAAAACGTATGACGATGATTTAGAAATTCCACCTTTTGAAATAATAAAGTTTATAATGCTGTGAAGTCAACTTAAAGATATGAATTACAAACATACCCAAATAGGACATTTAATCATTTTTACCTTATTTGCCACAAGTGTACTTTTTTGGGTTATTTTGTATAAAAATAATTTTAATCCTTTAATTCTTATTTTTATGTTTTTTATTCTTTTTATTTTAGTTTCTTTTTCATCACTTAATGTGATGGTTGATGAAAATCATCTTCAAATTAAATTTGGTTATGGGATATATAAAAAACGTTTTATATTAAAAGAAATAATCTCAGCAAGAGTTGTAAAGAATCATTGGTATTATGGGTGGGGTATAAGGACTTGGTTTTGGCCTTATATGTCAATTTACAATGTCTCCGGTTTTGATGCAGTTGAAATCAGGATGAAAAACAACAAAATATATCGGATTGGGACTGATGAACCTAAAAAATTAGAACAAACAATCTTGCAGGTAATTAAACACATACCAAAATAAATTTTCTTTTAATTGTCATGTTAAGAAAATTTATATATGTTTTAATCTTTTAATTTATTATGGGGAAATTAAAAGTACTTTTTCATGGAAGTCCACATAAATTAATTGGAGATAAACTAAATCCCTCACAAGGAGATGATTCTGAAGAAAGATCTGAAAATAATCAGTTTGGTGTATATGCTACGGATCGGAAAGATTTAGCAATTGTTATGGGTATTCTTGGTTGTGAAGGTGTTACTGGTGGTAGTATCGATGAGTATATTGGGGACAAATTAAATGCAAGAATTTATGGGGGATTTCCAAAACAGGAATATATCTATGTGTATCATGTACCTGTTGAAACGTTTAAACAAACTCAAATTGATAAACGCCAATTTATTTCCTTAGTTGCAGTAAAACCTGTTAAAATTGAAAAAATAAAAGTAAAAGAATTTACGCACCTAATTAGAAATGCCACGAAGGAAGAAACTACTTATTGGATGAAAAAATATAAAAAATAAAATTACTTCTTAATATACCCAATTGCAGAACTTATAACTATCACATTTAAGTAAGTTAAAAGCATAGGATAATAATCTCCTAAAGACATTCCAAACAATCCAACTAAAAATAAAAGGTCTAACAATAATAATTCAATATACCAAATTAAACCTGTTTTCCAACCTTCTGAAAATTTATTTACTTTAATATCTTTAAAATACAAAAATGCTGCAATTGCAAAACCTATTGACCAAGTAAAAACCATTAATGAATTAAACCAAGCTATACTGATTGTAGGTTCATTTGCTGCTACATCCCATACAAAAAAGCTAGTTACAAATGGAATTACCCAAATAATAAAACCTAACAATATTTTTTTCAAATATTTATTCATTTTTCCCTTTTTTTCAATTAATTTACTTTAAAAACCAAGATTTAATATCTTTACATGCAAACGTTCTTTCTGCTTGTTTATCTAAATCTAATGCTATTAAACACCACTGTTTTTCTTTATGCCATTCATTTGAAATAAAAACTACCTCTTTAGGGATAATTTTTCTGATTTTAGTTTCTCCTTTCCAATTAGTATATAGTATTTTAATTTTATTGTTCATTTCTATAATTAAATCTAATTCAGATTATATTCTTTTCGCAAGTAATAAAAACATTTATTAATGAAAACAAATTGTTTAATTTAAAAGATGTTGAAAAAAATAATTTTATTTGTTTTAATGGTAATACTTTTATCATTTTCGGTATTTGCAATAGCAGATTTAAACGTAACAGGTATAACTCACATGGAAGATTATTCCAACGCTAATGGCCTTTACACTTATGTCGGTGAAAATACTAATTCTCATAATTATTGGATTAAAGAAGCAGGAGCAAGTGATTATTATATCTATTTTGAAAATGGTTTTGATGGGTGGATTTTAATTTATGAAGAAACTGATGAACATCCAGTGGCAGGTGATTCTCCAAATGTTGGAAATTATTTTGCTCGTGGTGGAAATTATGCTGATGGGGCAGAGGGTTCTGATTATGTCATGGACGGTTCTGAGAATGCTGTAGTAAACAATGTCTCCGCACAAGGTGGGGGGAGTCCAGCCCCAGAATTTTCAGATTATGCAATGATATTGCTTATTATGACTACAGTTGGCGGATTTTTTTATATGAGAGGTAAAGTATAATTTTTATCTTCCTAATTTAGTTCTTTCTTTCCAGGTCATATTATATCCTTCTGGCTTTTCAATATCATAAGCAAATATACTTTCTCTGAAAAATTTTTTTGGAATTTTTTCAACTAATTCTCTAACTGGTTCGTATAAATTTCCTTTAAGTTTGTAATCTTCTTTTATTACTTCAGTAATTAAACTAGCATCAATTCCATTTTGAACCAGAATTGCTTGAAAAAGAGTTTCAGTATTGTTTATTCCTTCACTTTTTTCTAAACCAAACATTTTTGCAATTACGCCAGTTCCTAATACAATTGCAACAGAATCTAATCCATTACTTGGTAATGAATGAGGTGCATACACTCTGCCTGGTGTAAATGAATGTTTTGACTCATCAAACTCAGATTTATTAGTATAAAAAACAGGTAAATTTTTATTCCAAACTAATAAACTATCATCTTTTTGAATTAATTGGGAATAAATTGGCAATTTTTCCATCCAAAATGGTTTACTTAATGAATCCATAAAACCTGTTTCTAGTTTTACTTCTTTATTTGTAATATCGAACTTTTTTCCAGAATATTTCATTTCTTGATATACTCCTATGGCAATCTTTACTCCATAACTATACAACCTCATTCCACTGAATTCATCTCCTTCATCAGTAATTCCAAAAGCAATTTGTTCCCTTTGACTCTTTTCATTAAATTCTAATTGGACAAACATTTGTTTTTTGTAGGGTTCAAGAAGATCATCAATTTCAGAAATAATTAATGCTTTTTCTTCAAGATTTTCCTGGCCAGAAATTAAATTTTCATATTTTTCAAATTTATCATTAGTCATCTTATGTTTATTGAAGTATGTTTAACTTAAATTGTTTATTGTGCTGAGAAATATATTTTTATAAATGATTTTAGTAAAAAATTTAAACTAAGTAATCATTAACTTAAAAATGAACGATTTGCCAACAAAATCTTATGTTAAAATAATCCTTTACACTCAAGCAATCATATTCACGTTAATAATTAATTATTTCATATTTATTTCTGATCTTACCAGATCATTATTCTTAGTAGTTGCTTTTCTCGGATTATTATTCCTGATTTTAGGAATAGTTCTTATATTCTTAGCTAGAAAAGTAATTCCAAGTAATAAGGTTAGTAGAAGGTTAAAATTATTTCTAACTTTAACAGGGATTTCAACAATTGCACCTTTAGTATTTACTTTACTACACAACTTTTTCTATGCAATGGCAATTTTGTCTGAGAATATCACTTTTTTGTCTCAATTTTTTGAAATACTTCATGCCATTTCTTTTATAATTTCTCTTTTAGTAGCTCCTTTAACGTTTTTAGTTTGTATGATTTTAAGTTTGATCTATCTTAATAAGTAAGGTACCTTAATTTTCACATATTTGTATCATAAACTTATACTAAATTTTTTAATATTCAAGTATTTTTCAAGTATTATGAAATATCATGGTATTGTTGAAGGTTTTTATTGGAAAATTAAAGATCAAATTAATGGCCAATATAAAGAATTCAATCATAATAAAAGAATTAAGTTATTAGAATTTATGAGTTTTAAAGGTTTGAACACTTATGTTTATGATCCTAAACTTTTACGTGGTAGAAATTATGAAAGAGCTTATTCAATTGAACTAATTGGAGATTCTGAAAAATGGGGTTATACTTTTGATAAAGCGAAATCCAATAATGTTAATTTTTATTGGGGTTTAGCTCCTGGAAGATATAATCGTTGGAAAAAGAATTCTTTGCAACCTACCATTGATCATCTTCTAAATTTAGGTGTTGATGGATTTACTTTACTTTTTGATGATGTTGCAGGTGGTGCGAGAATGGATCAGATGAAATATCAAGCTGAATTAGCGACAGAACTGTATGTAAAACATAATTGTAACATCATTGGTTTCTGTCCGGGTAAATATAAAGGAGAAAAAGAAGAGTTAGAAAATTATTTGGCATCATTAGATCAAAATATGCCTCCAGAGATCTCTTTTATTTTAACAGGAATAAAAACTTGGAATCGTTCAATTGAACTTAAAGATTTGCCTATTTTTGAAAATAGGGGAATAATCATATGGGATAATTGGATGGCTTCAGATACAAGTAAACCAAGTAGACTAGTTTTAAGTCCACCAAATAGAAATAAAAAACTTTTAAAAAATATTTCAGGTTACTTACTAAATCCTTGTTTTCCAGTAGAAAGGATAATTCCTGTTGTAAGTGCTGTTGGTGAAATGATTCATAATGAAAATTATAACACTGATAAGTCAAATTTAGATTACATTCTCAATCAGATGGGTGAAGATTGGGGTGTATTTCTAGAAACAGATTCTTCTGTTCTAAAAAATTTTTTATTTAAAAAAGTTAGTAAGAAAAAAAAATCTTATTCTCAATCTGACTTTGAAGAAATCATTGTAAAATGGCCAGATTTAGGACCTATTTTTGATCTCTAAAAAACTATAACCTTTTTAAACTCCAACTCTTTACCCTAATAATATAAAATATAAACAGGTAGATAGATGGCTGATCAAGAGTATGAAGACCTTATTGTAAAATATAAAGAACGTATTAAATCTGAGTTTGGTGATCAGGCAGCTAACCCTACAAATCCTTCTTCAAAAATCACTTCTGTAGAATATACTGATTTTAAGAAAGAACTTTATCCTGGGCATTATTCTTTATACGAAAAAGCTTGTAATTTTTCTCAGAATATACTTAAATTAAAATTACCTCAAAAACAAAAGGATAAACTTCAAAAACATTTAGACATATGTCACCTTAACACCACACCTTCGGGAGTTATTGCATTATCAATGTTATTACCTTTGGCAATAGTTTTTTTAGGATCATTCATTTCATTTGCAATATTTAACATGATGTTTTTTGTAATGTTTTTTTTAGTGGCCGGTTTTTTAATGGTATTTGCATTACAAAAAGTTCCTGAATTTATGGCTAATTCTTGGCGAATGAAAGCTAGTAATCAAATGGTTCAAAGTGTATTTTATTTAGTTACTTACATGCGTCACACTTCTAACTTAGAACGTGCAATTGAATTTGCAGGTTCTCATCTTAATCCCCCATTATCTTTAGATTTTAGAAAAATTTTATGGGATACTGAAACTGAAAGGTATCCAAACATTCGTGAATCTGCAGATTCTTATTTACAAACTTGGAAAGAATGGAACAAAGATTTTGTGGAAGCTTTCCATTTAATTGAAGCATCTTTACTTGAACCTTCTGAGGATCGAAGATTATCGTTACTTGACAAATCTTTAGATGTTATTTTAGATGGAACTTATGAAAATATGTTACAGTATGCACACAGTTTAAAATCTCCAATGACTATGTTAAACATGCTTGGTATTATTTTACCTATTTTAGGGTTAGTTATTTTACCTTTAGTGGTAAGTTTCATGAGCGGCCCAGAAAGTTCTGCAATAAGAATGGCAATATACATATCTATGTTGTATAATGTTAGTTTACCTATTGGTGTGTATTATTTAGGTAGGGTGATTTTATCTAAACGTCCTGCTGGTTATGGTCATGAAGATATTGCTAAACATAATAAAGGTGTGAAAAAATATCAAAATGTTTTAATTCCTATCACTAAAACTTTTCAAATTGCTATTAATCCAATGTTTTTTGCTTTAACTATGTTAGCAGTTACCATGCTTATTGGTTTCAGCCCGATAATATTTCATACTTTAAATCCTGCTTTTGAAATTCAAGATGAAGACGGGAATTACCAAATGTTGGGTTATGTGTGTCCTCCAGAATATGCTACTTGTGAAGATGATATAAAAGTTGGTCCTTATGGTATTGGCGCATCATTATTATCTTTGGTTGTGGTATCAGGGTTGGGAGTTTCTTTAGGACTTTATTTCTCATTAAGGTCAAAGAATGTAATTAAAATACGTCAAAACACAAACAAATTAGAAGATGAATTTTCCTCTGCATTATTTCAGTTAGGTAATAGGTTAGGCGATGGTTTGCCAGCAGAGATAGCTTTTGGTAAGGTTTCAGAAGCAATGAAAGGTACTACTTCAGGAGACTTTTTTTCATTAGCATCACATAATATCACTAGGTTGGGTATGGGTTTAGAAGAAGCATTATTTAATTCTAAAGTTGGTGCAGTAGTTCAGTTTCCTTCTAAAGTAATTGAATCTTCAATGAAAGTTTTGATAGAAAGTAGTAAGAAAGGTCCTATGGCGGCTGCTGAAGCTTTACTTTCAATGTCAAGGTATATTAAAGAAATTCATCGTGTTGAAGAAAGGTTGAAAGATCTGATGGGTGAGATTATTGGATCTATGAAAGCTCAGGTTGCTTTTTTAACTCCTGCAATCGCCGGTATTGTGGTTGGGATAACTTCAATGATCTCTACTGTGCTCACTAAATTAAGTGCGCAATTAACAGAATTTGCGTCTGATGGTGCATCAGCTGGATATAGTGGCATGTTAACTATTTTTGGTATTGGGATTCCTACTTTTCATTTCCAAATTATTGTTGGTGTTTACATTGTTCAATTAGCGTACATTTTAACTGTTCTTGCTAATGGGATTGAAAATGGTTCTGATAAATTAGCAGAAAGATATTCTTTAGGAAAAGCTTTGATTAATGGCACTTTACTTTACTGTTTTATTGCTGGTGTGGTGATGATACTGTTTAATGCATTTGCAGGTAGCATATTGATGAACACTTTCTAAGAAAATAGTAATTATTGCCTTAAAGGATATAACATTCCGCCCAGGTGATTTTTAATTACAAAAAATTTTGATAATATTTCCTATATCTAGGTTGACGAATAACTTTTTTTGTTATAATTAATAAGTTTGATTTAGAACTTTTTTGATAATCATAAATTATATTAATTTACTGAGTACAGTAATCATTTCTCTTTTAATTGGCAAATATTGTTCTTCTTCTGGGAAAGGTGAGATCACATCTCTCTTTAAAATTTGTCCCATTCTATTTCTTAAACTAGGGTAATGGAAATCTGTCCCACCACTAATGGCTAAGTTTAATCTATTGGCAATATCTAAATAATAATCATATCTATCACGATTTTTTTGAGTAAATACTTCTAAACCTTGAAGTCCTGAATTTTGTAATTCCTTAATGCCTGGTTCATAAAATTTATGTTCTTTAGGGTGTGCTAAAACTGGTATCCCCCCACTTTCAAGAATACATTGTATTACTTCTTTAGTTGAGATATAATCTATTTTAATAGAACTTCTCCATAACCTTTCTCCTTTTCTTAAATTAACAAATGTATCTTTAAATTTTTTATAAGATTTAATTGATCCCACCATTAAACCTGCAGCATCTTCTTCATCCATACTAGGGTCATTTTCTCTTTTAATCTTTCGATAAATTTCTGGCATAATATGAAAAAATTCGCTCCACGAATAAACAAATTTATTTTCTTTACCCTCCCCTAATAACTCAATGGGGACTTCAATTTTTCTATCTTGGCCAATTATTAAAGGTTCATCGACACTTCTTAAACACATTTCTCTTGTTTGGGCAGTTTTTTGTTCTTTATATTCAAACGAATATTCATTTAATCTTGGGTGTAATTCTTCAATTCCATACCCTAAAATGTGTGCTTTGTGCAAATTTTCTTTTGTACTATACTCTACTCCTGGGATTAATCTGATCCCTAATCTTTTTGCATACTGAACTAATTCCTCTCTGTAAGAAAAATAATTGTGGTCAGTTATTGATAAGAATTTAACATTATTAAATCTAGCATATTTTACTAATAATCTCTCACTAAGTAAACCATCTGAACATGAGGTATGTGTATGTAAATCAACTAACATTATTTTATTTATCTCTCTATTTTCTATCAATTTACTTACTTTTTATTTTCTCATTTTGATTTGGTGGTGGTGTTATAAAAAATGAATAACCAGATCTTTCCTTTCTTAAATTATTTAAGTTAGGGATATCAATTAATTCTGTTTTTTGTAAAATGCTTCCTAATCTGTAAAACATATTTCTAGCTTTTCTAGGGGAAGAACAATAATCTAATGGGATAACTAACACTCCTTCAGTTAATGCATTGAACAATTCACTTATCTCGTTTAAATCTGTTTGGTATAATTGATATCTTGGCATGTCGTGGTAAGGGTAGAACAATTTTAATTCTTCTGAACTTGATTTTTTCTTAGCCCCATTAGTTATGATTCTGTTTTCAATAACTCCTGCAACATAACCCAGTGTTAAATCATTTGCGTCAGTTGTTTCAAGGCCAATTTTATTTATTAATCTGATTAAATCTTGTCCAGTTGTTTTTTTAATTCTTTCTAGATTAGAAGTTTCTTTTAATAGTTCCCTTAATTCTTTTTTAGTAACTTTTCTACTTTCATCACCCCTGATACTTTCAGCAATTAAGTATAATGAAACTGTCAAAGGAATCTCTTCAATTGGTAATTTTGATAAGTCAGAACAGGTGAAAGTTGCTATGTCATGGTACCATTCCCAACTACCGAAATCTTCATAGTCACAAAATGTTTTATCAAAAATGTGTTGAATTCTACAATCGCCTTGTTGTAATCTTATTCTGGATCTTGTGCCTTTGTATTTGTTAAGTGAAAGAGCACTATATTTTAAATCAATATATTCATTCAAATCTTGTAATAAATCAATTTTAAATTTCTTCATAACTTGATTTAAATGTGTGTCTTTATGTTCTGGATTGGATTCAAACTTTTTTCCTTGTAATCCTCCAAAATTATCAAAATGAATTATTCTCAATAAATGTTTAAGTAATCTATCTTTCTGTTTAATATTTCTAACTCTATAAGCATCCTTTGGTTTACCAAGATAATCAATTAATTCTTGCCTGCTTCGATTATTTGCATCAGAACTACAAAAATGGTCTCTAACTAACCCATTAAAATTTGCAATGTCTATAATGTTATTTCTTACCTGCATTACTCTTGCTTTTTCTAAAAGATATTTTTTGGTAAAATTTTCTTCTTTTTGAATGTTTGTAAATAATTCTCCCAATGATTCTTGTTTTGATTGTCCTTTTAGGAGCTCCATTATGATAAACATGTCTCCTGAAGATCTATCAGTATACCTAAATTCTAGTTCTGGAACATAATCTTCTAATCCTTTTACTTCAGATAATTTTTCAAGTACCCACGCTTCATTTTCATGACTTAAAATTGCATTATCTGATCTTTCAGGCCGGATTTTAGGTTTTTTAAAGAACTTTTTTGATTGGTATTCTACTCCTGACGGGTCTTTCAAATCTAAAGTTATTTTTCCAATTGTAGAATTGTGTTGTTCAATAATTTCATCAAAATGTAAATTTTTGATCTTTGCCCCTAACACAGTTTCATATTCAATATTTTTAATCTGATCTAAGTTGAAAGGAAATACTTGTGTTTGTTTAGTATCTTGGTGCATTTTATTGGATTTATATTAAGTTATTATTGCTATCATTAATGCAGTAATCTGATTTTAATCATATCACTTTATTAAATTAATTTAATTGCTAATGTTTTATATTAATAAATTAACTAACATCTTGGTCTTGACTAGGGTATGCAGAATTTAATTCTTCAATTTCTGTTTGCATTTTATTTTGTTCATATAACTCTTTAATATTAAAGATCAAACCTCTATTACTTCTTGTTCCAGAAATCAAATAATCATAAAATGGCCCTTCTTGAACTCCTTCTTCAGTCCAATAAATAATCTGTCTATGAACTTCTTTTAAATATTCTTGTCTCTGTTCTAAGTTCCTATTATCTAAATTTTGATTTAATAGTTCAATAATCCCTTCAAGTCTACTGTCTGTCAAGTTAAACCCTCTAGGACTCTAAAAAGGTATATACTATATAAATCTTACTCTCTTTTACTATCTCAAAGTGGTCAGATCCTATAGTGGATAATTCTTGCCATTTTGTGGATATTTACAATCATTCTTTTTAGGTGATTGATTAACTCGCCTGAACCTTTTATATCTCTTATCTTCTCAAAAAGGATTTCAGACCTATTTATGATCTCTTTTTTCTGTTCAGCTATCTGATGAGCTAAACTGAAATCCTTATTATGGAATGCTTTCATTGTTTTAAGATAATTCTCTTGGCCATCTTTAATTAACTGAACTAATTCTTTCTTTTCATTTTTGTCAAGGTCAACTTGTTTCATAAATCTTGCAACCCTTCTAACATCATCAGCTAATGCTTCAACATGGTAAGTTAATAAATAATATTGGAATAAATCTCTTGCATCCATTTTGAAATGTTTTGAACTATAAGCTTGATTTTCAAGACCATAATTAATTATTCTAAATACTAAATAACTGATTCGGTTAACATCTCTGTCTCTGTGATTAATATTTTCATAAGAATCTTCATTAAACATATTTACGCAATCTTCAATCATTGATCTTGTTATTATGTCCATTTTTCTAACAAGGTTATTTAATGATAAATCTTTGAAATTAAGAAAATCTTTAGCAACAATTCTACTAGAAGTTTGTTCCATGATTTCTAAAGCTATTAAGTTCTGAACAATTGGTTCTATATCTTTAGCTTTGTTTTTAATTTCTTTACCAACAAAAGTAATTACCTTAAAATTGTTCATGTACGCAGGAATTAATTCTCTTTGGATCTGTCTTGCAGTTTTTCCATCAACATTAATTGTAATACTTTTATCTTCATTTTCTTCATTTATTTTTGGCATTAAAATCAAGTTTGGACCTTGATCTTGGAAGTACAATACGTCTCCTTTCTTCAATTTTTGTTTTGTAATCCATGGTTTTGGTATAGAGACAACAAAACTACTTTTACCAAAAGATATTAATTTTCTATATTCCATTTTTTCCCCGCAATTTAACCCCTTTTAGCATATGCTATACATATGGGGATATATTTAATTAGGGGAAGGTATATATATTTAAATGTTATGTAAATTAATGGGGTGGTTTAAAATGAAACAGTTTGAGGATAAAGATGATTTCATCCTCTTGGAACAGATTCGGCTTGGCCGGAAACTTAAAGAGGCAGAAGGAGAAATGGGTGATCCATATTCTTGGTATTTTGGCGATATCTCCTTAAGTAGGGATTTAAGTAATAAATACATTAACAAGTCTGGTCCAAAAAGAAGAGGATTAATCTAATTTTATTAGATTTTTAAGTGTAATGAATATTAAAGAAATGATGGGGCTAGATTCATTTCCTATTAATGAATGTGAACTGATTGGATTAATTGCTCAAGCCAGGTTGGAAAACAAAACCTTTTTTGAATTAACAACAAAAGAAGGGAAAATTGTTAAAATTAGAATTAGTCCTTTTGCATCTGGAGGGGTCATGAAGGGTAATTATCGTCTTTACAAGCGAAGCATGTATGCATAAGTTTGTAATGATTAAAAATTATTTTACTATTTTCTAACATTAATAGGGTTTAGGTTAGCGTAAGCTATAATAAACATAAATCTGATTTATGTTAATTTTCAATCATTTTTACCTTTACATTTCCGATATTTTTTTATACTCCTAGTATGAACTTAATGAAATATGAGGTTGATAGAAATCAGTTCAAGGATATTTAAGAAAATTTTCTTAGCAATCAAAAAGAGAAAATTATTGTTTTTGATACTATTAATTTTACAATTAAGTATTTTAGTTGGCTCATCATATTCTATTGTTCATTATCAATTAGAAATTTTTGAAGATTTAACTAAAATCACTGAACCCCTAAATAATATAGATGTTACAGATCAAAGTTTAGACTCTTTAGAACCACTGGTTACTGAATATGCGTCCATATATTCAGCTTATAAATCTATGATGAAAAATGTTTTTCAATTATCTATTTATCTATTGGCGATTTATTTAATACTTAATCCGTTACTTTGGATCGGAAGTATATTTATGTTAAGTCAAGGTTGGAAAAAAGAAACCTCCTTTAAATTTAAACTAAAATCAATTTTAAAATCTTGGTTAAAATATTTTGTATCTATATTCATAATAATAATCCCTTCGTCTATTTTTTCTTATCTTATTGTAATGTTTGCTTTGAATGTTAGTGAAACTGTGTTTAATTATACGGTCCAAGGATTAATTGGGTTCTTTTTCTTTTTGAATTATTTGTTATTGGTATTTTTTACTCAAATAACTGTGGTGAAATGGAATAAATTTTTCACTAACTTTTTTGAAATTGCAATAAAGAAAATACTTTATATTATCCCTTTTTTCTTGTTTATGATTCTGTTAATTAGTGGTTCTTCTTATTTAATCTACTTTTTTACAATGTCTTTAGGTAATGTTTATTATATGATCTCATCTGCAATTTTGTTCTTGTTAGTGCTAGTATTATCCAAAATTTTTATTGTGGCAGCATGTCAAGAAATTAAAAGAATGAATTGAGATTAATATTTTTTAATTTTTATAATAACAATAACATTTTTAACTTAACTTATGTTTCTTTCAATATATGAAAAAGATTATCCTTGACACTAACGCTTTAATGGCAGTTGCAGAGTTTAACTTAGATGTATTTACCGAAGTGGGATATTGTTGTGATTTTACTTATCAATTATATGTACTTAAATCAACTATTACTGAGTTAGAAAAGATTAAAGTAGAACAAAAATTGAAATATAAACTGTACGCTAAATTAGCTTTAAGCATTCTAACTCAGAAGATGGGATCTAAAGAAGTTAAATTGTTAGCAGATCAAAAACCTGAACTATCAACTGATGATAATTTAATCTTAGAATCAAAACAAGGGGTTTTAGTATTAACTCAAGACATTGCTTTGAAAAGAAAGTTGACTAGACCTTATTTAACAATAAGGCAGAAAAAGAAAGTAGTTGTTATGATGTAATTAATTATCTTATTTAAATTAATCATTTTTTGATAATTTAATATACACTAAATCTATCTGGCTCACACATGATTAACATAATTACTTCTGGATTACTTTGTCTGGTTTGGTTTAATGTGTTTAAATCTGTATCTGAAGCAATACAACTTTTGTAAGGGTGAGTATGTAACATAATTTTAGTCTCTTGAGAACAAGATTCAAAATTAACATGATTAAAAGTTTGTTCATACATTTCAGGTTGGTATGCGCTTGTGATGTAATAATCCTCATTAATTTTATATCCCAATAAACAAGCACTAAATTCATACTTCTGTTCTGCTATGTACCATTCTTGTAAATCATTTTCAGTTTCGTTAAGAAAATACACTTTAAACTCTTCTGTGTCAATAACATTACCTTCTAATGGGCTAGATTCAAAATAAGATTTAATGATAGAGTCAATAGGAAATGTTGCAAACACAAAAGATATCATTAACAAAGCCATGAATAAACTTGAACTAATTATTATTGTTTTGTGAATTTTTGGGTGAGTTTCACGAAATGTTGGTTGGTTTAATGAATCAATATCTATGATCTGTTCTTCGTTAAGAGAACGGTTTGTTTTTTTGTTAATATTCTCTGGACTTATTTTTTGCATATTCCAGTTTTATAACTGCTCCCTTTATTATTTTTTCCTTTAGAATGTTTACTTGCAACCAACTTCAATTGGTTCTATATTCTTATTTATTCTTAACAAATTCCCATAATCAGAAAGAGCTAATCTTTCTCCTTCAAAATAATTTCCTGTTTTAACTAAATTATCAAGACTTGGTCTTAATATTCTTGCTTGATCATTACCAATATTTATAAAATTAATTCCTCTTCCATTTTCTGATAAACTCATTAAATACACTTGTGTTGGCCCTTCTTTACTACTAAACGCATAAAATTCATTTCCTACTTGTGTAACATATCTCATATTATTATCCTCATTTCCTTGAAGTATTAAGGATTTTTTGTTGTTTTTATAAACATGAGGGATATGTAAACCAACTAGTGTATATGCTAAAATATACTTAACAAAAACTATTTTATTCCTAATTTAGTTTTAAGTTCATTCACTCTCTCAAGAGAATATTTAGAAATTACTATTATTTTTTCCTTTGCTAATTTAACACTTTTCTCACATTCTTTGTTACATGGGAAATGTGAAATTAATACTGCATCTTGTTCTCTTTTAGATAAATTCAATAATGGATGGCAATCTTTGATCTCTGGATCAGGGTTTCTTGAACTGAAATTATTAACAAAATATTTTATACAACAAGAAGGATATCCTAACAATTTACCAAATTCTTCGATATTTCCAATCAATTCATAATAATTAGCTAAGTAAGATTTTTCTTCAGATTTAGAAAAATAATAAAAATAAGGTGCATGCCTTTTATCTTTTTCTTGTATTGTGATTCCTTTATTAGAATACATTCCACTTTCTTCATCTGAAAATAATATTTTGAACTTTGATTTTGATACAAAAATATTATTTTTTTTACAGAAATCTTCTATTTTTGGAAATTCTTCTTCATAAAATGCTTGCCTAACAACTTCTTTCTGATCATCAAGCAACAATAAAATTTCATCTGCTTTAGTTTTAGTCTTGAATATTTTAGCTAATTTTTGGTACATGTCCCACATAATTTCTTTTGATATTTTAAATTATTCCTTTTTGATAATGCCTTCTAAACAACAACTTTTTTAAATGGAAAGCATTTTTCCAAGGTAGCTACTAAGTTTAGGGCACCTGCGATCCAAACATGTGGGGGTAGCAAAGTTTGGTCAAATGCGCAGGACTTAAGAAATTAAGTCTGAGTACTCAATTGAGTATTATTACTTGAGATATCCTGTCCTTTAGTAGGTTCAGGGGTTCAAATCCCTTCCCCCACACTTATTTTTTTCTTTAAACTTTATCAGTATATAATCAAACATTCAGTTAATTTTATAAAATAAGTAATATAATTCTCTTTTATTATGGTTTCAGAAGATAAACAAGCGGAAATTATGGAAATTCAACAGATGCAACAACAGATTGAAGTATTATCAAATCAAGTTGAAGAACTTAAACAACATTTGGTTGAAATTGATATTTCAAAAAGTGCTTTATTAGAAATTCAAAAAACTAAGATTGATACAGAAATACTTGCTCAGGTATCTAATGGTATTTTTGTTAAAGCTAAATTAATGAACAATGAAAATGTAATAATTAATGTTGGTATGAATACTACTGTGGAAAAACCAATTCCTGGGGCAATTAAATTATTAGAAGAACAAGAAGGTAAAATTACTCAATCAGTGGAAGAAATAGAAAAACTTTTAGAAACTGTTGGGTATCAAGCAATGGATAAAATTAATTTTTTAGAAAATCAAGAATTATAAATTAATCATTTAAGAGATAAACAAAAATGTTCGGAAAATTAAAAGATAAGTTGAAGAAAAGTCTTTCATTATTCTCGAAAAAGACTGAAGAGGTTGCAGAAGAGTCTGAAGAATTAAAAGAATTAATTAAAGAAGAATCTCAAGAAGAACCAGTTTTAGAGGCAGAAGAAAAATCTACCAGTGATAAATCAGAAAAAGTAAATGAGCCCGAACAAAATTTTATCGAACAAGAATTAGATGTTGCTCATGAATCTGAAAAAGAAGAAGTTCCTATTCAAAGAGAGATAGAAGAATTACAAGCTGAGGAAAAGAGAACTGAAAAGAAGAGTGGTTCTGAAGTAAAAGAAGAAGTAAAAAAACAAGAGATCTCAGTTGGGGAAAAGAAAGTTGATAGTTCTGAACCTAAAATTGAAATAATTAAACCTAGTTCACAAGAAATAATTGATGAAGTTAAAGAAAAAATTTCTAAAGAAGAAAATATTGTAACTGAAAAAGATATTGAAGAAACAACTAAAGAAGTTAAAGAAATTTCTCCAGAAAAAAAAGGTTTCTTTAGTAAATTTAAACAAGCACTTACAACTAAAACAATATCTTCTGAAAAATTTGAAGATTTATTTTGGGATCTTGAACTTGTTTTATTAGAAAGTAATGTTTCTGTTAAAGTTATTGAACGAATTAAAGAAGATTTGAAACATGAACTTGTTAATCAACCTTTACCTCGTGATATTCCAACTAAAATTAAAGAAGTTTTAAGTAATACTCTTAAAGAAATTTTATCTATTGAAAGGTTTAGTCTTTTAGACAGAATTGAACAGAAAAAATCTGAAGGAAAACCTTATGTTATCATGTTTTTTGGTATCAACGGTGCTGGTAAAACTACTTCCATTGCAAAATTAGCACACTTACTAAAAGAAAAAGGTAATTCTATAGTATTTGCAGCTTCTGATACTTTTCGGGCAGCAGCAATTCAACAGTTAGAAGATCATGCTAACAAACTTGGAATAAAGATGATTAAACATGATTATGGTAGTGATGCTGCAGCTGTAGCTTATGATGCAGTTAAACATGCTGAGAAACATAAAATTAATGTGGTGATGATAGATACTGCTGGAAGATTACATTCTAATACCAACTTAATGGCGGAATTGGACAAAATTTGTCGTGTGACAAATCCTGATTTGAAAGTTTTTGTAGGTGAAAGTATTACTGGTAATGATTGTGTTGAACAAGCAGAGAAGTTTAACGAACTTGTTAATTTAGATGCCGCTATACTAAGTAAAGCTGACATTGACGAAGATGGTGGTGCACCGCTTTCTATTGCGTATACAATTAAGAAACCTATCCTTTACTTAGGTATGGGTCAAAGGTATGGAGATTTGGAAGAATTCAGTCCTGAGCTTATCTTGAGAAGGTTAGGGTTTGAAGATTAAGTTTAAGGGACAATATTTTAGTTTTTTATATTTTGTAAGAAATTTAAATTAATAATAAAGTAAAAAGAAAAAATTTACTGAAAACACTTGTCTTCTGTGTACTTTGGTGTTGCTGTTACACTGTAATCTGGGCCAACTCTTGTATCAAATCCTTCAAATTTCATATAACCTGAATTTGAAGAATCATAACCACATAATTCTGATCCAACTTTGATTAAAGTATTTCTGTCTCTTGGTAAATCTAATTCTTTTATAGTAAATTCTGAATCTCCAACTTCAATTGTGTTTCCAACTACTGGCATTGAATCTAAAAAATCACCATAACTATGACCTGCTACGAATAGAGCACTTGCTCCACCAACAACTAACGCTGCTAATCCTACTTTTGCTTTTGTATCCATTTTTTAATATATTCCTCCATTAAATATTATCTGATCACTATTTTTCTATCAATCTCTTTATTTTGTAGCTTACAAGCGGTTTCATATATAAATCTTTCTAATATTAGTTATGTTTCAGTAGTTACACTTGCTTTTTTTGTTTGTTTGTGTTTATATTAAACTTAAAACATCAAAGATACCTTTAAATAAATCAATTTTTTTCATTTATAACATGGATTTTAGTAAATTAGCAGACTTGTACAATGAACTTGAAATTATTTCTTCAGGTAATAAAATTAGAGAACTCTTGTCTGATTTTTTTAAATCAGTACCTAAAGAAGAATTAGGTATATTAGCTTACCTTACACTTGGAAAAATTTCTTCTGATTATGAGGGGGTAGTGTTAGGTATGGCTGAGAAACAAGTCTTGAAAGCTATTATAACTGCATCTGGTGCAGAATCTTCTAAAGTAAAGAAAAGTTTTCAAGAATCTGGTGATGTTGGATTAACCGCAGAAGAATTTTGTGGAAAAAAAGTTATGACTTTAATTCCATTAGGCAAACTTACTGTTAAAGAATTGTATGAAAAATTGCACAAAATTTCGATAATTTCTGGTTCAGGTTCACAAGATCATAAGATTGGTTTATTAGCGTCAATGTTGCAGAAATCTTCTGGCAAAGAAGCTAAATATGTTGCAAGAATTGCATTAGGTACTTTGCGTATGGGTGTTGGTGAAATGACTGTTCTTGATGCTATGGCAATAGCTTTTACAGGTGAAAAGAAGAATAAAGAAATTTTAGAAAAAGCGTACAACATTTGTCCTGACCTTAAAATTATTGCTGACGAGTTAACTAGTGGAGGATTAGAAGCTGTTAGTAAAACTGATGTTCGTGTAGGTAGGCCAATAAAAGTTATGTTATGTCAAAGGGTAAAAGAACTGAAAGATGTTATCGATAAGATCAGTAGTGATTTAACAATTGAAGCCAAGTATGATGGTGAACGAGTTCAAGCACATAAAGATAAAGGGGGAAATATTACTTTATTTTCACGTAGGCTTGATAATATTACTTTACAATTTCCCGATTTGATAAGAGCTTTAGAAACTCAAATTAAAGCTAAAGAGTTTGTTATTGAAGGTGAGATCCTTGCTGTTGATCCAAATGGTAAGCCTTTACCTTTCCAGAAATTAATGCAAAGAAAAAGAAAACATGATATTGAAAAGTATGCTAAAGATGTTCCAATACAGTTAAAAGTGTTTGACTTATTATTAGCTGATAATGTTTCTTACATTCACCATAGTTATAAAGAAAGAAATAATAAAATAATTGAAATAGTTGAAGTTAACAATGTTATTACTTTAGCAGATAAGATTGAAACTCGTGATGTTGACGAAATTAATAAATTTTTCAAACAAAAATTAAGTGAAGGTTATGAGGGTATTATCATAAAATCTCAAGATTCAGTTTATCAAGCAGGTACTCGTGGTTGGAACTGGATTAAATGGAAAAAAGATTATGTTGAAGATATGGTTGACAATTTTGATTTAGTTATTGTTGGTGCTTTTTATGGGAAAGGCAAACGTACTGGGAACTATGGTGCATATTTGTGTGCTAGTTATAATCATGATAATGACACTTTTGAAACTGTGTGTAAGTTAGGTACTGGTTTAACTGACGAAAATTTATCTGAAATTCCTGAAAAATTGAAGAAACATGTCTTGAAAAAAGCACCTCCAAGACTTTCTGTGAACAAAGAAATGGAAGCGGAAGTTTGGTTCGAACCAGTTTTGGTTGTAGAAGTTTCTGCAGCAGAAGTTACTAAAAGTCCAATTCATACTTGTGCATCTGGTCTGGCGTTACGTTTCCCTAGATTCATTAGGTATAGGGATGATAAGGAAGTGGAAGAAGCAACTAGTAGCAAAGAAGTGGAAGAGATTTATGAAATTGGATTGTGATTCTAGTTTAAGAAAAGTTTAGAATAAAATAATTATAAAAATAAAAAAATAATACTAAAAAATCATTCAGTTTTTTTTTCAGATTCTTCAACTGGGGTTTCTGCAGGTTGTTCTTCCTGAGCAGGTTTTTTAGCAGAAGATTCTTCAATAGAAACTAACTTTAACTTAAAGTTTAAGTTCTTACCTGCTAATGGGTGATTTAAATCGATTGTGATTGTATCATCATTTACTTCAATGATTTTTGCAGGGAACTGTTTTCCATCAGGTGTTGAAACTCCTAATACCATCCCTACTTCAGGTTTTTGATCTTTAGGTAATTGATCTTTAGGAACTTTTTGTTTCATTTGATCGTTAGGTTCACCATAAGCATCTTTTGCTTCAATTTTAACTTCTTTTTCATCGCCAACTTCCATTCCAATAACTGCATCATCAAAACCTTTGATAACCATTCCTGCACCAACTTCAAATTCTAAAGGTTGGCCATGCTTTTCAGAACTGTCAAATACAGTACCATCATCAAAAGTTCCGGTATATTCTACTTTAATTTTATTTCCATTTTCTACTGCCATTTTTAATTTCCTCCTATAATTATGACTTACAAGCAAAACATTCAGAATTACTCGTATAAACTTGTTTTTTAGCAAAACTATGCTTGTTATATAAGTGTTTTGGGTGAGAAATGACCTGGACATAATATAATTGAGAATTAAATAAAAAAGTAAATAAAATAAAACAATTTACCCAAAATAACCTCTGCCTTCATTTCCACCGATTGCTTTGGATCTTGCTTTACTGAAATATTCAGAAAGTTTTTCGTATGTTTCTTCAATTTCTTTATCCACTGAAGCATGTACAACTTTCAATGCATCTTGAAAATTTTCCATAGAAACTTCTTTAGTTTTTTTGTTTTGACGTAACGCAAACATTCCTGCTTCTCTACATAAAGATTCAATATCTGCCCCAACATAACCTTCAGTTCTGTCAGCAAGTTCTTTGATATCTACATTTTTTGTTATTGGCATTTCTTTGGTATAAATTTTAAACAGTTCAATTCTTGCTTCTTTATCAGGGATGGTGGTTAAAATAATATTATCAAACCTTCCTGGGCGAAGTAATGCTGTGTCTAATATGTCTGGCCTGTTAGTTGCTGCGATAACAACAACATCATTTAAGATTTCAATACCATCCATCTCTATTAATAATTGGTTTAACATATTCTCGTTAGAATCTGACATTGCAGATCCACCAGTTCCTCTACGTTTAGCAAATGAATCAATTTCATCAAAGAAAATTATACTTGGTGCAGTTTGTCTAGCACGTTTGAAAACTTTACGTAATTGTTCAGTTTCTTTACCTACAATCCCATCTTGTTGTAAACTAGGTCCATTAACTTGAATAAAATTAGCTTCACTTTCTTTTGCAACAGCTTTAGCTAACATTGTTTTTCCTGTTCCAGGAGGACCATATAATAAAATCCCTTTTGGTGGCCTGATGCCTACATGTTTAAACATTTGTCTGTGCTTTAATGGCCATTCAACTGCTTCTTGTAATCTTTGTTTGATTTCTGTTAGTCCGCCAATATCTTTCCATCCTAATTCTGGGACTTCTACCATCACTTCTCGCATAGCACTTGGCCTTACAACTTTCAAAGAATCTTGGAAATCTTTTTGATAGACCATAAGCTTTGATAAAATTTCTTCTGGTATCTCTTGACCTTCTTCAATACCTTCAATTCTTAAGTCTGGTAAAATTTTTCTTAATACTATCATTGCTGCTTCTTTTGCTAAAGCGTGTAAATCTGCCCCTACAAAACCATGGGTTACGTTAGCTATTTCTTTCAAATTGATATCTTTAGCTAAGGGCATATTTCTAGTATGAATTTTTAAAATTTCTAATCTTCCATTTTTATCAGGTACACCAATTTCTATCTCTCTGTCAAATCTTCCTGGTCTTCTTAATGCTGGGTCTAAAGAATTTGGTCGATTGGTTGCAGCAATAACTACAACTTTACCTCTTGAACTTAACCCGTCAAGATTTTTTAATAATTCAGAAACAGGGGTATTCAAGAATTCGTTAGTACCTCGATCTTGTCTTTTAAATGCGATAGAATCAAGTTCATCCATGAACAAAATTGTCGGAGCATTTTTTTGTGCTTCTTCAAAAATTTCTCCCATTTTCTTTTCAGTAGCACCGGGAATACCTGAAATTACATCACTAGCTTTCAGTTCCATGAAATGTACTGCGGATTCTGATGCTACTGCTTTAGCTAGTAAAGTTTTTCCTGTACCAGGGGGACCATACAATAATACTCCCTTTGGAGCTTCTATTCCTAATTTGTCAAATATTTCTGGATGGCGTAAAGGTAATTCTATCATCTCCCTTACTTTTTTAATTTCTTCACTTAACCCGCCAATGTCTTCATAATTCACACTTAGTAAAATATCTTCTTTAATTTCTACTGCTCTGGAACTTACTTCAACTTCAGTTTCACGACCAACTATTACAGTTTTATTTTTTGGATCAGTATTGACCACCATGAATTTTAAATCACCAAACCCCATTCCAGAAAAACGTTGTTCCATAGCTGTAAAAATATCATTAACATTTCTTGGACTTGATGGATTATATTTTGCTTTAGAATTAGAATTTCCTAACGAAACTAAATCACCTTTAGTTAATGCCTTACCCATTAAGCCAACTTTAAATAAATGGGGTGAAGCTTTAAGCACAATTCTGTTACTAGTTGGTGCAATGAAAACTTTTTTAGCAACTTCAACTTCGGCTTTTCTTATAATAACAATCTCTCCAACACTTGTTCTGGCATTACTTCTACAATTACCATCCATTCTTACAATGTTAAGTCCGATATCTCCAGGGTATGCTCGTTCTGCGATAGCTGCAGTTTTACGTTCCCCAACAATTTCAACAATATCTCCTGGACTGATATTAATCTGTTTCATAAAATTGGAATCAATCTTAACAATGCCTCTATTAACATCATCTTGGACAGCTTCCATAACTTTTAGTCTGATCTCTTGTTTTTTGCTTTGTTTTTGTTCAGAATTTTTATTTTCCATATATCCCACCCCTCAATAATCTTGACAGAATTATCATGGTTTTTATATTATATAAATATTGTTGTTAAAGATTTGATAAAACTAGGTATTAAATATAAAATTAATATAGAAGGTTGTCAAAAATGGCCATACTTGAAAGAATAGTTCCAATGTCTCCTTTCATTTGGCTTATGTTTACTTCTTCATTTTTTCTTAAATATTGGCCTAAGAAACCAGTTTCAGAAAAATAATCTTTATTAACTTTGGGAAATATCTCTTTTAAGTTTAATTCATAAGCAGTTTGCATCTGGACTAGTAATTGATCTCTTGGAATCTTTTCATTAACATAATCCATTAATTTAATCAGAAGGCCATAATCTTGAAATCCTTGATATAATTCCCTCTCACTTTCTTCTTTATTAATTCTTGGTGTCAGTGTAGGTTGGTCTGCTCTACTATTTTCAAATAATTCTTCAAGATTGTCTGTCATTTTTATTATCTATAATCTGGGTATATCAATACTTTATAAATTTTTATCAGATTAATTATTAATTTTATAAGTTAATTGTAAATAAGAATTCTTTAATTTGTTAACTTTAAGAAGTTTTAATGATTTAATATGTTTCAACTCAGTTTTATCTTTTAAAGAATCTCCATCCATTATGGTTGAAGTTTTTTTTCCACCAATTAAACAAGGTGCGATGACAATAGAAACTCTGTTAATTAATCCATCTCTAATTAGTTTTGAGTTTAATGTTCCACCTGATTGGATAGTCATTCTTTTAATTGAATATTTATCTTTTAATTTTAAAAATAAATTTTTAAAATCTACCTTTTTTTGATATTTAATAATGTCTAAATTTTCTAAGTTTAGTTTGTAAGCAGGATGATTATTATTTGTTGTTACTAAATATAATCTTTTCAGATTATTTGTTAAATTAATTATGCCCTGTTTGTTAAGGTGAGATTTATTATCAACTAAAACAAAACTAACTTGTTTTATATTTTTAATTGGATTTTTAGGTGTATTTACTCCTATTTTAGCCATAACTTTTCCTGAATTGAAAGAAACAATGTCTGTTTTTTGTTCTAATTCATAATATTGATTTAGACCTTCTTTAATTCCCTTAATGTTGGGTAAATCTTTATCAAAATCTAATCCTTTACCAATCCCTGTAGAAATTTTTCCATCAAAAGACATTAACATGAAAAGAGTAGTTCTTGGTTTTTGCATAGATATAAAGATTGTGTTATGTTTAATAAATGTTTAGTAGAAATAAATTAATTCAAAAAAATAAAAATTAAGAAAAGAATTACTCTTTCTTTTCAGTTGGTTTAGGTTTAGATTG
Organism: archaeon; assembly: GCA_018696395.1. Classification (GTDB taxonomy): domain Archaea; phylum Nanobdellota; class Nanobdellia; order Woesearchaeales; family GW2011-AR9; genus JABHQR01. Next base: position 9,341 of record JABHQR010000020.1, on the reverse strand, counting down.
TACTTTTGGTAAAGGTAATGGGCTAGGTAAACCAACTTCTTCACTGATTTTAATCGCTTGAATATTTCCTTTATGTAATGCTGCGTTAATAACTTGTTGCATAACTTCTGCAGAAACTTTCTTTTCTTTATCCCATAATTCTTTAACTTCTTTAACTTTAGCTTCTTCACCAGTATAAAATACTTGGCCTTCTACTTCAATTGAACCTAAATCTGGGGTGTATTTACAAGTAAATGAAAAATTGAATTTCAAACCTGCTTTTCCAGGAATGTTAAATTGTAAATCTTCAACTTCTTTAATAGAAACATTACTGTTAATTCCAATCTGTCCGCCTCTTGCGTCTAAACTTCTGTTTGCACAAACTTTGTATAAGTTAATTTTTACTATTGTCATTTTAAACTACCTCTCTTGTTTTATTATAACTTCACCAATTATTATTGTGAATAAGCTTAATTCATTCCTATTCTTTATAAATTTTCTGATGGTTAAGTGTGGTGTTGGTTGGTTTTTAGTATAAACTGATTATTCTCTGCATACTATATTTTCTTTTACAACATTTCTTTTAAGTAAATTCTCTTAACTATTTCTAAAATGACTGATGACAATTATTTAAGGAACTCTTTTGTAAGAGAAGCTTTGCAAAAAGCAGAGTTGGGTAATGTTACAGAGAAAGTTTGGTCCTCAATAAGGGAAAGGAGTATTTTTACTTTTGAAGAAGGAGGAGTAGAATACAAAATTGGAAACAATTTAGAAATTAATTGTAATGCTGTATTATCAAAAAAGTTTTCTAAAGAATGTCTAGAAGAGAGGGTATCTTTGGAAGATAGTCAAAATTATGATATTAAAATTAATGAGAATGCCAAAAAAAATGCAGAAAATAGAGGTATGCAAAGAACTTACCGAACAGAATTAGCTGAATGGAAGCAACAATTTCCTTCTGAAGATGATAAAGAATCTGATGATGGAAGGTTAGCAAAACCAAGAAAACCTAAATTGCATGAAACTTTTTCAGATGAAACAATTCCTGAAATTTTTGGGTTACTAATTGATTCTTATGAAGATACTAATGATGATACAGTCCGGTTAGAAAGAAAGTTAAGAATAGTTTACACAAATAAAGATGGATTTGTAAATTTATGTTTATACGATGGAGCGTATTATGATGACTTATATTCTAGTCAACAAGAAAAAGAAGATAGGGTTATTTATACAGATATTAATCCTAAACTTTATGAAGAAATGATTGTAGATTTAATGGGCCATTATGAAGTTGAGTTGTTTAATCCATCTGCCGATGATCCAAATGAAGATAATAGAAGGAAATATAAATCTGATTTTTACAAAGCAAATTTTACTTTTGGTGTTGAATTGGACCTAACTCCAGAACTAACACAAGAACAAATAATCTTTGCAGTACGTAGTGTTTACAATGCAACTGGTGCGTTCAAGAATGGGATGGCTGGATTGAAAAGAAAGTATGAACAAGAACAAGCAGAAAAAAGAAAAGATTTCTTGGATGCTTTTGGTGTAACGATTGAACCTAAAGTTTAAAGTAAAAAAATAATTAATTTATCTTTTCTTTAATTTTTCACTTTCAAACAAATTATCTTGCTTACTAATTTTGCTAAACTGTAAGCTTCACTTCTTGCTCTACTACTAATCTGTTTTTTACCATCAATAACATATTCTGGTGCAAATTCTACTATGTCTGTTCCAATAACTGTCTTCATTTCAAAACAAAGTTTTAAAATTTCAATTATTTGTTGCCAGAACAACCCCCCTGGTTCAGGGGTTCCAGTACAAGAAATCATGCTTGGATCAAATCCATCTACATCAATTGTAATATACAATTTATCAGATTTCAAATTTAAGAGTGTTTTTTTGACTTTATTTATTGAATGCTCCCAAGCATAAATAGTTTTAATTGATTTATTATTAGCAATTACTTCTTTCTCATCTTTATCCTGACTTCTAATTCCAACTTGTACAATCTCATGAGATTCAACCAATCTTTTCATAACACAAGCGTGGTTTAATCTGCTACCATTCCAAGAATCTCTAAAATCAGAGTGAGCATCAATTTGTAAAACTGCAAATTTTTCATTTTGTTTTTCCAAACCTTTAACTAATCCAATTGTTACTGAATGGTCTCCACCTAAACTAATCAGAAATTTATCTCCCTCTATTGATTCAACTTTTTCTTTAATTTTTGTAACCATTGATTCTGGACTTTCAGAATTAAGTTTCATTTCATTTTCTAAATATATCCCTTGTTCAAAAACTTCACAATCAAACTCTTCGTCATAATACTCTAAATGTTCTGAAGATTTAACAATTTCCATGGCACCTTTTGAAGTTCCAACACCAAATGTTAAGTCTTTCTCATAAGATATCGGTAAAATTACAAATTTAGATTTTTCCAAATTAGAATATTCTTCCGGTAAATTCATCCATTTCATTCTACTACTTTCACCCCTGGTACATTTAAGTTACAAAAATTAGAAGAAAAATTATACGCTCCTGCATTCAAAAATACAAGTTCATCTCCAATCTTAACTTCTTTTAGGTAAACTCGATAACGAAACAAGTCTAAACTACAAGGTGTGATCCCTTTGATAACATATTGTTTACTCTCTTCTGTATTTTTAGATAATTCATTCTCAACTAAAAGTTTTACTGGAACAATCAAAGCGTCCATATCTGTGTTGTATACTGAAGCGTTTACTGTAATATTGCCTGAATCAATAGCAATTACTTTGGTAATCAATTTTCCGGCAGGTGCTGCAATAAATCTACCTGGTTCAATTATCAATTTAATATTATTCTTAGAGAGCCATTCTCTAAACTGATCAATTTTAGTAAAGATTCCTTTCAATAATCGTATGTTGGTATTAGCATAAGCTGCAGGTAAACCACCTCCCATATTCACGAAATCAATACAATTAAAGAATTCGTCATCAAATAATTCTGCAAGTTCAAAACCATAATTCCATTCGGCCATGTTTTGTGTTTTTCTATGGAAATGAAGTCCCAATTTTACAATTTGCAAATTATTTCTCAATTTTTTTATTTTCAAATCAATATTTTCTGAAGAGATTCCAAACACAAAATATTTTTCTGTCCTAATTGTTCGTTCTTTTAATTTTAGACGTAAGAATAACGTCTCTATTCTTATTTCTAATTTTTTTGAAAGGAGATCCTCCAAAATTGTAAGGTCGTGCATGTTATCTACTGCAAATTTATTTACCCCTAATTTCAAAAGTTCTAAAATTTCATTTTCATTCCAAGCCTGAGCTAAAAACAAAACTTTAGATTTATCTTTTATGTTAACTAGTTCGTTTTCTAAATGTATACTAAACATGCAATCTTTGTTCTTTTCTAAAATCCCAGTAACTAACGGGTTTGTCTTAGAACTGTAAGATACAATATCACAATGTTTTGCAACAATGTCAAACTGAGACAAAACTTTTGATTTAGATATTTCAAAGTAAGCAGAGTTCTTATTCATTGTTATCTCCTCCAAAAGGTAGAAGCCCTTCCTCTTCAAAAACTTCTAAAGCTTTAATCATGGCAAGTGGAAATGTGATTGTAACATCACCATGAACAGTTGCAACATCACTTTCGTCTTTAACTTTACCCCATGATTTAGCTTCGTTGGTAGTTGCTCCACTCATACTTCCACTTGTTTTGTGGGCAGTAGTCATATAAACAGCGTAACTAGCTCCACCATTAAGTAATGTAGAAAGAATGGCGTGATGTTTACTTATGCTACCCCCTAATGAAATTACTGCTTTCTTTTCATCATGATTGCTTGTGAACAAAATGTTTCCAAAGTCTGCCACTACATCCACAATAAAATCTTTGTGTTTTTGTTGGAAAAGGTAAAGATGAAATCCAAAAGACCCATCAGTAATAGCTGGGCAAAATATAGGTACGTCATTTTTTGCTGCTTGATACAAAATACTTGAATCATCCTCTAGTAAAAGGCCAATTTCTTTAAATAATTTTGAAGGTGTCCAACGTTTTTGTTTCTGGTAAAGTTTAGTTAATACTGGGTTCATCCAATCTTCTAGTTTCATATAACTTTCATTTTTAATGAAAACATTTCCTACTCGGTTAATTCCTCTTTCATGAAGTTCTACATCGTCAGCAGAGAAATTTCCAATTGAAAATTTTTCTCCTAAAGATTTCATGATGTCTTCTTCAATCCCTCCTACTGTAGTTACTAAAACATCTGCTACTTTTAGTTTAACTAATTGAGCGAAAAATCCTCTTAATCCACAAGAAACCATGTTTGAAGTAAAAGTAAGATAAGTTTTCGCAGAATTTTTCTTCATCTTAATGATTACTTCGCTAGCTTTTGCTAGTTGGACACTTTGGTAACCTAACTGTCCCATATTATCAACTAATTTTTTTACAGTAATATCTTTTTCCCATTTGAAATCTTTAACATACATTTTTTTCACCTATTGGTATTTTCATTCATTATTTATCTTTATTTTTTTAAAACACTTTTTTTAATCTTAAACTTCAAAACACACCACTTAACTTATTTAACACAAAAATAAAATTTTAATTAACAGCTCTCGCTAATTTAGAAATAAATAGAAATTCAACTTCCAGCTTTTCTAACTGAATCCATCTAAGAACAATATTTTAAAGCTATTTTATAAATTTAATTGAAAAAAAACAATAAAAATAATTTTTAATTAATCAATCTCTTTTATGTTGTCATACTTTTTGTATTTTCCTCCCCACTCCTCATTTCCTGGCTCTAGACCTTGACTTAATGGCATATGGACTTCTCTATACAAACAATTGTAATCTTTAGATTTATCTTTATCATCTCTGGTATAATCAACAGTTACATTGTAGGCAATAGATAACATGTATGGTTGTTCATTTTCTTCAAGATCCTTAACAATTCTGAAATTTGTTCTCTGTGAATTGTCCATTACTGTAAATTCATATCTCTCTAACACATCTGGATAAACATTTTCTATGTATGGGCAAATATGAGTTGGGTAAAATTTATGTTCAATCACAGAATTATTTTCTGTTCTTAAAATAACTCGATATCCATCATGGTCCCTAAACACTTGGTCAATTGAAGTTTTATCAAATACATAAGAATTTGGTTCAATCAAATTACATTGTTGAGATACTGCTGCATCAACATAATCTCTTTCATGTAACAATCTATCTCCAAAATACATGAATGCAACAAAAGATGCTGCAACTCCTAACTGGGCTAATGAAACAATACTCGTATCTGCTAATCTCTCTAATTCTGGTTTCATTTTTATTTCACCTTCTTTTTAGAATCTCATTCTTCCCCATTTATCTCTTGGGATTTCATTTGTGTCAATAGAAAATAAAGGTTGAATTCCTTCCTTCATTTCTTCATCAACTGGTAAATGAACTTCAACATAACTCAATTCTTCTTCTAACTGTTTTACTTTATACCAGATAACATTAGCATAACCTTGTTCCTCATAACCTAAATCCTTGAACACTCTTACGTGTTCAGTTGTTGGATCATCAAGTGCTAAGAAATTATCAAGTGTTAAGTCTGGATACATTGGACCACAGGGATTATGTTGACCATAACCAACAAAACCTTTACATTGTTGATCCCAATCATCGTAAACTTTTTTCTCACCATCAACATATTTTACTTCAAACCCAAAAACATCTTTTGTTTTTTGTTGATAATCCCCAATTGGTATTGTCCAACTCCCATAATTGTCAAACACAGCAGTAACAGGATGTCTTTCAACACGATATTCTGTTGGTGTAATCTGATCTTTCAACAATTTGTCTCTTTGATGCATATCGTAACTAACAGCTACTGCCATGCCAACTCCTCCAATCATTACTAAAAAAGCTAACATATGTCCTACTTGTTCTCTTTCATCCATCTTATTTCACCTCTTTCATAGTACCTTCAATCATGTGTTGTGGGTGATGGCCCCACCTTTCTAATCCTGGATTAAGTTCTTGATCTAAGGGGAGGTGAATTTCAACATAATTGTAATCTCTTTGTACCCCATCTAAAACACTTTGAGGTAATTTGTAAATAATTGCATCAGCATATCCTTCTTCTTCAATCTCCAAATCATGAAATATCTTGATATAACCCTCAAGGTTACTTAGGTCAGAAAAATGATTATCTTCAGGTACATTTGGGTAAATGTAACCCCAATGGTGATATGTAATATGGTTGTTATCTTGAAATTCAATTTCTTGTACTCTTCCATTCTCATCATCAAAAATTATTCGATATCCATCATGATCTCTAAATACTTGGTTAACAGGGTAATGATTATATGAATAATTTTCTGGGACAGCATAATTCTGATTTTCTAATGGGTGTTTACAGCATTGGTAAGTTCCAATTGTTAATCCTACCATAATTCCTATTGCTGCATAGGATTTTAACATATTCATCGCTAGTCCTTTGGAGTTTAATATATCAGTAAGTTTCATTTTTTTCGCCTCCACGAATTTTTAACTAAGAATTAAGGTGATTGTTATCATAAAATCACCGGGTTGAATTTAACTCAAAACAGAAAATTATTTAAATATTCAATCAATTGATTAATTTTATGTATGAAAAATTAGGTTCATTCAATCCTTTACAAAAAAACAATTTTAAATTAGATGTTAAAGATAAAAAAATATTATTTTATCTACTTAATGATTCTAGAATGCCTTTTTCAACATTGGCTAAAAAGATTGGTTTATCAAAAGAAACTGTACTTTATCGTTATAATCGTTTTTTGAAGAATAATATCATTTTAAGAAACCATCCCCTTATTGATTATGAAAAATTAGGTTACCAAAGGTTTCATATTTTAATAATTCTTGATGAGTCTGATAAAGGTAAACAAAAAAATTTTATCGATTTTTTGAAAGAAGATAAATCAGTATTAAGAATCTTAGAATATAGTGGTCATTGGGATTTAGAAGTAATTGTCTTAGCAAAGAGTCTTAAGGAATTTGACAATTTATTGCAAAGATTACTTGAGCCATTTAAATCAATTATTATCAGGAAAGATACTGAAGCAGAAATTGATGCCATTGAACATCATTCTTTACCTGAGATTAAAATGCTGGAAGTTAAACCTCACTCAAATTCTAGTCCAAAAATTTTAATTAAACCATCTTATGATCAAATTGATCTAAAAATAATACAAAAATTATCTGAGGATGCAAGAATATCTTCTTACGATTTATCTCAAAAGATCAAATTAAGTTCAGATGCAATTAGAATTAGGATTAAGAAATTAGTAGAGAAAGGTATAATCGAAGGTTTTACAACTCAGATCAATTTTTCTGCTTTCAATTATCATGGTTATGTTTTTAATTTTAACACTTCTTGCATAACTAAGAAACAAGAAATGAAATTATTTTCATATTGTAAGAATGATCATAATTTTATCGCTGTGAAAAGATTAATTGGAGATTGGGACTTTAGGACTTATCTGGTTGTCAAAGACCAAATAGTTTTTCATAATATTGTCAGTCAATTAAAAATCCAATTTAATCAAGATATCAGGAATTATGAAACTTGGGTCATTTATTATGAACATTACTTTAATTCATTTCCTGAAGTTTTATTGATGTGATTATAACTGTTTTGTTTTCATAGATACAAATAACCTTTAAATATCATAAAATAATACCTCACTAAATGTCAAACTCTTCAACATTGAACCTTTACAAACGTAACATCTCCTTAATGTACTTTTTGAAGTTTTTCCAAAGCTTACATTTCTTTTCAGCAGTGTTAATACCTTTCTTTATTGATTGGGGTGGAATTAATTTCACCCAGATAATGATCTTACAATCTGTATTTGTATTTTCAGCATTTGCAATGGAAGTGCCTACTGGCGTTATTGCAGATTATTTTGGTAGAAAACATTCTATTGCTTTAGCAATATTTTTCAATATTGCTGGAATTTTAGTTTATGCCTCTTATCCTAACTTTTACATTTTTGTTATTGCAGAATTTTTGTGGGCAATAGCTAATGCTTTAATGTCTGGTGCAGATCAAGCAATGGTTTATGACAGTTTGAAAAAGTACAAGTCAGAACATTTGTCTAAGAAAATATTTGCTCGGTTCAAAAGCTTTAATGTTGCAGCAATAATGATCAGTGGTCCTATCGGAAGTTTGATTGCAACTTATCTTGGACTGAGAGCTACAATGTTATTTATGGCTTTTCCAATGATAATAGCATTAATAATCTCATTATTCTTAACTGAACCTAGGACAAAGAAAAGTAAAGAATCTAAAAGGTATTTACAAATATTTTCTAGTGGGGTTAAACATTTTAGAAATAATAAAATTTTACAAATTTTATCATTTGATATGATTTCTAATTTTGCTTTAGTGTTCATGGTAATTTGGACTTATCAGTTACTACTAGAACAATTAGGTGTAGCAATAATCTATTTCGGGTTTGTACATGCTGCGATAGCGGGAATTCAAGTAATTTTCCTTAATAGTGTTCCTTGGATGGAAAAACTTTTCAAAAGTAAAAAGAATTATTTATTGTGGAGTGCAGTAATACCTGGGTTAGCATATTTAGTACTTGCTACCAACCAAAATATTTACTTAGCTGTATTATTATTAATGTTAATTACTGGTTTTGGACTTACTAGAAGTACTCTATTTGACAGTTACATAAACAAGTATATTGAATCACATAATCGTTCAACAGTAATCTCTTTCATTTCAATGTTGAAAAAGTTTACCATTGGTGTAATTTACCCTATTGTTGGGATTTTAGTGGATTGGTCATTAACATTTACTTTCATAATCATTGGAAGCTCTATTTTAGGGATGATATTCATTTCAAGGGTTGAGGAAGAACATTTATTAGATTGATTTTTCAATGATTTTTTTAATAAACAAATTTCCACCTAAACCTTTATAAAATAATTGTGCTTTCATTAAGTTAAGTGGGTGGGTAATGAAATTGTTACTGATTCATCCACGATTTGGAGGAAATTAAGTAAAAATGGAAGGAACAGTTAAATGGTTTAACCGAAAGAAAGGTTATGGTTTTGTTAATGGTGAAGATGGTGAAGAATATTTTGTACATTTCACAGCTATTAAACAAGGAACATTCTTAAGGGATAATGATAAAGTATCTTTTGAAGCAGTAAATGGTGATAAAGGTAGGCAAGCAGCTGATGTAGTTCTTTTACAGAAAGGTAGTGAAATCATGGCAGCAGAAGAACCTGCAGAAGAACCTGCAGAAGAAGCTCCAGTTGAAGAACCTGCTCAGGAAGAACAACCTGTAGAAGAAGCTCCAGTTGAAGAACCTGCTCAG
>JABHQR010000012.1 GCA_018696395.1 archaeon | reverse complement strand
AGGTAAGCCCTTCAGACTGACCTTCATTCTGCCGTCGCTGCTGGTGAGATTCTCTGCGTGAAGTTAGATTAAACCGCACGCCGCACCCCTTGTGGTGCTCTCCCGCCAATTCCTTTAAGTTTCAGCCTTGCGACCGTACTTCCCAGGCGGTGTACTTAACGCCTTCGCTCCGACAATGCACAACCATATAGATTATGCAACATCTAGTACACAGCGTTTACGGCTAGGACTACTCGGGTATCTAATCCGGTTTGCTCCCCTAGCTTTCGTTCCTCACCGTCGGACCCGTTCTCGTTAGACGCCTTCGCCACAGGTGGTCCTCCTGAGATTATAGCATTTTACCGCTCCCTCAGGAATACCTCTAACGCCTCCCGGTCCCTAGACTAACAGTATCTCAAGCACGCCGTTTTGTTGAGCGCAACGATTTCACTTAAGACTGATTAATCCGGCTACGAACGCTTTAGGCCCAATAAACGTGATTGCCACTCGTGGCGCAGGTGTTACCGCGGCGGCTGGCACCCGTCTTACCCACCACTTATTCGCCAAGATATTTACTCTTGGCAAAAGCCCATACCGAAGCATGAGCACTAGGAGTTCCCTTATCGCACTTCCGTACATTGTAAAGGTTTCGCGCCTGCTGCACCCCGTAGGGCTGGGGTCAGTGTCTAAGTACCCCTCTCCGGGCTCCCTCTCTCAAGGCCCGTACTGATCGTAGTCTTGGTAGTCCTTTACACTACCAACAAACTAATCAGCCGCCAACTCATCCTTAGGCGTTGCCTTTAAGTAAAAAGACATTCCAGTACTTCTTACCTATTTGGGTTTACCCTCAGTTTCCCGAGGCTGTCCCAAACCTAAGGGCAGATTATTGACGTGTTACTGAGCATTCCGCCTGTGTCTCCGAAGAGACCCTCTGACTTGCATGGCTTAGTCGAACTCCCATAGCAGCAATCTCCCGCAGGATCAACGGGAATTATAGCTCTATGTAAGTATAGCTTTTGTTTTAGAATCCTTATGTTTATTAGTCCGATCGCATTATTTTTCATCGACAAAAAGGAATTTTCAATTTTTGCGAATCACCTCTCTAGTACTCAAGATTAATTGAGTACACATGTGTATTGGGCTAGGAAAAGCGCTTATTTATAAAGCTTTCTGTCAGAAGAGAATAAATTGTGAAGAAACTATGCCTAGAGAACATATTATCTAGTATTATTTAGTAAATAATTAATTTAAAAACAATTAAAAAAGATTATTTTTTTAAAAAATAAAAATTAAAAAAAATAAACAGAAGTACAATTCAAAGAGACTAATTTATAGTCGATAACAAATGTTGATCAGACAAATTTACAAATTTTGATTCTATTTCAAACCCCATAAATTTTTTACCCAACCTTTTTGCAACAACAACAGTAGTACCACCACCAAAAAAAAGACCTAAAATCCTCAACCAGTTTCTGAGGAAATGCGCAATTATGCAAATTATTAGTACCAACAGAGTTAAATTCATCCCAAACAAACAAACCACATTTATTTAATGTGTTAATCAATTTAGTATTAGAAATTTTTGTTAACAAGAATAACCTTTCGGCCCAAAGATAAAACTTAATCATATCAAAATCTCGACTACAATTAACCCAAACAATTTCTTGTTTAACAATAAATTTTGTTTGAAGAACCCAGACACAAGAGATTATTTGCCCACTATTTTTAATTTGATTTTGATGATTATAAATCATTGAACCACATTATTTTAGAACATGATAACACCCATTAAGAAGATCTATCTGCCATTGCTGATACCCAATTCCATCTTTTTGTCCACCATAAATTTTATACATTTTAATTCCAACACGATGGTCATCACCCAGGTTATAAAGAGGAGAAGGGATCATTAAATCAACCGAACAACCAGAAGGTTTACTTAATCACCCCAACATTTCAAACAAGACAGACATTAAAAGAAATTATAACTTTTTGTTTAATTTAAGAAAATAAATCAATTAAGTTAGATGATTAAGCATTAGAGCAAGATATCAACCGGATTAATTTAAATAAAAATAAAATAATTAAAAAAATTATGAAACTAATGCCCTTAATTCTTCTTGTTTAAAACCAAAAATAATTTTACCTGGAATTTTCAAGATGGGAAACCCCTTACCAACAACATCACCAGAGATTAAGCCAAGATAGTTTTCATCAACAATTATTTCTTCAAAAGTGATATTTTTTGCTAGAAGATAATTTTTAACAACTAAACTTTCAACACAATTTTCTGTTCGATAAAGTTTAATCACCATAAGTAATTCAAATTTTCTTAATAAGGTATATAAACATTTCTTAGAACTTTAAAGTCATAAAAAAATAGACGACAAAAACCAAGATAGTTTTGATAAAGATTAAACATTATTAGCAAGAAAAAAAATTAACATTTCAAAATTTTAATTTAACAAAAAAGGAATGAATTAAACAATTTAATTAGAACAAGACAGATATAAACATAGAAAAAAAAATTAATGTCAAAGATAACACCAAGACAATTAGAGAAATTATTAATAATATAATTAAGTTAAAACTAACTAGATTGTATTCTTCTCTTTCGCTTAGCCTTTTTCATTTTCTTACGTTGCCACTTCCAACGCATTTGGCCTTTCTTTTTCCATCTTCGACTACTTCTTTTCATCTGAGATTTCTCGAAAAGTGTTTGCTTTATAAATTTTTCTGTGAGGTTGAAGACATTAGGATTAAGAGATACCCTGAAAAACAAACAAAAAAAGATGATTTAGAAATCTTCGCTTCTTGGCCTAACAACAAAATATAACCCACCCAAACCAACAGACATTACAACCAAAATTATTAAGAAAATTTGTTTCCCACTAAGACCAATACCTAGGATGTCAAAATCCCCAAAAAAACTAAATGCAGAAGTTAAAAAATTTGAACTTGGATTTACCGCAATCACTAGATAACCAAATTCATCAGTCGTTGATTTGAAACTCACTACATCAGTACCCCTTGAAGTAACGCGAGTAGTTAATTCGTTCCAAGAACTACCAGAATAAACCATTAAACTAACGTCCTGATCACTATAAGAATTACTGGTTAACCAAGATTTTTTTACTTCAAAATTGATTTCAATTTCACCAACATTAGATTTAGATAAACCAGTTGCATCAGAGATAAAATATTGATACGCATTTTCAACACCAGTAACCCCCTCAGGCGAAGATAAAAAAGATTGAATAGTCAAAGTAGTATTCCCACCTGATTCAGACGTAATTTCCACAGCAGTGATTGCTATCCGCCCATCACCAATAACTACAGCTACTGATTCATCTTCAATCAAAGTTACACTTTGAACAAAAGTAGTTTGACCGATTTCAGTATATTCAGTACTAGAACCACCACCCGAAGAACTTGAAGAAGAACTACTTGAATCTGAAGAGGAACCAGAATCCCCAGAATCACTATCTGAAACACTAGAAGAATCATCACTAGAAGAACTGTCAGCCGCACTTTCAGACTCATCTGAACTAGTTGTACTTAATGAAGTTGCACCACCACCACCACCAGAAGAAGAACTAGAGGAAGAACTACTTGAGCTTGAAGAAGAGCTTGAAGATGAACTACCACAACCCCTAACTGTAAAATTGAAAATTGTCGCATTACTGTTGAAGTTAGGAGAATTATCAGTCACATTAATAGTAAAATTATAACTCCCAGCAATAGTATAATTATGTGACCAAGTACAGTTCCAAGTAGTACTATTAGTAACACAAGAATTTCTTGTTAAAACAGTACTGTTATAATCAATCACAGAAATGTTACTAACACCAGACGCATCATAAGCGATTGCAGAGATAATTTGTGATTCTGAATCATAACAAACACTAGAATCATAATCAATATTTGTAAAGTCAGGCAAAGTAGTATCATTCGTTGTAACAGTAATGTTAGTTTTTAATGTAGACCCAAAAGCGTCTGAAACAGTTAAGTTCACAACATAAGTCCCACTAGTGTTAAAACTTTTGTAAAAGCTATTATTAGTATAAGTCACATTAGTAAAGTCAGAAATTGTCCAAACATAAGTTAAATTTTCTTCGTCAAGATCAATTGCAGAATTATTAAATAAAATACTTTCACCAACTTCAACCACATCACCATCACTAGGAAGAGTAATATTCACAGAAGTAATATTTCTGTTGGAGATTGTAAAATTGTAAACCAAAGTTTGATTAGAATTCCCTGCTAAATCAACTGTTACAAATTTATAATACATAGGAATCCCGATTGTAAAATTTGTTCTCCCAGTTAAAGTGAAATTAAATAAAGTATTAAGTGCTAATTCTGATTCATTAACCATCGAATAATTTGTCCAGCCACCAGAACTATTTACAGAAAGATAAACTGATGAAGCATTAATATTTAATTCAGTAACATTAATTCTAAACAAGATGCTACCATTGTTATGATATGTCGTTTCATTATCAGTTTGGTTAATAATTGAAATAAAAGATAAAGTTTTATCAACATTAAAAGTAAAATTTGTTTGATCATCATAACCTAACGCATCCGCAGAACCGATAGTTAAAGTATAAAGCCCATCATTAAATGTTGATGTTGAAACATTGATCGCATCTAACCAAATGAAAGAAGTTAATCCAATGGAACTATTAAGATTATACAAAATTTGTGACCCACTAGAGTTAGTAATATTATAATATGAACTAGAGATATTATTATCAGTAATTGCCACACTTAAATTAAAATCATCTTTATGATAAGAGTTATTTGTAGGAATAGAGATAGTAATATTTGGTGAACTTAAATCGTAATGAAAAGTTAATGAATTTGTTGAAGTAAAATTGCCCTCGTCATCAGCATAAACCGTCAAAGTGTAAGCCCCTTCAGTGAAGTTAGGATCAGAAAGATTAACATAATCTGACCAAATGAATTCTGTAGAACCAATTGAAGTTGTTGAGTTATATTGTAACTGAGCCCCGGTAGAATTAGTAAGGTTGTAAGTTGAATTTAATAGACCATAAGTAGAAGACAAACTAACATTCAAATTGAATGGAGAGTTAAAAGTAGCCCCATCTGTTGGGCCGTTAAAAGTTATTGAAACACTAGAATTGATTTCAAAAGTTCTAAACTCACTGTAACCAAAAGTATTTGCAGTATCATTAGTGATAACTTGGTAGGTGTAAGAACCATCAGAAAGGTTTGTAAAAGTGAAGTAATAAGCAGTCGTGTTAACCCTAACCATACTATAATTTGCAACAGTACCTTGATTGTTATCTAATTCAATAATTGAATTTGATAAAGGCACATCCGAACTAATGTTGATTAAAATTGAATGATTAGTTTGAAGTTGAGTACTTCCATTCCCAGTATTACTTGAATCAAAAATGATGTAAGGTTGAAGTGCAGCAAGAATATTTATTCGAGAATAATAATTGCTTGATGCAGAATCATAAATTTGTTTACCAGTAAGGTCCAATTTATGTTCAGCTTGTGCAGGAGTTAAACTTTGATTATATGCTAGTTTGTAATACTGTTTCATTAACGCAATCGCACCAGAAACGTGAGGAGTTGCCATGGAAGTCCCCGAACAACTACCAATTGAACCACCTGGAGCACCACAAACAGAACCCTGAGAAGATTCAGAAGACATGATTCCAACCCCTGGTGCAACAAGGTCTAATATCCCCACCCTATTATAAGTCACCACATCACCACCATTAACACCACCAACAGGAGTCGCATTAGTAATACAAGAAGGCCAAGAGATCATGTCAGATTTATGATCATTACCAGAAGCAATAACCACAGAGATATTATTTTCTACAGCATTGTTTATAGCATCTGTTAAGGAGGTTTGAATAGAATCACAACTAGTTGCAGAACATAAACTAGGGTAAGTAACACAATTGGCACCTAAACTCATACTGATTATTGAAATATTGTAAATATCTTTATTGGTAACACACCAATCAATCCCATAAATCGCATCATTAGAACTTCCAGACCCACCAGAATTCATTGTTTTTATTGCAACTAATTTAGAATTTGGAGCCACACCAAAATAGTTTGAATTTATTGAAGAAACAATTCCAGCAACATGAGTACCATGACCATTATCATCAAAACAAGCAGTTAAATTACTCGAACAGTTCTGTTGATCAGCACCACTATTTAAAGATCGATATCCAGCAATGACATCCACACCCCAACCACCACCTAAATCAGTATGATTATAATCAATACCAGTATCAATCACACAAACAGTTTCACCCGCACCAGTGATGTTTATCCCATTAACAGATAAATTCCAAACAGAACTCGCATTAATTTGAGGAATACTTTCATCTAATTGAATTTGTATAGGATAGTTATATTCTATTCTTTCAACTAAACCACCACTGATTAATTGTTCTAAACCCTCTTGAGTCATTACACCACTAATAGCATTTAATAAAGAATATTGATGTCGCAATTCAAAACCATAATCTTCTTCTTCAACAGTTTCTTCAATTAATTCTTCTGTTTGCCCTATTTCACCTAAAGTTGACCCATTACCATCATAAATCAAAGTCCTTATACCTAAATCAGTTTTTTCTAAATCTAAATTTTGAACAGGATTTAATGTTAAATCATTATCTTTATTTTTTAAATTAAGTGTTCCTAAAACGCCATCTTGACTTTCACGAATTAATTGTTTCCTTAACTCAAAAGGTTGGTCAGAAATTGAACGAAAAGATTTAGTAGATAATTGTCCAGATTTTTCTTGTTCTAGATCAAAGGAATCTTTCAAAACTACAATAACTGAAACTTCACCATTATCTCCTAATTCTTCTAAAACTAAAGGATCAATGTTAGTAGCAAAGACCGATGAAAGAAGCATTAACGAAATTAACACTAATGAAATTAATACAATGAACTTCTTTAACATACATCCCCTCATAATTTTAATCACCAACTAATTTTTAATAATTAATAATGTTTAAGTAAAAGCAATCTGTTGTGAATTTCCAACTAAAGTATTACCAATACCTTCACCAACACTTAACGCAAAGTCTGAATATGCAAACCCAAAAA
The DNA here is from genome assembly GCA_018696395.1 of archaeon. Taxonomy (GTDB): domain Archaea; phylum Nanobdellota; class Nanobdellia; order Woesearchaeales; family GW2011-AR9; genus JABHQR01. Next base: position 83,799 of record JABHQR010000012.1, on the reverse strand, counting down.
TTTCTGCCAAACCAACTTCCTCTTCATATGCAACATAAGATATTTCCCCCACATTGTAATTTGAAATAAGATATTGTTCTGCAGTACTTCTATCACCTAAGGCGTCTACAAGACCATATTGATAAGCCTCAACACCAAGGAAAAATTCACCAGTGGCCAATTGCCTAACTTCTTCCTCAGACAAACCCCTATTTTCAATAATTTCTAAAATGAAATAATCATGAATCATGTCAAGTTTATTTTGTAAAATTTCTTCCTCATTTTCGGTTAAAGATCTGTATGGACTACCCATATCTTTATTTTCACCTGCTACCAATCTTTGATAAGACACACCATAATTGTCCATCAAACCAGTAAATTCCAAGTAGGAGGAAATAACACCAATACTACCTGTGATTGACATTCTGTTTGCAACAATATAATCAGTTGAACTAGCAATCCAATAACCACCTGATGCACCCAATTCACGGATAACTGAAACAGTAGGTTTAGAAGATTTCTTTATCGCAGTAGCAATTTCGTCAGAAGCAACCGCAGAACCACCGGGAGAATTAATTTCAAACACAATCGCTTCAATCATTGGATTTTGTTCAGCATCTTCAATGAAATTTACAACTGTCCCAGAAGAAATTGAAGATGACCCAAAATATGAAGAACCACCATTACTGGTTATAACACCATCAATTTTTATTAAAGCCACATTCCCAGTAGTTGTAGCACTTATCATACAAAATGGAATTGAACATAATATTACAAATAAAACAAGTAATCCCAATATTAAACAAGGTTTACAAAATTTCTTTTTACGAGAACTCAATCTACCATCACCCTCTCCATCTTATATTTAAAATTAGTTATTGTATATAAATGTTTTTCTATATCTATTATGATATAAAAAGCAAAGATTTTTAAAATAGCCAATTTTATGAAATATTATAGCGAGGTAGGGAAGCTAGGAGTGCCCGCCGGGCTCATAACCCGGAGATCGGAGGTTCAAATCCTCCCCTCGCTACTTTTTTTTCTTAAAGAGATTAATTAGCTGGCGAGTTTTTAGAATTGTTAAATCTGTTTAACCCATCTGAAATTTCTTGATCATTCCACCCAGAAGTTTTCAAATTCTTTTCAATCACATCTTGAGACATCCCTGCAGCCATTTCAGATTTAATGTAAGAATCTAATTGGCCATGGTTAACTGCTGGTTTTTTATCATGAGATCGGTGAAGTAAAATCATGAATATTAATAAAAATAATAATAATGCAGTAGGTACACCGATTACAAAATATTTGAAATCTTCCCAAAGACCATATATTCCAAGGCTTGTTTGTGAAGGTTCTTGAATTTCTAGTTCAACTGTTTCAGGCACAGGAGGTTCATTGTAAGTTTGTTCATTTTCAGTGGAAGTTGTTGAAGTGGAACTGCTCGAAGATTCATCAGATGAACCACCTGAAGTATCTTCTATCGTAACATAAGAAGTATCATCCACAATTTCTTCATCACAATTTTTGGAAGTGTCTGGTTTGTAAGTATAACTACCGCAACTATGTTCATCATAACAAGACCTAGTTTGAGTATCACCGCTACTACATTCAGACCAACTGGTACAGATCCAAGATTCACCACAACCATCGCAAGATTGAGTTTGGTTAGGCATATCACTTTCAGCACTACAACTGTTTGCGTCGGTACAGGTTCGGGATTGTAGTAAACTAGAGTTACAATATGACCAAGTACTACAAGACCAATCTTCTTGGCAAGATGCACCCCTTCCGCCACCACCAGAAGAACTTGAAGAGCCAGAAGTATCAGTAATGATAGTAGTGTTATCGATTGGTTGAGTTGATAATTCTACACAACTAGCGTCTTCTGAACAAGTACTATCATCACAATCAGTATAATCATTACAATCATTATCAACACTATCACCACAAGATTCAGTTGCGTTTTCGTTAATTGTTGAGTCCGCATCATTACAATCTGTGCCCACAGCTCCTAAATAACCTTCAGGAGTCGTACCATCCGTACAAACAGAAGAAGAAGTTTTGGAGTAGAACCCATCACTATCAGAGTCAGCATATAAAGTTTGAGAAGTGTAAACACTAACATTAGTATCATCACAATCAGTACCAGCTGAAGTTGAATAATTATAAGTAGTGCTAATGGATAAAGGAGTAGTTGTACAATCATAAGTAGTAGTTACGGTACTTGAAAAATATCCATCAAAGTCAGCATCTTCATATATTGAAAAAGTACTTCCAATAGTAGAATTCCCATCATCACAATCCTCATCCGAACAGTAACCATCACCATCAAGATCAGGATCACTTTCACTACAAACAGTGATAGTTTGAGGATCACTAACTTGTTCATAAGATTCGTTAACCTGACACAATGACAGTTCATTAGGTGAATCATCACAATAATAAGAGTCAGGACAATCTACTTGTAAACAAGGTAAAATAACTTTATCATAAATTTTTAAGGAATCAATAGTAATATTAGTGTAGTTAATGTAACCAGGGGTGATTGAATCCCATCCCGCACCAATAACAAAATTTTCTCCTGAATTGATTTGAGTTGCATTTGTAGAAATGTCTAATTCTTCCATCGCTTCTTTTTGAACATACATATTTAAAAAATCCATCTCAGAGTCATAAACAACAGTTAAAATGTACCATTCATCAACACCAAGATAAGAGGAATAACCACTTGAAGTTATTTCATAAATTCCACCAGAGGTATCTTGCAATACAAAATTAAACAAGTGACCACTCGTACTTTCAACTAAATCTAACCTGTAACTTAAAACCCCATCGGAGTTATAATTTTCTAAAATTGTTCCTTCAGTTAGATTGTTTAACTTGATTAACACATCTAAAGTTAAGTAATTTGTTGGATTCACTGAACTTGCAGTTAAGTATGCATCTGGTGCAGAAAAGTTTAATGAATAAACATCAGAGGCATTGAATAAACCAGGATACATAGAAGATAAGTAACCAGTATAACTATCATTGGACCAAGCAACAGTGTAGGAGGTACCAGCATTATCGTTAGTACTACCATCAATTAATGTTGTACCAGTACCCCCATCAAATGAGTAAAATAATAGAGTGTTACAAAAGGAATCAGTTGAATTATACCGACAAATGTCTTCAATCATCCCAATACTATCTTCATCAGAATCAACACTACAAAGACTACCATAAGAACAAACTTCATCCACCTCACAAGTGTATCCACCGCAAGTTACACAGCTTAAATTATTAATTAGTGTATCAGTTGTATCAGTAAATGAAGTTGTATCAAAGTAATTATTTTCCCCAGTAAAAGAAGAAGAAGAAGAATAGAGATCATAATTAGTACTGCCACATAGAAGACTATTATTTATTACAGTATCAAATGAATTTTCAATAAACAGATTACGAGAATTTTCATGAGCAAAATTATTAAACAATAAATTACCATCAGATGAAAATAATTTAAAACCATACCAAGAGTTACTATAAGCAGAATTGTTAATCAAAATATTGTTTTGACTAGAACCGTAGAAAAATCCAACATAATTGTTAAAACCAGAGTTATTAGTCAAATTATTATTATTAGAAGATGACAAATAAAAACCATTATAGTTGTTAAAAGCAGAATTACTTGAGAAATTATTTGAATTTGAAGAAGACAAATAGAAACCCTGAGTAAAAGAACCCACATTACAACCCATAACAGTTACATGTTCTACTGAATTAAGAGAAATACCATTCCCCTCACCATCACCTTCAATTTCATAACCTTGACAATTTAAATTAACATTATCAGAATTAATATTGATACCATCATCAGTACAATCAGGTAAATCAGATATTAAAATGTATTCCCCTGGGGAATTGATCTCAGCCCCACAAGAAGTGATTGTTGCTGTTGCACATTCATGAGAACTATCAAAAACATGTATTAAACTATCAGTGTCATCACAATCCAAGTTATTATCAATGTAACCTATCGAACACGAAGAACATACGGATTCACTTACAGTAGAGTCACCATAACCATCATCATCAGAATCAAGATAACAGATAATTTCTTCCGAACTAGTACATTCAACAATATCAAAAGTAACTGGTTGAGACATAGTTACTAAATTAGTTAAGGAAGTATCAAAAATTTCGCGCACATCAGATCTGACATCAAAACTCCCACTAGACCCAGTAATATTAAAAGGGATAGTTATTAATTGTAATTCTCCACCCCCCAAGAATATTGTGCAGATGGAATAAACAGATACTCAATTACACCGTTAGTTAAATCTAAACTTATGTTATAAAAGTCCCCGGAACCCCCAGTTAAGTCAACAGTAGGTGCACCCACCAGATCTGCAAGAGAAGGGTCATAAGTTAAGTTTATGAAAATGCCGATAATATCTGTAACAGGTAAATTTATAATCAAAGTAGTATTAAAAGTTTGATTCTGAGTTACTTCTGCAGAATTGAACGTCTCGGCCCCAGAACCATAACTTAAACAAACATGCCCCTCATTACAAGATTCAGGATTTATTTCAATAGCCTTACCTACCAATTGGTCAAGGTTAAACATTAAAAGTATTAAAGCAATAATGGACATAATTGAAATCACAACAATAACTAATTGTTTAATTGCTTCACGATGAGTTGATTGATTAATATGATAAACTGTTTTATCTTTAAGTTTTTTGTTATGTTTATTTCCACCAAGTTTAAGTCTTTTATTGATAAAATTAAAAATAAAATTAGGTTTATAACTACTAATACCCACACTCCTTTTTTTATTTTTCTTTCCCATTTTGATAAGCATTATGGGCTTGTGCCATACACCTCATTAAGTAATAATTTTATGTCTTCCCAGTCCAAATCACCATCACCATCATAATCTTCACTGCTAGAATAACTTTGTTTATAATTACCAGTGAATAATATGTTAGCGATAAAATTAGATAAATCAGATAAATCAACAGAACCATCCCCATCTAGATCATAAAGACTACTTGGACTACTAAGTTCACCAACACTAAATGTTGAAGCTGATGAGAAACCAGCCACATCATAAGAATAAGCTATGCCATCATAAGCTACGCCACCACAAATGGAGAGATCACATTCAGACCCATCAGCATAAGCAACAGATGACATGTAAGAACCCAAATTGAAAAATAATAATACTGAATTTACATTGAATCCAGGATGCCCGGCACCATCAACTATAATACTGTTAAGTCCAAAGTTAAAAACTGAGTTTAAATCAATTCCAGACTGAGTCACAGAAGATATAAAATTGACAGAACCATAATCAAGATTAGAATTAAAAAAACTACTATTAGTTATTTTAAAATTTGAAATAGATAAACCAACCAACCCAGCATCAGTAGAATGAGCTAATTCTAAAGAATTGCTTCCAACTGGAACAAGATCCCTAAAATATCTTACATCATTCCCATTATAAATCCTATAATCAGACCTCCCAGAATTAGAAACATTAGAATTTAAATCAACAAAGTTAGCACAGCTTAAAGTGTATAACCCATAATCTGAAGAATCAATTATCAAATTATTTGAAGAAGTCACATTATTAGAACCAACTACAACAATGCCTGACATTGAACTTTGATTAACTAGGTTGTTAATTATTTTACTCCCATCACTCCTGTATAAAGAGATACCAATATTAGCAGAAGAAAAAACATAATTATTTGAGACCACATTGTTCTCACAATTTGTAACAATACTGATACCACGTTCATTAGAGTCTAAAACCACATTACCAAAAACTACATTGTCATCAGAACCTGAAAATAATTTTATTGATTTACCCCCAGATTGAGATATGTTATTGAGCATAACAAGATTATTTGAACTACCAGTTAAATAAATACCATGATTTAAAGGAGAAGTTATTACATTGTTAACTATGTGATTGTCAGTACCAGAATCGATTAAAATACCATCAATAGCCTGATTGATAAAAGAATTGTTTGTTATAATATTGTTAGAATTTGAAGATAAAATAACACCAGAATCAAAACCATCAATAACACAGTCACTGATTTTAACATTATTTCCATTTACGTGAAATGCTGAACCATTCCCAGAACCGGTAATACTATTTTTTTCACAAGTAAAGTTAACATCATTAGCACTAACCACAAAACAGACATTAGAATGGGTTAAACCAGTAGTGAGATAATAATTCCCAGAATTATTAATCTCTTGACAAGTTGTAATTTCAGAATCAGTCGCATTAACAACACAAATTACTAACAGAAACAATACTACTAACAACACACCTCTTTTTAACATGATAGTTTATTAATAATTTAGATTATATAAACATTGTTCTTTAATGAAGTGTAAATTAAGAGGAAATGACAATATTAAAAATAAAGAGATCAATAATTAAAAAATAAAAATTAAACAAATGCCAAGAAAGCTAAATAGTAAACTGCTAACACAGAAAATACAACCAAAAAAGAGAATAAGATAATAAATAATACCATTGCATTTAACTTATTTTTCATTTTATGTAAATAAATTTTCCTTTTAACCCATTCATCTCGTTTTGTTCTTACTCGAAATATTTGGATAGGATATTTCAAACCTTTCAGATTCCTTAAACCTAAATGCATTACAGGAATATCTTCTTTTTCCATTGCAGAATATACTGCCCCACTAAATATTACTTGGCCAGCAGAAGCCACCGATTCTAAACGAGAAGCAGTATTAACAGTATCACCATAAACATCGCCTGCACGAAAACTTACTTCACCCAAATGAATTGCAACCCTAATTTTAATTGGTTTTTTAGGCTTGAACTTTTTATTATAATCTTGAAATGTTCTTTGTAGTTCAATACCACAATAAACTGCATCAGAAGGATTTTCAAAAGTGATTAAAAAAGCATCACCTATTTTTTTAATAACCCTACCCTCAAAACTTTGAAACACAGGGATACTTAAATTATCATAATCATCATGTAATTCGTGTAATGTTTCGGAGCTAATTTCAGAAGTATTTTTAGTATAATCTACCATATCTACAAACATTACAGCTAATGTTTTAGTACCATTACTTCTTTTCTTAGCAGTCATAAAAAGAACCATAATAAGTCACACTTATAAATTTATACCAAAAAAACAAAGGAATATGACTATCAGCCAGTAGTAATTTGCAAAAAATTTATAAAAGGATCTTAATTTTAACAATTAGAGGAGGCTATAAAATGAAATATGAATTAGGATTAATTGTAGGATTGGCAATAAGTGGATGCAGTGATTCAAGAGAACTTGTTTTAGGGATAGAACGAAGAGACCACATACAATGTGTAGCAGAATTAGATGGCCAATATTTAGTTGAAGAAAGATTAAACACTGAAAAACAAGAACAGTTATCTGAACTTCAAAAACAATTTTACTTAGAAGTTAAAGAAAAACAATATTATGAATCTCAGACCAACCACGATAGGCAAGGCCGTACAGAAATTAAAAAAAGAATTGAGGGCATTATATCACAAAGAAACAATTTACTTGAAGATTCTAATATTAAAGCAAGATGGAATTATTCTGATTCATACCACACAAGTTGTGGAGGAAAACACATCTCTTTTTTTTACACTGATTCAAGACCAATAATTAATCAGTTATTAGACTAATTTTTGATTTATTTTTTCTTTTTCTTACTAAACAGATTAGATATGAAACCCGGATTTCTTTTTTTCCAAGTAGATTTTAACGCTGGTCCAATAATACCATGATGACCATGATGTAAGAAAAATCCACCATATACTTGTTCTAAATCTGCAAAATATTTTTTACTTTCCATAACTTTACTAGAATTACTTAAACTTAATACTCTAAAAGCATGAGTTTGGTTTTTGGTGTAACTAAATCCATCTAAAAGATTTCTCATTTCAGAATTGGTAAATACGTCAATCTCTTCTTGATTCAAAACATAAACCCCTTCTTTATTACAGCCGATAGGGGTTCCAGGAACTATGCCCAATTTATTCATTTCATGTATTAAATCTTCTTTCAAAGGATAAAACGCAGAGATATTATTTCTAGAATCTGCATGCATGTAAAAATCAGGATTATTATTATCTTCATTAAATGTCAAATTAATCACCTCAATGTATTGTATATAATTTTTTTGTTTATTTAATTTTCTAAAAATTGGCCAATTTAGTTCAATATTAAATCCCCAAGACCCTTTCAAAAAAACCTTTTGCAGGTTTTAATTCATGAAGGACAGCTTCAATGTTAATTGCATGGGCTTTTGAAATATGATAATTATTATGCGAGTAATATGGTAAAAAATGGTTATGAAAATTATTGTTCTCAGTGTGAGTATGACTTAACCACCAACCAAATGCAATTAACTGATTATCTGAAAATGTAAAATCCCTGAACATTGCTTGAATCTCTGCCCAAATAAATAATAACTCATCACAACCCCCCTCTCGATACCTCATTTTTTTATTGGTGTTATGGACCCAAAATAAAATTGGTGTCATTTTAGTAAAACCAGCTCTTGCAAAAGCAGCAGCAATTTCTGGCTTAGCAGGGAACACCGCACCCAATTTACCATTAGAACTATAACATAAATAAAAATCAGGATTTTCTTGAGTTACTTCCTTAAAAGCCATAACTAAAAGAAGAGAATCGATGTATATTAAGTTTTGGGTAAAGAAAAAAAGGTAATACGCTCAGACTGGGATTTGAACCCAGATATCCAAAAGGAAACTGGATGGCTGCAAAGATTGCTTATGAAAGATATAGCAGTCCAGCGCAATACCAAATTATGCGATCTGAGCATAATGAAATTAAATTTTGGTAAAGCTTATTTAAACTTTTTGTTAAAGTTAGGAAATAAAGTTTACAAACTACTCACAAAAATTTATATACTATAAAACAATGTAATAAGGATATAATAAATATTTAAGGATGAAAAATAAAAATGGTAGGACAAAAAGCTAGATTTAGAACATTACTTCCAATAGCTTTATTTTCAATATTAATTATATTATCATATTTAGTAGTTAAACCATTTCTAATAGCAATATTTCTTGCAAGTTTGGTAGCTTACATATTTAATCCATTATATCAATGGCTTGTTAAAAAAACTAAAAAAGAAAATGTCAGTGCGTTTTTGGTCTGCGTTTTTGTTTTGGTATTAATTATTGCCCCATCTGCATATTTTCTTAAAGTTTTAATTCAAGAGTCTTATTCAATTTATAATGTTAGTAAAGATATTATTGGCCAAGATTTTTTACAAAATTGCAATACACAGTTATGTGAATCTGCAAAAGGCATTCTTTCTAACCCACAAATTTCGTTCCACATAGAAAAAGCATCACAAGACATTACAAGGTACATTATAGTAAAAGGGTCAGACGCATTAGTTGCTATACCAACTTTAATCATAAATTTAATGATCACTTTATTTGCACTATTTTATTTTTTAAGAGATGGTGCTAAACTAGTTGACAGAGTAGGATATTATCTGTGTGTAAAGAAAAAAGAGTATGTAAAAATAATTTCTAGATTGAAAGATATTACTTATGGAATTACTTATGGATATGTTTTAGTAGCATTTTTACAAGGAGTTTTAGGAGCGTTAGGTTTCTTAGTATTGGGGATACCATCCCCTTTCTTTTGGGGAATCGTCATGGGTTTCTTAGCAATGGTACCATACCTAGGTACCGGTTTAGTATGGGGCCCAGCAGCAGCTTACTTGATAATAGATGGGATGATGCAAGACAGCACAGGATTGATTATCAAAGGGATTATCTTGATAGTTTATGGAACAGTAATTGTTAGTGGAATGGACAATATATTAAGACCAAAAATAATTGGAGATAAAGCTAAAGTTCACCCACTATTAGTACTAATAGGTATTTTTGGAGGAGTATATTTTTTTGGACCATTAGGAGTTATTATTGGGCCAATGGTATTATCATTAACTGCAGTAATCATTGAAACGTTCTTAGGAGAAATGCCAAGCCATAAAGATTTGAAAGAATTTTTAAAGGCAAGCTAATTACCTTAACAAATGATTTTATTTTTTATTTAAAATCATGATAATATTATTTAATTGTTAAAGATAAGTTGAGGTGAAATATTAATGAAACACAATCAAACAATCACTTTTCTATTATTAGGACTGTTTTTAGTAACACAATTATTGGGATTAGTTATACTGAATGAGTATATTAATTATGAACAAACAGAACTTGAAGGAATGTTAGTAATGAACGCACTTCCGATCGGAGAAAGCCCAGACTTTGAACAAAACAGTTCTTACATTCCGATATTATTAATGGTATTTTTGGGTACTGCAATATTCTTTTTAGTAATAAAATTCAAACTATTCATATTTTGGAAATTTGCATTTTTAATGGCATCAATATTGGCCATAAGTGCATCAATAGGAGCATTCTTTAACCAGGCAATTAGCATTATTGTTGCAACAATTTTAGGTGTTTGGAAAATATTCAAAAGCAATCCAATAGTACACAACGTAACTGAAATATTAATTTATCCAGGGATTGCAGTAATTTTGATACCAGTATTTAACCTAACTTCAATTTCCATTTTATTAGTTGCCATTTCAATTTATGATGCTTATGCAGTTTGGCAATCCAAACATATGGTTAAGATGGCTAAAGCGCAATCTAAGATGAATTTATTTGCTGGAATTGCTATTCCTTACATTAGAAGTGAAGATAAGAAAAAAGGAAAAAGTGTAGTTAAGCACACAAGTGAAATCCACGACAAAAAAGTTCCAGTAAAAACATCTACCGCAATATTAGGTGGAGGAGACATAGCTTTCCCATTAATGTTTACTGGAGTTGTAATGATTGATTTCGGAATGAAACTAAGTTTACTTGTATCATTAGCAACAACCTTATCCTTGTACATCTTGTTCAGATTAGCTAAAAAAGATAAATACTACCCAGCAATGCCTTTCGTTTCTGCAGGGTGTTTTGTAGGGCTAGGGTTAGTTTGGTTAGTTGGAATGTTCATTTAATTTTTTTATTTTCATTCATCTTTTTTACATTTCTGTTATTATTCAATTTACCAAATTACTTTCGGTATCCAGTTCTTCATCTTTTGATTCTTCTTGCTTTCTTTTTTTTTCAGATTCAGCAATACTTTGAATACCCTTATAAAATTCTTCATTCCTGATTAAGCCACTCCTCATATGTATCATACTAACAGTATTTAACATTAATATATCTAAATCTTTTTGAACACCATACTTAACAAAATAACTTAATCCAGCAACATAAGCTCTTCTCAAAGTAATATACTCTTTCTTTAAATCAATAAAGTCATCAGTAGAATAAGCATCACACACTTTATCTGCTATACTTTGTGCTTCCCTTATTCCCACACGATATGCGTTGATCACACTCCTTCTTCCTGGATTGTGTCCTAATTCCAAAACAGTTTGATAAAAATCATTTTCTTGCGATTTCATTTTCTTCATCCTCCTCTTCTTGTTTCCATTTTTTTACCATCATTTCATCAAATTTACGATCACGAACTTTCTTTTTTTGATTTTGTAACAGAGCCTTAGTACCAGATACAACAACACCAAGATTATTATTAAGACCATATTTCATGAAATGTTGATATCCGTTGATATGTGCATAACGCCAGTTGATCAAATCTTTAAGTAAAGACCTAAATTCAGAATCTTCTTCTGCGGAGTAAATCCCATTAATTAGACATTGAGCTTCATTAATCCCTATAAGATAAGATTTTGCAACATCATTTTTGTCAGGATTAGGACCTAAACCTAAAACAGATTGATAGAATAAACTATCTTCTAACTTAGCTCTTTTTGGTTCAAAAATAGATGACATTTTAGGATGAGATTCACGATCAAAAAAATCATCTAAACGAGAACTAGTAATTGAATCATGTTTAAGACCCAACATTAGTTCTGTGTTTAAAACCAAATTGCTTAAATCTTCATTAAGGTTATATTTTACAAAATGTTCATAACCAGTAATAATTCCATGTCGAAAAGTTATACACTGCCCTAACATTTCTTCTAAAGGATTTAAGAAATCAGACCAATAACAATCTTCTGCCATATACTGTGCTTCTTTTAATCCCACATCAACAGCAGTATAAACATTTCTTTTAGTAGGATTCAAGTTCATTTCTAATACTGATTGATAAAAATCATTCTTTTGCGATTTCATTTTGTAACCTCCATTTTTCACCAAGAGCCATTATTTCTCTTCGATAATTTGTTTCTCGATCAAAATTCTTTCTTCTTTTTCTTGGGAGATTATCAGAGTCACGATCCCCATAACAAACTATTCCTTTTTTACTTCCTAATAAGGCAAGAGTCTTAGAAAATAAATTTGAAACTTCTTTATTCAGGTCATATTTTACAAAATGAGAATACCTCATAATAAAAGCATGACGCCATCTTACAGTTTCATGAACATATTCACTGAATTGATCTTGTAGATCTACTTGTAAAAATTCATCAACCATACTATCCGCTTCCCTACACCAACTACTGAAAGTATTGTGAACTTCTCTTTTAGTTGGATTATTTCCTAAATCTAAAATAGATTGATAAAAATCAACATTTCTTCTTTCCTTTTGTCTTAGATCTTGTCCAAACCAAGAATCCTGAGAGTATACACCATTTGATTCAGACTTAAGTCTATCATTTCTATCATGAAGTAGACACATAACATTTGAAAATAAAATACTTAAGTCCTCGTTTACCCCTTGATTTGCAAAATGCTGGTAACCTTTAATGAAAGCTTGATACCATAATTCATTCTCTTCCAGGATATTCTTAATCCCATAACTATAATCCTCACAAGTTGCATTAAATCCTTTATCTGCAATAGCCTGAGCTTCATTAATACCGGTTTGATAAGCATGAAGTACTTCTCTTTTGCTAGGATTATATCCTAAAGATTCTACAACTGAGTAAAATAATTTGTTTTCTAATTTTTCTTGTTCCATTTTCTATTCCTCGTAAATCATAATTACTGGTATTTGATTTTCACCAGTATGAATCCCAATATCATAATCTGATTCTAAACTATGAATCTCAAACCCTCCTTGTGATTGAGAGTCATATGGCTGAGAGATTTGTGGTTGATAAATTTCCTGAGTTTCAACCTTCCCCTCCAAACAATCATTCTTTCTAACATGATCAAACAAAACATGTCCAAACATTGTTCCAGCCATTATTCCTGCAAAATACATCCCTTTATTCATTTTGATCACCTAATATTATAAGGTGAATTTAACACACCTTTTGACTTTAAAAAAGTAGAAAAATCTTCACGACCTTTTCTTTTTAAGTCCCTTAAATTATGACCTGTAAATCTTATAACCCTCTCTTGAAATCCTTCCATGCCATAAGTTTCTACCTCTAAACCTAAATACAAAGTCTGCTTTCTGTTAGGATGTACAATCACATCAGAGGTACCTTTATTAGTCAAATCAAATGGCCCACATCTTGTAAATTTATCATATGAAAAAACTTTTAATTCTGGACATAAAACTAACTTCCAATAGCACATACCATTACAATCTGGTTTTGGTGAATATATACTTAATCCACCCCCATAGTTATCTACTGCTAAAGCATCCCTTACAGTATCATACATTTGAGATTCATAATCTCTTAACCAAGCCATTGCTTCCGTTCCCAAAATTATTGCATTGTCAATTTTAGGAGCTAGTTTATTCTCATTAGCAATATGTTCATTTTTTCTTGTATCAACAATACTCCTAAATTTTCTGATTTGTTCTTCTAAATTCTCCATTTTTCCCTTACCCCTTTCATTATGTTTTTGTTATGAATAAGTAGTAACTGACGGGCCATATAAATATTTATTCTCCTTTTTAGGAGAAAAGTTTAAATAACATGAGAGATAAGATAATAACATGCAAATCGACACATCAGTCCTAAAAGACATTGGATTAACTAATGGCCAGATTAAAATTTATATATCCTTATTAGAATTGGGAGAAACCACTTCAGGACCTTTAATCAAAAAGTCAGAGTTACAAAATTCAGTAGTTTACAATGCTTTAAACAAATTAATTAAGCATGGATTAGTGACATACATTCAGAAAGGTAAAAGAAAATATTTTTCAACAACTGATCCAAAAAATCTTATCCAGTTCATCCAAGATAAAAAAGAAAAAGTTGAAGAACTGGTTCCAAAACTGATTGAAAGAAGAGTTCAAGTTGAACAAAAACAAGAAGCACAAGTATTCAAAGGATGGAAAGGATTATACAATGCGTTCAATTACTGTATGGACAATTTACCTAAAGGTTCAGATTATATCGGTTTCCCACCAGGTTATGAAAAAGATGATTCTAATGAAACAAAACTATTTTTCAGAGAACTACAGAAAAAAAGAGCCATTAAGAGATATAAAGTTAAGTTTATAGTTAATGAAAAGTTCAGAAAACAAGTTAACAAATATAGATATTATTCTAAGTTTGAAACACCAAAATTTAAATTTGTTCCAGCTGCCCCAATTGGAGTAATAATTTTAGGAGATAACATTTTAAATTTCACATTAAAACCAGAACCTGTTGCAGTAATAATAACATCTAAACAATTAAGTGATTCTTATAGAGAATTTTTCAATCAAATGTGGAAAGAAGCAAAGAAATAAGTTATTTCTAATAATAACCTTTTACAGGAGAATGACTCATATTATAAGAACCTGGGACAAGCGTTAATCCATCTTTTGCAGCAACTGTTTGAACACCAGTAACTCTTTGAATTTCACGAACTTCTTGAATTGGATCTGCTTTTAACATCTCTAAACCGAAATGCGTTAATACAACCAGTTTAGGCCTTACTTTAGATATGATTTTTATTGCAGATTCAGTATCAAGGTTTAATCCTTTACCTTCTTTACCAGGGTAAGGAACATTTAAAATTAAAATATCAGTACCAGCAAGTTCATCAACAAGCTCTTCATTGTAAGCAGTATCGCCTGTATAACTTAACACAAATTTTGGGAAAAATAATTTAAACCCAATTGCATGAGGATCTTTATGTTCAACTGGTAAAGAATTGATTTCTACAAGTTCAACACCAACTTTACTACCTTTTTCCATAACAATAATTTTTTCTAAGAAATTTTGATGATATCTTGTTAAGAAAGGATGTTCCTCTTCAACGTTTCTTACTACAGATTTTGAAGCAAGTAATACACCCCTTCTTTCTAAACCAGAATAACTCATTGTTTCAACAACTAAATTAAGGTCATTACAATGATTCAAATGTTTATGAGTAACAAGCACAGCAGTATTATTTCTTAAATTCACACCATACTTTGCAGCTTGAGATAATGCCCCAGGTCCAGGATCAAGATGTAATTGGAGTTCGTCAAGTTGAACAATAATCCCTCCAGAAGAACGTAAATTTCTTGCTAATACAGAGTTACTTCCTGCAGTTCCTAAGAAGATTATTCTTGCCATTTGAATTTGTTGTTTATAGCTCACCCTATATAAGTATAAGGAAAACTTCATTATTAGAAGTTATAAATATTGTTGTTCTAGAATAATTAGTTCAGTAAAAGTCATATTGGAGTGGATAAGAAAGAAGATAATAAAAATTAATTTTAATTAATTTTAAATAACCTAACTCATTGCTTCCCCCTTATGAATAATATGGAAAACACTGCCAAAGATATGTTAAGTTATATTAAATCACGTTCTATTTTGTTAAAACAAGCCTTAGAAGACAATAATCAAGAGAGAGTAAAAAAGTTAATAGTTGATTTAAAAAAACAAAATTTAAAATTGTATAGAAAAGCAAAAAGAGAGAAAGAAAAAGAGATTGTAAAAAGAACAAAATTCATAGCTGTAGAAATTAGAAGTATCGACAGATATAAACAAGAACCAGATAAATGTAAAGGTTATATTGGAGAACTTATCAAGTTATCAAAAAAAAATCCAGTTGAATTAAAAGGTTTTAATCATGAGATAGAAATTTCAGAAAGAAACAATTTTATAGCTTATGTCAAAAATAATTATGATGCAACACTAGTTACCGCAGGATCAACAGTTAACCAAACAGATGCCATTGTTTCAAACAAACCACTATATTCATATGGATATTATAAATGCAGAGCTTTCATTTTAGTTCAGAATAATATTGTAGGATTAAGTCATATGCCACCTAATGCAAATATTAATCAATTTATGAATTATATATTAAGTCATTTTCAAGGAAAGGTTAAAGCTTATCTTTTAGAATTTGAAGATACCTATAACAGTGACTTAATTAAATGTTGTAATAATCATAATGTTAATATCATAGAAATGTTCAAAACAAATGATAATGTTTGTTCAAGACAAATCTTAATAATTCCAGAACATAGAGAATTACAGATTCATACTAGGAAAGGAATAATAAAAAGAAGATGGTAAATTAAAATGAAAAATTAAAATTTATTTTATACTATGCTCCATTTCTTTAACTGCTTTTTCAATGGCTTCTTCAGCAGCAATTACTTTATTTAGGTCATAAACTAAGTTATAAAGAGCTTCAGCACCACCCTTATTGACTTTACATTTAACACCATTTTTTGACCCTTTAAGATCTTCAGCTTCCTTTAAAGCGCGAATTAATATTTTTTTTATTCTCCCATTTGATCCGAACATTTAAGACACCTCTGTTTAGATTTAATGATTAAATTAAGAATTATTCTTTTAAAAACTTTGTTAATTTTAAATGGGCATATGTTTAGTGTTAATTAATCATAAAAATTAAAATTACAAAGATTAACACCACTCAAAACCAATAATCCTTATAAAATTCTAAGTTCAGAAGTAATTTTATGTCAAATCAAATGTCAAACCATATAATGTCAGAAAATACCCAACGTAGTACTGGAAGGGATGCTCAGCGTAACAATATTGCTGCAGCCAAAGCAGTAGCACAAACGATTAGAACAACATTAGGACCAAAAGGCATGGACAAAATGATAGTTGATTCTACTGATGAAGTTATCATAACTAATGATGGAGTTACAATTCTCAGAGAGATGCAAATTGAACATCCAGCTGCCAAAATGGTAGTGGAAATTGCCAAAACTCAAGAAGATACGGTAGGTGATGGAACAACAACTGCAGTTATCATTGCTGGAGAATTGTTGAAAAAAGCAGAAGACCTTCTGGATCAAAATATCCATCCCACAATTGTAGCAAGAGGATATCGGATAGCAGAACAAGAAGCACAAAATATTCTTAACCAAATTGCAGAAGACATAAGTATTAAAGATGAAATTAAATTAAAACAATTAGCAATAACTGCCATGACTGGTAAAGGTGCAGAAAGTAATAAAGAAAAATTAGCAGAAATTATTGTTAAAGCAATTAAGTTTGTTTCTGAAACAAAACCAATCTTAAACAATCAAACAAACCAATTGACTAGCCAAACTAAAGTAAATAAAGATAACATTAAAGTTGAAAAAGTAGTAGGATACACATCAGACAAAAGTGAACTAATTGAAGGTATAGTTATTGATAAAGAAAAAGTTCATCCTTCAATGCCTAACAAAATAGAAAATGCGAAAGTGGCATTACTAGATTCCCCTTTAGAGATCAAAAATACAGAAATTGATGCTAAAATACAAATTACTGACCCTCAACAATTGAACGCTTTCTTAGCCCAAGAAGAACAAAGTTTGAAAGAGATGGTAACAAAGATTAAATCTACAAATGCTAATGTTCTTCTATGTCAAAAAGGTATTGACGATGTAGCACAACATTTCTTAGCTAAAGAGGATATCATGGCATTTAGAAGAGTTAAAAGAAGTGATTTAGAAAAAATATCTCAAGCTACTGGAGCTAAGATTGTTAGCAGTTGGAAAGAATTAGAAGAAAAAGACTTAGGTTATGCAGGCCAAGTCAAAACTGAAAAGATTAATGATGAAAATATTACTTTCATTGAAAAATGTAAAAATCCCAAAGCCATTACATTACTTGTTAAAGGTGGGACTGAACATGTTGCTGAAGAAATAAAAAGGGCAGTGATAGATGCCATTGGAGATTTATCTTCAGCTTTAAGTAATGGAAAAATTGTTGCCGGTGCAGCAGCAGTTGAGATGGAACTTGCTAAAAAATTAAGATATTTTGCTAATAGCTTAAATGGCAGAGAACAATTAGCAGTGTTAGCATTTGCAGAAACTATGGAAATCATCCCAAGAACATTAGCAGAAAATGCTGGTCTTGACCCAATAGATGTCATAACTCAATTAAGAACGTCACACAACCAAGGAGAAAAATGGATAGGGATAAATGTATTTTCTGGAAAAAATATTAATGCTTGGGAAGAGGGGATTATTGAACCTTTGAAAATTAAAACTCAAGCATTAAGTAGTGCGACAGAAGTTGCAGAAATGATACTTAGAATTGATGATGTGATTTTAGGTAATGAAAAAATAAATTCTTAATTTTAAAAAAAGAACAAATTCAGAATCACGAAAAACTTATAAATCAAAATTACTTTCTTTTTAACCTATTATTTTAATTAAAGAGGGCAGATAGAAAATGAATAATAAAAAAATTGTTGCTTTACTAGGGTTAGCATTGATAGTTTCTTTAACTGGAACAATCATTAGTGTAAGTGAGATCAGTAATATTAGAGGACAATGGATGGTAATAGGTGGCGCAGTGACATCAAATGCAACTAGTACAGGAAATACCACCTTAGAAATTTTGTCTAATGTAGGATTACAAGTACATGATTCAGAGATGGATTTAGGTTCTGGTTATGTTAATTCAAGTGCAATATTAGGTTCAATTGACACATTAGCTGGAGCAAACAATTGGTTAAATTCTACAGGTCAAACACCAGTAATAAATAATGTTGGACATACATTAAACAATACTGGTTCTTCACCAGTAAATGTCACAATTCAAGTTACAAGCCATACTAATGCAGAACATTGGTTATGTAATGATGCTGGAGGAAGTAGTTGTCCAGGGGATAATGCATTCTTAGATGTTAAAGCATTAGAAGGACCAGAATCCAATTCATGCATTGGTGCTGGCGAACAAAATGAATGGACATCTTTAATGGGATATAATAACCAAACAACAGTTCTATTGTGCCCAGTATTAATGCCAGTTGACAGTAATGACGAGTTAATAACATATTACAAATTTGGGATTCCACAAGAAGCACCAACTGGAACAAAAACAGTATTTGTTCAATTTACTGCAGAGGCAGTATAATGTTAAAACCTTTATTTTTTTCTTTTTAATATTTTAAATTAAAAATTTAAGAAAAAAATGGTCCTGCCGGGACTTTCATAATTTTCACAAAAATGTTTTTCTGTAAAAAAAATTTGAACCCGGGACCTCTGCTTAACTTCTGGTACATTCATGATTGAAACGTACCCATATAAGAGCAGCGCTCCACCAGGCTAAGCTACAGGACCAATTAATTTAACAATCGTGCTTCCATTTAAAAGATTTTCTCAATAAGAATTTAAATCAGAAATTATAAGGTAAATGTAAATTTGATTTAAAATTAGTTAATTTTACTTACTCAAGGATTATAACAAAACTATATAAACCTTAAAAGTAGTCCTACTTTATAAATAAACCACAGATTATTAAAAAAACGTTAAAAATTTTTCATAAGAAAAAGGGCCAGGTTAGTTAAAAATGAACCTTAATCAAGTTAAAAAATTAATGGAAAGGAGAAAAACTTCCCATAAAGGTGAAAATGGTTACGCTCTCATTGTAGGCGGATCAGAGGAATATGTCACCGCACCAGCATTATCTGGTTTAGCGGCTTTAAGATCAGGTTGTGATTCAGTTACAGTTGCAGCTCCTGAAAAAATTGCTTGGACAATTAATCAAATATCATTAGATTTGATAACCCATAAAGTTATTGGAAATTCTTTAAATATAAAAAATGCTAAGGAACTAGCTAAATTTGCAGACCGGTTTGATGCAGTATTAGTTGGAAATGGTATGACTAGAGCTTCAGATAAATTTTGTCAAACATTTATCAAAAAATTTCAAGGTTTAAAAGTTATTGACGCAGATGCATTAAAATCTGCATCATTTAGAGATTTTAAAAATTCAATTATAACACCACATGAAAAAGAACTTGAAATAATGTTAATTAATAGTGGAAAAGAATTTTTATTACCTAAACTAAAAATTTCTAATGCTAAAGAAAAAGCAGACATTTTACAAGGAAATTTAAGGTATTTTTTACAAAATGATAATGTCATTGTAGTTAAAGGAGCAACTGACATCATCATTTCAAAAAATAAGATTTACTTTAATAGAACAGGAAATCAAGGGATGACAAAAGCAGGTACTGGAGATGTGCTAGCTGGTTTAGCAGTAGGATTCCTTGCTAAAACAAAAGATCTTTTCAAAAGTGCAGCAGCAGCAGCATACATTAATGGATATTTTGGTGATTTACAGTTAAAAAATAAGAAAGGATATTGTTTCATTGCTTCAGATATACTCAAAGATTTAAAAGAATTAGAAGCTAATGTTAAAAAATCTATTAAGAAAGAGAAAAAAGAAATTACTAAACAAGTTGCTAAGAAAAAACCTAAAAAAGAAAAGGTAGTCAAGAAAAAAGTAACTGCAAAAAAGAAAGTAATTAAGAAAAAACTGGTTAATAAAAGATTAACTAAAAATAAAATTGTGAAAAAATCAGTTAAGAAAAAAACATTGAAAAAGAAAGTTAATAAAAAAAAGTAACTTTTAAATTATTTTTTTAATATTTATTCTGTTAAATTTAATTAAATTTCAGTTGAATAAATTATTTTTTTTCACCAACAATAAATATGTGTGTCCATAATAAACTTCTTTTTCTAATTATTTCAATTTTAAATCCGGCCTGGGTAAACATTTGATTTAATCTTTTATGATCAGAGATCCATTCTACATTAGGCATTAAATGAAAGAAATTGTCATAGTCCATTATAACAATTCGAGCACCTTTTCTCAAGTTATTACTCAAATGTTTAACTACTTTTTCAGGGTTTTGAACATAACTAAATGTACCAGTAGATATTAAAATGTCACATTTAGGAAATTTATTCTTAGTTTTAAAATGGTCTAAATATTCATGATGAAAAACAGAAACATGATTATGATTATTTTTTTTCATGTTTTTAGAAACAAGGTTAACATTATGTTTAGCAAAATCAAATGCATAAATTTTCCCACCAGGTAAAACTTTGTTTGCTAACCTTCTTGTTAATGTTCCAACACCACAACCAAATTCCAATACTTTTTTACCTTTCAAATTTCCAACCATAAGAAATATTTTTCTTCTAACATCTAAAGGAAATAAGAAATTTTCTGAAAATAATAATAGATAAGGTAATTTTTCATTAACTTTCCTAATTGCTTCTGAATCATAATACATTTCTATCAAGAAATATACTGGAATCCCCAAAATCAATAATGATACTGCAATACTCAACAGATCAAATGCACCATGAGATTCATGTAACCACATCCCTATTAAGAAAAAAATGAATAATGTAACAAGTATAGGGCCCACTTTACCAAAAGGCGCAGTGTAATATCTTTTAAGATTTGGTTTTTTATATCTTAGTACAACTACACTAATTAATACAAAAGAATACATGATAAGAACTATTGGTAAAAGAAGTTCCAATAAAGTGGTATAAGAACCAGCACCAACAATTACTAAAATTGTAGACAAAACTGTTTGAAATATTATTGCTAAATACGGCGTACCGTTCTTAGGATGAATCTTTGCAAATTGGGCAGGAAATAATTTATCTTCAGCCATTGCCAATAATAATCTTGGAGCTGAAACAATCCAACCCGCAACAGAACCAATTATTGCAAGATAAACTAAAATGGTGTAAACACCGGAAGATTGTGGTCCAAAATGTTCCACCGCTAAATCCGCTAAAGGTGCACTAGAAGAACCAAATATTTGCCAATTAATAGCACTCATAGAAGAGATTACTGAAAGTAAACAAATTACTGCGATAATAATGGTACCATAAATTAAAGCTTTAGGCATAACTTTCTGGCCATCTTTAGTCTCTTCAGCCAAGAAAGTTGCAGTTTCCCAACCAAAAAAAGTTTCTGCCACTAAAAAAATTGTTAATGCGATGGAAGATACCGGGAAAACAAAAAAAGGAGTAAAATTACTCACATTAAATTTAATCAAACCAGGTATAATTAAAGATATTACTGTAAATAAAGTTATAATTGAAAAAGCAATTAACATAACAGCAGAAGTTTGCATCCCTTTAAATGCAATGTAATTGAATACGAATATAAATATTAACGATGCACCTATCTTTAACCAAATTGAACCAACTGGCATTAAATATTGTATTGCACCTACCACCAACATAGCAATAGTAACATTTCCTGCAATGATTGTCATCCAACCAATCAAGAATGAAAAAAACCTACCATAAGCTTGTTTACAGAATTCATAAATCCCACCAGATTTTGGGAACATTGAAGATAATTCTCCAAAACACATTGCAATATAAATTGAAACCACTGATAAAATTGCCCAAGAAATTAAAGATGCTGGGCCAGACTTACCTGCACCAACCGCTGGAAGAAAAAATATCCCAGTACCCATAATAGAGTTAATTGTAATAAGTAAAATCGTCTTAAAACCAAGTACTTTCTTAAGTTCAGCCATCACATAACTCCTTTAATAGGATTTAAGTAATTTTTTTAGGTATATAAAAGTAATGGGAACGTATTAATTTACATATATGTTAAAAGATATAAAAACAAAGCATTTTTATATCAAAAAATAATTCTAAATTAGTTAAAAGATGGTGTTAAGTAAAAAGAGTGTAGGCAGAGTTAAAGTTAAATTGATAAAAAGTAAGTCTAAACTTAAAAAATCTAAAACAAGATCTAAACATTACAACCATTATAAAAAAACTAAAACTAAATATAATGAATTCTGGGAAAGAATTGAAAAATGTAATGCCAAACTGATTCCCTACGCTTTGATTGCACTTACATTAATTATTATTATCGAAATATTTTTTCATATAGAAAATCACATTGTACACAATATAATTTTATTTCTGGATTATTTAGTAATTTCAATATTTGTAATTGATTTAATTTTTATAGCAAAAAAATGTGATTCAAAAAAATATTTTTTCAAAAATTATTGGTTAGACATTTTAGCAGTATTTCCATTTATGCTAGCATTAAAATTCATGGAAGGATTAAAGTTAGCATTAACAGTTTCAAAAGATTTAGGAGTAGGTCAAGCGATCCTTCATGAAAGCCTAGAGATACGTAAAGGCGTTGCAATTGCTTCAAGAACAGGAAGATTAGCAGAATTTTTGAAGTTAGGCGCTAGATCAACAAGAGTTTTAACAAAATCAAGATTTTTTACTAAAATCAAAATAAAAAAACATAATAAAAATAAAAAGAGATAATTAATAAACTGAAATCATATTATTAATGAAATAAATAACCTTGGCAACTAAAAAAAAAAGCATTAAAACTGTAAACAAAAAGAAACCGATTAAACTTAAATCTAAAATTAAACTAACAACTAAGATTAAAAACAGTTATGGTAAAGCAAATAATGAAGATTCTATTGATTCAAAAATCATCAAAGAAGAAGCTAAGATTGAAAATAGCATTATTAATGATATAAGATCATTTTTACATTTACACCTTGATAATTATGAATCATTACATGGAAGAAGAATTGAAGGGACATTATTTTTCTTAAATTTTTTAGCAGTAGCATTGTTCATACTTAGCACTTATCAATTCAGTGATACTATTAATTTCATTATTGGAGGTGCAGAAGTTTTTTTAGTTAGCATATTTTTAATGGAATATATTGGCAGAATGTGGGTAGCAAAGAAAAAAATGAAACATTTCTTTAACCCATACAGTTTGATTGATTTAGCATCAATTTTGCCTATAATTGTACATTTTGCAGATTTGACATTTTTCAGAGTATTTAGAATTTTAAGATTATTTAGGATGTTAAGGGTACTTAGATTCCAAAGAATTTTCAAATCTAAAGACACATTATTTGGTAAATTAAATGAAAGTGAACTAATCATTATTAGGATAATATTAACTATATTTACAATTATTTTGATATCATCTGGTTTGATCTGGACTGTAGAAAATAGTGTCAACCCAGGACAATTTAGTAATATATGGGAAGCGATTTATTTTGTTATTGTAACTGTAACTACAGTAGGTTATGGAGATATTACGCCAATTTCAGGACTAGGAAAGTTCTTAACAGTAGCAACCATATTGTCAGGGATAGCATTAATACCTTGGCAGTTAGGTAAGTTAATAAAAGTCTTAATGATGGAAGTTACAAAAACAAAAATTAAATGTCCAAACTGTCATTTAGAGGAACATGATTTAGATGCATTATATTGTAAAAATTGTGGAACTAAGTTAAGAAAGAGCCATGTAAAATAAAGTGATTTCTTAAGTACATTTTAATTTTAAGGGTAAGTTATTTAAATTGACTTTATTATCTTTATTATTGTGAGAGAAGATAAAATAAAAATCATCAATAAATTAGTAATGATTCTTAACAAATATGGTGATGCTGATAATTTTTTTCAATTAATGTTAGTTTATGAAAGGGTAAAGCCAGGTTTTTTAGTACAATATTATTACCCTCATGAGAAAAAAGTTTTCAAAAGAGAAATTGTTCCCTTGTTAAAGGAATTAGGATTTTATGTTTCTTTTAAACATCAAGGTTATGTTACTTTTGACAAAAAATCATACAAATCTTGGAATGGTTTTAGATATTATATCCACAAAAATAAATTTGCATCACATTACTTAGGTTATCCAAAATATTGTGAAGAAGGGACTACGTTAAATACTTTCAGCCTAAGCGCTTATCACATCTTAAAAAGAATTGTTATAGATAAAGATCAAAAATATAATTTAAAGCTTAAAGAATACCTTAAATTTGGTAAAGAGATAGAATGGGTACCTTGTACTTTAACATGCCACAAAACATACCAAAAAGCAATTATTTGGAAAAAGGTATATAATGAATTTTCACAATTAATGCCAAATAATTTTAGTGCACTTAAATTTGAAATTGCTAAGGAAAGATTAAAAAATTATTTAAAAAATTTTAGCCATATACACCAAATAAATAAGATGAAAAAAGCATTACCTTTACTTAAAAGCAAAAGGGCAACATATGGTTTAAGTGATGATTTTTTTGATGATATTGAAGAGTTCATAAATAATCCAAACATGAATAGATTAGCTGAACTAGAAGCTTATGTAAAGGGATTATAATCAAGATTAAATCTTTTTCCCTTTAACAATAACATAAGTCCATAAAAAACCTTGTTTTCTAGTAATTTTAACTTTGAACCCAGCAAATTTAAACAATTTAACCAATTGTTTATCATCTTCAATCCAAGTCACATTAGGAATAAAATAAAAGAATTTATCATAATCAACAAAAATAATCTCTGAATTTTTCTTAACTTGTTTTGATAAAGAAGTTAAAATCTTTCGAGGCTTCTGTAAATAAGACATCATTCCAATAGACAAAACTAGGTCTGCTTTAGGAAATAATTTTAAACTAAAATTATCCAAACTAGGGTGATGATGAACTGTAACTTGAGAGATTTCATTAGTTCTTTGATCAGTAATCTTAACATTATGCAAAGAGATGTCAGTAGCATAAACCCTCCCGTTAGAACCAACCTTTCTTGCTAAACGTTTAGTTAATGAACCAATACTACACCCATAATCTAACACAGTTTTCCCCTTAACATCACCTAAATCTTTCAAAATCTTATTTCTAATACTTAAAGGAAAATGTATTTTCTCAGTTAACAATACAAAGTAAGAAAGAAACTCATTAGTTCTTACAATAGCTTTTGGATCATAAAACATTTCTATTAAAAAGTATAAAGGGATTCCTAACACCACAAAAGATAATGCTAAATTGATAATTGATTTTGCAACTGCACCTTCTATAAAAACCCAATTAAAGATTAAAAATGTAAAAAATGATACTATTAAGATTGGACCTAGTAAAGGTAAAGGTGCTTTGAAATCTCGTTTTAGATTAGCAAACTTTTTACGTAATATTGGTACAGTAAAAAGTATTAACGATAAAGAGATTAAACTTATTACAACATAAATTAAGTGCATTGTCCGGTAAGGGTCACTCCAATTCACCATATAACCCCTAAATATTAACCATGCGAACAATATTATGGCAAAAGTTTGAAAATATACTGCTTTATAGGGGGATTTGTGTTTAGGATGTTTTGCAGCAAAATGTTTCAGAAACAATTTATCTTTGGCCATTGCTTGTACTAACCGAGAACTAGTAATCGGCCAAGCAGCAGCAGCACCAATGATAGTAAGATACATTCCAAACACAATAATACTTTTACCTGTTTCTCCCAAAATATTTAATGCTTGCACAGCCCAAGGCCTTGCATTAGTAACATAATCACCATAATTTACTGTTGCCACAGAAGTTAGCACATACAAACCCATTATTAAACCACAAATTAACATTGATAAAAATAAAATTTTTGGCAATTTCTTTTTATCTTCAGCTTCATTTGATAAATAACTTAATGTTTCAAACCCAAAAAATGCTTCTGAAACCATTAGTAAAGATAAAAGTAAATGGGACAATAATCCAAAACCCCCAGAATGTCTAAAGAAAGGAGTTATATTATTAATGTCAAAATTAGTAACTAAATTTCCCTCAAGTAAAGCAGGAACACTAATGAAAGAAGGAATTATCAAAAGTGAGACAACTACAATAGAAAATATCCCAAACGCTACTAACATAGTAACGCCTGCATCTATACCCCTAAAAGCCATATAATTTAATGCTATAATCCAAACTAAACTAAAAGCGATACGTAACGCAAATGCACCACTGCCAGTTTCAGGAATAAAATATTCTGCTGCAGCTACAATGTTTAATGCCATCCCAATATTTCCTGCCAACCAGATCATCCAACCAGCCATAAAAGAAATAAATCGCCCATACGCTTTTTTACAATAAAAATAAGTTCCTCCTGATGATGGAAAAAGAACTAACAGTTCACTAATGTATAACATAATAAAACCTGCAACCATGAAAATAAGTAACCAAGAAATAACACTTGCCGCTCCAAAACTTTTCACACCTAAACTTGGCAAGTAAAATAACGAACTACCTAATATAGAATTAATTAATATAAATAAAAGAACGCCAGTTCCTAATTTCCTTTTTGAAGTTGAATCCGATAAGTTGAATTTTTTTTCAGAAGTTTTTTTAGTTAAGTTGAGAGATAATAGTTTAGATTTCTTATTGCAAGAAGATTTAGATTTTACTTTATTTGGATCTGTTATTAAATATGTCCATAACTCTTTCCATCCCATCAACTATTACCTTATTATTATTAAATTATTTGTTGAATTACCAATATATATATTCAAAATGGTATAATCTCAATATTTATAAAGTTAGTTATATAGTTTCAAAACTAAAAAGGTTAATATATAAAGTAATTAGATTATATTTAGCTTAATTAATGGAGGTAAAAAAATGTCATATTTATACACAATTTATCAAAACCAGTTTGCTTTTAATCTGGTATTAGTGATTTTAATATTTTGGAGCATATTTTGGAAAGGTTTAGCTTTATGGAAATCAGCTAACAGAAAAGAATTTGTTTGGTTCTTATTATTGTTGATATTAAACACCGCAGGTATCTTACCAATAATCTACTTAATCCTTAAAAGAGAAAAAAAGAATAAAGAAGAGAAAAATCAAGAAAAATCAAGAGTCATTTCTGCTAGAAAAGACATAGTAAAAAAGGAAGTTGAAAAGAAGGAAGTAAAGAAAAGTAGTGTAAAGAAAAAAAGTACATCTTCCAAGCCAACTAAGAAACAAACTACAAAGAAAACTCCTGCCAAGAAAAAAGTAGTTAAGAAAAAGTCAGTTAAAAAGAAAATTTCTAAAAAGAAGTAATTTATTTATTTATTTATTTATTTATTTATTTATTTATTTATTTATTTATTTATTTATAACACAACCTTATTTAAATCATTTTAGAATTTATTCAATAGTTGAAAATCCACCTAAAGAATTATGAACATATCTCTTTGGGACATAAAGTCCCCTCTCTTGTTTAACAAAACCATCTATATCGTTTGAGAGATATTCTAAAATAAATTTAGTGAGAAGATCATTGTTAAGAACTTTTGCTGGATCTTGATTTTCTTTAATTGCTTCAAATACATCAAACACTTCTTTTTTGTAAGGTAATCGGGCACAGTCTTCACAAACAGGAAGATATACTATCTGTTTAGTTTTTTCAGCTTCAATTCTTACTGTTTGATCAAAGTAAGGGGCAGCCAAATAATTTTTTGAATTAATATCCCCATTTTTGTCCACATAAGGAAACAATTCTAAATCACCTAACATTGATTCTAGGCCAAGATCTTTAGCAAATTCTAATGACCATAATCTTTGAGTGTGCATTGCAGGTTTACTACATTGAGTCCCACTATTAATAGCTTTACAAACTGGTTTTTTATATAAACTATGATTTACCATATTTTTTATTAAATGAAAATTTCCAAAATTCCGATGCCTGAAATCTTCTTCTAAACCAGCTAAATATGAAACTAAACCATTTTGTTTTGACCATTTAAAAAAATCTGCAACATCTTTAGTATCCTTTTCAGTTAAACAAAACAAATTAATTTCATCAATTCCAACAGCTGCCAAAGGCCAATTTTTTCGATATTTAATTCCATCAATTTCAATAATACCATTATTTCCAGAATATTTAACTTGATTGGATGATAGAATTTCTCTAATTTTAATTATATCTTCTTTAATTTCAAGAATTGACTCCACTGGTTTGGCAAGAATTTTTGGTTCACCATTAACTGAGAGATAAGAACCATCACGATTATTTTTTTTAGGATTATAAGCAGAAAAATTAAGACTTGAATGCCTTACTCGTTCTAATTCCCCAACTAACGACCTAGTCTTACCACCATTCATAACTGATAAGAAAGCAATAATCCTCCCTAATAAATCATTAACAGCTATTTCTCTTAAGTCCATAACCTAAAAGAAAAAATTAACATTAATAAGCGTTTCTGAAGCAGAAAATATATTGTAGGTTGTGCAATCACAGAACAAGAGTAAAATGATTAATATTTAATTTAGTAAGAAGTACATAAAATAATATAAATTATTAATACCTCTTCTTGAAAAAACAAAAAGCTATAAAGGAAAGAATATCTAATTAAATTAATGTTATTGAAAAAATTGGTAATTAGTAATATTCGTTCTTATGAATATCAAGAGATCCAATTTCCAAAAGGAAGCATTTTACTATCGGGAGATATTGGTTCAGGAAAATCCACAATCTTACTTGCCATAGAATTTGCACTTTTTGGAACTTCTAGAACAGAACTTAGTGGAGATTCATTGTTAAGAAAAGGAGAAAATTCTGCAGAAGTTGAACTTCATTTTGTAATCGAAGAAAAAGAAGTAATAATTAAAAGAACTTTAAAGAGAACATCTAGGGGGGTTAATCAAGGTAATGGATATGTCATAATTAATAATGTGAAAAAAGAACTCACCCCAATTGAACTTAAAGCAGAGATTCTTAATTTATTATCATACCCAGAAGATTTACTTTCAAAAGGTAAGAATTACGTATTTAGATATACAGTGTACTGCCCTCAAGAAGATATGAAACTTATTTTACAAGAAACTCCTGAAAACCGGTTAGATATTCTTAGAAAAATATTCAATATTGACAGATACAAAACTATTAGAGATAACCTTCAAACTTATCTTAAAATTCAAAGAAAAGAGATTATAATCTTAGAAACAAGAATAGAACCATTAGCAGACTTTCAAATTAAACTTGTTAAAGTTGAAGAAGAAATAAGTAACCAAGAAAAAGTAATTGAAGAATTAATCCCTAAAAAAGAATTGGCACTTTCTAAGGTTAAAGAAGATAAACAAAAATTGGAACATAAAATAAAGTCCAGAGATGAAATTAAAGTTCAATTAAATGAGCTTAAACAAAAAAAGACATTAGTTAGAGAAAATAATGAACGTTTAGAACATATTAAGATTGACCACGAACAAATTGTTGAAAAATTGAAAGTTAGTTTAATAGATACAAAATTGAACAAAGTTTCAATTGATACTGAGACTATTAGTTTAGAAAATGAAAAAACTTCATTTTTAAGAGAAAAAACTCAGCTTAATTCTAACATCAAAAATTGTCAAGAAAGAATTTTCAACTTACAGATAGAAATGAAATCAGTTCAACAAGGAGTTGAACAAAAAAAAGAGCTAATTAAAAAAACAGATGAATTAATTTCAAATGTTAAAGATCAACAAGAGTTAGTTAATGAATATGAAAAATCATTAAATTTAGAAAAGAAAAATTTAGAATTAGTCAGCATAAACCAAACACTTCTCAGTGAAGCAAATAAATTAAAAAGTAGGATTGTGGAGATAGAAAAATGCCCAACTTGTTTACAAGAGATAAGTTCAGAATATAAACAGAACATATCTCAAACTGAACACGAAAAAATCGTTAAATCAGAACTAATTTTGCAAGAATTATTCTCAAAAGAACAAGAGATTAAATTAAAAATTAATCAATCAAAACAAAGTATTGAATTTAATAATAGATTAAATGAAGAATTAAGAAGATTATCTTTTGAAATTAAATCAATTGAAGAAAAGGAAAAATTATTAGATTTAAGAAAAGAAGAATTAATCAGATTAGTTATTGAAAATAATAATTTTACCACAAGATTAGGTAAACTTCAAGAAAATGAAAAGATTAATTTAGACAGAATCAACCAAAGATTAAAGCAATTAAATAATTTGAAAGAAAAAATAATTTTAAAAGAGAATTTAGAACTTCAAAAATCAAGAATTGAAATTGAAATTAAAAGAATAAATGATAAAAATGAATTATTAAATAAAAATATTTCTGAGATTGAATTTTTATTAGAAAAATCGTTAGATTTAGAAATTTTACAACAAGAAATTGAACAACAAGAGATTAAATTAAATAAATTAATAGAAGAAGAACGTAATATCTCCCTTGAAGAAGCTAAATTAAATGCTAGTTTAAAATATCTTAACAAAGACAAGTTAAATATAACAAAAAATGTTGAAGATTTAAAATCTGAAAAATCTAAATTAATCAGAACTAAAGAACTTTACAATTGGTTAAACAATTTCTTTTTTAGATTAACTTTTACTATAGAAAAAGAGATATTAGGTAACATTTACAATTATTTTAACCAAACTTTCAAAGAATGGTTTAATATTTTAATGGAAGATGAAAATATTAATGCAAAACTTGATGATTCATTTACGCCAATTGTGGAACAAAATGGTTATGAAATTTCTTTCAATGATTTAAGTGGTGGAGAAAAAACATCAGTATCTTTAGCCTATAGATTATCTTTAAATAAAGTTATTAATGATGTGATTAGTGAAATAAAAACAAATGATATTTTAATTTTAGACGAACCAACTGATGGATTTAGTACAGAACAATTGGATAAAGTAAGAGATTTGTTGGAAAGTATCTCATTAAAGCAAGTAATTATAGTATCACATGAAGCCAAAGTAGAAAGTTTCGTAGAGAATATGTTAAGAATCGTAAAGGAAGATGGAATTAGTAGGATTGTTAATTGAGTATCACAATAAAACAGATTTTACATTATAACCATAAGAATATATCTTTTTTTCATTTGCTTTTGAAGTAAGGAAACAATTAAATAATAAGTTTCAACATTTAAGAAAACATGAGTCCAAATGATATGAGAAAAGCAGCTGAGAAAAGAATGATGGATAAAGCTTCTACTTATGATTTGATTAATATAATTAAAGATATTGATGAATTTTATAGAAAAAATGCGCAAAACCAGATAGATTATGATTCTTCAAATAATGATTTAGGCATTTTATACTGTGTAACAACAATTTCAACACCAAATGAACTAATTTTAAGTTCATTAAGAGAAGGTGGCCCTATTGGTCATGAAAAAAATCTTAAGAAAAAATTTCAAGATTTTAGCAGGTATAAACTTTATTCTCATTTGGAAGACCTAAGGGTTTTAGGAGAAAATCCAACTCAATTAAGAAACCTATACCTTTTAGAGATTGAAAAAGTAACTGAAAAAGTAGAAGGAAGAGAAGTTAAATTAAGAAGAGATTCCATTGAGTACTTTATAGATAAATTAACCTTTGAAGATTGGGTTAGTGATAATTTAAATTTTGCAAAAGTTGGAAAAGCAGTTAGAAGTGGATCACAAGCTTATTCAGATGAAAAACAAAGGCAAGGATTAGGAGAATTTGATAGATACAAAGTATTTTTAGAATATCATAGAATTCAAGATACTTTAAAAAAGATTATTTAAACATAAATTTTAATAGTTGAAAAAATGGGTGAAGATGTTAAAAATTACGTTCTAGATACCAGTGTAATCATTAATGACCCATATTGCATATATTCTTTTGAAGATAATAATTTAATATTACATCAAGAAGTGATCAGAGAATTACAAAAACTAAGTAAAGGTGAAGATGTTAGAAATCAAAGAGCAAGAGAAGCATTAAGAGAGATTCACAGACTTGGGAAAAAAATAGAAAAAGGAAGGTTATATTCTGATTTACCTTTAGGAGGGAAGTTAATATTTCATTCTCCTGGAATTGAAGATTTATCTGAATTGCCAAAAGCAGAGTCAAAAATTCTTAAGTTCATGGCAAAAGACAAAAAAAATTACGATGATAACTTAACACTTGTAACGGACAACATTTCATTGTTTTTATTAGCTCAAATTAATTTAATTGAAGTTGAACATTACCAAAATCAAACTGAAAGGTCTAGACCAGAAAAAGATTTAAACATACTTGAAAATTTAGTTAAAATTAAAACTAGAATTAATTTAAATCAAGATTTAGTTGATATAATTTCTTCACAAGATGAAGTGAAATTAGAAGGAAAATTTGAAAAATTAAGAGAAATTTTTCATCATGGACAGTTTTTATATTCTACAAAAGACAATTTAAATTTACAGTTCCTAATTAAGAAAAAGAGACCTTATCTTAAAAAAGTTAATTGGCAATATTTTGGGGCAAATGGCAATAAAAAACAAGGAGATCAACCAAAATTAGATGACATCACAGAATTTAATTTCCCAGAACCTTATAATGACCTATTTGGAGTAATTCCAAAAAATTATCAACAAGAACAGTTAGCAAAAATTTTGTTAGATGACAATATTAAAATTGCTACAGCAATTGGATATGCAGGCACAGGTAAATCTTACCTTGCATTAGCATCCGCTCTTTCAATGGTCGTAGAACAAAAAAGGTATAAATCAATAAGAGTTATAAGGCCAGCATTAGGGTTAGGAGAAAAATTAAATTATCAAAAAGAAACAGAAGAAGAAGCCATAAAACCTTTTCTTAAACCGGTTTACGAAACTGTTCAAAAATTATACAAAAATAAGCATGGTAACACAAATTCATCCCCATTAGATGTATTGATTAGTAGGGGCATGATGGAGATTGATACTGGAACATATATTAAAGGAGAAAGTATTAATGATTGCCTTATCATAATTGACGAAGCTCAAGAGTATAGTAGAAGAGACTTAAAAATAATGATTACAAGATTGGAGGGAAATTCTAAAATAATTCTGGTAGGAGATCCGTTTCAAATCAATAACCCAAACTTAAATGAAGAAACTTGTGGGTTAATTGGATTAACAAAATCCCTTTTAGGTGAAGAATATTTTTCTACAGTTCTCCTTTCAATTGGAGAAAGAAGTGAAGCCGCAGGTTATGCAACTAAATATTTATAAGAATTAATAAATTAAACTCATCGCTTATTGTCTCAACACACCGTCCAATGATTCTATTGCAACTTTAACTTGCCTATCAGATGGTTCTCTAGTAGTTAATCTTTGTAACCAAAGACCAGGTGCTATAATGATTTTAACAAAAACATTATTAGAGTACCTATCACTAAGTTTTACAATTTCATAAGAGATACCTGCTACAAAAGGTATTAACACTATCCTACCTAACAATTTTAACCAGAACTGTTCAGGTAAAAAAGTAAATAACAATATTGAAACCATGAATACAATAAATAAAAATGAAGTGCCACACCTCGGACTGAACCTAGAATATCTTTGCGCATTAGCCACAGTTAATTTCTCTTTAGATTCATAACAGTTAATAGTTTTATGTTCAGCACCATGATATTGAAATAATACATTAATGTCTTCCATATAAGAGATAGCTGCCAAATAGATTAAAAATAAGCTTAACCTAAATACGCCATCTAATAAGTCAAAAATTAAACCTTCAGAATGAATTGCTGATGCTATAAAGAAAGGAACTATAATAAATATGATAATACTAAATGCAAATGAAATCAGTAAAGTAAAAATAATCTCTTTTGTACTGATTTGTTCATCTTCATATAATTGCTGATTACTACTCCAAATTAAAGCTTTAATTCCATCGTATAACATAAAGAACAAACCAATAACACCACGAATTAAAGGAAAATTAAAATATTTAGGAAATTTGGAACTTTTATTTTTCATAAGTTTAATATTTCCATTTTCCAGCCTAACAGCAACTGCGAACTTTTCTTTGTTACGCATCATTACTCCTTCAATTACTGCTTGACCGCCAACTTTCATTTTATATTTTTTTAAGGGTATTAATTTAATTTGTATTAAAATTAGTTAATATATCCATTACCAAAAGCTAAATATTAAAAACTTATCGGAGAATTTTTATTTTGATTATAATTATGGATGTCCTCTAACTTGGATTTTAATCTTGAACTCCTAGCTGCAGATAACTTATAAGTTCCAAGATATATTTTGTAAAGATAATCATCAGTCAGAAACTCAATTAAAGGCATTTTTCGATATGTTGAAGATTTAGGAACAACCCTCCTACCTGCAATATATCCAGAATGAGATAAATTGAACACAGAATTTCTTTGAGAGATATGATGTAACTTAGACCTATTTGGACAACAAATTTCAATAACTTTCTTACCCCCACCATTAATATATCTTGTCCCCGCATAGGAAACTGCCACAATTGGAATTTCATCTTTTTTAGAAGAAGTTGCAAGTATAGAATATGATTTATAAAAAATAAGAAATGCTTTACTTAATAACTCAGAATTTGTTTCTTCAACCCTTATTTTTATTTTAGCTTCTAAAGACATTTTTACTTTAATTTAATGTATATTTATAAAAATTTACGATCAATTTTCAGATTAAAAAAAAATAATTAAAAAAAGAAATAACTAACTTAAATCTAATCCAAGGTAATCACCACTCACACTCAAACCCTGAACGTTTCCTTCCATAATCAATTCAGTTCCGCTATCTTTACTTAAACTAAAATCACCGATAAAGTAATACAAAGCTGAAGATTCATCTTCCAAAGTATAAGTCATTTTGTTAGCTACTTTAACTTCACCAGACCCAGATGGTAAAATAATTTCTTCAAATTCAATGTTAAGTAAACTTAAGGTAGAATAAGAAACGGTATTTAATACTATTTCAGTTGCACCATCATTTGAGGAGTATAAACTAATTCCATTTAAATACACTTTATCAGCATTACCTGACAAAGAGATATCAAAGTTATCTACACCTATTTTACCAGTAAAATCAATCAACCTAAGTTCAGCATCTCCTGAAGCGCTAAGTTCTACCCAATCACCATTAATTTCAATTTTTTCACCATAACCTTCAAAGATTATGTCAATCTGTTCAGATTCTAAAAAATCTTCAAAACTAGGTGCTTTGTTTAAATTAACTTCAACATCAACTTCTTTATCAAAATATTTTGCATCGTTAAGAGTATTACCATCAGTTACAGAAGAACTCCCACTTCCAGAAGTGCTACCTGAATTTTCATCAGATGACCCACCAGAACTAATCCCTAACCCTGTTTTTGATGATGTTTCTAATTCAGGATCAATTTCTTGGCTAGTTGCAGTTTCTAATTCATCACTAACTATTGCACCACTTAAAAAATGGTCAGAAGAATTCCCATCATCCATAAACCAAAGCATGGCCATCCCGCCCAATACTAAAATTGCAAGAGTCATATAAACTGGAACTAATTTTTTTTTCTTAGTAGAATCTAATTTGTTAAATTTTTTCATCATAAATACCTCTTTTTAAACATCTAGTTCATAGGATTGATTAATGGATATTTAATATTTATGGTTTGGTTGTTTTAACATAAGGTTTAAATAAGCTTAAAAATTCATTTGTTTTGCTATGGACAAATATTTAACTTCATTTGATGGGATCAAAATTTTTTACAAACATTTCAAAGGAAATAAAGATAAAACGTTAGTTTTCTTACATGGAGTAGGTGGAAATTGGACAATTTGGAAAAAAGAGATTAATTATTTTGTAGAACAAGGATATTCTATCATTGCACCAGATTTAAGAGGGCATGGATTATCAGATGTTCCAGAACCCATTGAGAGATATAAATTAAATAACTTTTCTAAGGATTTAATGGAAATTTTTAAGAAAGAAAAAATTAAAAATTTTGCATTGATAGGGCACAGTTTTGGCGCAGGCATCGTAGTAACTTATTGTATGAATAAAAAAAGAAGAATGCCAAAACAAGTTATCCTTGTAGAAGGGTCTAATGTCTACCCTTTTGACCATAATAGATTACTTAACATGAACCGTTACGTTACACACCTCATGAGATTTATAGCTGCCCATGAAATAACAAAAAAAGAACATTTCATAAATTTGAAAGATATTGACTTAACTGAAGAAGGAATCAAAGGTAACATACACATGATATCTTATATATTGCACATAACACCTATCAAAACAATGGTTAACATATTAGATTATTTAGAAGAATATATGTTTAAAAATAAAAATAAACTAAGTAAGACATTAAGAGAATTAACAATCCCTACAATAATTATTGCTGGTGAGAAAGATCAAGTGATATTACCAGAATATGTACACCTAACTAAAAAAGAAAAGAAAGATGCCAAATATTATTTATTAAAAGATTGTGGACACAGGGCACCTGTAGAAAAACCAGAAGAAGTAACAAGAATTATTGAAAAATATATAATTTAAAAAAAAAATTAATTAGTCAAGTATTTATTTTTTATTTTCTTATTATTGAAAGGACCTTTCCTAAATTCATACAACTTAACGTAAGGTTCATAACAAGCAGGAAAATCTTTTAATCCCAATTTATATGCTTTATTAATCTTACCAAGATTCACCTTTACTGTTTCTTTAACTTCTTTAGCAAAATTTTTATTAGGCTTAAAACCATCTTGTAACTCTATACTTATTTGAAAGTGATGACCTCCATCGTGATAAAAAACTTTAGATGTTTGAAAACTCTGAATATTATTGTAAACTTTTTTATTCTTCAATAAAGCCATTTCAATCTGTTGAGGAAACATATTAACACCATCTAATGATATTACAGAATCACTTCTTCCCGCCACCCATAAAAAAGGCAATTTGATAGAAATATCTTTAAATTTTTGATGATATTTTTTATTAAACTCTTTAAAATTAACACTCATCATTTCAATCAAATCATTGTATTTCAATCTCCCCCCAAGATCCTTCACATTATACTTCACCTTACAACCCACGTGACCTTTAGTTAAAACAGTAGTGTGAAATTCTTTTGTTTCAGTAATATTTTTAATATAAAATCTTAAAGGGTTATATTGAAAAAATAATGGAAGTTCATCAGTACCAAAAAGTTCATTAACTTTTTTAGGATTTTTAATAAAAAGTTCCCTAACATATTGAGATAAAGGAGTTTCTACAGCCAAACCAGGTTCTAAATCAGAAGCACCATAAACTGAGACTATTTTAGACCCTCTTTTTAATTTGCCCTTCATGTATTTTCTCCAACCAGGTACAAAACTTTCACCACCAACAATAAGATCAATATTATACTTCTTCCAATTTAATTTTCCAACATCAATTAAATGTTTAACAAAAGGAGGATAACCACCGATAATATAATTAAATTTTGGACCCATCATCTTCAAAGTTTGAACTATTTGATTAACATCTGGGCCAATATTTTTAACAACCCCCAATTTTTCAAAATGATAACAAAAAGATAAACTAGTAGTCCATGCACCTAAAGACCAAGAACTTATTACAATATATTCTTTCTCCTTAAAAAGATATTTACTTTCAAATTCAATATCTTTTTGAACATCTTCTTCTTCTTCTAAAGTTCTAAACCAATTAGTTGGTAGTTTAGTACTGGAACCTGAACTTTCAACAATTAAAGACTGTTTTGGCAAAGTTTTATTCCTAGTCCTATCTAAAAGAGAATATTTGAACACATAATTATGTTTATCAGTTACTGGAATAATAGAATCAAACATCCTAATATTTTTAATATCTTTTCCCTTAATACCATGCTTATTAAGAAATTTTGTGTAAGCAGGTATATGTTTAACAGAATCTTTGAAAACTTTCATAACTTTCTTTTCGCTAATTGATTCTAATAGTTCTGGATCAACTGATTTCAAGAAATTATAAGTCATATTATAATTTGAAATTTTATTGCTTAATTTATCTATAAACAACGTTGGAAAAACATCATAATACCATTTTGCCATATAATTTACCTCTTATTAATTCTAATTACAGTACAATAATATTATTTAAATGTATCCTAAAGAACAGATACGTTTAAATAATGATTACTATTAATAAGTAGTTATGATTGAGAAACTGGTGACTGAACCTACTTTGAAAAAGATCACATTACGTTATTTAATAGCTCATGCTGAAAGGCCACAACTTCTTAAAACCTCACGAAATAAGAAATTAAGAGATTTTGCATCTAAAAAGCCTTTCTATGAAGAGTTCATTGCAAAAATAAAAGAAAAATTGCCAAATTATACAGAAGAGATGTTATTTAAAGCTAGTGAACATATGCCTCAAAATGATTTTAAGATAATTTTAAGGTGTTTCAAAGAGATTAGCGGGATATGGAACCCATTCCATTATCACGAATTAGGAAGAGTTATCCCCACTATACAAGATGGAATAACCACCTTAGTTTCAACAGCAGCAAATCCAAAACTAGCTATCATGAGTAGTCCGGGGTATTGTAGGAATCTTAATAATGATCAAGAGATTGTAATTGAAAAAAATGAAAAAAGTATTTCTGGTAAAGTTGAAGCCATTATTCAACATTACATGCTCCCCAGTGTTGAATCACCATACTTAGAAATGGTTACAGCTTCGTTAGGTTATAGTGAAGCAATGCCAAGATTATGGGGATTACCAATTCATGGAGAAACAAAAATAACAGACATCCAAATCCCATTAGATGAATTAATTAAAAGCGATTATGCATACCTAGGGCTAGATTATGAAGAAAATGAAGAAGACATTTTAGTTAATGGAAAAATAATTGGTAGAAGAATTGATTTAACACAGGGAATTGAAAAAGCATTGGGATATTCTCCTTCAAAAGAATATTTAATTAAAAATCTAAATGAATTTAGACCAGTCAAAATATTAGAAGACTTTGAAATTGATGGAGACTTAATATTTCCGAAAGGAGTAAGGTATGGTTCTCCATGTAACAGATATGAATTAGATATTCCTTACACTGACTTTGTTAGAAGGTTTTGGTTTACATTGAAAGAAATTAATCGAATGGGTAAGAGAAAAATCAACCAGACAGAAATTTTTAAAGAATTCAAAAAATCAGAAATTGCAAAAAAATACTTTAATTTTATGATTGAAGAGAACAATGAACAAGATTATAAGATATTAGTAAGAATGTCACCAGAAGCAATCATGACTGATTCTTTAGCTATAGCTCAAAATGCAGAAGTGGATAAAGCAATCGCAAGAGCAGAAGCAGCAGAAGCAAGAGAAGAAACATTAGAAGCAAAAGCTAATGAAGCTGAAGCAAGAGCAAGTGAAGCAGAATTAAAGTTAGCATTTGAAGAACAAGTAAGCAAAGTAAACCAACAGTTCGGTCAGATCAGAACATTAGCTCATGATAATAAAAATTTTGAAATTGCACAACAATCAGATATCAATACTGATTATAAAGAATATCTTGAAAATCATTTTCCTAGTTGGATTGAGATATATCATTCTGCTTTAAGCGATACCGAGACATCATTATTTGAAGGTTTAGAAAGTAAAATAATTAATGTTAATACAGCACCAAAAAAATTAATTTTAAAAACTAAAAGGTATTTAGAAATGTTAAATAGGTCTTCAAAAACTGAAGAAAATAGCATAATGATTATGAGGGGTGGAGGAGTTCCAGTTAAGATTGAAAAACTCACATTATATGAAGTTATTGAACCAGCATTAGATTATGTATCTAAAAGACATCCAAATGTAACAGTATTATACCAACCTTCAAAAAACATTCAAGTTGAAGGAGATAAAAGACTTTTAAGAGCAGCATTTACAAATTTGATAGATAATGCAGCAGAAGCTTCTTTTCCAGAAGGGCAAGTAATAATTAAAGCAAGAAATGCTAAAAGAGCAAATAGATTATTCACATTAATTGACATTTCTCAAACAGGACATTTACCACCAGAATATGCAATTAATTTAAGTCAAGGCAAACATGTTGATAGTACCAAAGAAGATGGGAATGCTGTTGGTGCAGATGCAAGTTATAACATCATTACTGGGCCACACAGAGGAAGTATTAATTACAAAAGTTTAGGAGATAATGGTGCAAGAATTAATATAAGATTATGATCTTCATCATTAAAATTTTGAATATTTAACAAAGTAAAAAATTTCTAAAAATAAATTAAGAAGAAATAGTTTAATTTTTAAAAAAATAATAAAATTTAAAAAAAGTTCAAATTATCTATTCAATGGCTCAACTTTCCCATCATAAACATCCACTAATTTTTCAAATACATTGATAGCATATCTCCCATAATCTAAAGTTCTAGTATGTTGATTTTTTGCTTTGTTATGTCCAAAAACATCGTAATTTTCTACAAAAGCAATGTCTGGGTCAACATGATCAGGGTCTACTTCTTGTTCTAAACTTGTTGAAACTACAATTTTTGGTCGATAAGGCACTGTTTGAACTTTAGCATTTTGATGAGGTGTTTCATAAAGACTTGAATCTGCATCAATAATTTCCATGTCCACAGTTTCAACTTCATCACCACATTTATATCTTATTTCACTTAATGCATTCATAAAAATTTTACCAGAGTAATCCCCTTTAAAGTTAAGGTCAAGTAATAAAATGTCGTCTTCACCCTCCCACAGCCCCATTTCATTCAAATATTCTTCATTAACAGTGAAATGAGGCCAACTACCATTCATTAATTTAGTTACATCTAAACGTATAACTTCAAATACATAACTTGGGCCATTTGGGGTTTTACTTGAGAAATTTCCTTTTTCATTTGCAGTCCACTCTAACATTTCTTGTAAATCTGTTTCGTCATCTGCTGCCAAAATTCTTCTTCTTCTGATTTCATAATTTCTTTTTACCATTATTATAATTTCACCTTCATTAGTTTAATTTTTTGTTGTTTTTACCACTTAAGGATTAAAACATTATTTAAATATTGTTGTAATCCCAAATTTATTTTATAAAGTAACTATTGCATCACAAGTGAAAGTAAATTTGATACCTATTTAAGATCTATTTGGTTCTCATTTAATCGTTGATATATCTTCACCATAAGTCAAACGCTAATAAATCACCATCTAAACTTAATGAATTAGATTTTCCAATTAATAATGAACTTGTTTCTTCTTTTTTAATTACAACTAAATCACCTTCAAAATCACCAATTGTAACAGTTTCTTCATCTAATTCATAAGTTAATTTATCTGATGCTTGCAATCCCCCACTACCAGCAGGAAGAGTTAATTGTTCTATTGAAAATCCTAAAATTTGAACATAATTATCATGTGCTCTTTCGAAATAGATTTCAATATTATTTGAAGAAGAAATTGAAAACTCATTCAGAAAAACTTTATCAACATAACCATTCAATGAAACTGCAAAATTATTCAAATCAATATGCCCATTAAAATTTTCCAGCTCCAATTCCACATCAGCCATCTCACCAAATTCAACCAATTCACCATTAATAATTAATTCTTCACCATTACCATCAAAAATAATCAAGACATTCTCTGAATTTATTTCAGCATCAATATTAATCACTTGATTTAAATCTAAACTAAATTCAACCCTTTGTTCATCAAAATAATTGATACTATTTTCTTCATCTTGATTAAATGAATCAGATATAACAGTTTCACTTTCAGAACTTAAATCATTATTTAGTTCTAATTCAGTTTTTGTGCTAGCTTCATTAGTATCTAAACCAGAACTGTTTTTAATCACAGCACTTGTTAAAGAACTACCAACACCTTCTTTAACAAATAAAACTAATGAGGTAGAAAATAAAACAATTGACAAAACCACCATAACATACATATAAATTTTCTTTCTGTCAAAATTTAATTTTTTCTTATTAGAACTTTTTTTGTTAAGATTTACCAATGTATCACCTTCCAACAGATAGTTAGAGCATTTAGCCTTTTATAGATTCTTGATATTAAAAATCCATTAAAGAACAGACTCATTTCAAACTATTTTTAAGTTTAATCATTATATGAAATACCGATTAAAGGACATATGTTTAGAAGATAATATTAACTGGATTTATTAACTATTTAAGTAAAAACAAGAAAATTAATAACTTAACCAAACTTTCCTAAGCTAGTCTGTTCATTTGCTTTGAAGAAATCTTCTTCTTTAATCCCCATTACTAAAAAGATACTTGCCACTGCAGGGATTAATTGGTTCTTAAGATAATAATTTGGATCATATTCACCGTCCTTAATTTCATCAGGTAATTTAGCTTTATCCCTAATCAAACCAGACCCTTTAGAGATCACATATTCAATGATAGTTCCTGGCCCAATATCATCCCCCATCTCTTTCATTTTTTTTGCAACAGCAACATGAGGTCCAATAGAAGTATAACTAGAAAGATCTTTAGTGATTTGAGTTTTAATAATCAATTTATCTACTGAGATTTTACCTTTGTTAAGTTTATCAATCACATCTTTTAAGTAAGGTAATGCTTCATCTTCTTTCCCAGATAAGACTAAACCCAACACTTTTTCTTGAACTTCTTTAGCGATAAAACTCCAGTTCCTTCTAACAGTTTCAAAACCTTTAATTGTAATGTCTCCTTGACCATTAATCATTGCATACTTCTTTTTGGCACCTTTATTAGTACCTTTAATAGCAACAAAAATACCTCGAGGAAAATGTCCTTCAAATTCTAATTCCATATAACCTGGGAGATCAAAATTAATCTCGTTCATGAATTCTTTTGCTTGAGAAATGTCCTTATCACCTTTTAACAAAAACAAAGAGTCAGTATCACCATAAATAACTTTAAATCCTTTTTCTTCAGCTTTCTTGATAGTTCTTTTGATATAATAACGAGCATAAGCAGCAGTTGACCTAGCACATTCTACACAATACCACCTTGCTCCAAAAAAACCTAAATACCCATAAAAACTGTTAGCTAAAATTTTTAATGCATAAGATCTTGATTCTAATATTTTAATTTCTTTTTCATCTGCTTTTTTAGATTTTAATTCTTTGATCAACCTTTTCAGATCAATCCTCATTAACACTATTCTTTCTAAAACTTCAGGGATAAATTTTTTATTTTTTTTACAAAACCAATATTCTTCCCTTTCTTCAACCCTTGCACTTTTATCTTCTTCACAGCATTTGCAATATAAAGATTCTGGCCCAATATTATGTGCAGTAATAATAGTGGGGTAAAGTGAACGAAAATCAAAAACTAAAATGTCATCGTACAGACCAGGAGTAGGTTCATAAACAAATGCACCTTGATAAGTTTCTTCATAACGTTTTTCAATTTCGTTATTTTTTGGTCGATTAGGAGCAATAACATTGTATTCTTTACTTCTATTTAAGATATAATTTTCTACTAATCTACTAAACCTCATCCTGGTAACATCAAAAAGGGGTAAACTAATAATTTTTGAAAATTCCACCATATCAAAAAAT
Organism: archaeon; assembly: GCA_018696395.1. Classification (GTDB taxonomy): domain Archaea; phylum Nanobdellota; class Nanobdellia; order Woesearchaeales; family GW2011-AR9; genus JABHQR01. The sequence continues at coordinate 39,557 of JABHQR010000012.1, read as the reverse complement.
AATTTTTTGCAAAGTTGTAAAGTTATTTCAGCATCTTGAAGATTATATTTACAATATTCTTCCAGTTCTTTTGAATTATTCTTATCCCAATGGAGATAAAGTTTAGATATGTCAACATCATGTTTTCTTAATCCTAACAATTCATTTGATACAGAATCTAATGAATATGAATCAGTTTTCAAATTACCACCAAATATGTATCTAACAAATTTAAACATATCTAAATGAAGAATTCCTTTAATTTTAGATTCACTATTTTTAAGACCAGTTTTCCTTCCAGTAAACATCTCAGATCGGTCTAAACCAATATCTAATTTAATTTTAAATTTATCACCCCTAATTTTAAGGTATGGAAAATCAAACCCATCTGAAAAATATCCAGTGATAATGTCTGGATCATAATCAAAAATGATTTCTCTAAATCTTTCAATTAAAACAGATTCATCACTAACAATTTCAAGATATTTTAAATCATGATTGATTTTTTTCCAAGTAATTACTTTTTTGAAAACTTTACCTTCTTCATCTTCACCATAAAAAGCAATCATTAAAATGGGGTTTTTATGAAGATTAATGGACCTAGTTTTGGAATATGTTTCAATATCAACAGCCAAATATTTTAGTTTGTTAGTTATTTCTTTACTAAATGTTTTTATTTCTGTTGCTAAGAATACTGGAACACGCATAGTTTTATCATCTACTTGTTCACCTTTAGCCCTAAGTAAAGTTAAAGGACTAATTTGGTGATCTCTTAAGAATCGATGAATAAAAGGAATATCTTTTTCAAAAGTTTCTACACCCCAACTTTCTAACTCTTTGCTTAACACTGGAACTGATTGAGGAAAATTGACTGATATTTTCCAGAATTTCTTTTTTTCACCAAGAAGTTCTTTTTCTACTTCTTCCCAATAAAGTACTTTAATTTTTTTTCCATAAACATTTAAATCAAGTTTGTTCAACCTTTCTTTAAGCTCTTTAGTGTCAATGTTTTTGATATCTGCATAAAAATAAGGGACATATGGGTAGATCACACAAACTTTTTTACTTGTATCTAATTTAGCATATATGTAAACATAAGTCTTTTCTTCTTTAACTTTGTACTCAAAATCGTAAGGATAAAACTTAATTTCCATTGTAATAGGTCAGAGAGGGTAATTTATATAAAGATTTTGTGAGTAAAATTATTTAAAGAAAAATTAAAAACCTCAAGCCCGCCTTCTAAGTGACTTAAGTAAATAATTTTCATCATCTTGCTTTTTCAGAACAACTTCAGTGTCACCTTCATCAACAACGATATCTTCACTTTCTTCAGAGGGAATTTCATCAGAAATAGTTAACCCTTCAGCATTCATTTGTATTTGAATGAAATCATTTTCCAAATCTTCAGGAAGAACTTGTTGAGGCACCCAGTTAAGTTTCAAATTATCATTTTCATACCTAGGAATGACATGTAATGAAAAGTGAGGTACAGTTTGACCACCACCAAGACCATTTTCAACAAAAATGTTTGTCCCATGACATCCCATAGTTTCAAATATGGCCATACTTAGTTTGTTAGCAACAGTAAACATTTTGTCTAAAATTTTTCCAGGAACCATTTCAAGAATAGTTAAATGTTCAATAGGGATCACAGTTATCTGACCTGGAGAAATAACTTCTTCTTTAACAAAAGCTAATATTTCATCATCTTGATAAATAATGTTAGCTTTTTGATTTCCAGAGATTATTTCACAATATTCACAATTCATTTTATTTGTTTTTTATTTATATTATTTGAACAAGTTAGCAATATCATCTAAACTTGCATCAACATCATCTTTAAGTGGTTCAGGTTCATCATCTCCCACATCTTTAGAATCATTTTCTTCTTGATCAGATCCTTCTGAATCTTCATCTTCACTATCTGAATCATCATCATTATCATCAGATTCTTTATTATCAACATCTTCTTGATTTTCAGAAGGACCAGCCAAATCATCTAACTTTTCAATTTTATCTGGTTCATCCCCAGAAACTTCTTCTTGATGTTCAGGCAATTCAGTTTGAGTTTCAACTTTGATCCCCATCAGCTGATTAAATTTCATTTTAACAGCTTGTCCAATCTTTTCCCTAATTTCAGATTCAATTATTTTTGTTTCATAATTAAATAAACCATCATCATCTTTACGAGGGATTAAATGTATCATAAAATGAGGTGCTTTTTGACCAGCAGCAGCGCCATTAGCTACAAAAATATTTGTTCCTTTTGCCCTCATACTTTTCAAAAGAATTTGAGACATTGCTTTAGAAACTTTAAACATATGGTTTAGTTCAGTTTCTGGAACTTGTGGCATGATAGCATAATGTTGGTTAGGAAGTATTAAACAATGCCCAGATGACGCAGGGTTAATATCTAATACCACAATACACACATTATCTTCATAAACTTTTTTAGATGGTATTTGGCCAGATATAATTTGGCAGAAAATACATTGCTGTTTCTGAAGTTCTGCAATCTCTTCAGGAGACATGTTTTTCAACTTTTCTTCCATCTGTTTCCTTTGTTCTTCAGAAATCTCTTCAGCCATTAATTATTAGTACAAAATTGAATAATATAAATCTTTCTCTGCATGGGAAGATAATGAGTTTGATATAAGGATGAAATCACAATAATTTTTATAAAAACTAACATGTCAATTGTTAAAAATGACAGACCAGGAAGATTCTTTAGAAAATATAATTTACTTAGATAATTTCCTAAAACAAAAAAAAACTACAGAAACGGATTTGATCAAAGAACTATCAAAAAAACTTTATTACCCCATTTTTGAAGGAGTGATTACTTCAGTTAAAACAAACATTTATTTAAGGAGGAATAACTCAATAGTTCAATCAGACTTCTTTTACATTCCAAAAGATATTGAATTTCCTAAAAGAACAATATTTATGTCAAATAAAGGACATAACATACAATTAAATAAATTTTTTGAAGAAGAATGTAAAAGAGCAGCAGTTCCTTTTTTATTAGATAAAAACACCAGTTTTCGTAAAGCAAAAGGATATTTTTGCGAAATGGAAACTGCCAAAGGAGATAGTTTCCCAACGTATGTTCTTGAAATTTCAGATACAGATCAGAAAGAAGTTGTTTTAGAATTATCTGGACTAATTACAAAAGCATATCCAAAAAATAATAGTTTTCGTTACATTAAAAAAATAGAAATATAAAATTAAGAGATAATAATTTTATCCCATTTAGCAATACCTAACTCTTCAGTATAACCTTTGTTTACTTCAAGAACATATTTAACCGGAAAATTTGAAGAAAATTCTTCACAAACCAATTCTTCACAAAGTTCACCTTCACATGTTTCTTCAATACATGGTTCTGCTTGAACAATGTTAACAATCATACCAGATTCATCAATATAAATTATGTCCAAAGAGATATAAGTGTCTTTCATCCAAAAATCATACACCTTAGTGTTCTCAAACACAAACAACATACCACAATTGTAACATAACTCCTCACGATTAGATAATCCTTGCATCCATTGAGCACTTTCATTAGCAATTTCAATATTAATAGTATTACCATTAATTTCTAAAGTGCTATTAGTAAAAATAACTTCTTCTTCACCACAACCAGAAATTAATAGTAAAGATAAAATAAATGTTAAGAAGATTAAATATTTTAATTTCATTCTAACTACCCCACTTTAATTTGTTTAATAAAATATAAAAGAAAAAATTAAGAAATTAGTTAGATGCTAACTTCCAGATACTTTTCATTGCAACGATAATTGCACCAGGTACAACAAAAACAACAATGTTACTTAACATTGACCTTAAGTAAAGACCAATACCCCAAACTAAACCTAAATTAACAATACCCGCTAACATTAAAGCTATAGCTGCAGCTAAGAAAGGAGTTGTTTCTTTTGTAGTTAAATTAAATAAACCAACTAACGTACCTAAAATTACTAAAGTTGTCATTAAAACTGTTGAACTTAATAATCCTGGAAATGCCACATTTAACCAGCCTGCCAAAATTGCTACAATAACTCCTGCAAAAAAAGAGTAGTGAGCTAATTGGTGTAATTCTTTCTTACCAGTGTCAGAAAGAAGTTGCTTTAAAGGTTGCACCTTAGATTTTTTAGATTTTTTAGCCATTATAATCACCTCTTATTGAAATCTTATTATATAATATAATGGTTTAAATAAATAGATTGGATATATAAATTGTTCGGTCAGACTAAGCTAAAATAAAGCATAAATTAATAAAAAATTAATAAATTAAGTAGTTTATGAATGTCAAAGAGCAATATATTTTAAGTAAGTGTAAAACAAAAGCAGCATATTCTGCTAAACTTAAACGACCTAGAAAAATCAATTTAGAAAATATTAATAAAAAGTTTAAAGTTATTATGGAAACTAAAATTTTACTTGTTCTTGAAATTGAAAATGTAGAAATAATTTGTCATGGTCATGGTGAACTTATGTTCAAAAATTGTGAAGATCACGATTTAATGGAAAAAATTGCTGAAAAAATTTATTCTGTCGGATTGGAAAATTAAGAAGAAGACACTCATGCCACTTACCCACTGGACAAGCCTACATAAGTTTTATATAGCAACAAAATAGGAAGATATAGAAAAAGAACTAATGCAAAACTCTTAATAAAATTCTTTTGAAAATATCAAAAAGAAATTTAATGAGTTACACTAAATTAACTTTTTTCCTCAAAAAACCAAGTTTAAATCCACAAAAACTTGAAGGTGATATATAATGAAATGTGTGAAATTTGATTTATCACATGTAGAATTTAGTAAAAATGACATTAGATTAGGAATTAAAGTTCCCGAAATTATCACACCAGAATTAGCTTATTTTTTAGGTTTTCATATAGGGGATGGTTATATGAAAATTGAAAGAAGAAAAAACAAGATAGATTATAGAGTAGATTATAATGGCCATGAAGTTAATGAAAGGAAATTCTATGAAGAATTCTTAAAATCATTAATTAAACAATTATTTAATAAAGAGGTTAATGTTAGAAAGGGTAACAAAACAGTTATGATTTCTTTTAGATCAAAGGCAATTGTTTTATTTTTAAATAAATGTTGTGAAATTCCATTTAGCCCAAAGATTAAGATTAAGGTCCCAGATATAATTAAAAATTCCAATAAAATAACAAAACAAAGTTTCTTGAGAGGATTAGCAGATACAGATTTCAGTTTAGTTTTCAAAAATCAAGGTAGAAAACCAGTAATTAATTTCTGGACATACAGCAAAACATTACATGAATCAGTTAAGGAATTATTAAAAGAACTTGGTTTTTATTTTTACTCAACAACATTAGAAAGGGAAAGAAAAAAAACAAAAATAATTGCTTATATTGTTGAAATTAATGGAAAGAAAAAACTAAATCAATGGATGAAAGATATTGGATTTTCAAATTACAATACCTTAACCCGTTATGAGATATGGAAAGAAACAGGCAGTTTGCCAGTTGGAACAGATGTTAATGAAAGAATAAAAATATTAAAAGATAGGGGAATTGAATTCCCCCTAAGCGCCTCAGGTAGGAATTGAACCTACGACCCTGCGGTTAACAGCTTCATGGAATTGAATTCTCGCATGCTCTAACCGCTAAGCCACTGAGGCATAATGTAAAGTCAAATCAAGTACCTATTTATAAAAATTTCTATAATCAATCTCAGAATTGACCAGTACTACCAAATCCACCTTGACCTCGTTCAGTTTCTTCAAGAGATTCTACTTCTTCTAATTCAGGTGAGTATATAGGTTGAATTAGCATTTGAGCAATTTTCATATTCTTTTCAATAACAAACTCATCATCCCCTAAATTTTTTAATACAATACCAATCTCACCACGAAATCCAGAATCAATAACACCTGCCATAGTTTTAATTCCTTTCTTAGAAGCTAAACCACTTTTGTCCCAAAATAAACCCACAAAACCCACTGGAATTGCCATGCTAATTCCAGTTTTTACAGTCTTTCTTTCACCTGAATTAATTATAACATTTTCTGCAGAAAAAAAGTCCATCCCAGCATCACCAGGATTTGCATAATTGGGTAACTTCACTTCAGAATTTAATCTCTTTATTTTAACTTTCATTTTCACCACCCCTTAATTTATTGTTTTTAAAAAAATCACATTTTTCTACAAAATGCCATAAATGCAGTGTGAGACAATTCTGCAGTTTCTGGACGAACAATTCTCTCTTCAACTTTCCATTTACGTTCAATAAGTTCAATTACTTCTAAAAGTTTAATTTTACTTCCTTTCAATGATTCAACAAACTTTTTCATTTGTAAAATGTTAGGTAAATATACAACAAGATAAGACCCTAATTTTAATGCTAATTCTGCTTTTGGAACAACTTCCCAAGGGTGCGGTAAATCCAAAGTTATTAAATCAAGATTTGTTTCAGTCATTTCTTCAGCTACATCACCTTTTTTAATTTCAAGATTTTCTGCCCCAAATAACTCTTTATTTTTCTGTGCAATATTCAAATGTTTATTATTAATTTCATAAGCAGTAACTTGTTTACAAATGTTAGCTAATGCCAAAGATAAAGTACCAGAACCAACCCCAGCATCAACAACTAAAGAGTTCTTGTTAATGCCAGTTTTTGACATAATTAAGCCAATATCTTTTGGTTGAATTATTTGTGGACCACGATTCAATTTTTCCATCAGATCAATAATTGAAGGATTTATCAAATGGAATTTATTTCCTTTATCAGTTTCAATAAATTCTTTTTCAGAACTTAAATCTAAACTCTTAACAACACCTTCTGTAGTGATAAAATCTTCATTGAGTTGAGTCACATAATATTTCTTTTTGCCTTTCGCAGAGATTAATATTTTTTTAACAGATTTATCTTTAACCATATTTTAATTCACAGATAGAGAAAAATGAAGATATTTTAAAAGGTTTGTGATAATAAGATTAATGATAGTAAATTCAGATTATAAATTATTAAAGTTATTCTAAAAAACATATATTTTTTTAAAGCACATCTCAATTTTTTAGATTAAAATGAATAAATCACAATTAACCACATTGGGAGCATTACTTACTATGGGAAGTATGCCACTTACAAGTTGTATGCACAAAGTAGAAAAAGCTTATCAAACACAAGACATTGACCAAGTAGCTTTATTTTGGGACATGACAGAAAATGTAAGAACAAAACATTCTAAGAAAGTATTAATGTATTCAAGAACAGGAAATGCTTGGTATTTAGATGGAAAATATGGCAGAGGATATTATAATTCAAGAGGTATGACAGTACATAATCCAAAAGGAGACATTGTAACTTACTTTGCTGAACAAGATTTGTTTAAATTCATACATAACGGTGGGTCTTGTAGAGAAATTTATTCTTTCAAATTTAATGAAAATCCAACAATTAGCATATTATTATCAAATGAGTGTAATGTTTATGGGACTTTAGACCAACAATTAACTAGAAGTTTAAAAATAGATTCACTTGATGAGGAAGATCAAAGAAAAGTAGAAAAAAGGATTAACCAATTAATGAGTAGAGAGATAGAATTAACTTCTTGGAGTAGGTAAAAATAAAAATAAAAAAATTTAATTATTTACTTCCTTGTTGCTATCATTGTAATAATCATCACAAATATTGCCAATATTAATACTGACCCAACAATTACAGCAGCAAAAACGTATTGGTCTTTTAAGTAAGATTCTTCAACTGTGTTAACAGGACTAAATTCATCATCACTAGTCACAGAATTACCAGATTCTTCTTCATCTTCATTGTTAGTGACAGTAGTGGTCCCACCATCTTCATCTGAACTCCCAGTATCATTATCTTCAGTTGAAATTTCTTCTTCTGTTCCAGTTGAAGTGCCATCTTCATCAGAATCACCTGTATCGCAATCAGTGATAATTATTTCAAAAGTTTCAGTATCACTAAAATCATCATTGTTATAATACACATCAATGTCAAGTTCATAAGTTCCTGCCCCTACATCACTTGAAATTTCAAAAGTTTCTTGTAAAGTAATTGAGTTACCACTTTCATCTAGGCCTTCACCAATTTCAAATTCTTGTTCCAAACCAATACTTAATTCATTATTATTAATTGTTAAAATACCATATTTCTGACTATCTGTCCCATAATTAAGAACATCAATAGTTAATCTTATTGACCTATAACATGAAACATCATCATTATTAGAAGTTACTTCTTCAATTCTTAAATCATCATCTTCCCGATCTAGTTCTAATTGAGCTTCCCACTCCACTGAATACGCAACATTATTACCATCTTCTGCTTCAACTAAAATGTTTAAAATGTACTCCTCGTTTGGTTCTGCAAAAGAGGGAACTTCAAAACCAATAAAATATTCATCGTCATCAACATCAATACTGTCATCAGCATCAATTGTAAAATCAATATCGTCATCAACATCTTCACCAAAATCGTTATCTTCCAAAGTGATAGTAACTGTAAAATCTAAATCTCCTTCATCAAAATTAGAATCAAACAAATTTTCAATTTCAAACCCAAGTTCAACAAAATCGTTAGGTTGAATTTCTAAATCTTTATCATCATCATCACTATCATCTTCGTCCATGGTTTCAATTGAATAACTATTAACATAAAAATCGATAGATTTTAACTCAAACATCATTAAAATATCTGCATCTAACAAGATTTCTTCACTTTGACCAGAAGTTGTTTCTATTAAAATTGAAACAACATTTTCATCTGAACCTTGATCTGCGCCTTCAACTTGCTTAATTATTTCTAATTCAACAGTTTTACTGCTGCCACTTTCTAAATCAAAATTATCATCATTAGTGTCCACAAAACTAACTTCGTAATCATTATCTTCAGCAAATAATGTTAAAGTTACAGATTCCATAGAAGACCCATTATTTTCAAAATTAATTGAATGAGTTATTATAATTTCATCATCATTATCTTCTAGCTCAGAATAATCCACTTCAAAAATAAGATCATCATCTGAAACAGTTACATCAGCTAATACTGAACTAACAAAAAAGATAGATGTTATTAGTAAAATTATTGAAAAATATTTTAGATTCATATGCCTACCCCCAACGTGCTATATTTAACACATCGATTTTAATTGTAAAGTAGTTAATAACTAAAAAAATTTATATATAAATATTTAGGTAGTGAGGGATATAAAGTGATTTATTATAATGAAAAATAATTAAGTTAATAAAAGAGATAATAAGAAATAAAATAAAAAATTACTTACTCCCAGCATAAAAAAACTTTTCTATTGAAACATCTTGTTCCTCATAACCACCAGATCTTGGATGAGAACTGTTAGAATTTTGTTTAGCCGATTGTTGAGTTGGTTGTTGTACTGGCTGCTGTTGCTGAACGGGTCTTTGTTGCATTGAAGTCATTGAACTCCTACACCTATTAACTTCCATTTTCAAACTAGTCATTTCAGATTCCAATTTTTCAACCTTATCATTAAACTCTTTTAATTTTGTTACTACATATTTAGTGTTCCGTTCAAGAATAGATTCAATCTTTTCCTGTGTTAATTCAGATTGTTCTTTTGATCCTTTACCTTTGTCAGAATTTTCAGATACATTACTTTCTTCTTGACCTTGTTTTACTTGTAAACTATTACTGTGCATATCACGAGAAACTGAATTATAATCGTCTGGATCATGCCGAAATATTTTTTCTGCTTGAGTGATAGCATCGTCCTTATCTTTTGCTAAACCTTGCCTCATTAAGTCAAGTGCTAAATTGTTAATTTTTTGAATTCTTTCAATGTCCATTTAAAACCACCTCTTAATTAAATTAAATGTTTCAATAATCTCTTATATTGTTTTCTATTCTGCTAAATATAGTATTGGTTGAGGTAAAAAAAATAATTAAAAATTAATATTTTAAAGAAAAAATAGTAAAGAAAAAAAATACAAATCCATCACCTTAAATTGTTTTACCCACAACTTATGAAAGGCAAACTAAATGGAATTACTCCAGCATTCATTAAAGCAACAAGTACAACTCCAAGGATTAAACCAAATATTAATCCAAAAAAGAAGAACTTCATTTCAATTATGCCTAATTGAGCTTTTTTTGTGAATTTCATTATAATAAAAGAAATATTTAGTGTATTTAAAACTTTTTGTTAATACAATTGAAATTGCAGAATATAATAAGAGGTTATTAAAGAATCAAGCCACATTAAACTGATCACGATAAAACAGTTCAGTGGAATCTCCTTCGTTAACACTATGAAAATAATTTTTTAAACACCTTCTAAATGCTTTTGGAGGGATACCAATCGTATCAAGATACTTTGTAACTTCACTAACAAACCTTTCAGGAGAGGTAGTCATTTTAGGTTTTAAAGTCGGTTCTTTTCTTTCTCCACCTTGATAATCTAAAGCAAATGAAGGACCAATTTTAACATACATAGGATCAATAACATTAAGGTAAACTCTTCTTGAAACATCTTTACCCAGTGGATGATTAAAAATAGGTTTTTCAAGAACATCATAAGAGATTAAAGAACCATAGCGTTTTGTAATCCTACCATTTTGACTTAAAGCAGGTCCACAATAAAAATCTAAATTAAGTTGGACATTACCTGGACCACCCGAACTTTTACATAATAAGTAAGGGAATGAAATTTCATAACGAGCAGACTTAACAGTAACATCACGCAGGTTGAATCTTTCAATCACTTCTGACCTGATTACATCTGATAATTCTTTTTGTCTAGCTGATTTTTTAATTCTCGTCATTGTAGCAGGCGATTCAAATACACTTATTTTTAAAGGTTGCGGTTTTGTATAGAGAACATATTCTTATTTGATTGTTCCCAAACAACATAACATTACAGATTGATTAGAATTTATTTAAAAAAGACCAGTTTTAAAGGTAAATGTACAAAACATTTATATATGATGAGTGTTAAAGGTATTTAAATTTAACTATTAAGAGGTTCTGGATATAAACCAATAATAAACAAAGGTATACTAAAATGCTAAAGAAAAAGCTTAAAGAATGCCCAGATTGCGGCAGTAAAAATATTTTTCATAATCGAGAAAAGGGAGAAACTGTATGTAGAGAGTGCGGACTAGTCATTGAAGATCGAATGGTTGACTTCTCACAAGAATGGAGAGAATTTGACGATGACACAGGTCCATCAAAAAGAAGAACAGGAGCCCCAAGTTCACATACATCATACGACCAAGGCCTTGGAACAGAGATTGGAAGTTCATCTGATTATTATAAATTAGGTGGGAAAGACAAAGATAAATTTTTCAGATTAAGAAAATGGCAATATAGAATTAGTACTGCCATTGAAAGAAACTTAAAAGTTGCTTTAGCAGAACTTAAAAGAGTAAGTTCGTTCTTAAAATTACCTAAACAAGTTGAAGAAGAAGCTGCAAGAATATATAGATTAGCAGTACAACGGGGACTTGTTCGTGGAAGAAGTATGGAATCAGTAGTTGCAGGAGCATTGTACGCCGCGTGTAGACGTCACGAAGTTCCAAGAACATTAGATGAGATGGGAGAAGCTTCAGGTATTGAAAAGAAAGAAATTGGAAGAACTTACAGATTCATTACTAGAGAACTTGAAATCAGCATCAGACCAAGTAACCCTAGTGATTATATCCCAAGGTTTGCATCTGCTTTAAAATTAAGTCCAGAAACCCAATCTAAATCAGTAGAGATATTGGAGATGGCAAGAAAAGTTGAATTAACTTCTGGCCGAGGTCCAACGGGGATTGCAGCAGCAGCATTGTACGTAGCAAGTTTAATTCATGGAGAAAAACGTACTCAACGTGAAGTTGCAGATGTCGCTGGAGTTACCGAAGTTACTATTAGGAATAGGTATAAGGAACTTATTAAGAAACTTAACTTAACAAAAGAAGTTGAAAAACATAAGAAGAAATAATTTTTTTTATTTTCTAAATTATATTTAAAATGAATATCACTCCAGAAATGAAAGCACAGTTGGAAGAGCAAAAGAAACAATGTGTATTCTGTAAAATTATTAAAGGAGAGATCCCTCCAAAAAAAGTTTATGAAGATAAAGTTACAATGGCCATGTTGGATATCAATCCAATTTTAAAAGGCCATACAATATTCTTACCAAAAGAACATTATCCAATAATGCCATACATCCCAGCAAACGAATTTAAACATTTCTTTGGTATTACAGCCCAACTTACCACTAGTATCAAAAAAGCAATGGTAACAACAGGAATGAACATATTTGTTGCTAATGGTGGGGTTGCAGGTCAACAAGCACCCCATTTCTTGATACATTTTTTACCGAGAGAAAAAGGAGATGGTTTCTTCAATTTTTTGTTTAAGAAAAAACATCAAACTTCAGAAAAAAGTAAATCCATGATAGCAAACAATTTACCAATAATGATGAAAAATCATTTTGGTAGAAATCCAGCAAATTGGCATAAAGGAATTGGTGAAATACCAAATTTTTTAAAATCTATTAAAGAAAACAGTACTATTGTTTATGAGGATGAAAAAACATTAGCAGTCATTGATGAAAATTGTGTTGCTGAAGGACATATTGAAATTTATAGTAAAGAAGAAGAAAAATATTTTGAAAAATTAGATATTGAATCTGCTTCACATTTATTTTATGTTGCTTCTTTCGCCGCAACAGCAGTATTTGAAGGGCTTGGAGCTCATGGAACTAACATAATCTTAAAATCAGGAGAATCTGATGACAATCCAGAAGGAAAATTATGTGTTCATATTTTACCAAGAAAACAAGATGATAATTTGAAAAGTATTAATTGGCAACCAAAACAACCAGATTATGATTTAGACAGTATTGCTAGTAAAATTAAAGATAAAACTTGGAATGTTAAATTTGAAGAGAAGAAGGAAAGTGTTAAATCTGAACCTAAAGTACAAACCCCAATTGCAATACAAAATGCAACTAGCATAAATAAAACAGATTCTAAAACTGTAAAACCAAAAACAGCTGAAGAAGAGATTCAAAGAGCTATTGGTAGATTTCAAAAAATAAAAAAATAAGATAAATCATCCTTTTTCTTAGAAAGGCTTATATAATAGTTACTGGCAAGTGACTAATTAGTGGCGCCAGCAATAATTCAACCTAAAAAATCCATAATCATAACACACGGGGAAGATATAGATGGCATTGTTTCTGGTGCATTGATGTTAAAACAATTGGAAGACCAAGATAGAGAAATTTTATTTTTTACCCACGATAATAAATTAAATTTATTAGAACAAATTAGTGATCAACCAAACCTCAATTCTAAGCATACCTATATATTGGATTTAGCCCTTAGTGATTTGATTTATAACCATAGAAACAAAGAAGGCGAAAGAGTAATAAGAAAGTTATTGGAACAACCAATAAGCTCAACATGGATTGATCACCACCAAAGAACATTAAATTTAAAAGAAAAAGTGGTTACATTTGGAACTAATTTAATAGATGATAATGGAGAAGAATTATGCACATCAAGATTAGTTTATCAACATTTTTTACATGGAAATGATTATGCTAATTGGTTAAGTCACTTAGCACAGATTGATGATTATAAAAAAACAAAAGCAACAGAAAAAGACCAGTTAATTTCCCAACAATTAACTAAAATTATATCTTTACACAATAGTAATATGGACAATAATTCATTAGAGATACTTGCAAAAAAGTTAGGTAAAAAAGAAAGTTGGTTTATTGATGAAAAAATATCAAGAGATTTAGTAATGTCTTTGGAGTCATATCAACTAAAAGAAAAAAAAGCATTACAATATATTGAACAAAATTTAGAACAGTATCAAGCACAAGGATTAAAAATATTAGTAAGTTATGCAGATCCCATTCTTCCTCAAAAAACAACCATAAGAAATATGACTAATTTAACAGGGGACAAAAATCAAGACATTTACGTTTTAGTTTTTGGAAAACCAGTAAATAATATATGGTTATTGTATAAAGGAGATCAAGAAAAATTTGATATACTAAATTTTCTTAGTTCACAAAATGGAGGAGGAAGAGTCGATTTTGGAGGATTCCCCACAAGTCAAGATACTAATTTAGAGAATTATCAACAAGAGAAAGAATTGTTTATTGAAAAAGTCAGAAAGCACATTATTAAAAAGTAGGTATTAATATGTTTAAAAAATCAGATAAAAGAATTGCATTAGAAGAGATTATTCAATCAGCTCACAAAAAATCCCAAATTGAAGCATTGAGATGGTGTGTTAAACACCCAATTAATGGCTTTTTTGCTCTTATTTCTATGGTCAAAAAAGGTGAAGTGGATGAATATGTAGCAATTCAATGGCGTGATTTACCTTCTTGGAAAAAATATTTATCTGCTTATAGCCAACTAGAAAAACTTGAAACCCAAGAAGGATTCCCGGCTATGAAATATTTATCAGAACAATTAGAAAAAATTAAATTAAATTTACCTGAAAAATGCCAAAAGAAAGCTTATTATCCTTTTGCAGGAACAGATTTTTACTGGACAAAGATCTTTGATGAAATTATTTTTGAGGATATTAGTTATAATCAAGATTTTGTTAAAAATATGTGGTGGGGAAGTTGTAGTTATCAAGAAGAAAAAATTAATAAAATATTTTCAACTTTGCATAAAGCAGAAATTTTAAGTGATAATTATAAGCAAAAAATTCAAATAATAAATGGAGACGCAAATATAACTCGACAAGATAATGACTTTAATAAAGATGATTATACCTTAATTATAAAGGGGGGCCATAGTGTTACTGATTTTTTAGAAACAAGATATTTTAATGAAGAATTGAATTTTTGTTCAATTATTATTATAAATCCATCTGAAGACAATAATGAATTAAATGAAGAAATGAAAAAAAGAAACTACACTTGTATTTTTTCTGAACAAGATAAATTATTCTACGCCCCATTCTCAATGGGAATGACACGCAGATATATATTTACAAAAAAATAAAGAACATAATAATTCAAAACTTCTCGGCATATTTTTTAGCTAAATTAAAATATTTCTTTGCACCAAAGAGAATATCATTCCTAGTGTTCTCGTCAAGTTTAGAATCATCCGAAATGAAACAATTTACTTTACCCCTAACATAAGCACGATAAGAAAGATAGAAATTTAACAATTTGTAAATATCTTCATCCTGACTTAAATGACAATATGTTGCAATAAACTCTTCTGCCAAGTTATGTTTACCATGATAATCTAAGTCCATTGCCATGAAAGCAATTTCCGCAATAATGTCTGAGCAAGGAAATCTTTTATTGAACACAATTGCATCAAAAATGATTGGTTCACCATTTACAATAAATACATTTCCCGAATGAAAATCACCATGACAATGTTTGATTTTATTTTCAATAACTCTTTTTTCAAACAGTTCTTTATTTTCAGAAATAAATTTGTTAACTTTTTCTTTGATAACATTGAAATCTTCATAACTAATAATTTTTTCTTTATATTTATCAGTTTGTTCAAAATTTTCATCACAGTTTAGTTTTACACCACTCAAAGAACCATATTCAGAAATTTCTGGGCTAGTTTTAGCAACTTTATGATAATCGTAAATAATATTTGCTAATTTTTTAACATGTTCAGAAGTAACTTCATCTTTACTTAACAAGCTGGACATTATTTGATTATTATCCACCTGTTTCATCTTGATTGCATATTCAACAATTTCTCCTTCACCATTGACAAATAATTCACCATTTTCAGCCTTATTAATTGTAATTATATTTACATATAATTCAGGAGAAATTAATTTGTTTAATTCTAATTCATCAGTGCAAGATTTTTTTCTTTTCTCTAAAGTAGAAAAATCTAAATATCCAAAATTTACTGGTTTACAAATCTTGTAAGCATAACTACCGGTAAGAAATACTATTGATACTGCAGTTCTGATAACTTTTACAGGCATATTAATTTCATGATTATAAGCATTAGGTTTAATCAATTCAGAAACAATTTCTTCAGTGATTTGCATTGAAGTTAATTCTTTTTTGATCTCTTGATTTTCTGGGATATTATTTTCTTGTTCTGTTTCCATTTATCATACCTCTTTTTTTGCAATTAGTTAAAATTTATTTTAAAAAATATTCTTTTGTTCCGGGACCAGTTATTGATTTTTCACCGTTAAGATAAGAATCATAATCCTCCCCAGGCATTGTCCTTAATATCATTTGAGAAGGTATTGGAGAATTTATTAATATATCAAAAATACCAACCGACTCATCATTATGTAGGTTATTAATAATTTTTTGACATAAAGGGTCACCACACTCAGAGAGATTATGAACTACACTATAATGTTCCGCTACATCCAAAATATCACTCCTTGCAGAAAAAATCAAATAACCTGTCTTTTTACCAAAAATAGGTTCATTATTTGATAATAAATTTAAAGTTTCATCATCTAATTTTCTGATAGAATGTATATTTCCTGCAAGATTTTTAATAAATTGAACTTTTATAGATGCATCAATTGATATTTGATCAGCTTTTTTATATAACATTTCAACAATGTCCATTTTAACCCCCAACAACTAAATCTCTTTTTAAAAAAATGTAAAAATAAAAATTAATATAATTAAAAAAACAAACTTTAATACCGGTAATGTTCTGGTTTGTAAGGCCCTTCTTTATTAATATCTAAATACTTAGCTTGCTTATCTGTTAAAACATCAATCTCAACACCTAATTTACTTAAATGTAATCTTGCAACTTCTTCATCAAGTATTTTTGGTAACATATAAACACCAAGTTCATAATTCTTTTTCCATAACTCAATCTGAGCCAAAACTTGGTTAGTGAAACTTGCACTCATTACAAAACTAGGATGGCCAGTTGCACAACCTAAATTTACAAGCCTACCTTCTGCTAAAACATAAATCTCTTTTCCACCAGGGAAAGTGTATTTATCATATTGTGGTTTGATTTGATCCCTTGTTGCACCAGACTGTTCATTCAGCCAAGCCATATCAATTTCATTATCAAAATGACCAATGTTACATACAATTGCTTGATCTTTCATTGCTAAGAAATCTTCTGCGGTGATAATATTATAATTTCCAGTAGTGGTTACGAACACATCACCTTCCTTAACTGCATCAACCATTTTCTTAACTTCAAATCCTTCCATAACTGCTTGTAATGCATTAATAGGATCTATCTCAGTTACAATTACTCGACAACCATATCCTTTCAAAGATTGAGCACAACCTTTACCCACATCACCATAACCAGCCACAATTGCAACCTTACCAGCCAGCATAACATCAGTTGCTCGTTTAATACCATCAACTAAAGATTCTCGACAACCATACAAATTGTCAAATTTAGATTTAGTTACAGAATCATTAACATTAATTGCAGGAAATAATAACTTTCCCTCTTTCATCATCTGGTACAGCCTATGTACACCAGTAGTAGTTTCTTCAGAAACTCCTTTTATTTCATTAGCAATTTTAGTCCATCTATCTTTGTTGGACGAATAAAGATTTTTTAAACAAACCATTAACTCCCTAAAATCTTCCCCTTCACCACTATAATCCTGTTCTAATAAAGAGGGGTCTTTTTCAATATCAACACCTTTATGAATCATCAAAGTTGCATCACCACCATCATCAACAATTAAGTTTGGACCCAAACCATTACCAAAATCTAAAGCTTTATCTGCACACCACCAATATTCTTTCAAAGTTTCACCTTTCCAAGCAAACACCGGAACTCCTGTTTTAGCAATTGCTGCTGCTGCATGGTCTTGAGTTGAAAAAATATTACATGATGCCCATCTTACTTGAGCACCTAATTCAACCAAAGTTTCGATCAAAACTGCAGTTTGAATTGTCATATGTAAAGAACCCATAATTCTTGTACCTTGTAAAGGTTTTTGACATTTAAATTTTTCACGAATTGCCATCAAACCAGGCATTTCTTTTTCTGCGATAAGAATTTCTTTTCTTCCCCATTCAGCCAAAGAAATATCCTTAACCTTATAATCTTTAAATTGCACTTCTTCGTTTGTATTCATTTCCATTTTTCCTCAAAAACCCCTTATTAATTAATATTTTTAGCTTAAATTTAACTTAATTTCACTTATCCACCCATAATATATATAAACTTTTATGAATTTTACTTCTATATGGCAAACACAGGTGATAAAGTTATAATTAAAACAAAACAAGCTACTGAAGAGGGTATTTTAATGCCTAGCTTTGAAGAAGGTGTTGTAATAATCAAATTAGAATCAAATGGATACAATATTGGATTTGATAAGAAAAAAATAATTGAAATGAAAGTTTTGGAAAAGAAAGTTAATAAACATGAAAAAATCATCAAACAAAAAATTAATTCTAAACTTCAAACAATCGCAGTATTACACACAGGTGGAACAATAGCATCAAAAGTGGATTATGAATCAGGAGGAGTTAGTGCAAAGTTTTCTGCTTCAGATTTGTTAAAGATGGTCCCGGAATTATCAGAAATTGCAAATTTCGAAACTGAACTAATTTCCAATATGATGTCAGAAGACATGTTTTTCACAGATTATCAAAAGATTGCAAAAGCTATTCAAAAATATGCAAAGAAGGGTGTTGATGGAATTATCTTAGGGCATGGTACAGACACATTAACGCATACTGCAACAGCATTAGCATTTATGTTTGAAAAGATTAACATACCTATTTTGATTGTTGGTTCACAAAGATCATCTGACAGAGGAAGTTCTGATGCAGCAATGAATTTAATTTGTGCTTCCGAATTTATTTCTAGATCTGATTTTGCAGGAATTGCCATCTGTATGCATAATACCGCAGATGATAATAAATGTGCAATTCTGTCTGCAACTAAAAGTAGGAAAATGCACACTAGTAGAAGAGATGCTTTCAAACCAATTAATGATAACCCAATTGCTTTAGTTGATTACAAAACTAAAAAAGTAGAGTTTTTGAAAAAAGATTATCATAAAAAAATAGAAAGTAAAAGCAAGAAAAGTCAAGATTTAATATTATTAAAAGATAAATTTTCAACTGAAGTAGGATTATTAAAAACACATACTAATATGAATCCTAAAGTGTTCGAATTTTTTACTAAAAGTTTCAGAGGAATAATCATTGAAGGTACTGGATTAGGACATGCGCCAACTAACGTAGGAGAAAATCTGAAAAATCATGAATCATTACAAAAATTTATCAAAAGAGGTGGAATTGTTGGTATAACATCACAATGCTTGTATGGCAGAGTAAATCCATCAGTTTATACAAACCTTAGAAGATTGGCAGAAATTGGTTGTATTTTTTGTGAAGATATGTTACCCGAAACTGCACACATTAAATTATCTTGGTTATTAGCTAATCACCCAATTGAAGAAGTTAAAGGTTTGTTAGCAACAAATCTGCGTGGAGAAATTAATGAACAATTAAAGTTTAAAGAAGAATTTCAAAAATAGAGGAAGATAAAATGAAAAAAATTATTTTTACAATAGGAATAATCATGTTACTAGTTTTAATAACGTCTTGTAATTATGTATCCCCAGAAAAAGTTTGTACTGAAGATTCTGATTGTACTGCAGCACAATGTTGTCATGCAACTGATGTTGTTAACAATGATAATGCACCGGATTGTAATGGAGTACTATGTACAGCTAACTGCGAACCTGACACATTAGATTGTGGTCAAGCAAAAGCAAAGTGTGTGGAAAGTGCTTGTGCATTGATTGAAGAAGAATCATTTTGATTTCTAACACTTTTTTTATTTTCATTTAATTTCTTGTAATAAACTTAACATAAGTCATAAAATTTTTAAATAATCTTAATAATAAACTAATTATGGAAATTCATGCAATTAGATTAAAACCCAACCAAGATTTAAAAGAGGAATTAAATAAATTTTCTAAAGATAAAAACATTCAAGCAGGGGCAATTTTAACTTGCGTGGGAAGTTTAAAAAAATTAACAGTTAGGTTATCTAACGAACAAGTTAAACTATTTAAGGGTAATTTTGAAATTGTTTCTTTAATTGGTACTTTATCACAAGATGGAAACCATACCCACATTTCAGTTTCAGATAATTTAGGACATACAATTGGGGGACATCTAAAAAAAGGTTGTATTATTCATACAACAGCCGAGATAGTGATAATTGAATTAAAAAAATTTAATTTTTCAAGAGAGTTTGATCATCAAACTGGTTTCAAAGAATTAGTGATTAATAATTTAAAATAAATAAATTTACGCGAAGGTGGCAGAGTGGTCAAATGCGCTAGCTTGAGGGGCTAGTCTCTTAGTGAGTGCGAGGGTTCGAACCCCTTCCTTCGCATATTTTTCTTAATACCCTTTACCCCAAAATATATAAACATTAAAATTCTATTAATAACCCATGGAAAAATTTTGGAAAGTCAATCATGTAAATAAAAGAAAAGTTAATTTACACAACCCTATTTTAATTGAAGGGTTACCAGGAATAGCTAACGTAGGTAAAATTGCAGTAGATTTCTTAATTGAAGAATTAAAAGCGAATAAACTTTGCACGTTTCATTCCCATCATTTTCCTCATTCAGTTTTTGTTAATGAAAGTAATTTAGTTGAAATGCCAAAAATAGAATTATATTATAAAAAGTTCAAAGATAAAAAGAAAAGAGATTTACTTCTTTTATCAGGAGATGTTCAACCAATTGATGAAGCAAGTTGTTACAGTTTTTGTGAAACTATAATTAAACTTGTTAAAGAATATCATTGTAAAGAAATTATTACCACAGGGGGCATTGGATTACAAAATATCCCCGACAAACCAAAAGTATATTGTACAGCCAATAGTAAAGAATACCTTAAAGAACTTAAAAATTCTAAGTCAGGATTACATACAAACATATTTGGAGTTGTGGGCCCCATCATGGGAGTCTCAGGAATTTTAGTGGGGATGTCTAGAAGGTATAAGATTAATTCTGCAGCGTTCTTAGCTGAAACTTTTGGACATCAGATGTACCTAGGAGTTAAAGGAGCAAAAGAAATTGTTAAAGTACTGAATAAAAAATATAAATTAAAAATTGATATCAAAAGACTTGGAAAAGAAATTTTAGAGATAGAAAATGAGATCATGAAAAAAACAAAGGAATGGTTAGTCGATTCAGGAAAATCAAACCAAGCAGGAGCTAAACCAAAAAATAGTGAACAAAGTTATATTGGTTAGGTTTCACTTTTTCTTTTTTGTTTGAAGATTAATTACTAACTAGTAAAAACAAACCAAAACATTTATAAAAAATGATTTAATTTCTAAAGATATGAATAATCAAAACATTTTAAGAAATATTAGAAAATTACCACAAGGGACTTTATGTATGAAAATGGAAGGTATTAACAGAGTGGTTGATTATTTAGCTCCAGATGGAATGACTTTTTCTAGGTACTTAGTTGATGCAAAATATGCTGGAAATATTTCAAATTTAAATAAAGATGAACTTATTGAATTATTAGAAGAAAAAACATCATTAGTGGATTCTGAAGTAGATTATCAAACACAAAGAGGATTTAATGATCCAAACATAATGGGTGTTGAAGAAGCTGATAAAGCTAAATTCGAAGAATGTTCAAATGTATGGGTAGGAGTAGATGGTTATACAGTAGAATTACAACTTCTTCCAAAAGTAACAAACAATTTAAGAAATAATGTCCACACATACGCTTACAGAATACTAAATGAAGTTATTGCGTTTGTAGAAGATCCATCCAATTATAAAGTTTAATTTTTAATTATTCTTACAACAATCCTTTTTCTTTTAATTCTTGTTCTTTAGCTTTTCTTCGATATCCATCATATTTATCTTTAGAAGAATATTTTGGTGGTTTGGCAAGAACAGTTCTATTTTTACAATTAGGACATTCTTCTTTCATAGAATATTTCTTACATTCAGAACAGAACAGGATATGTTTCATTTTGATAATTGTTTGTTGTTATTGTTAATTTTCAATTTCAGCTTTTCTACGTGTAAACTCAGAAGTTGAAATTTTATCATTGAATGTTTCAAGTATATCTTGAATATTTTTCAAATATTTTTCAGCAATTTTATAATCTTTTTCTTCAAGAATAAATTTATACTTACCTGCACCCAAATAAGTTACTGTTAAATTACTAGAAATTTTTTCAACTTCAGTTAAAACTTTTTGTACTTTTTCTAGCCCATTAACATCAAAAGTATGTAGATATATTACACCTTGAAATAAAACTTTTGGTTCTTTAAATTTTTCTTTTACTGCAATTACTAATTCATCTGATATTTTTTTATCAATACCTTGTTCTTCTGGATTAACATCACCAGAAACAATACCCCTAAAAAAAAGATGTAAATGAGAATAATCATTAAAAACAGGTTTACTAATTAAATCGTACAATTTTTTATCAGGAATCCCAATTTTTTTTGCTAAATTTTTTATCAAAGTTTCAGATTTAAGTTCTTGTTTAATTTCTTCTAATTTTTCTCTTCTTTGATGAGTGTTAACTCTTCTTAAAGATAAATCAATATGTCCCTTTTCACGATCAATTCTTAGAACTTTACAAACAACTTGTCGACCAACACTAACATAATCCCTAATGTTTCTGATTCTACCAGGAGATACTTCAGAGATATGAATCATACCAGAATCATTATATTCTAATAAATCAGCGAAAACAGAATTTGGAAAAATTTTAGTTACCTTACAAAGGACAATCTCATCCTCTTCTGGTATACCTTTCCTTTTATAATGCATTTTTAAAATTTCACCTGTTAATGTATCCTAAAATTGTAATGTTAAATTTCAATTTATTGATTTTAAATTAATAAAATTAATTTGAATAAAATCAATTAAATTAAGATAAGATTTCTAGAACCCTTGCAGAAATTTTAGATTTACCGCCAGTAGGATAAACTAACTCTTTATCACACACTAAACAGTTTACAATATTGCTTGAATTGCCAAAAATTATCTGTTCGTTCTTACATTTAGGACATCTTACCTTAATAAATTTACTTTTTGTCTTATCCATTTTATTTAACCTTAATTAATATAGTTGTATAATTTAAAATAAGTAATTTAAACAAATTCTACTCTTTTAGCTCTTATACCACTAGCTTGACAACTGATTTTTTTACATTTTTGACAAGTGTATCTTAAATCAGTCTTTTTAGTATTCTTTGCTCCAGACCGCTTAAACTTAGTTACAGCCGGTTTTGAGTACCTTCCTAAGTTGCCTGTACCTCTTGCTAATCCTCTGTCTCGTGCTCTAACTTTAGAACCTTTACTTAATGAACTAGCAGTCTTCCTTTTATTTTGAGCAACTTTATGTTCTGTGTGCGTTTTACATTTTTTGCACAATCTTTTCATTACTTTTGGAATTTTCATCTTATATCACAATTAATCTTAATTTAAGCTTTAAGAAAGTGACTCCTTTATAAAGTTTTTGACTAGATAATGTCAATATTGGAAAAGAATTAATACCATTAACATTAATTAGAATCATAGTTAAAAATTGTAATTAAAAAATTAATCAGGATCATAACAAACTCAGATCACCACAAACTTTGTCAACCTCTTCTTCTTCAGCAGGACCTATGCCAACAGCAGTCTTAGTTCCAGGAGCGATAACAGTTCTTCCTGCGTCAGTTATCAATGACACTGCTAACCCTTGTTCTTTAGCTAATTGAAAATACTTAATTAACTCTTTTTCATCTTGAACTTTAAGAACAATTTTAGCCATACCTGACATTCGCCATTTCTTTACCAAACCACCATCAGCCTTTAAAACTGCTTCTACAGATGCGTGTGATGCCTGAGCACAAGCTTTACCCTTAGGTAATTTAAGATCTTGACGTACAATTATAACTTGTTTTAAGTTTGACATAAAATTAAAGAATATATCTTGATATAAATATGTTTTGTTTAAAACAAATTAGATTTGTTAAAATACCATTCAAAATATTTTTAATTAATTAGAAGATATAAAGAAAAAATAAGAAAATATTAAACAGTTTTCTAACTATTTTTCCACTCCCTTTCAAACAAAGTGGTAAAGTAATTTACAAAATGTGGTGCTTCTACCCAAACTGCACTATCATAACTAGGGTGTGTCTTCTGATCATCAGTCATTAATAATACTAAACTTTTATTATCAATAACACAAAACCTTGAAACATCCTTAGTTGATTTAATTTTTGCAAATTGAGATAAACTGTTAACTACTTTTTTATTAGCGTTCGTAGGAGCAAAAATCTTAATATCAACTCCCCTAGAAGCTGCTTTTTTCAAAGGTTTCATTAGAACTTCACTTTTTCTATCTAAACCGTCTTTTGTAGTCATTAAATGAATACTTTTTTTAGAACTCTTAAACAAGAAATTTAAGTGATCATAAACTTTTTCTCTTCCCCTGAAAGACGCTGATTTATCAGTTGGATCAACCATCTTTATACCAGATGAATGTAAAGTATCAAGTTCTTTTAAGATATCACTCTCTTTTAAATTTTCTAAAATTTTACTTTTTTGAGATGCTTCATCAGAAATTCTTTTTTTAACTCGTTCAACAACTTCATTAGGATGAACAGCCAAATATTTAATTGGTTTACCAATCTTAACTACGATAAACCCTTTCTTTTCTAAAGATTCCAAAACATCATAAGCCCTAGACCTAGGAACATTAGAAATGTCAGATAATTCCCCAGCAGTAGAAACCCCTCTGGACAATAGTGCTACCCATAACTTACTTTCGTAAGAATTTAGGCCAAAATCCTTTAACTTCGCCAAAAAGTCTTTTTGTACAATCATTGTAATATCCTCCTATATCATAAAAATCAAGTCAACCCGATTTTTAAGATGCCAAAAATATCTTTTCAATATTTTTATGCATAAAAACACATCACTCAGACCTCTCTTGTATTGATTAAAACTTGTTAGAAGATTAAGAATTCAATTCCTTTATAAATGTTTCGTTTCTTTTTTTACTAAAGAGTAGTATCAAATCAAAATAAGTAAAATAAGCTTATTTTAGGCAAGTTTTCCCATGAGATTAATCTTTTTGAATTTTAAAATCATCAACATGCCCATCAGAGCAAGATTCGTGACACCCACTACAACAACAATCTTTTTCAATTGCATGTTCTTTATCAACAGTAAACAACCTACTATCGTCAACTTTAAACAACCTTATCCTAGCACCAGCATCTAACCAACCATGAGCATAGTTCAAAGCAGCAAATGCATTAACATAATCCCCTTTGTTAAAGAAATGTTTAGCATCATTGTAATAACATTGAATCATATTAAAAAAATCTTTAGCATCAGCCATCCTTCTTTCATCGAGTGCAACAGAAGCTTTTTCTAAAGCTTCTTTAGTTACTGAGAAATATTTTTCCAATTTTTCAAGATAAATTTCTTTTTCCATTTTGTTAACCAGTATTATTTAATTTATTTTTAATTAAAATAAGATAATGTCTTATTAAAAAACAAAGAATATTAAAAACTATTGGTTAGAATCGATTTAACACTTAAAAAGTGGAATTAAAAAATATAAATTTAAAGAAAAAGAAAAAATATAAAGAAAGGCCTACTGCTTTTCTTGTTACTTCTTTTCACCAGGTGCAGGTCTCTTTACTGTTATTGGGATAACCCCCGCTTCAAATTCTTTTAATGCAACTTGAATTGGATTATAACTTACCTTTTCTAACTCTTTTTTAGATATTTTCAAAAGGAAAGGTGCGCCCATTGACAATTGTAAAGCTCGAGAACCAACCATTCTAGCTTTCTCATACTTAGTATAATCTTTAAGATCAGATTTTTTTAATTCAATTATTTTATCAGATTTTTTTGCCATTAAAGATCACTCCCTAGTTTATTTATTACCAGTATTATTTTTTATTTTTAAAACATTCGTCCATTATTGACCTTAAAAATTTAGCTTTATCAAGAGCTATATCAACAATTTGACCAACTTCTTCAATAGTCATTGGTTCATCGCCACCCTTCTGTAAAGCAGAGATAGTTCCAGTTTTATCTGTAGCTACAGTTAATCTTGCACTAAAAGAACTCTCTTCTTCAACTGTTGGGTCAACCATTAAATGATTACCCACTTTACCAACAGTTACTGATAATGTCTCTTTTAGTAAAGGCAAAGGTGTGTCAGTTGTACCCTTGTAATCAACTGCCCCAGTTTTTTCATCAATAGGTCTTAATCTTGTTTCTTTTAAAGCTGCTAATGCTGCCAATCCTGCTGCATCAAAAAGATTACCTGCATCATTCAAAGGAACAATGTCAATAATTACGAACCAAGCTTTTTCACCCTTCTCAATACAAAGTTTTTTGAAATCTATTGCATGAGATTCCCTAATTCCACGGTCAGTAACTCTAGCTAATTCAACTGCCTTTATCCCAGGTGGACCTGGTTCATATTCGGAACTAGATAATGGAATTAATTCTGCATTGACCATAATCCCACCTTCATTAGGAGAATCAGAGTATGGTTTTTCTAAACTCATTTTAACCCCAGCAAGTACTACAGTATCACCAATAGTAACTTTAGCTGAACCTTCTGCTGATTTAGAAATACTAGTTTCAATTTTAATAGGTTGCCTATAATCTAAAAGTCCCCGGTTATCTAGACGTTTACCTTCAGAGGCTAACTGAATTATTGTTTTTGTATTATTAATCATTTTTAATAAACTCCAAATTAATTAAAATTTTTATTGTTTCTCTTTATCTTCTTTACTTTTTTCGTTAGATGATTCAGTTTCTGGTTTAGATTTTTCTTCAGTAACTTTATCATTTGATTTTTCTACATTTGTTTTAGGTTTTTTAGCTACAAAACCCTCAGGTAATTTGTACTTATCTTTCAAAGCATTTTTCTGAACAATGTAAATCTCTTCACAAACTTCCTTAGCCATTTCTAAAGAGGTCATTAAATCTTCTTTAGAAATTTCCCCATCCATTTGAAGTAAAGTTATTTGCTTACTGTTATTAGTCATTGCAACAGGAATATCTGAAACAATTGCATCATAAGCTTCTTCATTATAGTTTAAGTCTGCAACAACAGTACCATCAACTTGACCAACCGCTATTGAACTGATCATATCTTTCATAGGAATTCCTGCATCTGCTAAAGCAATCGAAGCTGCACATACAGCCGCACACCTTGACCCAGCATCAGTTTGAGGAAACTCCACATGAATGTCTACTACACTGTTAGGAAAATCTGTTAAGTCAACAACAGGTTTAAGTGCAGCTTTCAATACCATAGAAATCTCTTGTGATCTCCTTTTATTCCCAGGCCGGATTCTTTCTCCTGATCCTGAAAAAGGTAACATGTTATAATGACACCTAATTTGACCTTCCTTAGGGTCTTGTAAAAATCTAGGTACCATTTCTTTAGGACCATAAACAGCAGCATAAGCAGCAGTTGCACCTATTTTAAAAAATGCTGAACCATCAGCATTAGGTATTACTCCAGCTTTAGCTTCCATCGGCCTTGTTTCATTTATCTTTCTTCCATCTAAACGTTTTTCATATGCCATTTTTCAATAATATTTATTTTCTCTCAATTAGTAAGTTTATGTTAACTTAAACCATTTATTTGCTAATTTACATTGTTTACCAAATTTAATTTTAAAATTATTTTTCAGTAAAGGCTATTTTGTTAAATTTAGCAAATGGCCAAGTTAATTAATTTAACAATTATTGATTAGTTTCACTTTTAAGGAAAGTTTCAACTCTTTCAGTAAGACCACCAATGTGTGCTTCTTTTTCTACTAATTTAATTGCCTTTTCAGCCAAGCATTCATTTCCATTATCTCTTTTTCTAACGAAAATCAGACCATTCTGACCAACAGTGATATCACAATTTGTGAACTTCTTGATCATGCTAACCATACTACCTTGTTTACCAATTACTCTTGGAACTTTCTGAGAATTAATTTTAATAATTCTCCCACCATTAATCTTGAAAAGGTCTGGGTCATTCATACTTAAATCAATAAGTTTCTGCGAAGTTACTCTAATAACTTTAGCAACAATATAATCATTTACATCAATGATTTTTGTTAAATCTTCATCTTTTCTTACAAACCGCCTTGTAGCGTCCTTAACATTTAACATAGCATTATATGCAGTATTAGTTTTAAGTCTCCAACCAGAAAGAGTAATATCAAATACTTTACATATGATCTTATCCCCATCTTTTGGTTTATAAGGTCCTGACAAAGAAGTCACCTTAATAACTCTACCAGATATAGATGTTAAACCTACAGACTTAGAAAAAATCTGTTCTCCTTCCCTATATGTATTTTCACCTGGAAGGTAGTCCATCCCTTTAGCTAGAATTTCTCCTGGGATTACGACTGTTTTATTTTCAACTAATATTTCACTCATTTTCAATATCCACGCTTACATCCCCATGTGTTACAGCATTCAACAAATCGATAAATTCTTGCTGAAACCCTGCAGGGATTTCTACTTTTACTCTCCAACTACCATCAATATTCCAGTCCTCTTTTAAAATCTTACTATTATTTCTTACCAAATGGTTACTTTTACCAATATATTTGCCTGGCACTGAAACTAGCAATTTTCTCATTTCAATCTTTACTGGAATAATAGGTCGTAATTTAGAGATTACTTTTTCAAACTGTTCTTCAACAGTTTTATGATCATCTAAATTGATTTTACCTTGATCTAATGCTGCTTCAATCCGAGTAACTGGATGAGGCAAATTAGTTTTAGGATCAATCGCCATTTTGTGAATCATGTTAATCAATTTTCTTTTACGTTGTTCACGTTCTTTACTACGATGTTCTGCACTTAACTGAATTTCACCCTGAGTGACAATAATTTCAGCAATTTTTAAGGTATCAGTTGTTTGAAACACTTTTTCAAGCTCTTCTTTAGAAGCAACTAAAACTTTTTTCGCATCAAAAAAAATCTCTTCAACTTTCATTACTTCAGAAACATTTGAAATTTCTTTATTTTTGAACTTCAAAGCCAAATCTGCATCAACACTGATTTCAAAGTTTTGTCCAAACTTTTTTAACCTCGCTAAATTTAATTTTTCTTCTGACATGTTTATAATTCACCTTCATTTAATTTTTTACTTTCATGAATTTTATTTTGGTTTTTATTTTTTAATTAATTTCTTGATTAACTTAAATTAATGGTTAAAAGAAAAAGTTCAAAATAAATAAAAATTAGTTAACTATTTAGTTAACTTTTTTAATTCATCTTTGTTGATTACCTGATAATTTTTAGTATCAGTTTTGATATAAACTGCATCAATACGATCATAACTAAAATCACTTTTCAAGAAATCTTTTAAAGATGAAATAGCTAACACTAATGCGTCATTAATCAACATAGAAGATTTATACTTTTTCAATAAAATTGGTTCAATTTCCAGTTCACCTTCACCAATTACCGCTGCTTTATATTGAAAATATAACCCATAAGGTTCAGTTACGAAAAGTTTAGAGGTACCATCTTCTTCAACACCAGCCACCAGTACAGAAACGCCAAATGGTCTTAAACCTGCTGATTGAGTACAGATCTGTTTTAAGTCACACATATCTTTTACAACAGTTAAAATGTCAATATTGGAATTATATGTTACAAAATGTTGCTGTGCTTTAAGTTGAACTCTGTCTATTAATACTCTTGCATCAGAAATAATACCTGAAGCAGTAGCTGCAATATGATCATCAATTTTGAAAGTTTTTTCAATAGTTTCAGGAATCATTAATTTTGATCCCACTCTTTTATCTGCAACTAATAATATCCCATCTTTACATACAAAACCCATTGCAGTAGAACCTTGTTTTACTGTTTTTTTTGCATACTCTACTTGTAATAATCTCCCATCTGGAGAAAACATAGTTATACTCCGATCATAACCCATCTTGTCAACCATTTTCATATTTACAACCTCTCATTGATTTTGATATTTGTTTTTTTACTTTATAATTTTTTTTATTATATCAGTCAGCAGACCTAACAATATATAAACCTTACCTAACTCTTTAACCTAACCGATCACTAACTTTCTTTAATGTCCCAGAACAACAAATTGAATGTAATAATACTTCTTTGCCAGCAATCTCTTTTGTTAAAGCTAAAGATGCCAAAATTTGATCAACATATTTATTACTAACTTTGACAATAACTTTTTGTTTGTCTTGATTAAATTTTTCTTTGAGTACCATCACAGAAGCTTTAGCCAATTGAAAGGTACCCAAATGTTCAGAGAAAGATTTTTCTAAAGAATCTTTTATTTCTTTAAATGTAAACTTTTGACCAACTTTCCCAGACATAATTTCTATGACTAGATACCTTTTCTTTTCTTTAAGTGAAGATTGTAATTTCATTTACCGTTTACCTTTTTCTAATTCTTCTCTCAAGCTAACTATTTTTGGATAATACTTCTCTTGAGACTTAGGTGCAAGTTTTTGATATTCTTTATAGATTTTTAGATAATTTTTCTTTTGATCATGAATTGTACCGTGATCTGACCGAGACAATAGTTTCCCAACAATTTTCTCCGCCCTTAATTGAGATTCAATATCTTCTCTCAAATTATTTACATTGGAATAAAAGTTACGTTTCTCTTTATTTGATAATTTTAAATATAATCCATAAATGGACTTATACTCATTCTTCAAAGATTCAATAGTAGTGCCAGACATAGATTGCTTAGTTTTCTTTAACCTTCTTCTAACCCTACTACTAGTTTTAAGGAATTCCCAATAGACATATACTCCCCCGAAAGCAAACAATAAAGCTAAACTAGATAATGCTAAAGTTGTTGTAGGTGTAGGTTCTTGAACTGGCCCTGGTTCAGAAGTTGAACCACCACTTGAACTGCTTGAAGAGGAAGAACCTGAACTACTACTTGTTGTACTGGTAGTGTTATCTTCAATATAAATTACTTCGACTTCACAATCTTGAGTTTCATCAGGTTTACTTTCTTCAGTCCCACAACTATTTGAATCAGTACATGTTCTTGTTTCTGCTCCACTTTCACAATCGGACCAGGAAGTACATGACCAAGATTCAGTACAATTTTCTTCTGTGGATGATGAACTTGAGCTAGAACTACCGCCACCTCCTCCGCCACCACCTGATGAACTAGAAGACGAACTACTACTAGAAGAGCAAGAACCACAATCAGTTTCACAAGAACTACAACTTTCACCATTATTACAAGACCCATCACCGCAATAAGGCCCAGTAGAAATCAAAGGTAAAAAATCACCAGTTGAATCAATCATTCCTGATAAATTGAAAGGGATTAAAGTACCATTATCACCAACACCATCCCCACTAATGTTCCAAGGAGAAACTGCATAATCGCCAGAACCATTACCGGTATCGACACCACCAAGTGTCACGTAATTTGCCCAGAAATTACCAGCGCTACAATTTCCACCGACAATGTTAGTAAAATTTGCAACACTACAATTATACGTTGTATTCCACAAGTTATTTCCACTGATATCGTAAGCGTTCCAATTAGTACTGTTAATGTAATTATTGTAAATCTTGTTATTAGATGAATTTGTTAAATTAATACCATATTCATTTCCAATTAAAGTATTTGAATTAATAGTATTATTTATTGCATCGTTAATTAACATAATAGATAAGTTTGAATCGTAAATATAATTTGAAGTTATGAATGAATGATTAGTACCATTAAACATTATTGCATTTCCACCAACAGTATTGTTTAATATATTTGAACTAATATTTGCCCCAACACTATGTTCAACTAACAAACTAACATTACTTGCACTTAACAAACTAGTATTATAAATTAAGGAATTACTAGTGTTATATAACACTGTATCAAACATAAAATTATCTACAATACAGTTTCTTAAAGTAACGTTATCAACGGTTCTTATGTCAAATCCAGTGACATTATAAGTTAGATTACCAATCACACTATAACCTGCACAGTCAAAATCAACATGACTTACTGAAATGTTAATACAATTCTCAGAAGTTGCAGTTAAGTTTCTGTTAAGAATAACACCCCCATTAATATTTAAATCCCCTCCACAACTGAATAATCCTACTTCAGTTAAAGGGAAATTATCACCATCATTAGCAATATTGTTTGAAGAATTAAAAGGGATTAAAGTTTCACCGAACCCATCCAAATCTACATCCCAACCAATATAGTTTGACCAGAAATTACCACCTAATTGCGAACCACCGATAATGTTTGTTCCATTAGTGTTTGTTGTTAAACTCCAATTGTTTGCCCCATTACCCCTAGCATTAATTGTACTATTAAAATAATTATTATAAATAGAGTTATTGTTTGAGTCAGTTAAATTAATTGCAACATCATTATATCTCAAATAATTTGAAGTGATATTATTATTATGAGAATTAGTAAAATTAATACCAACAGTATTATTATCAATGATATTATTTGTGATGAGACTATTATTTATTTGCAAAAATTCTATCCCCACAACGTTATTTGTAATATTACTTGAACTAATGTTAATTCCAACTGCAGGATCTACATAAATCCCTACACTGAAATTCCGAATATTAGCGTTTAAAATATTAATGTTACTGAAACTACTAATGTTAATTCCAATGCCACTCCCATAACCAGTTAGTTGATAACCTGCAAAATCAATTGTGATATCATTTGCACCAACATTAAATGCAGTATTGTTACAACTTGCATTTGCAGTTAAAGTCACATCATGATAAATATTAGCACCACAAACATCATCTGAAACTAATCCAATTCCGACTGCATTATAAGTTAAGTTCTGAATATAATAATAGTTCTCTGATGCATTTACAGTTATACCTGACTGTGTACTAGGGAAAGTAGTAAAATCCAATTTTGATGAACAGGATGAATTTGTTCCAGCCAAAGAATCGACGCCATCACACACATACAAGCCAGCATCTAATCTATAATTATGGTAAACATAAGCATTATAATTCGTTGTTCCTCCTGTTACATCTGTCTTATTAAGATAAGTTTTATTTTCATTAATGTTAATTATTAATGTACTTGCATCAAAATCAGTCTCATTAAACAAAGCACCCAGTTCTAAATAATTAAGATCACTTAAACTATAATTGATATCTTGATATTCACTAGACACAACTTCACCATCAGTTAAAGTTCCGGAAATTGAACTTGTTGCATTAAAAGATGCAGAAGTGTTATCATCCGGATGATAATATTGTCTTGCAACGTAAAGTACCAAAGGATATGAATCCGATACATTCGAGGATATTATTGTAAAATATGCAGGTTCATCACCAATACCATCACCTTGGTCCCTACCAGAAGCACCATTATCTAAACCATAATAGTTTGAATAAAAATTACCGCCTTGACAAGGTCCCCCAACAATATTTGGTGAACTACAAGAGATGGAAGTTTGAGACCAAGTATTACCAGTATCATCCCTAACATTAACCGTATTCTCAAAATAATTATTGTAAATTGTTGAACCACTACCACCAGTAATGTTTAATCCAACACCATTATCTTTTAACCAATTATCATAAATATCGTTACTGTCAGAAATATTTAGGAACATTGCAACAGTAGTGTCTTGAATATTATTGTCATAAATATCAGTGCTATCAACATTATCAAAATTAAAAGCAATCCCAATTATATCATCAACATCAGAGCCACTAATTGAACCTGAACTAAAATTAATTAAGTTCAGAATGTTTAAAGTATTATCAGCAAGAGTTGAACCATCTGAATTAAATATTGAATTGTTTACTAAAGTATTGTTAATAATTATTAATGTGTCTGAATCAGTCACATTAAACTCTTTTGTCACAATGTTAAGATCAAATTCAAGACTATCTGAAACCATTATAATAACTTCATCAGTAAAACTATTATTGATTAAATCTGCACCTGAAGATGAATCTAGTTTGAAATCGTTTGAAATGGTATTGTTATCTAAATCAACATTTGAACTGGTGTTAATTGTCAAACAAGGTGAATTAGTTGAATCAAAGATATTTCCCTGTAGAATCAAACTATCGGAATTATCAATGTAAAGACCCTCACTACTTGAAAAAGTGTTATTAGTGAAATTGTATGAAGCTGAATTATTTAAGTAAATTTGGTAAGTTGTAGATTTTGAATTATTACTAAATATATTATTTACAAAAGTATTGGAAGATGAACTGATTGAATTTACACCATACTCAGAATTATTACTAATTGCATTGTTACTAAATAAATTGGTTGAACTAGTACCTTTAATTCTAATCCCATCAGTAGAATCCCCTAATGTATTGGAATCAAATACACTATTATCAGATGTACTATGTAAAAACAGACTATAAACATCACTTTCGGTGATATCATTACCAGTTACATTTGCACTGTCTGAATTGATAAAATAGATCCCATGATAATTGTCAGTCATTACATTGTTTTGAATAACATTACCTGAACTGCCATAAGAATACACACCATAAAATTTCCTGTTTAAATCAATGTTATTATTAGAGATTTCAGTATTGATAACATTAATCATATAAACACCATTATTATCATTATAAATAGTGCTATCATTGATCAAAGTATCATTTGATTGATAAACATAAACCCCATAAAAGGTATTATTTCCGATATTATTTTCTTCAATTATTTGAACATTATCAGTATTCAATAATTTAACACCATAATAAAAATTAGTGATAGTACAATTCTTAATTATAACATTACTTTTTCCATCAATTGAAATCCCTGCACCAACACCAGTTCCATTAATCATTTGCCCATTACAATCTAATGTTATGTCATCTGCAGCAATAGTAATCCCATTATCACCATCACAAGTTATTGTTTCATGAAGGATATAATCTTCAGAAATTTCAATACAATTATTTCCCAAACTACCAGTATCATAAGTTAAAGGCAAGTAATCACCACCAGTGATACTAACGTTATAAGGAATCCTAGTATCACCCACACCATCATCAGTAGTATTGTAAGGTGAAACTCCACCACCTAAATCTTTACCTTCATAATCTGACCAGAAATTACCACCATAATAAGTACCACCAATTATGTTTATCCCATAAGCGTAACTTACATTCCAAAAGTTTGAACTACCATCATCTAAAGCGTTGTTAGTGTTAGTGAAATTATTATCATAGATAGTATTATTAATTGAAGATTCAATCTGTAAACCATAAGTATTATCGATGATGTTATTACGATATATTGTATTTAACCCAGAGTTATTAAAATAAATTCCCCAAGTGTTATTAAACAGATTACAATTTGAAATTTTACTATTATTAACATCAACATATTCTATAGCTTTAGTTGTAAAATTAATGTCAACATAACTTACATTAACAGCAGTGGAAGGATCTACGAACACACCAGTACTGAAATTTGAAATTGCACCATTCTGTATCAAAACATTACTCCTATTAGTTACATCAATTGCAGTCCCGGTACCATTACCCGTAATACTATAATCCCCCATATTGATTGTGATATCATCTGCAAGAACAGTTAAACAAGTACCATTAACAGTTAAATCTTCAGTCAAAGTTACACTACTTGTCACATTACCACAACTGACAGGAATTTGTACTAGAGGTAAAAAGTCACCATCTGACCCCATATTATTTGACGAATTAAAAGGAATTAAAGTATTATTATCGCCAATACCATCTCCAGTAATATTCCAAGGCGTCACATTGTAAGGATAAGAACCATTTCCCGCATCAATACCCCCAAGAGTGATGTAATCTGCCCAGAAGTTACCACCAATACAAGGATCGCCAATAATGTTGGTAGTACCATTACAATTGTAAGATATGTTCCATAAGTTAGTACTGGTATCATTTACAATTACATTGATGGTGTTATTGAAATAATTATTATAAATTAAAGAGTTGCTTGAGGTGCTTAAAATTAGCCCATAATTTGAGCCATTAATTCTGTTTAAAGTAATTGTGTTATTATTTGAATTAAAAAATTGAGTTAAATTATTTGCCCCACTAACATTATTATTTTCAAAATAATGATTATTCCCAGATAAATATACTGAAGAATCAGTTGTTGTACCAGTGATAACATTAGAGGTTATGTTTGAATTGTTTCCATTAATTAGTAAATTTCTATGTATATTATTAATTATAGTATTATTAAGAATTGTTGCATTATTAGCAATAGTAAAATTAATACCAGTACTAAAATTAATAATATTACAATTTTTAACAGTAACACCAGTAACACCAGTTAACACAATACCATCACCATAAGAATTATCCCCAGTAATTGTATATCCTGCACAGTTTAGTTCTACATCATCTGCAGTAATGTTAATACAAGTTCCAGATGTAGTTAAATTTTCAGATAAACTAGTACTATGTGTTAAAGTACCACAAGAAACATTACCTTCTTGTGCAATTAAAGGCAGGTAATCACCAGTAAGTAAGTTATTAGAACTAGTCCAAGGAATGGTCCCATTATCGCCTATACTATCACCAGTAATATCTGTACCATTATAATCATCCCAGTAATTACCACCAAGGTAATCACCTAATAAAATGTTACCAGAAGAAGTGTAGGTTTTTGAAATGTTAAAAGTGTTGTTATTACTTTCACTTAATTCCATTGCATTGATGGTGTTATTAGTAAAGTTATTATTATAAATTAAATTATGACTTGAATTAACTAGTCTAAGACCAAAGTCATCATTATCATAAATATTTAAACCAGACAAAGTATTGTTATCAGAGAGATAAAGGACCACATTACTTACATTATTATTGAAGATGTTAATACCTGCATAATCTGAACTTAAATTACTAAAATTTGAACGAACAACATTTAACCCGATATTATTATTATCTGAAATTAAAACATTACCATCCCCTACAAAATAAGTATAATTAGATTTCTTAAGATATATTCCAGCGGCCGAGTTATTATAAGAATTAATTTCACTAATACCAACATTATTGGATTCTTCAATGTAAATCCCATCAGTATTATCATAAAATAAAGAAGTTCCAAATAATGCTTGACCAACATTAACTGTAGAATAAATTAATTTCAAACCATAATAATTCCCATAAAATGAACCTACCACACCTGTACTGGAAGTAGAACTTTCTATCTTAACGCCAGAATCAGAATTATTTCTGAAAGTGTTATTAGAGCCATTAGTAAATGAACCAAAGTTAATACCAGTTATACTATATGCCCCTAACCCGATTGAATTATTGTATAATGAATTTGAATTTAAGTAATTATTAGTTGAACCATTTAGAAACACACCCCATTTATTATCATAAGCTAAATTGTTTTCAAGATAGTTCAAATCAGAACTATCAGTTAATACAATACCAGCATGAGTATGATTCCAGATTCTGTTACCAGTGATATTATTATTACCACCTCCATTCGCAGTAGAATCTGCTGTTCTTAACCAGATACCTTTTTCTTGACTAACGGGATCAGAACTATTAGTATTGCTAACACTATTATTCCTGATCAAACCATTTTGACTATACTCACCTAAATAGATCCCAGTATCAGTATTATCATGAACAATGTTACCATCAATTATAACGTTACCTGCATCTTTGATATAAAAACCATAAGTAAAATTAGAGATATCACAACCACTAACCACAACATTATCAACACCAGAAATTTCTATACCTCTCATGTGATCTTCACCAACCCCATTACCAATTAATCGAGTACCATTACAAGTTAGATTAGAACCATCACAAATTATTGCAAAACCTTCACCACCACTATCAGTGGTATAATTTTCTGGACCCAAAGTAACATTACCACAAATCAAACCAGGAATAGTAGTATCAACAAGAGGATAATTATCACCGATTGGATTTACTGCTAAAATAGAACCACCTTTGTGCGGCACATTAGTATCTCCTAAAAAGTCACCATCATTATCCGTCCCAGCATAATCCGACCAATAATTTCCAGCGATACAAGGTCCACTGATAATGTTAGTTACAGAAGTGTTTGAACAATAACTTTTTCCTGCATTCCAATAATTATAACTTGAAGTGTCACTACAAGCAGCACTAGCATTAACGGCATTACTAGTATAAATTTTATTATCATAAATTAGATTGGCGGTAACATTCCAATCAGCACCAGTATTATTCATCCCAGTGGTGTTTATACCACAGAAAGTATTATTCCAAATAATGTTGTGAGTGATATTATTTAATGATGCACTTTCAATACCAAAACCATCTGCGTTATTTTCCAAGATATTATCTGGCCCCAGATGGTTTGAACTAGCATTGTTATCCAATTTAAATCCATCTGTAAAATTATAAATCCTACAATTTCTAATTGTTACACCGCTAACACCATTCAACCACATACCACTCATACCATCACAGTTGTCAACACAAGTAATACTGTGATTTTGACAATCTACAATAACATCATCAGTTTCAAAAATAAAACCATGAGTGCCATCACATTCATAATCATGACCAATGTTCAAGATATTATCCCTAACAGAAACATTACAAGTTGTAATTGTTTGAATACCTAAATCAAAACCAGTACCAACCATTGCACCGGTGATTGAATTTCCAGTGTTGTCAGAGATGAAATAAATTCCAGTTGTAAGACCTAAAGCTAACACTATTAAAACTGCAGTTAACATCACTGACCCTTTTTTGTTATGCATCTTTCAACCTTTTTGTTAAGCGTAATTAATTGTTTATTATTTTCATTAAATTATGATTATTTATTTTTATTAATATATAAAAGGAAAGTATTATTATATTTTTAAATGTTTGGATTATACGACGAGTAGTTTGAACACGGATGTTTACCCCTAAGTAACCTAAGCTTAAACTTATTTTTTTGATATTTTTGAACCATTTTTCCCCCCTGATTGGAATTCAACATACCACCGATCTGTTTTAGCATCATATTTGAAAATAACATCATTCTTCTTAGCTAAATCTAACTTAAACAGAAGTGGTTTAGGAATTGTCGTCTCAAATGAGCTTCCCCTACTATACAATTTTCTCTTAAATTCCAATTTTTGAAAATACTTATTTTTTTACTATTTATAAACCTTACTGTTTTACTAGCAAAAATACTTACTTTTTTACTTATTTTTAGTTTTTTAATCACCCCAATTATTAAAAAAAGTTTAAATAGTAAGTAGACTTCTTACAACAATAAGAGTGATAAGATGCCGATAGAAATTGAATTACGCCATTTGACTAAAAAAGAAAAAAGAGAGATTCTAATTATGATTATTTCAGTGTTAACTGTAGCTTTAGTTGGCACAATATTAAGTATATTAGTTCCAGAGGTTAATGATAGAAGTTTGGTAGGGCAAGCAATTACTCTTGACCCAGACAGCCCAACGTATGAAGGGATAATGTCTTTATTAGAAAATCAATGTTCATGGGTAGTTGCGGATGGAACAAATAATTGTGATTCAATTTGTGAAGAAAATGTTTGTTTGCCT
>JABHQR010000019.1 GCA_018696395.1 archaeon | reverse complement strand
AATGGAAGCTCTAAAGAATTGCAAAGTTTAATAATCTCTGAATGTAATCTAGTATTATACTGGTTTGTTATGGTTTTTTGTGTCATAACCTAAAGTTATAACTTACCAGTATACTAATCTATTCCTTTTGGGACAGCGCCACAAAAACAAAACATTAAAAAGTAAAGAGTAACATCTTCTACCCATGCAAGAGAAAATATTTGACCTTTTATTAGAGAACGATGATATTACTTGGAAAAGTTTACTTTACGATTTAGTAAAGACTGAACAAATGAACCCATGGAACATTAATCTCTCCCTTCTTGCTCAAAGATTTATAGTAGTAATTAAAGAGATGAAAGAACATGATTTAAAAATATCTGGAAAAATGTTACTTGCAGCGGCGATTCTTCTAAAAATGAAATCTTCCCATTTAATTGACCATGACATTGCACAATTAGATCTACTTATTAGCGAAACTGAAGATGAAATGGACGAAGATGAAGGGTTCAGTGAGGATGAAGATATTGATTTTGAATTATTACATAAAAAGAAACAAAAATACAAATTAATTCCAAGAAATCCTCAACCAAGAAGTAGAAAAGTTTCTATCCATGATTTAGTTGATGCTTTGCAAAGAGCTATGAGTACCAAGAAAAAAGTGTTACAAAAATATGACCCAGTTAAATTTAACATGCCAGATAGAGATATAGATATTATGGATGTTATTAGAGAATTGTACAACAAGATAGTTTATTATTCTAAAAAACAATCGGAAGAAAAAAAGAAACCAGAACTAACATTTAGTAAAATGTTACCTCCCAGAGCTGGAAAAATTGAAAAAGTTTACACATTTATCCCCATGTTACATTTAGAAAATCAAAAGAAAATTAAAACTAGACAAGACCAACAATTTGAAGAGATCTATATTAAACTTAACAATTTAAAGAAAAAAGAAAAAATTCAACAAATTGAAGAATATGAAGAACCTAAAAAAGTTCGGAAGAAAAAATCTGGATCTGAAAAAAATAAAGATAAGAAAAACAAACCTAATTCTGGGGAAAAAAGTACCAAGAGATCTAAAAAATAAGTTTGGACTAAACCTTGATGATAGAATTATAACTTATTTCCACACACATTAAAAATTTAAAATTTCTTTATTATTACAAGGTATTCCAGAAAATTTAAAAAACAGACTAATACTTACTCTGTAAATTAAGATATTATTTAAAAAATTAAAATAATAAAAAATGGCTAAAATAAAATCCACCAGCAGTATCAAAGTACCAGAAAAAGTTGTCGACCAAGTAATTGGCCAAGATGAAGCAGTCAATATCATTAAAAAGGCAGCATTACAAAGAAGGCATGTTTTACTTATTGGAGAACCAGGAACAGGAAAGTCAATGTTAGGAGTAGCTTTATCTGAACTATTACCTAAATCTGAATTACAAGACGTTATTGCTTATCCAAACCCCAATGATGAAAATGAACCTTTAATTAAAACAATAGCAGCCGGCACAGGCAGAGAAGAAGTTAAAAAAGCATTACTTGATTCTAAAGATCTTTTCAAAAATATGAGATTCTTATCTTTCATAATTGCAATATTAGTAATGGTGGCGCCATGGTGGGCAAGATATTATTATAATTCAGACATTATGTTTGCAGCATTTTTTATTGGCGGAATGATGTTTTTAGTAGCATTTTCATTAGCTATGAATATCGGACCAAAAGTCTTAGGTGGAAATAAAGTAATTTCACCTAAAGTTATTGTAGATAATTATTCAAATAAAAAGTCAGTATTTTATGATGCTACTGGCGCTCATGCTGGAGCATTATTAGGCGACGTACTTCATGACCCCCTACAAAGTGGAGGGTTAGGCACTCCAGCTAATCAAAGAGTTATTGCAGGTATGATTCATAAAGCTAACAAAGGAGTTTTATTTATTGATGAAATAGCCACACTTAGTGTCAGAACTCAACAAGAACTTTTATCAGCATTACAAGAAAGAAAGTTTCCAATCACAGGACAATCTGAAAGATCTTCAGGTGCAATGGTAAGAACCGAACCAGTACCTTGCGATTTCATTTTAGTAGCAGCAGGAAATTTTGAAACAATCAAGAACATGCACCCAGCATTAAGGAGTAGAATCAGGGGCTATGGTTATGAAGTTTATATGAACGACACCATGGAAGATAGTAAAAGTAATTTAATGAAAACTGCACGGTTCATTGCTCAAGAAGTTAAAAAAGAAAAAGGAAAAATACCACATTTTTCAATTGAAGCAACTAATGAAATTATTAGAGAAGGTAGAAGAAGAGCAAGTAGAAAGAATCACCTTACTGTAAGGTTAAGAGGATTAGGTGGATTAGTTAGAGCAGCAGGAGATTTAGCTAAAGAAGATAAAAGTGAATTAGTAATGAAAAAACATGTCATTGCTGCTAAGAAATTAGCAAGACCTTTAGAACAACAATTAGCCGACAAATATATTGAAAAGAAAAGAGAATATGAAGTAATTGTAACTGAAGGAAATATTATCGGAAGAGTTAATGGGCTTGCAGTTATTGGTACAGAATCATCTTATTCAGGAATATTGTTACCTATTGAATCCGCAGTAACTTCAGGAGGAAGAAAATCCCAAGTAATTGCAACAGGAAAATTAGGGGAAATTGCTAAAGAAGCAATAACAAATGTTTCAGCAATCATTATGAATTATTTTGGTGAAGACATCAAAGAAACTAGAGATGTGTTTGTTCAATTTTTACAAACTTATGAAGGCGTTGAAGGCGATTCTGCATCAATAGGAGTAGCAACAGCAATCATATCTGCTTTGAAAGATATCCCAGTTAAACAGAATACTGCCATGACTGGTTCATTAACAGTTAGAGGAGAAGTTCTCCCAGTAGGAGGGGTATCGTACAAAGTAGAAGCTGCAATAGATAATGGAATTAAAAATATTATAATACCCAAATCTAACTTGAAAGACCTAGTTATTGATGAAAACAAACTAAAAGATGTTAAAATAATTCCTGTTGAAACATTAACTGAAGTACTAAAACATGCTTTAATTTGGAAAGGCAGGTCTGAACTTAAAAAGATAATTTTAGCAAAATCTGAAGAACAAGACAATAGATTTAATACCAAAGTAAAGAAAAAATCAAAAAAAATAAAATAGATATAAGAAAATTATCACATTATTTTAACTGATATTAAGTAAAGAAGGATAAATCACAGAAAGCTTTAAAAAGAAGACATATTCCCAAGTTTAAAATAAAAGCTTAAAATAAACCTAAATAAAATGGCAAGATCACAATTAAAATCAAAAAGAAAAGCTTCAGGTGGAAGATTTGTTTCAGCTAGAGCTAAAAAGAAAAGAGAATTAGCAGGATATTCTGCTAACACTAAACTTGACGAACCTAAAGCTAAAGTAGTAAGAGTTCGTGGTGGAAATACTAAAAGTTTTTTACTTTCTGGAGATTATATTAATGTTACTAATCAAGAGGGTAAAGCTAAAAAAGTTAAAATAACTAATGTTCTTGAAAATAAAGCTAACCCACACCTAGTTAGAAGAAACATTTTAACTAAAGGAGCTATTGTTGAAACTGAACTAGGTAAAGTTAAAATCACAGGTAGACCCGGCCAAGAAAATAACATCAATGGCGTTTTAATTAAACAGTAAATCTAATTAATTTTTATTTATTATACTTCTTTAAATTATAATTATAACAGAATCAACACCTAATTTATTTCTAAAACCCCATACCTCATCTTTTCAGATAGGCCACCCCCAAAAATATCGCTAAAACTACAAATTTATTTGCTAATAATAGTAACTTGCGAGTTAATTTTACACAAATTCTCAAAACCCATGGAAGAAGTTTGATATATGTTGACGATTTACTACTAACTGGTAATTAACATAACCAAATAATCAAAAAAGAGGATAAAAAATGTCGGGAATAATTGAGGAATTTGTACTATGGAAACCACTTAAAGTGGTTAGTTTCATAATGTACATTTTAGTTGTAATGCTAATCCCGATTAGTCAATTCTGGTCAGTAATCTTATTGTTTGCGTTAATTTGTCTTTGGAGCAGAATACCTTGCCTAATTTCAATGTTTACCAAAGATCTTGACGTAATTGACTTTTTTGTGGTAATGCTTGCAATTCATGTAGGTGGAATATTTGCGGGTATTTTTGGATTCACAATAATGATGTTTTCCAGAATATTTGGTCCAAGAGAATGGTTCCTTTATACCTTCAAAGATGCAACAAGTATGATGATTTGTGGTTTTATGACACCTTTATTTTATGCTACAACAGGGAGTAGTGCATTACTTTCATTATACGCATTTACAATAACAAGATGGATAATTTACTTATTCCTGACTGTAATTTTAGAACCAGAAGCAATGGGGCTTGAACTTAGTTTATGTACATTAGGTTCATTAAAATCTTACTTGTATAATACTTTTGTTATGAAATCTTTTGAAAAACATTTAGAAAAAGTTTTCCTTGGAGGAGTACATTTCAGCATAGGTTTATTTTTAGCTGCAACTGCTGTTGTAGGAATATTCCTTTTAATCAGTAAATTTGGTAAACATTTATCTTATATCTTCCCAAAAACTGAAGAACCAATGTTTATGAAGTAAATTTTTTTTCTTTTTAAAATGACCATCCCTTAATTTTTGTTTAGTTCTGACCTGTGAAACAAGCTTTATTTGTAATAAATTTTAAAGTTTCAATAAGTCACTTTTAAACCACTGGACACACTGGACAAGTATGGACAGAATATATAAACCACTCGCACCCATAAGTTTTCTAGAAATAACCAAAGGTTAAGTTCCTTACCAAACAATACCAAAAAATCAATGATGCCAAAGATATAAATCATGGCATCTAAAAAAATATAG
The DNA here is from genome assembly GCA_018696395.1 of archaeon. Taxonomy (GTDB): domain Archaea; phylum Nanobdellota; class Nanobdellia; order Woesearchaeales; family GW2011-AR9; genus JABHQR01. The sequence continues at coordinate 39,054 of JABHQR010000019.1, read as the reverse complement.
GGGTACGATAAAAATGAATGATATGAGTAAAGAAAATATTAAACGATTATTTGAAAGACAAGTCATTGAACTTACCAGAAGAACAATGTCTCAACAATCAGAAATTTTTGACTACCAATTAAGCGGAGGTTGGATTAGATGAAAACCAAAGAAAGGATTATTATGCTTTTACAAAAATATAAAAAATTACATGTTAACACTGAAACTGAAATTCCGAGACTTGTAATTAGACAATTAGACTTAGACGACTTTTTCAGTGAACCTAATTTTGGTCAACTTTCAGCATAAAAGACTATTAATTAAAAATTTATTAAATTATTTTTATCTTTTTCAAAGCTAGCCTCCAAAGCCACCTCTTTTAAAAAGCCAGTTTGGCTTTTTATTTTTTATTCTTACGTTAATAATATTCAAAAATAAACATAAAATACATAATTCTTTTAAATAAAGTTAAGAAAGCTTAACAAATCATGGAAATTTTAACTGAAAGAGAGCTCTTAATGAGGAAGAGAGAGATCATACGTAAAATCAAAGAAGGTGCAATTTTTATTTACCCTACTGACACAATTTATGGAATTGGTTGTGATGCCACTAACGACAATTCTATTAAAAAGATTAGAGAAATAAAAAATAGACCAGAAATGCCTTTTTCTATTTGGGCACCATCAATTGAATGGATTAAAGAGAATTGTGAACTCAGTGAAAAAGATGAAAAAGAATATTTAAGTTTATTACCTGGCCCTTATACAATTGTAATGAAAATAAAAAATAAAGATTCTGTATCAACTGAAGTAAATTCAAAAGACGGCAGTTTAGGTATTAGATTACCTAAACATAGATTAAATAAATTATTTGAAGAAATTGGAATTCCAATCATTACAACATCAGTAAATAAATCTAAAGAAAGTTTTATGACAAATTTGGACAATTTAGATCAAAGTATTAAAAACTCAGTAAATTTCTTGATTTATGAAGGAGAAAAACGTAACAAACCATCTAAAATAATTGATTTAGTACATGACAAAGTAGTAGACAGGTAATAGAATTACTACACCCATTATTAATAATAACAATAATTTAGAAAAAAGTCAATTTGGATTACTTAAAAAAAAAAAAATCATTTCTTTTTCTTACAACACTTCTTAATTTTATTAATTTGCTTTTGAGAGATATTTTTCCCATCAAATTTGAACCACCAAACCAAAAAGCCAACAATTAATAAAAATAACAAGATTAGTAAAACATTCATTAAAGGACTATCTTTTTCAATTACTTCTTCAAAAGATTCTTCAGTGTCTCCAACTGCCACTTCTTCAACTAGATCATCTTCAGCTAATCCTTCAGCCTCACTCACAGTTGTATCTTCTGTAACTGTACTTTCTTCAACAACGTCTTCAATAACTTCTTCAGTTACTTCTTCACTTGTTGACTCCGTTACAGAAACTTCACCTTCAGCAATAGCAAAATAACTAAACCCTGGCGAAGTTGCTTGATAGTAATAATATGAATTATCCTCTTCCACATATTCAGCATCAAGACTTGACCAGCTAAAATCAGCGTAACGATATAATGAAACTTCTTGTTTAGTTAACCCTAAACTTTCTAACCAAGACTTATCTACTTTAAAACTGATAATTATATCAGTAAGTACATCATCATTTAAAGTAGTCCCAGTACTAAAAGTGACATACTGGTATACCTCTTTCTCAATATCATTTACTGAACCAGATAAATCATCTTCATCAATTAATTTTACTTTTAACCAACCGCCCCAAACATCTTCATTTACACCAAATCCCACTTCAGTCACACCAATCTCACCACTTTCAATAGTTAATGTTTCTGAAGTTCCTTCTTCAATTACATACCATGTGTTTGTTACGTATGTTGTACTTTGTGTTGAAGAAGATCCACCTCCACCAGAAGAACTGCTTGAACTACTACTTGAAGAACTACTTGAAGCCGCACTGGTTGTAAAATCAGTAGTATTACTTTGGGTGTTTCCTGCTAAATCAGTACAAGTAACATTAACTGTATACGCAGTTGAAGCACTTAAACCACTTAATGTTGCGGTATACAAACCAGAACCTAAAGCTAAACTTCCAGTACCAGCATCCACATAAGTACAATTACTTATCCCAGCAACCCCATCAGTAGAATTTACAGTTAATGTTCCGCCGCTGGTAGAAACACTGCTAACAGCTAAACTATTTATTTCAGGAGCAGTATCTTCAATACTAACCCCTGTTACATTTATTGAAGAATTAGAATTTCCGAAATTATCTGTTGCATTAAATTCAAAAGTATAATTTGCTGCATCACTTTGCGAGGTAATATCAAAAGTACCAGTGTACAAACCAGAACCTAAAACTAAACTTGTCCAATCAGAAACATTAGTCCCAGTAGAATTTAACACTCTATAATATACTGAAGCGATATTATTTGTATCTGTTACATTTAATGTGATAGTAAAATTTTCATTATACCATGTTGATGCACTTGGAATCACTACATTAATTCCTGGCACGGTATTATCAATTGTCACACCAGTGATACTAACATTACTAACAACAGAGTCTGTAGAATTTGTAGCATTTACCGTGATGTTATAAATCCCATCAGCAAGAAGAGCAGTATTAAAAGATGCATTTTCAAACACAGTATTTGATGTAACATTGTATATTGTCGCAGAATATATCAAAGAACCATTTGAATCATCATACCAATGAAAAGTTGCATTTACTGCTGTTTGATCAGTTGTTGCATTGAGTAAAATAGAACCACTTACATTTTGATTTACGGTAGGAGAACTAACACTAACTGAAGTTAATGCAAAAGAAACTCCTGATAATAAGACTAACATTAAAGAAATTACTAACAATTTTTTAATTACACCTAACATTTTAACACCTCGATTTAAATTAATTGAATATTAATTTTTAATATTAATACTATACCCAAAGATAATAAAAAATTCGTATTATGAAAGGATATAATAATAATAATAATAATAATATGTGTTAATTATATAAGAGTTTCTATCTACATAGATCACAAAAAAAAACAATCAACAATAAAAATCAATATTTCATTTCTTTCCCGTCAATAAAGAATTGAGGATTTTTAAAAACCATATCGCCATGAAAAATCGTTTTTATTGCCCCGCCAAACCAAGCATTACTACCAACACCGATATGTGCAGTACCAGAAACTTTCTCATCCATAATTGCTAATCCCATTAATACAGCTACTGGATTTATTCCAATTCCCAGTTCACCAATTCTTCTGATTCTATCAGGATATTTTGAACGATTTTCAAATTTTTTAAAAGTATCTTCTAAAATAGGAGCATGTTTACCCAAAATTTTCTCAATCCTACCATCAATAATTTCAAACATAACTGGTTCATCCAATAATTTACTTCCAGTTTCATGCCGGATACTAGCATCAATAACCACCTTTCCAGAAACATTATCAATACCTTTCGGTGCGATATAAACTTCCCCAGCAGGAACATTACCCCCTTTGCCTGGTTCAAAAAAATATCCTACATTAGCTACCGCTTCCATCCCTTCAACGTTAAACACCAAATCAGTTCCAGCATCAGTTTTGACCCTAATTTCATTAGCTTTATCCCATTGTTTTTTGATCTTATCACCAATTTTTCTTAACCTTTTGTAATTAACATTAATTACTTCAGCAAAAATATTAAAATGACTATTGGTTACCATACCCAAACCTGAAGAAGATACAAACCTATGTCCTCGATCTGAACAAAACTTACGAAAACTTTTATCGGCACCCAACCTACCTAATTTATTAGATACAGAAACAATAATGATACTTTTTTCAGGTAATAATTTAACTGCCTTAATTACATGACCATCAGCTTGCATGAACCCTTTCTTGACATCTTGAACAAGAATTTGTACTTCTAATTTTTTCTTTTTAGAAGCAAGATAATATCCATAAGCTAACATTAAAGCAATTTTATTATCCTCATTTGGACCTTGATCTGTTATAATCAACACTTCTTCTTTTTTAGTTTTAAGACATTCCTTAAACACTTTGTAAAAACAGGAAGAATGTTTTTTTACAGTTTCTATTTCAGTATCAGTTAAATAATGCATTTTTGTTCATCTTTACCAAATTTTGATCTATATTAATTTTAGAATACTAGCTTAAAAAGATTTCTCGCCTGAAATATAAACTATTGAGAAAAATAGCCATTCAAAAAAAGAAAATTTAAAGAAAAATTTATTTTATTCATCCAATAGTTTCTTTATCCTGCAAACAAAGAAACCTTCAGTATCATTATCTTGTGGCCAAATTCTTACTGAATCTTTCACTTCTTCATGATATTTAACACCTTCGAATTCCATTACAGAAGTTCCAATTTTCAACCCAGGGAAATTAACTTTTTCAACTTTAGCATTATCAAACCTGTTAAGTATTCGAGTAACTACTGCTTCATTTTCTTCTGGTTCAAGTGAACAAGTAGAATATACCATTACACCACCGGGTTTTAAATTTAAGAATGCATTCTCTGCAAGTCTAAACTGTTCATTAGAAATTTTCCTTAACATTGATGGGTTCCAGATTCTTAAAGTTTTTAAACTTTTTCTAATTGTACCCGTTCCTGAACAGGGTGCATCTACCAAAATTTTGTCAAACTGAAAATCTTTGTATCTTGTACCAGACATCAAAGTTACAATAGTATTACTTGCCGCACTACGTTGTAAATTAATTCCTAAAGATTGAATCCGCATACCTTTGTAATCATTAGCTATTAATAACCCTTGATTTTTCATCATTGCAGCCATTTGAGTAGTTTTACTTCCTGGAGCAGCACACATATCAAGAACAATATCTCCTGGTTTTGGATCAAGAGCTAAAGGAGGTAACATACTAACAGATTCCTGAACATAAATTTTACCGATATGATGTTCCCATAAATTACCCACATCTTTTCTATCAGGATGTGATATAAAAAAACCACCTTTACACCAAGGTATCGGTTCTAATTTCCAACCTTTACTTTCAATACTTTTTCTTGTTTCTTCAATATCTGCTTTCAGAGTGTTAACCCTAATTGAACGTCTCAAAAAACATAAACAATATTTCTTGAACTCTTCCCAATCAGTAAGTTTAGAGTATCTATCAATAAAACCTTGCTTAATTTCAACATTTTCAGTGTTTGGAATTGCTGTAAGTTTGTGTTCAACCATGATAAGTTATTATTTTCTGGACTGCTTATATAATTTTTGGATGTAAAGATATAAATGAACATTATTAACAAACATAGAAATTATAATAAAGCAAATAAACTTAACAAACGTAATGGTAGAATATATAATTAAAGAAGAATTTGAAATTTATGTAGATTTATGGAAACAACATTGTCATAAACAGAAATATTGTTCAGACCCTAACAGATATATTGATTGTCAAGCTTAAAAAAGTATAGTAAAAATGGGAACAGAAGTCCCCCCATTAATTAAAGAAAAATACTCTGGATCTAATGAAAATGCATTTTTTCCAATTTTTGGTTGGGCAAAAGCAATAAGAGAGATTACAAATTGTACCATAGCTGTACCAACAGAAGATAAAGGAAACACCTGTAAGGTGAGGGGTCATTATGTCAGTTTCTTAGAGCAGTATTTAGATAATTAAGATTAAAAAACACTTTTCAACAGCAAATCAAAGACTCACAAAAATCATTACAATAAGCCACTGGTCACACTGGTCAGGTTCACAAAAGATATTTAAATCAATTTTCTTAAACTGATTTTTATGAAAATAAAATACACTACAAAAAACCAAAGGATATCTATTGAGATTGAAAACGATTCTATTAAAGATGCTTTCAAGCATTTAGCTGAATTCCAAGAAGTCTTTGACCAAGAAGCTTGTGGATTATGTGAAAGCGACAATCTCCAAATGATTGTTCGAACTGTTGATAGTAATGACTATTATGAGATTAGATGCAAAGATTGTACTGCAAAACTTGCTTTTGGACAACACAAGATAGGGGGCAGTTTATTTCCAAAAAGAAAAAAACAAGATGGAAGTTATGATTCTAAAGGTAAAGGATGGCACAAGTGGAATGGAAATTCTGCTTAAATTAACTCTTGCCAAAATTAAAAAGTTAATTTTAAATAAACTGAAATAATCATTTACTCCATGAAATTAAGAGGTGATGTACTTAGTTGGTTAGTTGGCACAGCTATTTTATCATTTATTTCCTTTTTCCTAGTAAGTATGTTCACATCAAATGACTTCTTAATATTTGTATTCCTATTTGTAATTATAAGCTTATCAATAATACTTTTACATCATGAATTTCCAGATGAACTTAATTTCAAAACCGGATCAATTATTGCTATGATAGTATTTGTTTCAATGATAATTACTTCAGACTTAAATTCTAATTTAGAATCTGCTGCATTTTTAGTAATAATGACTTCAATAGTATTTTTTATTGGTGGGTTTTTTGGTAAATGGGCCAGTCATGATAAAGATAAAATAACAGACAGATATTGGTTTTGGATGATCATTATTATGTTAATAATAAGTTTAGGCGTTGTAGGATATTCTTTTTATGATAATCAATTTGGAACATTAAATAGTGTCTCACAAGTAATACTAACTGAAAGTGTCCCAATTACTCAAGAGTATAGAGTTGTTTGTTCAACTGATACTGATTGTGAACCGAATAAATGCATCCACAATACCTGTCACACGATCCAAGAAGAAACATTATCTAGTCTTACCGAAGAAGATTGGGAAAATTACTGGAGAGCTAGAAGTAATACAGATTGGAGTTTGATTAATGATAATGAAAATTATTATTTAAAGAACAATGGTAATGATTGGTTAAAGTTTAATTATGACATTTATAATTTAAGTTTTATCGAATTTAAAGTTAATATTGAACAAGGAGGAGTAATGATTAATTTTAACAATGATTACTCAAGCGATAAAAGAGATTTCTTAGAATTTGGAAATGAACATATTGAAATTACTAATTATGAAAGTGAGACATATACTGTTTTAGGTTACCAAAGCTTAGATTTAAACTCAGGCGTTTGGCACACAATAAAAATAAAGATAGAAGAACAGATTTCAGTTTACTTAAATGAAGAATTAATTTTATCTAATATTACTTATGAAAGATATAATGAAGACTTATTAGATAGAGAATTTTCAATAGAATCTAATGAAAACCCAATAATTTACATTGACGAAGTTTCATATACTTCTGGTGGTTATGAACCGATCATAATTTCTTAATCCATAAATAATTTAAATCATTAATTCTATTAACAACACATGGAAAATCAAAAAGCTAACAAAATTACAATTATAGGTGCAGGTAACCTTGGTTCGTTTATCGCTTACGAAATTATTTCTAGAGATGTATGTAAAGAGATGGTTTTAGTAGATATTCTTAAAGATCTTGCTGAAGGTCAAGCAATGGACATGGCACAAGCTTTACCTTACAAAAATAGAACTAAAGTGTATTCTGGTGGATATGAAGATATTGTTGGTTCAGAGGTCATTGTTATTACTGCAGGTAAACCTAGAACACCAGACATTAAAGACAGATTAGAATTAGCTACAATCAATGTAAAGATTATGAACTTCATTTTAACAGAAGTTAAAAAATATGCCCCTGAAGCAATTATAATTACCATAACTAACCCTATGGATTTAATCAATTTACATATTCACAAATCTGGTTGGGCAAGAGAGAAAGTTATTGGTTCGGGCGGACAATTGGATTCTTCAAGATTTAGAACCATTTTAGGCAACCCTGATAATGAAGTTGAAGGGTATGTTATTGGCGAACATGGTGCTGGCCAGATCCCGGTATTTAGTAAAGTAAAAATTAATGGAGAATTGAAAGAATTTAATTTGGAAGAACAAAAAGAAATTAAAGAAAAACTTAAAAATTCTTCAATGGAAGTTATCAAACGTAAAGGTTCAACAGTTTTTGCACCTGCATCAAACACCGCCGATATGGTGGAATCAATTGTAAGAGATCAGAAAAGATTATTAATATGTTCTACTGTGCTAAAAGGAGAATATAATTTAGAAGATGTTTCAATTGGCGTCCCAGTAAGGTTAGGTAAAAGTGGAATTGAGAAAGTTGAAGAATGGGAATTAAGTGAAGATGAATTATCACAATTGAGAGAAAGTGCTAGAAAGTTAAAAAGTACTTATGAAAGTTTGAATAATTAATTTTTTAATTATTTTTTTATAATAATTTAATTTATTTTTAAATTGTAAAGTTTTATATATTTGCATTTCTTTTTATTTTAAATATTAAATTACTTATAATTTTGTGAACTTAAAATTCAAAGAGGTTAATGAAGATGATAAATGTAGCAATTAATGGTTTTGGTCGGATTGGTCGAATGATTTTCCGGGCAGGTTTTAAAGATAAAAAAATTAATTTTGTAGCAATTAACGATTTAACCCCAACAGATAATTTAGCTTACTTATTAAAATACGATTCTGCCCATGGTAAGTTTAATGGGAATGTTTCAAGTGACAAAAATAGTTTAATTATTGGAGATAGTCCTAGTAAGAAAAATAAAAAGATACCTGTTTTCTCAGAAAAAGATCCAGCTAAACTTCCTTGGAAAAAACTTAAAGTTGATGTGGTAATTGAAAGTACAGGATTTTTCTTAACAAAAGAATTGGCAAGTAAGCATCTTAAAGCTGGTGCAAAAAAAGTAATTCTTTCTGCTCCTGCAAAAAATAAAGGAGACAATAACGACATTAAAACATTAGTATATGGCGTAAACCATAAAGAATATAATCAGAAAAAAGACAATATTATAAGTAATGCTTCATGTACAACTAATTGCTTAGCACCAATTGCTAAAGTTCTTGATGACAATTTTGGCATTATTTCTGGATTAGTTACCACTGTCCATGCTTACACATCCACACAAAAAGTTGTTGATTTAGCAAGTTCAAAACATCGAAGAGGAAGAGCAGCAGCAGTTAACATGATTCCTACTACAACAGGAGCAGCTATAGCTACAACATTAGTTTTACCAAAACTTAAAGATAAAATTGATGGAATGGCAATAAGAGTTCCAGTAGTAAATGGTTCAATTGTAGATTTTACTTGTCAATTGAAACAAGTAGTTGATGTAGAAAAAGTTAATTCTGCTTTTGAGATAGCTGCAAGAAGTAAAGATCTTAAAAATGTGTTTGAATATTCTGAAGAAGAACTAGTTTCTACTGACATTTTAACCAACCCACATTCTTCAATATTTGATAGTAAGTTAACCAAAGTAATCAATGGAAATTCTATAAAAGTTTTTTCTTGGTACGATAATGAATGGGGTTACAGTAACAGAATAATTGATATGGTTAAGATTATGTTATGATTAAATTAATCAAAAAGAAAAATTTAAATATCTTAATTAATTGTTTATTTTGATATGGGTACAATCAATAAAGTGTTTAATGTTTTTCAAGAAATTTATACTAGTTCAAGTCAAGACATTTTAATGTGGTTATTTTTATTTCCAATTTCTTTCGGAGTCACCATAACAATCATCCTTCGTTTAACCCTTATTAAAGGAAATCTACCGGAACCGATACATAAACCCTGGTTTGGAATGTTGTACATTTTATTTATGTATATATTAGGAGTAATTGCGGGATCATATGTAAAACTGTTACTAATTTGAGATTTATTCTGATTTATACATATTTTCATTAACAAACTTTGCCAAAGCACAACTTACTGCATCTTCAAACTCTTTAGTTCTAGTATAAAGCCCTTTTGTTAACACACCATTTGTACCTAAACTATTTCTGATAGAATTATCTTTCATCAATTCTTGAATTAATGGACCCAACTCTTTTCCTACTTTAAGTTGTTCAGAAATTTTAATTGGCAATTCAACTTTTCCACTACAACCTAAACCAATTTTCCCTTTTTTATTTATGATAGATGCCCAACCATTAAGGAACATACCAAAATTATTTTCATCAACATTACCTTCTAACCCAATTGAATAATCAGCAGCAGCAATTTGTTTTAATCCAAATTTAGCCCTATTTATTGCCCCCTGAATACTTTCTTGATCTGACATTGGTTGTTCAGAAATTCCTGATTCTGTTTTAATTGAAATGAATTCTACATCTGACCAAACTTTACTGATAACATTTTTAACAGCATCATTTTTCGCTTTATTTAATGTACAAATAACTATTTTCATTTTATTAAACTTTATTTTAAAAGCCACATTAATAAATCTTATTCAAAAAAGATTTTTTTAACTCCTTCTACTTTCTTTAACCTAACTACTAATTTTTCTAGTTCATCAATTTCTTTTGGAATTATTAAAAAAGAACATTCAGTAGAATTATTACCCACAAGTTTAGCTTTAGCCTCCTTAACTTCAAATCTTACAGTTGCAATGGTATGTAACAAATCTGCCAATAACCCAGACCTAGATTTTGCGACAACATAAAACTTAATTTTTTTATTGAAAGTTTCTTTCCAGTCAACTTTTATCCACCTAGATTCTTCATTTTCAATCCTGTCACAATCTTCCCTATGCACAGAAATCATTCTTCTTTTAGTTATTATTCCGGCTAAATTTTCTTTTGGAACAGGCCTACAACATTTAGCTAAAGTACAAGAGGCATTTTTATATTCTGGAGCATAAGTTAAAGAGTCATATTCTTCTTTAGTTATTTTTCTTAAAGTATAAGTTCTGATTGCAGGTAATCCTTGGTATAACCTAATACCTTTCTTAACTTTACTTTTTGCTCGCGATGTTTTAACAAATTTAATCCAATTACGTCTTGGAATTTGTTTTTTTGAAGTTAAAATTTCAACAACATCACCTTTATTCAGTTCTGATCTTAAAGATGCAAAATTCCCATTAACTCTTGCCCCAACACAATGGTTCCCTATTTGTTCATGAACCATGTAAGCAAAATCTAGTATAGTAGACCCTAAAGGCATATATTTAATGTCACCTTTGGGAGTATAACAATATATTTGGTCAGCAAACACATCTAACTTAACATCTTCAATAAATTCTCTTGCACTAGAATCTTTATGTAATTCTAATATGTTTTTTACCCATGCAAGTTTAGTATCCAATTGCCTATCTGCTTTTTGACCTTTATAACCCCAATGCGCAGCTACTCCTTCCTCAGCATTTTCGTCCATTTCAGGAGTTCTAATTTGAACTTCTAACTTTTTCTTACCATCAACAATTAAAGAGGTATGAATAGATTGGTAACCATTAGGTTTAGGATTAGCGATATAATCTTTTAATTTACCATCTATCGGTTCAAATTTTTCGTGTAACCAACCTAACAGATGGTAACATTCTTTTTCATTAGAAACTATCGCCCGGATACCTAAAAGATCATATTGTTCATTTAATTTTACTCCCCGTTTAGTTATCTTTTTGTAAATACTGTAAATATGTTTAGGCCTACCTTTGATTTTAATTATGTTAACATCTTTAAACGATTTAATTTGTTTAATAATTTGTTTAACATCATCCACCCGATCTTCTCTTGACCTTTCTAAAAAACCTACAATCTCTTGATACTTTTTTGGATTGATAGTTTTAAAAGCTAAATCTTCTAAATCTGCTTTAATTTTTTCTGCGCCTAACCGAGAAGCTAAAGGCGCATAGACATCTAAAATTTCTTGAGAAATTCTTTTCTGTTCATCTTTAGCTAAAAAATGGATATCTTTTTGATTATCTAATTTATCAACCAGTTTTATCAGTATAACTCTAACATCGTTAACTGTTGCCAGAAGTACTTTACGCAAATTTTCTGCGTTAAGTTTCATGTTCCTGGTTTTCAGTTGTGTAATATCTTTCGCGGATTTGATCAGGTTAATAATTTCTTTACCAAACTTTTCTTGAACTTCTTTTTCAGAAACAAAATCAGGAATTTTGTAAATAATTGCAGCAATGATAATTTCTGGATCTGCACCATTATCAATTAACAAGTTTGCCATACGTAAATTATGATCAAACACAGAATCTCCTGCTAACCTTTTTTTAGAGGATAATAATTGTTTAGAATATTCTATCGCTTCCTTTACTTTTGACAAATCTTTTTTAGAATAAGAATTACTTTCAAGTTTGTCCAAGAAAGTTTTCTCTAACATATGTTTTGGTAATTAGTGTTAAGTTAAATAATTTTTGGAAAAAAAGAGGAAAATAATTTATTGAGATTTAATTATCTGTTAATTTGAACATAAATTTTTAAGCAACATTACAAAAATTTACATCATTAACATTAGAAGTACCATCCCTGTATTCAATATGGTGTGCATCACAAGGAATACCCCAAGCACCCCCCCAATAAAAACCGTTATCTTTAATTGCTTGTAATACGCAAGAAGACATATCACAATCATTAGAAATACAACTTCTCTCAGAAGTATAAGGGTTCTTAGGAACATTAATATCAATAGCATTGCCTTCAGCATGATTACTGAATGAACTAGTTCCTGCAATCTTCCTACAACAAAAATTATCATAAACTTGAACATCATAATTACAAGCAGAGATAGCATCACTTAATTGCTCCCATGAATAAGCATTATCTTTATCCACATAAACATTTTCATTTCCAACAAAAGTAATCTTTTCCAATTCATTTGATTTAAAATTTGCAACAGCATTAATATAATCAACACCCTCATCATAACTATTTTTAGAACAATCTCCTTCAGGCAATTCACTCATATATTCAGCACAAGTTCCAGCATACACTGGATTATAAACTAACGCTGAACTTAATGAAGAAGAACTACTGGAAGAGCTTGAACAAACCTCACCATAAGGATAATATGGGGAAGGACCAGTTGGTTCCCAATTATAATAAGTAAAGGCATTAGTACCATAATCAGCTTCACCATTATTTGATCCAGCAATAGACCAGATATTATTACTAACATATGTCCCATCACACAAAGGATAAGCCCATAATTTAACTCCTTTAATCTCAGAAGCAGAATAATAATCTAAATCTAATACTTCAAGCACAACAGCCCCATCACTCCCACCAGTATAACCCACCACTAATGCTTGATTCTCACCAACGCTAGTGAAAGAACCTACTTTCTGTATGTCAGATAATTCAGTTAACCAATAATTAGCACTTGAACCAATACCAAGTAAAAAATAGATATGGCTTTCTGCTTGCCCCTGGTCTATTTTTTCTTGATCTCTATTAACATTAAAAGCTATTGGAACACCATGAGTTTCTGCAATTTGTTTCATTGTTTTCCCACCAGTGTTACTATTATAAACATAACCATAGCCCAACCATTTCATTACTTTAGCAACCCAATCACCACAACATAAAGCCCCATGATCATCAATTGAGTTCAATGCATTAATTGCATCAGCAAATGAATTTATGTTAATAGACCCATCAAAATTAGCAGCACTACCTTCAGAAGCATAATTACTTGTACCACTACTTGTAGCTGCCATGTGATATATTGTTTCCCAACTCACCATTGAACCAGAATTTTCATCTTTTGGCATCCAGTATGTTTCACCACCACCATTGACAACAGGAGAAAGAACACGCCATACTTCATCTATTTCCTGACAATTATTTTGATCTTTACAACCTTGTTGAGTGTAAGATGCAGTGTTATATGCTGCAGAACTTGCGTCTGCTGTGGCTCCACGTTCAGCAGCATCTATTGCTTCCTGCCAAGCATAAATTTGTGTACCAATATATTCACTTTCTGGGGTATAACCATATGCTTCGGCTTCATCTAACTCATAAACATTTGTTTCATAGAATGCACCATCATAATATTTAAACTGACAATATCCCCCAGAAGATCTGTCTTCACAATACCCATAAGATTCTGTTTTAATATCTTTCCCCCCTTCAATGTTATACCAGATATAACAATCTTCTTTATGCCAATACCCATCATAAAAATCACCATTAGAAGGATTCTTTTGGAATAATAAACTAGGATCTTCATCAGAAACATCACAATTATCTTCAGAAATGATACTAGTTCCAAGATAAGATTGTGATGTTTCCTTAACAAGATTATAGTACCACAAATTATCCCCCTTTAACCCATCAGTTTCATCATCGTTAGGATGACCACCTTCATAAAATGAATCTTCAAATAATTCGAGTTGACAATTATCATTTAATTTTGCATTCGACCAACCATTACCACCAGTATAATAATATAATTGATACCTATTTGCTGAGGTCATACCAACATAAAAAGTTTTATCATAACAGAAATCATATAATCCACTAGATATGACATTTTCACAAGACTCTAATTCATTTGTAACGATATTCCCATTACAAGAAAAATCAATCCCAATCATTTCTTTAACTCTTTCATAAAAAACATATTTATCTCCCTTCTGACCACCACTATTATCATCAGGATCACCCCCATTTTCATTAAAAGAATCTTCAAAAGAGACAAGATCACAATTTTCATCAACTCTTACATTTTTATAGTCATAATAAGGACCCCAAGATCCGGACCCATAATCATCTTTAACAATTTCATACATAAACCCATTATCTTGAGAATCATAACAATAATCGCCTGTTTTCAAACTTTCAGTGGAACAAGAACTTAAATCATAAAGTTCAGCTTCAAGACACCCATCCAAATCCCCTATCACACTTACCAAACTTACCAACATCACTACCAAAACCAGAAACATAAACCTACGATTCATTTTCTGCCACCTCGCAAACTTTGCTCAATACGAAGCAGTTGATTATACTTAGCAGTTCTCTCACTCCGACAAGGTGCACCAGCTTTAATCTGTCCACAACCTAACCCTACTGCTAAATCTGCGATGTAAGGATCTTCAGTTTCTCCACTACGATGCGAAACCATTACTTTCCAATTATGATCATAAGCTAACCTTACCGCTTCCAAAGTTTCAGTTAAACTTCCCACCTGGTTAACTTTTAATAATAAACAATTACAACTTTTTTCAATGATAGCTTGTTCAACTCTCCCTGGATTAGTTACAGTTAAATCATCACCAACAACTTGACAACTTAATCCGTCCTTCCAAATTTCTTTTCTCAACAAACAAAATGTTTCGAAATCTTCTTCATGAAAAGGATCTTCAATAGAAATTATTCCAAACCTTTTGATTAATTTTAAATAATATTTAACTAACTGTTCTTCACTCTTACGACCATTCAACAAATAATAACCTTTACCACGAGCAACATAATATTCTGATGCTGCACAATCCAATGCAATGTCAATCTTACCTTTATATCCAGCTTTAACAATAGCTTTACGTATCAAAACAAGAGCATCTTCAGCTCTAGCAATTGGTGGAGCAAACCCGCCTTCATCACCAACATTAACTGCATTCAGACCATACTTTTTCTTAATCAAATCTTTTAAAATATGATAAGTTTCAGATGCTATACGTAAAGATTCTTTAAAAGATTTTGATTTTGGAGAGATCATAAATTCTTGAATTTCTAATTTGTTGCCTGCATGTTTGCCACCATTAATCACATTAAAAAATGCACGTGGCATTTTCATGTCAACATCCCTTAACAACATTTCGTTAATGTACTCATACAATTCAAGACCATAATAATCTGCTCCTGCACGAGACACTGCTAAACTTACACCTAATATAGCATTAGCACCCAATTTGGATTTGTTATAAGTATTATCAATTTCAAGCATAATATCGTCAACTTCTCTTTGCCTAAACACATCTATGTCAACCAATCGAGGACCAATTTTTTTCTCAACATTTTTAATAGCTTTAGTTACACCTTTACCTAAATATCTTTTTCCACCATCACGTAACTCAACTGCTTCGTTTTTTCCAGTAGATGCACCACTAGGTACAGCAGCAGAAAAAATACCATTATCAGTATGAACATCAACTTCAATAGTGGGATTACCTCTACTATCTAAAATTTCCAATGCAGTTATTTTTTCAATTTTTACCATTTATCAATTTCTCTATTATTAATAATTGTTAATTACATTAAACGTTTTTGTTAAAGTTGTACTTTTATCAATTAAAGGATTATTTAAGTACAAATTTAAAGTATATTCTCCCGAACTACTTCTTGAACCTAAAGTAAAATAATCTTTGAAATAAACAAGTTCTGTACTTTTACTTGATTCCATTTCATAATAATAATCATTCTCTGCTTCTACAGAAAGTATAATACCGCCATCAGGCCCTATCAACTCATAATTTTCAACGATCATAATTTCATCAGCATAAGTACTACTTTCTACTTCAAAGAAAAAGTGAACTTCATCACCTGGATAAAAATAATAACTTTCAATTAAACAACCACTTAATGCACCATTACTACTACAAAACCTAAAATTGTCAACCACAATTTGACCTGACCGACCCATGCCTAAAAATTCAGTATTAAGTAAATCACTTTGTGCTACAGCTGAAGATTCATCTACGCCAACCACACCTAAACTTACTAAAGTAAATATGACACTACTAGTAATTACAATAGTAACTAACACCACCAAAGCTTCTATTGCAATTGCACCTTTTTTGTTTTTGAACATTTTGTTTTAAATTTAAATATTAAATTCAACTAGTTTCCACTGTTGGACAACCCACTTCTGAACTTTCATAAATACTTTTAATTCCTTCTTTATCAGCTATGTTACAAAGGTATGCCCTTATCTTCTGAAATTCTGCAGTATCAACAACATCATTTGGATATGGAACTAATGCTACACCAGTACTAGTCTGCCTTAGGAAGAACCGGTTAAGTAAAGGTTCTACATTAGCATAAATATAATCATCAGTAGCACCAGTTTCTTCACTCGCATCCAAAATACTAGCAGCAATATAATAATAGATACCATTAGCTTCATCTAATGAACCAGGATTCCAATCAATTTTTGTTCCTGCAAGTTCAATTACTTTCGGATAATTCCCACCAATAAACTGACTATGAATTTCACTGGTATACTTTTCAGCTTCGTGTTCTTTTTGAATTACAACGGTTTCAGTATGGCTTGATTTACCTAATGAATTGCCAACTTGAACTGTTTCTTTAGCCCCATAACAATCATCAGAAGTATCCCTCTTTAACAATTCTGCAGTTAAAGTTATTTGAGCAGAATTACTATAATCATTATAACTATTAGTCGCAGAATAAGGACTAGATTGATAATACATATTTTGTCCATAAAGAGTCCCGGTACTTGAAGCTGAACTTTGATACTTACATTGATTATTAGATGAAGACATAGTTGCATATGCAGAACCCAACACATTATTGAACCTTGACCCCACAATATCAAATTGAACACTATTAATTTCAGTTCTTTCAAAAAATTCTTGACCTGAAGTAGTTTTTAATTTACCATCGCCCCATTCATATCCACTGGTTACAATACTAGCACTTGCCGAAGGACTTGAAGGTTCATAAAGAGTATATTTCCCGCTAGTATCAACATTAAATTTGAATATAACTTTACTTCCTGACGAGATTGAAGCACTACTACTTAAAGGAGCTAAATTAGTAGGACAACCACCGGCACTTTCAGTTGTACTTAAATATAAACCAGCAGATTGACCGCTAAACATAGTACTACTAACAGTTCCGAAATTGTAAACTAATGATGTTGCTCCAGCAGCGCCACCGGGAACTTTATACCTTTGGTCACGATATTCTACACCTAATCCGCCACCATTAGTTTTTAACCTTAAACAATAACCTTGATCATCAGTATACATATGAACTTTAACTTTTATCTCGTCCCCTTCTAAAAACATGTTAGGCGTATCACAATCAACATAATTACCACTATCTTCATCATAACAGGTAATATAAGGGTCTTGTAAATAAGCTAACCCATCACTATAAAATAAACCACTAAGTTCTGGACAAGAATATTTTCCAGTAGTACTTTCCACTTGACAACTTACAGTAGCCGAAGGCGATACATCTTTGATTGGGAAAAAGAATTTACCATCACGATTCCCTTCATCAAAACAACTTTCCTCATTTTCGTTCTGTGCTAAATTTAATTGTACTACAACATGATCATACCTGAAATCTGAATCTACTTTCTGTGGAGAAATTATTGGTAAATCAATCATTGAACCTTTTTCAATATTTGAACCGTATCCACCTTCTAAAGAATAATCTTTTTCACTTTCACGATGTAATGTACTTGCTGACACACAATCACACCCTTGATCTGAACATTCCACCCCTGGATGGTTTAAATCTTCTTGACCCACACAAGTTAAGTAAGTTTGATAACTTTGAATATCACATCCCGGAAAAATTACTGCTCCAACTTCATAATTATGAATCGCAGTTAAAGTCTGAGGATTATAATTTGTTAATTCTCGATAAGCTGGGAAAACTAAAGGAACAGTTTTCATTGGCACTGAATATGCAACATCTTGAATAAAGTCCATTCCTAATGGGAAATCATAACCGAACATGGCCATACACACTGATTGAGCAAAACCTTGCACACCACCACCTAAATAATTGTCTAAAGCAGCATTATCATAATCAGATTTCAAATCGTCAAAACTAGTGTCCATGGCCTGATAAATAGAATCTGTTCCTGCTTGAATATAATCACCAAAACCAGCTTCTTTACTATCCTTTTCAACATCCTTAAAATTTAAAGGACTACATTCAGAATTAAATGAAGCTACCACTTTGTAAGCTAACCCACAAACATGTTGTGAAAATAAAGTTTTACACATCCCCGCATCTGCAAATCCAGTATATTTTGCTTCATTAATACAAGTGCTTAACCCTTCTAAAATACTTCTTAACATAACTAGATTTGCCCTAATTCGAGTTAGACATAATGTTTGAAACATACCAATAAACTGAGTGTTAGGATTAACTTCATGATGATTTTCTTCACCTGGTCTGGTATAATCAATTAAATAATTTGCACCGAACGCGCCAGGCAAATCTCTTCCAGTATAATACCGCCATTCAGGATAATAAGTTCCTGCAAAACCAAATGATTCTTGATATATTTGATCTTGCCTATAATTATAATCTTCAGCTAAAATTTTATCATTAACTTGTACTGCTTTAACCGCAGTTCTTACAGTAACACCTTTTTCAATATCACCCTCTCCCTCACATACGCATTGGTAAAAAGTTGCATCATCATCAATAAAACAATCACTAGAAAATCCAGCAGAATATTTATCACCTTTAATTTTTTCACCAGAAGGAGAAAGATAATACTTACCTTCTTTTTTGTAACAAGGTCCTTCACTATTTTCAACATCAATATTCAAACCAGAACTTGAATCCGAACTATCTTCAGTAACTCCACTTCCCCAACCACTAGGATAATTGATTTTATAACCATCAATAACAGGTTCATACCCATTAGTTCTATCACTATTACATAACTGAGCACAAGTTTTATCTGGCGCAGCACAAAAATTATCTGAACCTTTCTTTTCTTCATAAACTAAATATGTGTCAACTGTTCCTAAATCGCCTAAAGCTTGAGTAACCCTTTCTAAAGTAACTATACCATACTCTTCATAAAAATTTTGATCATTTGATTTAACAAACAGATTACTACCTTGAACAATATTTGTATCCAAACTACCACTGCTAATTTCAGTACTACCAATTTCCCAACAAGAACCACCAGTTGTAATTGCCTCGTCCCTTAAAGAAACACCATACAAACTATTTTCATCAATATATTGATTACAATCTTTAATTTTTCTTACGGGGGTACAACCCAACGTACTTGAACAAGATTGTTGTTCTATTTTAACAGTATCAATTGCATCTTTATCTTCATCATAAGTCCATTTAGCGGGCACTGCTCGACATAAGAACCTGTCACAAGTCCAACGATACGCTAATTCAAGTTTTGATTCAGCTTCCCAAAGTGAAGCAGTACTAGGACACCTGTCACTTAATTTACTTGCAGAATAATCCTCATCATTATAACCTTCTGGAAACCCATAAATTTGAGGAGAAGCAATTACGTCAGGGTGCGTATCTTTTAATTCATTCCAAGATTCAATCGTAGAATCTAAAAATAATTTGTTTTGGTCCAAAGGACATTTCTCCCCATCATCATCATCCAAAGTTTTGTCCATAAGATATTCAGATTTTGAAGTAAGCATTCTTGCAACTCTGATCACCATTTTTGACCCAACCATTAAAAAACAAGAAATGCCTGTTGCTAAAACTGCTTTTTCTAGAAGTGGTAAAACCTTGTCAATTTTATCTATAGTATAATTTAATGCTTCCATACCTTCATCAGCTAACCAATCAGGAATTAATTTTTCACTGTCTAAAGGAATATCAACATAATATCCCAAATCATAACAACTAGTTTGAGTTTTACTATCACCTAATTTCCCTTGAGAATCGTACTCTTGATAATTCACATAAACTTTTAATGGAAATACAACCTGACTACCTTTAAGTTCGTTCCAAAAATCTGTGTCAACTTGATCTAAACCTTCTGTACTATAAAGATCCCAACTTAAATAATAAGCTGTACCATCAGAACTAGAAATCATTTTATCAGGATTATTTGGTAAAACTTTACATCCTAAAGAAAACTTTTCATCTTCCATCATTGATTGAGTACACGCTTTTTCAAATTTCACACTACTTATTTTAAATGAAGCTTGCTCTTCTTCACCAGTGACCAGATTATATTTTGCAGCGCCAGTTCCCTTGTAACTC
The DNA here is from genome assembly GCA_018696395.1 of archaeon. GTDB lineage: Archaea > Nanobdellota > Nanobdellia > Woesearchaeales > GW2011-AR9 > JABHQR01. Next base: position 18,294 of record JABHQR010000019.1, on the reverse strand, counting down.
AAATTGAAAACTGCACTAATCATTTCTCTCCCATCTTCAATCAATGTTGGATTCAACCTTAATGGTTGTTGAAATTCAATAAGATCTGTGATTTGGAAATCAAAATTTTCTGAGTAACAACTGTGTACAGTTACACCATCTCGCCAATAACCAACTTTACCAGTTTCATCTTCAGCAAGAATAAAAACCTCATAATCCCAATCTTGTGATTGAGAGATTGATTCCATGGGATAAATTGAAATTTCTTCTAATCCTGAAGGTACTTCAGTAGGGGAAAATTCTTCAAAACTTAATGGTTCATTTTCAAAATCAACATCTTCAAACATGAATGTCCCATTGGAACCAGCAGTAGTCATTTCCCAAGAATCATCAAAATCAGGGGAGTATTCATAAGATAAGGGTCTGTAAACATACAAATAAACAGTAGCACCTTCTTCAGTAGTACCATAAATATCAGAAGTTGCTCTGTTTTGATAAAATTCTGTCCCTTTAGATAATTCAGCTTCAACTTCAGGCGCCTTAGTATCGGCTTTAATATTGATTATAACTTCACTTTCCCAACCAGCTTCATCAGTTGCGATAACACTAACTTCATTATCACCCTCTTCTAAATTAATATCGGTTTCGAAAGTTGTCCCAAACTCACTTTCAGAATAATCAGCATTACCATTAACTTCAATTTCTAAAGTAGACTCTTCACTAATTTTCATACTAAAAGTAACTGTTGATTCTTCAGCCACATAATCTGAATCTTCATTGTAAGAAGCAATTGTAATTTCTGGATGAGTATTATCTGCATAAACAACCGCACTATAAGATTCTGTTAAAGAACCATCTACACTTGTTGCTTCAATATCAATTGAATTATCTTGATCATCTTCTAATGGTACATTCAAAAATTCAAAATCACCAGTTTCATCACAAGTAATTTTAGAATGGTACCCACCATTAACATAAACTCTAATTTCTGCACCCTCAGTAGAATCGCCAGTAATATCAACTTCATTACCTTTTACTAGTTCAGAAATTTCCACAGTTAAATCTAAACCAGAACTAGAAGAACTACCCTCAGAAGAATCACTTGAATCATCAGAACTTGTTTCTTCATCTTCCACATCAACAGTATCTTCACTTGCCTCCTCTACAGGCTCTTCTTCAACAGTTTCCTCTGCAATAGTTGTAAATGAATAATAAGATTCAGAATTGTTTTCCTTAACTCCATTACTTTCAACATAATAAAAATATTCAGTTTCAAAATCTAAACCACTAATGCCAACAGTATGATCAGTAACTTCAGTAGAACCACTTTCTTGGCCAACTAAACTATCTTCAAAAGTTTCTGAGCTAGTACTGTAATATATGGAACTGTCAGAAGTTTCATTTGTTTCCCAATAAATTACTGCTGAATCAGAAGTTACATCTTCTGCAGAAACCCCAGAAATTTCTAATGCTGAAACAACAGGTAAATTAACAAATAATGCAATTATAAATAATGCAAAGTACTGAGTTAAAACTTTTTTGTTAAGTTCTTTCTTCCTATTGTTACTATGTTCCGCCATTATTATTTTTCACTCATTTGGTAAATTACGACATCAACTTCCACATGATTTTTTTATTTGTCTATTGATTTTTTTCTATTTATTTGTTAATAATATTAGTTAATCATTTAGATTCATAATTTTTATTCAAATTCAGGGGTTGGCAATACATCACTGTACAATGCCATTTCTGATAGGAACTCATAATAATATTCATCATCGTTAGGATCTATTTCCAAAACATGGAATACAAGATTATAACTATTGGTTCCTGGGTCAAAGTAAGGTGTTACCCATTCCCCCCTATATCCACCAATTAATTCATCTTCATCAACCAAGTATGCTAAAATGTCATAAGTAAATTCCGCCCCTGCCAATAATTCAAAGTAAGATTCTTCTAAATCTTCAGATTCAAAATCAGATGAGATGATAAAATCAGATTCATGCAAAATATCCCCACTGGTAAAGTAATCTTCAAAACTTAGCATTGAACTTGATTCTTCACTTACTGATTCAGAACTACCATCACTAGAAGTTCCATTCCCAGTAATATTTGTAGAACTTTCAATCACCTCTTCAACTAAATTACGTGGATAATATTTCAATGTTACCATTGCAGTTTCATCATCATCCAACACTTCAGCATCAGTTATTTCAAAACATAACTGTTTCCCAGAAGCCAATTCTTCATCACTACAATCCCTTGGTTCAATTTGATGTTTAACTACATCCACATCATTAAGATAAAATCTAGTTAATGGCCTTAAATATAATTCTACAATTTTATTTTCTTCACTTACAACATATTCCCAATCTTCAGTGTATAAATCTTTATTTCCCCTCATAATTGCAGCTGGGCAGTAAGGAAATTCTGCACTTAAACCCGCCACATCACCCATCTGTTCATAATCATATTCTGAACTACCTATTTCACATTTGTACTTAATACAAGTATAAGACACGTTAACGTTTTCTAAAGGTTCTTTTACATAAACACCAGTAAAATTATTTTCAATGTATGAATAAGTTTGGACATTCATTGGCACATTTGATGGACTTTCATGACAGTATTCATCTTCAGAAGCAACTACAATTGAACTTGATTCACGAGCTTTAACTTGCCCTTTGTAAGGAAAATTTTGTATTAAGTTAGATGAAAATGCCATTTGAAATATAGCTCCACTTTTTTCATCCCTTAACTCTAATACCACTGGATAAACCACATCATAAGTAAATTTCCAACTTTGAATACATAAAAAGGACAGATAATCATTCCCACCAAGAGCATCACTCCTCATCACGTTACCTTGCCTTGGACCTACTTCAAAAGTAAAAGGAAAAGTATCTTCATACTTAAACACCGCAGATAAATCATCATCAGTGTAATCTACATCCCACACATAATGGTTTTGATAATAAGGATAATCATCAGAAAATTTTTCATAATCCGTCCCTTCAATTTTAAGATTTCTAAGGTTAATCCTTAACATGTCCTTTAAAGTTTGTTCAACTTCATTAACCTGCCAAGTTTTTTTGTTACAACTAAGTTCCATACCCATTACCGGAACATTTTCATGTTCTAAAGCAATTAAATCTTGAGTAAGATCTTCAATTTTCAAATTTGCCATTTCAGAATCTAAAACTGCATCTGCCATTTCATACATTACTTTAAATCTCACGGGAGAATCAGCTTCATGATTAATTAATTCTGCAACCAATTCACCAGATTTATCTTGAACTAATAATTCCCAGTGAATATCAAACTTAGTTTCTTTATCATTAAATTCAGTGTCAGATTCAATAGAACTAATTTCTACCATATCATAAGTTTCATTAAAAGCCACTTGACCGATTAAACATTCCCTAACATTTTCTTCAATGAAATCATCAACTTGAATTTTAATTTCTTCAATGCTCGGTTGATCAATCTCAGAACCATAAGCCCATAAAGGGATATAAAGAAAAGAAGACATAGGAATATTCCAATTAACATCTCCACTATAACGTTCAGGCACTTCAACATAACCACCTTGTAAACCAGCCAAAGTTAAGGCTTCTTCACCAACATTTAAGACACAATCAGAAACATAACTTGCAACTTTACCTTTCTCTGAAATAAACAAACCATCTAAACTTTCAACATTAAGTAATTCGGTCCTAAGAAGAATAACTAATGCTACCGCTAATAAAATAATGATTCCTAAAATTATAAAAACCGTTACTTGACCTTTTTTAGATTTTAAGTTATGAAAAAAATGATTAGAAAAGATATTGCTCGGATAGTTAAAACTGTTCTTAAGTCTATTTCTATCACCACTCTTACTAAACATAGCTATAAAGTATAATATATTTATTTATAAAGGTTCTGTTTTAATTTAATTATTTAATTATTTAAAAAACAACATACAACATAAGAGATATGTATTAAAAAAACACAGCCAAATTGCAGTTAACTAAAAATATTAAAAATTGAAATAAGATATCACCCAAAAATACAACCACTTTAAAACACATTGAAAACATTAAAACAGAAAAATAATTGATTCAGTCATAAAAATATAATTTTTTTTAAAAAGAACAAAAATAAATTATTTCTTTTTAATCTTAAAACTGTCAACAGTATCAGAAACTTCAAAACCTTTTGAAAATATTTCATCTCTTAATTTATCTGAAATTTCCCAATCTTTATCTTTTCTTGCTCGAAGTCTTTTTTCAGCTAACTGAATTATTTCCATAGGGATGTCATCTTTTTCAAGATCCCTCAAACCTAATCCGAAAATTTCATCAAACAGAATAACTAAACTTAATTTTTCACAATCCTCAATTTTAGAATCTTTCAATAATTCCCACAAGGTTGCTAATGCCTTGGGAGTATTCAAATCATCATTAACATCTTCAAGAAAATTATTAAAATACTTCTTTGATTCTTCTGATTCTAATTTTTCTTTAACACTGCCTACTTCAAGTTTATTTTTTAATTCCAACACCTTAGCATTTAATTTCACCCTAGCATTTTTTGCAGAATCTAATGCTTCATAACTAAACATTAATTGTTTACGATAATGAGTCCCTAAATTAAAAAAACGAAAATCTAAAGGACTATAACCTTTATTCTCAACTACTGAAAGAGTTAAAAAATTCTCACCAGACTTAGCCATTTTATCCCCATCTGCTAAAACTAAAAATTCATTATGCAACCAGTACTTCACCCATGGCTTTTTTCCGATAGCACATTCAGATTGAGCAATTTCGTTAGGATGATGTACAGAGATATGATCAATCCCACCTGTATGAACTTCAAATTGTTCACCTAAATGTTTCATGCTCATTGCTGAACACTCAATATGCCAACCAGGATACCCTGCACCCCAAGGAGAGTCCCACTTCATTTCTTGATCTTGAAATTTAGATTTTGTAAACCATAACACAAAATCATGGGGACTCTTTTTATTTTGATCTTTTTCAACCCTAGATTTAGTTTCAGCTTCACGATCTAACAAAGCAATTTTACCATAATCATCAACTTTGGAAGTATCAAAATAAACATTTCCACCAACAAAATACGTATATCCTTTTTGTTCAAGTGTTTTAATTAATTCTATCTGTTCTTTGATATTATCAGTAGCCTTACTCCAAACATCTGGAGTTATAATGTTCAGTTTTTTAACATCTTCTTTAAATGCAGAAGTATAAAATTCGGCAACTTGCCAAACTGTTTTTTTCTCACGTTTAGCACCCTTAAGCATTTTATCTTCTCCCTCATCTGCATCAGAGGTTAAGTGACCAACATCAGTGATATTGATAACATGTTTAACTTTAAAATTATTAAGATAAAGCACCCTTTTTAAGATATCAGAAAAAATATAACTTCTCAAATTACCAACATGAGCATAGTTATACACTGTCGGACCACAACTATAAATGCCAATATGATCAGAAGATTTGTTATAATTGATTTTCACAGGAACAAACAGTTCTTTTTTCCTAGTTAACGTATTAAACAAAAAAATATCTGGGTTAATTTCATTAACAATTTTATTAACTTGTTTAGTTATCTCATTCTTAGCCATTTTAGAAATTAACCACCTCAGATTTATTTAAACTTTGCTTAATGATTTCTTCAACACCAATTTTACTTAATTCTAGTTCAATTTTATCAGGTTCAGACCTAGTTGAAGGATATTTAGGGCCTAACAAACAACATATTTCGGGACCTTTTGAGATCTCATAAGTCCCAATTTTTTTTGCAACATTAATAATATCATTCTTATCGAAGATAAGTAAAGGTCTTAAAATCAATTTATTTACATTTAATGTAATTACAGAAAGATTGCTTAATGTCTGACTACTTACTTGAGCTAAATTTTCTCCAGTAATTAAAAATTTTGCATCAATTTGATTTGCAAGAAAGTTAGCTGTTCTAAACATTAAAATTTTTGATAATATAAAATAATCACGGTGGTTACATTTATCAACTAATTGTTTTAAAACATCTGCAAAAGGAACTAAATAAAGTTGTTTCAAACCTAATTTATCAGCTAATAATTTAACTTTTTCTACTTCTGTTTCATCTGTCAAAGGTAATTGGTGAAAATGCATAGCAATAATTTCAACTTTATTTTGCATCAAATTTATTGCAACCGGAGAGTCTATCCCTCCAGACAATAATGCTACTGCTTTATCTGATCCCATATCCTCCTTAAAAACAATTCTCATTTATAATATTTTAGACTAGTTTATGACAATAACATAACAATGAGATAATAAGCCAAATAAATTTGAAAGGACAACAACACAAAAGTTTAAAAATTACAAAGGTTTAAAATAATCCAAGATATTATTTATTAATTATGAAATTTATGAATTTTCCCAAAAATAAGAAAAATAAAAGTCATCCAAACAGATCATTATTTGCCAAAATAACATTCATACTAGCAATAACATTGATTATTTTTTCTAATTTATCTAATTCAACCAATGCTGAAAATTATTATTTGTATGATCAACTTGAAATGCAATTAAATTTAAGTGGGGAGATAGAGCTTATAGAAACAGATGATAATGCTTATGTTAAGGAGATTAAAACTACAATTAATTTATATCCAGAAACTAATCCCAGACAAGAATTAGTGGATTTACAAACAGAGGGTGAAGTTATAAACAGTTCGAGCATCCAATTTATCTGGGATGATCAAAAAATAGAAACTAAACAATTTTCTTATTCTTCAGACATAAAAACAGTTTATACTAGAAATGAAATTTCTGAAAAAATAGATTTTCCAATTTTAAATTTGAATCAACTTGAAGTTTATGAACTTGAAAATTTAGAATTATATCTTCAAGAAACAAATATAATAGATTGGTCCGACTCAACTATAATCGCACAAGCTAATGAACTTGCTGAAGGGAAAGATGATCTTTTTGTTGTAGCTTTCAACCTAGCTTCATGGGTTGAAGAAAATGTTGAATATAATTTAAACTCAATTACTGCAGAATCTAGCCAATCTTCAAGTTGGGTGTTAGAAAACAAAGAGGGAGTATGTGACGAAATGACTTCTTTATTTATTGCTATGTGCAGGTCATTAGGAATCCCAGCAAGATTTGTTACAGGTATGACTTATACTGAATCAGAACTATTTGACAGTAATTGGCAAGCACATGGTTGGGCAGAAGTTTATTTCCCTGACCACGGATGGGTAAGTTTTGACCCCACTTTTGGAGAGTATGGTTATATTGATGCAACCCATATTAAATTAAGACATAGTTTGGACCCTAGCGAACCATCATCATTATATGAATGGACTGCCCAGTTCATAGATTTAGAGAGTAGTTCTTTAGACATGGATATATATTTTAAAAATGTTGGTAACAAAATTAGTGCAGAATTTTCCATAGAAACAGAAGTTCTTGAAGAGGAATCATCTTTTGGAAGTTATAATTTAGTTAAAGCAATATTAAAAAACGAAAATGAGTTCTATTCTGCATCAACACTAACATTGTCCATCCCTGAAGAGATTGAAATTGTTGGAAACAATAAAAACACAGTATTACTTCAACCAAAAGAAACTAAAGAATTGTTTTGGATTATTAAAATTCCAGAAAATTTAGATCCTGATTATAAGTACACTTACCCTTACACAATTTACACTGAAAAAAATGTTAGTGTTCATTCTTACCTGTATTCAGTTGTAAATGCCCCCAGCTACACTTACGATAACATTAAAGAATTAACCGTACCAGAAGAGGAAGATAATAGTTATTCTAGAAAAATGGAATTGGAGTGTAATTATTCAGAACATGTAATGATAAACAAAATAAATAATGTTTCTTGTAAAATTTCAAACAAAGGAAACACCAAATTAGATTACATTAATGTATGTATTTCAGATTCTTGTGAAATTATTGAAGAACTGCCAATTAGCCAATCAATTTCTATCAACCAAAATCTTTCCTTTCAAGAGCCAGGATGGAAAAATATTTTAGTAGAAGTGAATAATGATGATTTAACAAAAAGTGATTATTTAAATTTTGAAGTTTTAGATGAATCAAACATTAATTTATCGTATAAATTATCTAATAACATATCATATAAAGAAAATTTCATGATAACTCTTAAAATTTCCCCAGACTCATATAATATCCCTCAAAACTTAACAATTAATTTAGATCAAATTAGAAAGGAAACAACATGGGAAATTGAAGAACTTAATGAAAATCAAGAGATAATCATTGAATTGTCCAGCCAAGGATTAAGTTCAGAGAATATTTTTCAAGTAACAATAAAATGGCAAGACCAATTAGAAAATAGCCATGAATTAAAAGAAGAGATCACTATTTTAGTTACAGGAGAATCTACATACGATAAAATAGTTTTATATTTTAATGGGATTTTAAATTATTTCTACACATAAAATCAAATCGTGCAATAAAATAAACAAGATTTAAAATAGAAATTTATGAAAAATGATTAAATGATACACAGAATTAGTATATTTTGATTAATAAAAAATAAAAAAATAAAAAATAAAAAATAAAAATCATCTCTTTCTCTTTACAGCTTTCTTTTTAGTAGTTTTCTTCTTTGCAACTTTCTTTTTTACAGCTTTCTTCTTAACAATCTTCTTCTTCTTTGCAACTTTCTTCTTAACTACTTTCTTTTTCTTTGCAACTTTCTTCTTAACTGCTTTCTTCTTAACTACTTTCTTTTTCAAAACTTTTTTCTTAATTACTTTTTTCTTAACTACTTTCTTTTTCAAAACTTTTTTAGCCATCGTAACACCTCTTTGGTTATTGTTTAGACTAGAAAAGTTTTTTTCCTTTTTAAACATTTCCTTTTTGATATAATTTTTAAAAAAGAGACATTAGAAAAAAGAGGTTGTAGTTGCAAAAAACGACAATTTAAAGACGACAAAAATAATGACCAGATAGAAAATGAATTTCATTTAAAACAAGAAAAATAAAATTTGAAAAAAATAAAATTGGAAATTTGAAAAAAAATGAACAAACTAAAAAGTTAATAAAAACATTAAAAAAATAAATTTAAAAGACGACAGAATTAAAAAATAACCATTTTAATTTATTGAAACTATAAATGTTGAAATATGAAAAAAAGGAAAGAAAGAAAAAAGAAAAAATAATTATTAACTTAAAATAAGACAACTTCCAAAAACTAACTATTCTAATTCAAAAAGATTTAAATAATGATGAACTTAATTGAAAATTAAGAATGATAAATACTATTTGGACAGAAAAATATAGGCCACAAACTTTTGAAGATGTTAAAGGACAACAAAATATTGTTAGTAAAGTAAAAGCATTTGTTAATTCGAATAACATGCCTCATCTTTTGTTTTCAGGGCCAGCAGGAGTTGGAAAAACAACATTATCTTTAGTAATTGCTAAAGAATTATTTAAAGATTATTGGAAAGAAAATCTTCTTGAACTTAATGCTAGTGATGAAAGAGGGATAGATGTAATTAGAACTAAAGTAAAGGATTTTGCAAGAACAAAAGCATTAGGAAATGTCCCATTCAAATTGATATATTTAGACGAAAGTGATGCGTTAACTAGAGAAGCTCAACAAGCATTAAGAAGAACCATGGAAAATTATACTAAAACTTGCCGGTTCATCTTAAGTTGCAATTATTCTTCCAAGATTATTGATCCAATCCAATCAAGGTGCGCAGTATTTAGATTTAGACCATTAAGTAAAGAGGATATTTTCTCAATGATTGACAAAATATCTGAAAGAGAAAACCTAACAATCAATAATGAATCTAAAGAAGCACTTTATGAGGTTTGTGAGGGTGATTGTAGAAAATTAGAAAATACCCTACAAAGCTGCTCAGTGATTAAAAAAGAGATAGATTTAGAATTAGTATATTCTATGTCTTCTGCTGCTAAACCAAAAGAAATCAAAGAAATTTTAACATCAGCAATTAATCAAGATTTCCTTACTGCAAGAAAAAAATTACTTAGTTTAATGCTTAATTATGGTCTTTCAGGTATTGATGTAATAAAACAAATGAACAAAGAGATCTGGAATGTAGAAATTAGTGATGACCAAAAAGTAAAATTAATTGATAAATGTGGTGAAATTGAGTTTAGAATTGTTGAAGGTAGTGATGAATATTTACAATTAGAATCATTCTTAGCACACATTATGTTAGTGGGAAAACAAACAACAGAAAATAAGTAAGAATAATACTAGTAATGAGAATAGAAGATATAAATATTTGAAAAATTAAAATAATAATTTAATTTAATTAAAAAAAAAAGTTAATTAATCTGCACTTTCTTTAATTCTTAATGTTTCTGTAATTAAATCTTGGTAAGTATAACTAACAGTTAACATTACAGATTTACTGTAAATGTCATCTTCACTTAAAGGCTCTTTCAATTTACACCTAATTTGTGCAGCACCATCAACTAACCTAGCTTGGTTTTCCCTACTACCAGAAGTACATTCCCAGTCTTCTGGATCTTCGATTTCAAAAGATACCTGACTAAACCTATCATCAAACTCTTCACCGATAATTGTTGATTCACCACTACCTGAATTACTAATATCAATAGTTAAAACAATGACACCTTTCCCACCAGTATCTTCTTCAACAGAAGTTATAGTTATCGGAGCACCTGAAACTGAATAAGCTTTGTATTCTTGAACTTCACAAACACGTTCGTCAGTTACATCCCCTTTAAAACAAACATCATCTATTATTAAATAAGTAGAATAATCATAATCATAATTCAAGTTCCAATTAACATTAGTATACCCAATAACACCATCATTATAAACTGCATAAGAACTTGGAGTAAAAGAGATTATTTCTTCCCCACCAGAAGGATTATAATCTGAAATCTCTTCTATTGAACCAGTATTAGACTTTTCCCAATCAGGGATATTACTAAAACTATCCTGTGAAGGACCTAATAACCCTAATCTGATATCTCCTGCTTCAACAGTATGCTCACCTAAATTAGTTACTACAACTTCAATTGGAAAATCTTCATCATCATAGATGGTATATACACCGTCTTCAATAACACTAAATGGTTCAAAACTAACAGAGATACCATTAGTCCCACCAATAAATGCTGCAGTCGAACTTACTTCATTAGAAGTCCCACCACTACAAGCTGAAAATAACAAAGTTCCAGCTAAAACTAAAACTAAAAATAATCTTTTTATGTTCATATTAACACACCTCTCTTTATAATTAATTATTATTATATTTTTATATCTCATTTAAATTAATATTAAATATTAATGATTAAGTTTAATCTAAATATTAACTTTTCTACCTAAGAAAGAGCTCTTAGCTATAAAAAATCTTCGCTTTTTAGGAAACCATAATCAATTATCATAACAATTTTATCATCAATCAATTGTGATAAAAGTTTATAAGTTTCAATTAACTTAGTTCATCATGCACCAAAACAATTATCATAAAAAAACAAAATTTATAATTATCACAGGAGGGGTTATTTCTGGCCTTGGTAAAGGTATAGCTGCTGCAAGTATTGGAAAATTATTAAATTCTAGATTAAAAATAATTCCCATAAAATTAGATGGATATCTTAATGTTGATCCTGGAACAATGAACCCAATGGAACATGGAGAAGTTTTCGTGTTAAATGATGGGGGGGAAGTTGACATGGATTTTGGGCATTATGAAAGATTTCTAGAAGTTGATTGTAAATCAGACCAAAATCTTACTATGGGGAAAGTTTTTGAGGAGATTAGAAAAAAAGAAAGAAAAGGTGAATTCTTAGGAAAAACAGTCCAATTTATCCCTCACGTTACAGATTTAATTAAATCTAAATTTTTTGAGGTTGCTAAAAAAGAAAAAGCAGATTTAGTGCTTATTGAAGTTGGAGGAACTGTTGGAGACATAGAAAATGAATTATATATTGAAGCAGTCAGACAATTAAAAAGTGAAGTGGGTTCAGACAATATTCTTTATGTCCATTTGACACACATACCAATACCCTCTGGAGTTCAAGAACAAAAGTCAAAACCAACACAACAAAGTATCAACATGTTAAGAGAGAGGGGAATTCAACCAGATATAATTATTGGGAGATGTGAACAAAAATTAACTGATAAAATAAAGAATAAAATTTCTGTTTTTGGTGGAATTGAAAAAAATGCAGTAATTAGTGGAATTGATGTTGATAATGTTTACAAAATACCTCTTGCTTTTGAAGAAGAAGGCATTTGTGAAATAATTCACAGAAAATTAAGAGTATATAGTCCCCCTGATTTAACAAGCTGGAAAGAATTACTAAATAACATAAATGAACCAATTAATGAAATAATTATTGCCATATGTGGAAAATATACAGAATTAAACGATAGTTATGCAAGTATAAATGAAGCTTTAATGCATTGCAGTGCTCACACTAAACATAAAATCAATTTAAAATTTATTGAAACTACAGATATTGAAAATAATAAAAAAACAATTGCAGAAGTTCTAGAAAACGTTTCAGGAGTAATTATCCCAGGAGGATTTGGAAGCAGGGGAACTGAAGGAAAAATAGAGGTAATTAAATATTGTAGAGAAAATAATTTACCGATTTTAGGAATTTGTTTAGGATTACATTTAATGGTTGTTGAATTTGCAAGAAACTTATGTAATTTAGAAAATGCTAATTCCACTGAGATTAACTCTTTAACACCCTATCCAGTTATTGATATAATGCCTGAACAAAAAGATATTGAAAATAAAGGTGCCACCATGAGATTAGGGTCATATCCAGCATGGTTATCAGAAGAAAGTTTAGCAAAAAGATTATATCAAAAAGAGTTAGTACATGAACGACACAGACACAGGTTTGAAGTAAATCCAAATTACCATCAAACTTTAAAAGAAAATGGATTAACTATTTCTGGGACATCTAAAGATGGTAGGTTAATAGAATTTATTGAATTAAAAAATCACCATTATTTTATTGCAACGCAAGCACACCCAGAATTGAAAAGTACACTCACTGAGCCAGCACCATTATTTTTAGGATTAATTAAATCGGCGATATCAAAATCAACACTTTAAAGTTACAATAAACTTATTTAAGGTAGTTTAATTTATTTAAGCTAATTATGGAAGAATTATCTAATTTACAGAAATCATTTGAATTAGTCAAGAAACACAAGATTATATTCATACCAAACTTATTAATCATGATTTCAAATTCTATTTTGGTCTTATTACTATATTTAATATTATATTTATCTGGGATTAATATTTACAATGAAACTCAAGAAATTTCAATCATCTTAATTCTTTCATTATTCACCATATTAATTTTAATGGCATTAATTGACAATTTTTTTACATGTTCAAAATATGGCATGATTAAAGACATTGTTAAAAAAAATAAAACTAGTTTAATATCTGGATTTAAGTTTGGTAAAAAATTTTACTTTACTTCTTTAAAAATCCACTTAATAGTTTATACTTTGTTATTATTACCACTTTTTATTATTGCATTATTAATTACTGAATTATCTTATGGTTGGTTACTAAAAATTATTTTCTTAACTTTGCTAACTTTTTATCTGATTTATGTTAGCTTGAGGTTATTGTTCATATTTCCAATTATGGCTTTTGAAGAAAAAGGAGCATATTACAGTTTCAGAGAGGGTTTCCATTATATTAAATTACATTTACAACATAACATCATGACTTGGATTTTTGCGATTGGAATTGCCTTAAGTTTCTCTTTAGTTAAACAAATGATCAAAGAGGAATTATTAAGTTTTGCAGGGATATATATCGTATTATCTTTACTTGGACTAACCATACTAGCTTTAATAGAAATTGGAGTCTCCCTATGGGAACATATGTTTATATTTCAAGCTTACTTAACAGGAAAAAAAGATAATATTACAAAAAGAAAGAAAAGCACAAGTAATAAAAAAAATAGAGTTAAACAAAAAAAGGAAGTAATTACAAAGAAAACATACACTAAGAAAAAAGATGTAAAGAAAAAGAGATAACATTCTAAGACACACAAATTTATTACAACACAAGCATAATGATTATATCAAAATCACATATATACAGATCACTTATCAACTAATTCAGCTTTTTTAACAATTAACCTAGCCGAATATTCAGAATCTTGTAAAATATCAGAATCAATAATTTGAAGTTTCTTTTTAAATAAAGGACAATCTAAAACTAAACTTTCAAACTCCCCCCCTTCTCCAGCTTGGTTAGAACCAATTTTATCTTTAAGATTATTTAAACGAATTAAATCTTCTTTATCAATTACCTTATTTAACCAACTTTTGTCTAAACCATAAGCCGCAATTGAAGTAAAAATTATTTCAAAATTATGAGAAATTAATTCTTCCATTAATTTTTGTTGAGGTTTGTGCCATAATGGAGAGAATATTTTTAAGCCTAACCGATCACAAATTTTTTCAATCCTACTTCTTTGATATGTTGAAAAAACTGCACCAGTAACTATCCCCTCAATGAAATACTTTTCTTTGGCTATAATTAACGCTTTTTCCAGATCACACAATTCTTCTTCTTTAAACCCATCAGTTTCTTGCATCAATATTGGAACATCCATTGCATCAGCTTGAACTTTAGCCAAATCAATTGCAGGAGTATGAAACATATAAGAATCAGGATTTTTTGATTTTAAAGTTATTAAGCAAGTAAGTTCGTAATTTTGTTTTTTCATGATATAAGCCGCATACGTTGAATCCTTACCTGAAGAAAATAAAACACCTAATCTTAAATTAGGTCCAGGATAAAATTTGGTCAAATATTGAGATTTAAATTTAAACCCATTTTTCCTTGTCAACCTTCCCAATGCATGATCAAGTTTAGAACCATACTGTGCAGCTTTCTTTTTCCTAAATGAAAATTCATGATCAATACCTTCTTGTTCAGATATTTTTCTCAAAATTAATTTTCCAAATCCTTCGCCGACTTTAAATCTAGTTGGAATTTTTAGACAAAATTCAACTAACTCTTTATCAAGGAAAGGAATTCTTAATTCTAATTTATTATCCATACTTATAACATCATCCCGATATAAGTCTCGTTCGTACATTTTAATTAAACCAGAGATACACTCTTTGTTAATATTTGGAGAACATTTATGTCTTTCATATCCAGCAAATATTTCTTCACTTCCTAAACCTGAAAAAATGACTTTACAATTATCATTTTTTGCCAATTCACAAGCTAGATAGAAAGTTAAAGCGACTGAAGTTTTAGTAACATTATTGTCTTCTATCAAAGGAACTATCTTTTTTAGATATTCTGGTATATCATCCAATTTGATGGTCTTAATTTTTAATTTAAGACCTAACTGTTGAGCTACTTTTTTTGCATAAATTAAATCTTCAGGTTCTTTTCCACTTTCAACTTCAAATGCCGCAGTGTAACAAGTAAATTCAACTTTTTCATTTTTAAGATAATTTGCAATATAAGTAGAATCAATTCCCCCAGAAAATAAAAGACCAATTTTTCTTTCTGGAATTCTTTTTTTGATTGATTGATGTAACAATTTTTGAACATTTAACATTAATTCTTTTTCTTCAAGATTATGTTCAGGTTCAATATCAAAGAAATTTCTAGTTTTGAAGTTTAATTCAAATGGGAAATCTTTGTCAGAAATTTTTTCAAAATCATTTTTATTATATTTATTATTTTTATTTTCACTTTTATCTTTATCACCATTATTACTGTAGATATCCTTACAAGTTAATTCTAATATTTGCCGAGGATTAAGTTCTTGTACATTTTTTTTGTTTAAACCCAAATTAACTAATGATTTTCTTTCAGAAGCAAATGAAAATTTAGTTCTATCAAAATAATACCAAAGAGGTTTTACACCAATTAAATCTCTTGCAAGAATCAATTTTTTATATTTATTACCAAGTTCACCTATTTGATTTTTAAAAGACCCATAATAAGCAAAAGCATACACACCATCTAACTCTTTAATCTTTTCAATTCCAAACTTTTCAATTAAGTACAATATTAATTCAGCATCATTTTTTGCATTTAAGTTATATTTCTCATTAAGTTCTTTCCAGTTATAAATCTCACAATTTGTAACTAAAAAATTATTTTCATTACCTATTAAAGGTTGAGGCACATGATTTACAACTGCATGTAAATTATGACCAAAAAAATTCATTTTACAATGATTAGAAGAATTATTTTCTAATAAACTAATAAATGAATCAAAATTAGAATTGTACCAAGTTTGATCAAAGTTAGAAATACCAAAGCTATCACTACCTCGATTTTTCATAATACTTATGGCTTTAATTGTTTTTTCAAACGCATCATCAAAGCCAAAAAATCCAACTATTCCACACATAAAGGTAAAAATAGAGGTTATTTTTATAAAAGTTTAGCTTTAAAAAGAGATTAGTAAAAGATTATTTAACTTTATTTAACAGATTTCCAAGAAAATTATTTTTAAATAAATATTTTTATTTGATCTTTTGAAATAATCTAACCAAATTTAATATTATTTCTCAGATAATTCTATTGCATAATTTAAAGCATACTCATTTAAGTAAACAAGATAATTTTCTATAACAGGAACATTCTTATTATTATATAATTGGTTAATGTCACCATCATTAACTTTTACCCAATCTAAATATTTAACTGCCAAATTATTAGCATCAACAGAGTGCATATAAGTACTTTGAACATGATCTTTTTGACCTTGAATTATTTGAAAATAATCTACCTTAAAATAAGGTACAAATCTTAAAGCCTCCCTTTCTAACCAATATTCCTCATCGTTACAATCAACACCTTCTTTAATTGCATTAATATGACTAGTTTCTTTACACCCAACTGTCACATAAAATCTATTGGTTGGACCTTCCCATTCAATATAATATTTTATATTAACACTATCTTGGTACCTACCTAACATCCCTGATGCCATTGATACACCATAAGAAAAAGATGCCAACCCAATATTTTCTTTATTTACTCCATCATAATTTTCTACAAATCGATATATTCCATAAAGCCCATCCTGCTGAACATAACCATTATAATCTTCTTCACCCGAACTTAATCCCCTGCCATCAGCATCAAAAATAATTGTAATAAATCCTTCACCCATAAAATCATCTACCATCCCAGGATCAATAAAATCATCACTTGAACCAATTCCACCCGGAATTAAGATTATTGTTTTACCATCAGTTTCATTTGGAACATAAACAGAAACATACATTTCAGCATTAGAATTAGGGTTAGTTACATAATAATAATTAATTGTTCCATTTTGATAAATTTCTTTGTTTATGAAAGAATAGTTTATATCAGAAAAATCAGAATTTTCTTTTTCAACCGATAAATATTCATACGTTAAAATGTCATATTCTTCATCAATTAAGATTTCAGATTCAGTTGAACAACCAATTAATAAAATCAACATAACAAGACTTACAAGACAAATAAATTTAAGAGAAATATTTTTCAACATAAAACGTATTAAAATTCAATAGTATAAAAACATTACCATGTTTAAAATTAAATTGAAAAAAAAGAAAAAAAGTACTAAACCCTAAATTGCTTCTGCAGTGTAAGTAAATGTTGCAGTTTTACTTCCAGTTGGTGCTTCCTGAGGAACTGTTAACTGGTAATATACATCAACAGTATCTGTCCCATCAGTAGGCTTAAGGCTACTACACAATAAAACTGTGCTTTTAGAGTTATAATCTGCAAGTTCTACATAAGTTGTTTGGTCAGTTGCACCAATACAAGCACTAGTAAAATCAACTTGTTTGACTTGAACCATAGCATTGTCACCTGGACATGTTGCGCCACTTGCACCACATAACCATTCTTCAGCATCTGCATGAGTGTTCATAGAAACAGTTAAATTAACAGGTGACGAACCAGTATTATTTACCCTATGCCAATCATCAGAAGTTAATAAACTATCAGTACTATTTAACCAATGAGAAGCATTAGTATTACTACCATCAAGTATAGCTACAGCTTGAGTTGAATTTACATAACCAGATCCTAAATCAATTTCAGCATCATTAACAGCTAAACCTACGTTAGCCAAAATCTCTAATGTGGTGTTACCTGTATCGGTTGCACTTGATGTTACTGCACCACTTATTACCATCCATTGTCCGCCGACTTTACTGATCTCACTAACACTCATAATGGTTCCAGTTAAGGAAACTACAAGAGCTACTGCAAGTAAAGCAACGATTGTTTTATTATTCATT
>JABHQR010000016.1 GCA_018696395.1 archaeon | reverse complement strand
CCAATAACCACTCCTGCTGCCATTTGTTTAGCTTTTTCTTTCTGAGAATTGTCTCCACCAGCTGTAGTAAATAACACTCCAGCAACAACTAACATCATTACTCCAATAACAGTAGCAGTATATTTGACAGTAGCATAAATTTTCATTACCGGTTCTAAGATAGCATCAACTTGGTCTTGTTCATCTTCACTTAGTTCAGTATCGAAATCTATTTCGGCTAATACTAAGGGCATAAGGAACAAACTTAGCATTAATAGACTTAACAGTATTTTTTTCATTTTTTCAAACCTCCAAATTTGTTAGAAGAAAATAATTGCCGAAATGCAAACATGGGGTCACTTGATTGTATCTGTTCCAAAACTTGCATCTTTTTGTTAATCAGTTTACGATAACGTTTTACCTTACAGTGTTTCTCAAACTTTCTTTTTACAAGAAGTCCAAGTAAAGCAAAGAATACCATAACACATTCAAAACATAACGTTATCAGAAGTTTTTCAATTATACTCATTTTAAAAAGCCCTCCTTAGGCTGTTGCCAATAACTTCTGCCATTAATGGTGGAACAGCGTTACCTATCTGCCTTATCATTGCTGTGCGAGAACCTGTAAACAGAAAATCATCTGGGAAACTTTGTAACCTAGCTAATTCTCGTGGTGTCAGAAATCTGTTGTAGTAGGGATGAATAAAGTTTGGTACTGTAGTTACTGTTTTCGATGGTTTGTTTGGAGGTAATCTTTGTCTAGAAAAATTGAAATTCTTAGACATCTTCTCTCCAAACTTAAGCTTTTTAATTTTGTCTAAAGTTTCTTTGGTCATATTAGAAACCTCATGACCATTTAAATCAGAATTAAATTCTGGCAAATCTTTTATTGATTCCCATACTGATAATTTCTTGCCACCATATTTTGGAAATACGTTCATCTTTGTCCCAAGAATAATTAATCTCTTCCTTCTCTGTGGAACATAATAGTCAGTTGCATCAAGAATTTTATATGTAACTGAGTAACCTAATTTTATCAAACTATTGATTATTTCATTTAATACAAGTTTATCTTTTGAATATCTCATGGTAGATATACCAAGAACATTTTCTAAAAGAATAAAATTGGGATTTATTATTTTTACAACTTTTAGATATTCTTTAAATAAATTATTTCTAGAGTCATTAATATCTCTTTTACCACACAGACTAAAACCTTGGCAAGGAGGACCACCAATAATTAAATCAACTTCATTTTCATATTTTTTAAGATTAGACAAATCAATTTTCCTAATGTCTTTGCCAATATGTTTAGCATTGGGATGATTTAGTCTGTATGTTTCAATTGCAGGTTTCCAATTTTCAATAAAACCAATAATCTCAAAACCAGCTTTTTCTAAACCTAAACTAAAACCACCACATCCAGCAAAAAGATCAATTACTTTCGGCCTACTATTTTTCCAATTACTGTAGGCTTTCCTAATCTCTTTACGTTTGTTAGAAGAATATTTGAAATCGTGGAAAGAAAAACAATCTTTACAGAAATCGATTTCATCACTTTCTAACTGTTTCCCACAAGTTTTACATTTTTGCATGTAATACTTACTGGAAGTTAGAGTATATAATTCTCGTAGCCACTTTGTAGCTACAGGCTTAGAAAAAAGTCAAAAAAAGAATCTAATAAAAATTGTTCCCAAATAACAGATAAGCTGCTCCAGAACCAGTACCTCCTAAATCTGAATCAGAATCTCCTAATAATAAGTCATCTAATCCGTCTCCATCAAAATCTCTTCCTCCAGATGTAATGTAATAATCTTCAACAGTTAAATCCATCTCTGAAGAGTCAATAGTACCAGTACTTACCGGACCAAACAGAACATATGTTTTTTCATCTGAACCTTGAATCAAGAGGTCACTGTTATTGTCACCATCAATGTCGCCATATGAATGACCATAATATCCAAATTCCATATCCCCTATAATATAAGAATCTACATCAGTAGGGGAAGTTAGATTTCCACTAATTGGCCCTAACATTAAATTTAAAGAACCATAAAATGAACCTCCCATAACATAATCACTACCAGCTCCAATAAGAATATCATCATAACCATCATTATTAGTATCTCCGATAGTAGTAATTTCATGTCCAAAATTAGCTTCATCATTCTCACTACCAATTGATGCATCACTATCTGCAATGCCATAAGTTCCAGATAATGGCCCATGTAAAATAAAAGCATCTCCAGTGCAAAATAATCCACTAACTGCATAAAAAGAAGTTGCTATTAAATCAGGATATCCATCTCCATTAACATCTGCTGAAGAAACTGCTTGTCCAGGCATATAAATATCACTTAATTTAACATTAGCAGAACTTAAATTAATATCTGTAGTAACTGGTCCATTAATGATATAGGTATCACCATAATAAGCGTCAGTAATAATAATATCATAATAACCATCTAAATTAAAATCAGTACCTTCCGATATATCATAACCAGCAAGACCCCCCATATATTCACCTTCTATCATAGCATCAGGTGAACTAAAATTAACATCTCCTGTTAAAGGTCCTAAAAATAAATAAGCAGCATTATCAGAGTATACTCCAAATAATAAATCCCCATAACCATCATTATTAGTATCTCCCGCAGATTCAAAATCATTTTGTGAATTGCTTCCTATAATTCTTGCTTGTGCACTACCTAAAGATACTGTGTCGCTGCTAAAATCTGTTACAAGATAAAATGTACCTGAATCTGTACCATCTAAATCAGAACCTGATGCTTCAAGTAAAACATCTAAAGAACCATCACCATCTACATCATCAACAATTCTACCTTCAGAAACAGCATCACCTGCAGATTCTCCTATAAATGTATAATCAACATCAGTAACATATAAAGTTGCATAATCATCTACATTACCATCACAATCATTATCTAAACCGTCATAAGTTTCTTCAGCACCTGGATAAATAGAACTATCACTATCATCACAATCTAGACGATTTGTAACATAACCAGAAAGTATTTCGCAATCATTAATTCTTGTTGTTCGGTCTCCAAAACCATCACTATCAGTGTCTAACCATTGTCTTAGAGGTAATCCTATACTTGAATCAGTATCATCACAGTCAAGATTATTTCTAACATAACCTGAAAGCATCCCACAATGGTGTACTCTTGTTGACCTGTCTCCATAACCATCTCCATCTGAATCAAGATATTGTCTTAAAGGTCTTCGCACAGTTGGGTCTGAATCATCACAATCTACATGTGCTGGAATACCATCCCCATCAGAATCAACCGGAGGCGCAGCAAGAGAGCTTTCTGTTGACAATAATGAAGCTAATACTATTGGTGTAAATTTCATGTTATTTATATACTAAGGCATATATTTAAAATTTCACTTAAATTTTTATAAATATAAGTGGATTTTTTTACTTCATGACATTATTATTATTTACGTTATTTTTTTTTATTTTTAATAAAAAAAATGTAACAAATAACTATAAAAATTAATATCATAGACCCATAAAATATTATTGAATTAGTTTTTGCATTAATTACAAATGTTCCTAACTCTTGCAATGCCTCTTCAGTTGAACTAATATCACCAGAATTTAATTCTTGAATTACTTTATCAAATTTAGGTTCAATTAAAAAACTAGTGGGAAACTTTGATATTGTTGATAATTCATTGTATTCTTCTTCTATTGAACTATAGGTTGTTAGTAAGTGAACTATGTTTAGTAATTCAGAATTATAAATCTCTTCAACCTCTTCTAATTTAATGACTGCTTCTTCAAAATCTCCAGATTCAAATAATTCAGTTGCCTCATCAACTTTATCTCTAAATTCATTAAGTACAGCAATATCATTTCTCTGAACATCAATTGGGTCAATTAATTCTGATTTCATTCTTTCAAATTCTTCAATTAAGAGAATATCAGATTCAACTTCACCATAAAGTTCTTCTGCTTCTTCTAAAGAATTAATTCCATCTTCAATATTTCCCGTTTCAAAATAACTTATAACATCATTTATCTCTTGTTCTAATTCTGTTTTCTCAGAAAAATCATAATCTTCAATTAATTCTAATGATTCTAATAACGATTCTATTCTTAAACTATAACTCATTGGGTCATCATTACTTAAGTATAATTCTTCAAACAAGTTAGTTAAATCCTCCTTGCAATAATCATTTAAGTTATATATCAAAAAATTATTTAATTCCTTTAGCGAATCAAATTCAATGTTTGATAAGCTTTCTGTAATTTCATTAATATAATTAATTGCCCCAGGACAAGAAGATTCAATCTGCTGAGTTTGATATAATGCGATATTACTTTCAGAGAGATAATCCAAATGGTTAAATTTATGTTCACTCAAAAGTTCTTTAGATAATTCTAATTCTTCATCAATTTCACTAGTTGATAATCCTGATTCCTTCATTAAATCATAAGCAATAGCACCTACATCTCCTAGATGCCACCAATAATCGTACATTTTTGAAGGTTCATCATAAGTATTTATTAATGCGCTGTTAATTATCAAAGAAGCTACATTTAATTTTAAAAATTCTTCATCATCTATAGTAATAGTATCTATTTGAAGGAAACCATTACCATTGGGGTAAGATATTAATGCATATTCTGTTTCAAATACATCATCGTTGTTACTTGAAAAAAAAATTTCATAATTTAAGGGAGTTTCTAAATCTAATTCCTCTAATGGTTCTACAATATTAGATATTCCATCCAACTGGTTTAATATTAATTCTTTGTGTTGGATAGGCCCACTTATTGTAATGTCTCCTAAATCTTCAGTAAATAATCCATCATCTTCAGAGTTTATTTGAAATTCATAATATAAATAATAATCTTCCACAATATCATTTTCATCTAGTTCATACTCTCCATAACCATTTGGACAGACATCCACAGATTCAATTTGTTCATCTACGCTTTGATAAGGGCTATATGTTTCAATAGAATAATCGTATTCAAATTCAGGGATGTAAGTTGGTATTTCAAATTCATAATCATAAAAATCATATTCATCTAGTGAACTATCATATTCTTGAGCATAAGGTAAAGCGTTACCTGGGACACATACATAGACATCAATAGGATAGTCATCTAAGAATGCATACATATGCTTAAAAAAATAATTTTCACGATACCTAGTAATTGTTAAATCCGGCAAATCTACTGTATAACCAATTTCATAGGGTTCTCCATATTCAATCTCTTCTGTTGTCAAATGATATAAATCAATAGCATATTCATTAGTCTCTGAATAGTCTCCTTCAATTTCGCCATATGAATCATAAAATTCTAAATTAGTGTAATTTGAATCAACAGGAAATGGTAATTCCATTGATTCATAATAATATCCATATTCTATTGCCATCACATACTGATTTTTATATGTGACACCCCCATCTGAATCAATAATAAAAATATCTCTCTCAACATTACCTAGAACTGATGATGATAACATTATAAAAAATAAAGTTAAAATTAATAATTTATATCTCATACAATTATTTTTATAAATCTACTTTAAATATTTTTTCCAAAATATTTATATTTTAGATAAGATTATTAATCTGTTATGAAAAAGACAATAATAATTAATTTAATAATTCTGTTAATTTGCATATTAACAATTTCTTGTTCTAATGAGATTATTTGTAACGACCCTTATATTCATTATGAAGATAGTTGTTGCTTAGACCAAGATGAGAATAACATCTGTGATGAAGATATAGAAACTGATTCTTACGAGGTATCAGAAGAAATTATTAAAGAAGACACCACTGGAATTGAAGAGATAAAATTAGAAGAAGATGAATCTGAAGAGGTAATTGAAGTAAATGAAATAATGGATTTATCTAATTATGATTGTAAACAAGGATTAGAAAATTATATTGATTATTTTAAAGGAAAACCATTTAATGGACATTATGTTGTTGGTGAGAACGATACTTCATGGGTAAACTTAATGGCAACATCATTAGATTCGTATTCAAATTTAGAGATTAGTCCTGCGTTAGGTAATTGGACAATAATATTAGATTCAGAATTTTCAGAATCATCAGATGCAATTTATATTGCTTTTGGAACTTCTTGTAAAAATAAAATGATTGATGATGTCCTTGGAATAGAAGATTGTAATTCTTATTTAAATGAAGGTGAGTCAATAATCAAATTAATTGAAAATTCAAATGGGAATTTTAATATAATTATTTTAGGTTTTGAAATTGAAGAACTTGCAACTGCAACATCATTTCTAATAGATAGAATTGATGAGTTAAAAGGAGAAGAGATTAAATTTGAGGGTGTTATAATCACTGAAGAAGAGATGTCTGACAATTTACTCACAGGTAAAGAAACATTGGATTATACTGGTTCAAATTGGGATAATGTTAAAATTAGTTGTAATTAATCATAATCTTGAGGGTTAACAATTTCATCTAAAGTAATATTCTCATCATTGGTTATTTTTTTAATTGCATCTAAAACTTTTTCATTTTTTATTTCAATTGAATCATAATAATCTATCTCTCCATCAAGCTCTATAATTAAATTATAAATTATGTCATCATCATAATTTTCAACAAGTTTTCTAACAATATATCTTGCTTGGATATATTGTTTAATTGTTGTTCCATAATCATCTGAATACTCATCCCACAATTCAATGTCACTTATCGAGGTAGTTCTAATATTTTCTATTTTATCTACATATTTAAATGCATGATAATCTGCTATACCTTCTTCCAACCACAGAGGTAACCACAATCCTTCTATTGCGCTATGGGTCATCTCATGAGCAATAGCTTCATCTAAATCTTTTAAAGTCCAATATTTTTTATTAATTACTATATTACCATCTCCAAGATATAATGCTAAATTGGACCATTCATCAACATCCATTATCAAAACTAAATATTTATCATAAAAAAAATCACTAACATAAGGAAGTTTTTCATCAACATTACAAAAATCATCAAAAACATAATCATACCTATCTACATAATTCTCATACTCTTTATCAAATATCATGTTACAGTGTAGAAATTCATTGTCAGAAATAGTGTATTCATTTGTTTTTTTGAAAGTATCAATAATCTCTTCTATATTATCGATAAGTTCTTCTTCTTCAGTTTCTTCTTTAACCTCCTCATCAATCAGACTTTCATTAAATGGATTAACTTCATCTGATTTTTCTTCTACTTCTTCATTACTTTCATAAGTTAAATTTGATTCATAATCTAATGAATAGTATGCTGATTCATAATTTGAACAACTAGTTAATAACAAGGTGACCATAATTATTAATAAAAATATTTTATTTTTCATCTTTTTTTAGCAACTAAGTAAAAATCATAACTAAATAATAAGGGGAGTATTACGAAAAAAAAACTTTCAACTACCATTAGATAAATTCCAAGCAGGCTTATTAATATTAAAAGGATAAATGTAATCACTCTTTTATTCCCTTTAACATTAATTAAATGTTCTTTATCAAACCACCACATATATCTTTTTGGGAAAGTCAAACTTAAAAAGAATATTAATGTTGGTTTCCTTTTTTTTCCATTATTATTCATCTTATTTATGAACTAAAATTACTTTTTAATTTTTTTGGTATTATTTTTTAAATATTAACTAATAAAAATTTCCACCAAATAACAGATAAGCGGCTCCAGAACCGGTGCCACCTAAATCTGAATCAGAATCCCCCAATAACAGGTCGTCTAATCCATCCCCATCAAAATCTCTTCCTCCAGACACGCTGTAATAATCTTCAATAGTTAAATCCATGTCTGACGAATCAATAGTACCAGTACTTACAGGACCAAACATCACATAACTAGTTTCACCTGAACTTTGAATGATAATATCACTATTATTGTCACCATCAATATCACCATATGAATCACCATATGAATTTACAAAAAAATCATCACGAGCTTCATAGGCCATATATCCTATAAAATAAGTATCTACATCACTAGGAGAAGTGAGATTTCCACTAATTGGTCCTAACATTAAACTTAATGAACCATACATCGAATCACCAGTAACTGAACCCCCAATTCCATCGCACATAGCTCCAATAAGAACATCATCATAACCATCATTATTAGTATCTCCAACGGTAGTAATTTCAGAACCAAAACCAGATTCATCATTTTCACTAATAATTATTGCATCACTATCTGAAGTTGTATAAGTTCCAGATGATGGACCATGTAAAATAAAAGCGCCTCCAGTAAAAGATAATCCCCCATGGGCGGCGGCATTATAAGAAGAGATGAGTAAATCTGAAAATCCATCCCCACTAATATCTGCTGAGGAGATTGACCATCCAAGATTTACTGAATTCTCACCATAAACTGTAACCTCAGCTGAACTTAAATTAATATTTCCAGTAATTGGTCCATTAACTATATATGCAGCTCCACCATCATGAGTGGTGGCGTTACATTCATCACTAATGATAATATCATCATAACCATCTAAATTAAAATCAGTACCTTCCGATATACTAAAACCCGCATGATACCCAGTAGTATATTCACCATCTATAATAGCATCTGGTGAACTGAAACTAATATCTCCAGTTAAAGGCCCTAAAAATAAATAAGCAGCATTATAAGTGTATACTCCAAATAATAAATCTCCATAACCATCATTATTAGTATCTCCCGCAGATTCAAAATCATTTGCTGAATTGCTTCCTATAATTCTTGCTTGTGCACTACCTAAAGATACTGTGTCGCTGCTAAAATCTGTTACAAGATAAAATGTACCTGAATCTGTACCACCTAAATCAGAACCTGGTGCTTCAATTAAAACATCTAAAGTCCCATCACCATTTACATCATCAACTAGTTTACCACCAGAAACAGCATCACCTGCAGATTCTCCTATAAATGTATAATCAACATCAGTAACATACAAAGTTGCATAATCATCTACATTACCATCACAATCATTATCTAAACCATCATAAGTTTCTTCAGCACCAGGATAAATTGAACTATCCGTATCATCACAATCTAAATAATTTGTAACAAAACCTGAAAGTAATTCGCAATTGTTAACCCTTGTAGCTCGATTTCCAAAACCGTCAACATCAGAATCTATCCATTGTCTTATTGGTAAACCAATACTTGAATCAGTATCATCACAGTCTAAATGATTTCTAACATAACCTGAAACTATTCCACAATAATATATTACTGTTGAAATATCTCCCAAACCATCAGTATCAGAATCCCAATATTGTCTTAATGGTAAACCAATTCTTGGATTTGTATCATCACAATCCCTAAATCTAGGAATTCCATCACCATCATTGTCAATTGGTGGTGCTGCTAAAGAATTTGATGCTAATAATGAAGTTAATATTATAGTTGTAAGTTTCATGTTATATACATACTATGGCATATATTTAAAATTTTTCTTGAAAAGTTTATATTTAAATTATACTAAAATTTATAAATATGAAAAAAAGTATATTATTATGGAAAAAGTATTAAAGATTTATTTATATTCTATTTTTGTATATTGCGTATTAAGTACACTCAGTTTTTTTACTCTCTTAACAGATAATGAAATCTTAACTCTTTTTAGAAGATCAATATCTAGCTTTGACCGAGCGATGGTTTTATTTTCAATTATAATATTAATTTATATTATAAAAGAAAAGTTAAACAAAGAAGTACTAAACTTAACTTATATTAATATTACCTGTTGGAGTATAGCTTACTTTTTTGCTTATAAAAATATTCCTTTCATAAGTATTTTTATTGATGTTTTAGGATATATCTTGATTGTAGCATTTGGGTTTATTTTAATTTTTAATATTAAAAAGAAAAAAATAGTTTACAGCTTAACAATTTGTATAATTACATTAATGACAGTTTTATTGAATAATGGTACTAACTTTTTTCCATCTATGTTTAACATATTTGCAATTATATTAGGTATTGTTGGAATCACAATTGTTCTAATAAGAAAAAAATAAGAATTGTATAAGATTAATCTTAATCACAGAAGCACTTAAATACATAAATACCATTTCTACCTCTATAATAAGTATTCATCGTTGAGCGCCTGGCATAATGCAAGGCATGCGGTAGAGGCTGTCTTACTATATAATTCTCGTAGCCACTTTGTAGCTACAAAAGGGAAAAATGTTTTTAAAAAAATCAAGTAATAAAGTTTAAATAATATTCTTCTTACAAACTGATTATTCAATTGGGGGTTCAAAATGAAAAAATATATTTTTATAGCATTAATTATTCTATCAAGTGTTGTTTTAAGTGGATGTGCTAGTATGGAAACTAAAGAAGTTTGGAGTAAAAATGGACTTGCAGATGTAACATTTCAAGTTGAAAGCTCTTATCCATTAATTTTAGAAATGGTTAAATCGCAAATAACTGAAAGTTTAGATATGCCTGATGATGTTAAAATAATTGAAGAAGATGATTCAATTACAATAATCAGAGAAAATTATTTGCCGGATAATAGAACATTTGAAAGTCATTGGGAATTTTGGAATAAAGTTTATACTTTAGAGGGTAAACAATACCAAGTTGATTCTGAAGAATTAGATTCAAGTGAATATTCATTAGGAGAACTTGACACTTTTGAGGTTAGTACATACATCCAATTTCCTTGTAAAGTAAAAGAAAAGTCCAATTGTATATTAGTTGAAAAAGAAGGAGAAGATTGGTATAAATGTAATGATGATTTTAAGATTGTTAGCAGTTGTTGGTTAAATTTAGGTTAGGTATTATTTTTTAACCATCTTTTAAATAACCTGACTTAATATTAAGAATCTGTAATAAATATATCATCAATAATTATAACAGTACCACCATCTCTACACCCAACCATGCAGTTAATTCCATCACTAACTATTCTTGCAGTACCACCACCCGATTCATAACCCTGCCCAACACATAATTTATTTGCCTCTTCATTACATATTTGAATATCAGAGTCTGTAGGCTCATCATTTAAATTTAATAGGCCGGTGTCTGAGAAAAAATCTGTTGTATTAACAAAACTTTTTATTGCATCAAAATTTGCAATGAATATAATTATTATAATAAAGGATAATGAACCCAATAAGAACAATTTATTTAACCTACTTATTCTTTCCTCTTCTTTTTTTACTAAATCTCTTCTTTTTCTTTCTTCTTTATTATCATCATCATAAACTATTATTACCTTTGCCCCTTCTTTATTTTGTTCTTTCTCTCTTTCTTTAATACTTTCAATCCAAAGTCTTTCCTTTTCTTTCTCTTTTCTTTCTCTTTTTTTCTTTCGTTCATAAGATTTTCTTCTTTCTTCTCTCTCCTCTTTTAATTTCTGCTTTCTCTTTTCTTCTTCTTTCCTTTTCTTCTCTTCTTCTAATCTCTTTTTTTCTTTCTCTTTTTCTTCCTTTTCTAACCTTTCTTTCTTTTTTTTGTCAAAGTATTTCTTATTAAAATTAACATTAAGTGACTTTCTTTTTATTTCATAGGTATATTCCTTAGGATTGTCCCATAATTGTTTAGGCAATATGACCATATCAATTCCAGCTCTTTCCAATGCTGGAATAAATTCTGAGAAATGTTCATCAAATGATAACAAGATTGGTTTAGGAGTAACATTTTTAATTCTTGCTTTTATCTGTTTTATATGGTTATGAACTGCTTTACCCCATTCATTCCTATGAGTTTTATACTCAATCTGGAAAATACCCCTTATTTTTTTATCATTTTCTTTTAGGGGAGAATTATAATGATAAACCAAATCCCAAGTTCTATTATTGTCTCCTTCTTCTATCTTTACAGTAAATTCGGTTTGATTATGTGGTAATTCATAACACATTTTTTTTATTAGAAATAAATGCCTCAATATTGCTTCTTCAATTAGATGGATTTTACTATATAGTTCATCATGACTAGGATACCACCCTTTACTAGTCATTGAATCTTTTTTCTTCATATATACTCCTAATAAATGGTTCATATTTTTAAATTTTAGCTTTTGATTAATTTATTATACATAATAAATCCTAGGATTGATGCTATTAATGTTAAAAAAAATAATAGTAAAATAATTAATATCATTATAATTAATTGATTTGGATAACAGAGACTAATTAATAATACAAATAATAAAATTAAAAAGTAAAATCGATATTTTATTAAAAAATATTTAAACTTATGTCCCTTTTTCAATTTATTAATTAACTTTTCAATTCTCTTTTCTCGTTCTAACTCTTTTTTTCTTTTTTCTTGAAATTCTTTTTCTTCAGCTTCTTCTTTAAGCTTTTTTCTTTTTTGTTCCTTTATCTTTTCTTTTATTTTCCTGTTTCTTCTAATTTGATCAACATTTGTGATATAAGTGCTTTTACACCTAGGACAGATAGAAGGTTCACCAATATCTTTTCTTGTTCTCCATTCATAATCACATGCACATTTAAAATGGTCGCCCGATACCATAGTAATATTATTGTATGATTATATTAAAAACTTTCTGTAATTACAACAGAAGCACTTAAATATCCAAACACCTTTCTATCCCCACAAAATAAGAATTTATCGTTTGGTGCCTGGCATAATGCAAGGCACGCGGTAGAGGCTTCTTACAATTTGCCGGAAGCCCCATGGCTACAAACTGGCTACGAAGCGTTAAAAAGCTGTATTTTCTGACAATTTTCTTGATTTTTGTTTGATTTTTTGCAAAAATCTAATGAATTTTAGTTAGGGCGCCTTGCATTATGTAAGAAGTCCTGGTGGTGCTTTTTGTGAATTGTAAGAAGCATATGAATTTCTAAAAAGTTCACCAATTCTAAAATATTTATCATTTTTAATGCATTATAATGAATACCTTCCCCTAGGCATTAGACAAATTAAAGGCTTAATTTCTTTAGCCTTAGAATGATATCTTCTTTCAGGATGAGCATATCTTGGTTCATCCCATGCATCTGAATCAATCCCAGTCCTTCTATATCTATGAAAATATTCTGGATCTTCAGTTGTAATAGTTCTTATACCTCTCTCATCAATATTTTTTAAAATGATACACTCTAATTCTTCTAAAAAAGTTTTAACCTTTCTTCCATACGTAAGTTTTAAACTAGAATTACACTCTCTTCCATCAAAATTTAGAGGATTAATAATTAATCTTGGTTCAAAAATTCCTCCCCCTATAAAATACCCTGTATTTCTAGTATCACCTTCAATAATGATTCCCCCAAATAAAGACCTTAAACTCCTATAACTACTCGGCATCTTTTTACCAAATAAAAGACGTTCAGTTAAAATTGAAATTTCATTAGGATTTGTTGTTGCCAAGAAATATTCTTCTGGTTTAGGCCTGCTTCTTAAATTTGTATTTCTTCCAAATCTTATTGTTGGGTGAGGCCATTTTCTTAAATAAACAGGAGATAAATAAGTTCCATCTTCTAATTCTTCCATCAAAATTTGACTACCATAATCAAAAGATAATCTTTCTCTTCTTAATTTCCTAAAATCTTTTTCTCTTTGTTTAGAACCTAAATTTGGAGTTGAGCTCGGACTTATTCTTGTAATATTTCTTTCAAACAATGCATCAATTTCTTTTGTTGATAAAGAACCAAACTGTAGAGTAAAATCTCTTTCTGATGTTAAGTAATATTCTCTACTGCTGTTAGTGACTTCAGTTACAACGAAAAAAGGTAACAAATATGGAGTAGTGCCAATCTCAGGCAAATCAGGAATAGACACAATCTGTTCTGGAAAAATCTCCCTACCAAAAACAAATAATAATTCTCTTAATCCTAAAATCTGCTCTAGTTTTGCATCAGAAAGAGTAATTTGACCGAGCCCAACCCTTCTTCTTAATAAAACTCCTTCTCCATATGGCTTAGAATTATAAAAATCATTTTCTCTTTTAAATCTCTCCGAAAAAGAATCATTGTCTCTTAAATATTTTATATGATTTGCCAACTCTTCCATCGGAAAGCTCAGTGCATGACAAGCATTAGATTTAGAAACATGAGATAAAAAAGTTAAATGCTCAAGCCTTATCGGAAAATCCCCCTGAGTAATTCTAGATCTAACTTTTAAAATCTCTTTGAAATCAATTCTACAGCGCCGATATACATTATCATACCTTTCTATCATTTTAAAAATAGGGGATTTAAAAGATAAATAAAAGTTTCGTTTAATAAATGCAATTAAAACGCAATATTTAAATATAATTGACGATTTTAATAAAAATATGATAAAATCAATAGATTTGAAAGATAAACAAATTTTATATCAACTTGAATTAGATGCAAGACAGTCTTATTCACAAATTGCAAAAAAAACTAAAACTTCAAAAGAAGTAGTTAAATATAGAATTGACAGATTAAAAGAAAAAGGAATAATTAACAAATTTGTCTTAATGATTAACGGACCAAAACTCGGCTATTCAGCTTACAAATTATATTTGAAATTAAGAAACATTTCTGAAAAAGAATTAAATATTATGATTAATGATTTTAAAAAAAATGAAAATATTGCTTGGATTGTAACTTGTTATGGAAAATATGATCTAATTATTGGAACAATAGCAAAAGACAATTATGAATCATTTGAAATCAATAATCAAATCCAAAAAGATTACCAAAAATTTATTCATGAAGTCACACCTTTAAATCATATAGATATTAGACATCAAAAAAGAACTTATATTGTAGACAAAAAAAGAACAGACAAATATTCCCCATTCTGGGGAGGAAAAACTCAAAATTATAAATTAGATGAATATGAAAAAGCAATATTATCTAAACTTTGTGAAAATGCAAGAAAACCAATAATCAAAATTGCATCAGAATTAAAATCTCCGGTAGACAATATTCACAGAAGGTTAAAGAAATTGATTAAAGACAAAATTATTGAAGGATCTAAAGTTAGTCTAAATAAAGGATTATTAGAGATTCAATCTTATAAAATCTTACTGCAAATTAGATTTCAATCTTTACAAAAAGAAAAAGAATTTTTCAATAGATCATATCAACAAAATAATATAGTTAATGTAGTAAGAATGATGGGTTCTTGGAACTATGAACTAGATATAGATGTTACAAATATAACTCAATTAAATGAAATTATGACTGAACTAAAAAATAACTTTGCAGAAGAAATTATTTCTTACGATACATTACAAATATTTAAACAATATAAATATAATTTTTTCCCGATTAAAGATCAAAATCCTAAATATTGTTAAAATCCAAGACTTGACGGACGGCCGGGGCGTTTATTCTCAACCCTAATTTTCTTCCAAGTTATTCAGGTGACCATAAAAAGCCTAAAAGTTACCCAATATGTGCCCATACAAACTATTTTTTCTCTTTCTTGTGCCCATAAGATTTGACTTGATCAACAACTAATTTTAACATCATTGAAACATACTTTGTATAATTCTCTTTGTCAGCTTCTTCTAAAGCAGAATAATATTCTTCCCTTTTATCAAAAGGAATAAAAAACATAGGAAATCCTTTCTTACTTAATATAAAATTCATTACAGTTCTAGCTGTTCTCCCATTTCCATCTTCAAAAGGGTGAATCCAAGCTAACTTGTGATGTAAAATTACAGCTAATTCAAAAGGATGTAAACTATTCTTATTTTTACTAAACCATTTCATCATATTATTAACATGATTTAAGACTTCTTTTTCTCCAGGAGGGTTATGGTCAGAACCTTGGATTTCTACCGGAAAAAACCTTATTCTTCCGCCATAAACTACATCTGTATTCTTTGTAAGAATTTCATTTATTTTTAGTAGTAGTGATTTACTAAAACTTTTATTATATTCTTTAATATAATCTAAACACTCTCTCCCATTAATTGCTTCATTATAGTCTCCAGCAGTTACACCAGAAGGAATTACTTTATCTTTAAGGATCAATGCAGTTTGTCTTAAAGTTAATCTGTTACCTTCAATTGCATTACTGTTATAGGTAAATCGAATCATAAAATTTTCATTAGTTTTATTTTTTATACTTTCCGGAGTTGAATCTAACCAAGATTTATAACTTTTTTTTAAATCTTGTAATAGTTCAGCATCAATCTCATTAAGATATCTATAGGGGGATTTATCTTTATCTAAACCTAATTCTTTAATCTTACCTTCAATATCTTTAGCAGCATTGAAAATATCTTTTTTAGTTGGTTTTTTATCACCTAAATAAGATCTAACTTTTTTCCACTTATTATTCGAAATTCTAATGTTTTTGGTAACATAATAATATTCTTTCTTATTTCTTTTAATTATTTCAACATATGTCATAATGTCTGTATGTGCACAAAACTATTTAAAACTTTCGTTTATTTGTGGCCATACAAAGTACATTACTCATTGTGATATATGCAATAAAAAGAATCTTCTTCTAATTATCATAAATATTTCATTCACTGCTTGTATAAGGGTAATATTAACCACAGAAGCACTTAAATATTTAAACACCATTTCTACTTATATAATAAGAGTTCATTGTTGAGTGCTTGGCATAATGCAAGGTATTCGGTAGAGTTTTTAGTAAATTGCTAGATTTTATTTAAAATTAAAATAAATGACGTATCTTCTTTTGCACTCAATGAATGTTTGGCATTTGCACTCATGAATATTAATATACCTGGCTTAATATGAATCTCTTCACCTTCAAGATTAAATATGCCATTACCTTCAACAACATAAACATAACCTGCTTTTGTTGATGTGTGTGTAGAGATCTCAGTTTCTTTTGACATACAAAAAAGAGTCACATCACTAATATCGTTTTTTTCAATAACTTTACTTATTATTCCACCTTTAGAATAGTCAATCATTTCACTTACATCTTCCCATTTATTTTTCATTTTTAGTACCTCACAAAAACAATTTATACACATAATATAATCCAATTAGAATTATTATTATTGCAGTAGATTTCCTTACAATTTTCTCAAAATTATTAACATAGTTCATTACTGTTCCGAGTTTATTAATACTATAAACTAAAATGAATGAAAATATTATGACTGGTAATCCTGTTGCTATAGCAAATATTGAAGGGATTATAATTCCATCACCTGCACTAATTGCAAGAGGTATTAGCATACCAAAAAATAACACTGCACTAAATGGACAAAATGCTAATGCTAAGATTGCACCAAGCATAAAACTTCCAAAATATCCTTTAGTTGAAAGTTTTTCTTTAAATTTGTTGAATTTATCACTCTTCTTGAAAAATCCAAATTTTATAATATCTAACATGATTAACCCTAGGATAATTAGAAAAGGCCCTAATATTTTATCACCATATTTTTGAAGAGTTAGAGAAGTTATTTGAATATTTAGACCAAACCAGATAATAAGTGATGCTATTAAAACATAAGTAAACATTCTACCAAAAGTGTACAATAATCCCACTATAATTGTATGTTTACTATTATCAATTTTTTTGCTAATATAAGCTATAGCAGTAATATTTGCAGCTAAAGGACAAGGACTAATAGCATTCATTAAACCGATAAAAAAAGCAGCTAGAATGGGAATATTACTTTTACCCATTAACTCCATAAAACCCATAAATGTCATATTAATTCATCTCTCCAGATAGTCGTTTTTCAATAAGATTTTTCAAATAATCTATGAATTCTTCTTTGTCATTCAGTTTATACCAAATTGATTGATCATTTTCAGCATAAAATCCATTTATATCATAAACCCCTATCCAAAGAGATGTTCCAGTAGCACCATATCTTTCAGTTATTTCACTATTTGTGGGATCTTGAACATTAATATGGCCATAAATTATTTTTCCAGAATTAACTTCATCTAAAAAATATCTTTCTATAGTTTCATCCAAATTTGCACCAATTGTTTTGCATACATTACATTGGTTATTACTGTGAAAGTGGTATACTTCTATTTTTTAATATAATTTTCTTCAGTTTCTAATGTGACCTCGCCTGTTAAATTATTTGAGCAACCTGCTAAAAAAAGTATAAGTATTAGACCAAAACAGAATAGAACATGATTATTTTTCATTTAACCATCCCTCAATTATCTCAGAGCTAACAACCTTACCTGATGATTTAATTTTTCCATCAATAATGATTGCGGGTATTGACATAACACCTTTTTTTATTATATCATTAAATTCATTAATAATAATTATCTCAGCATTCTTACCAGATCTTTCTAATGCAGTTCTAACATTATCTTCAAGTCCAATACAAGTTGAACATCCAGTTTCTAATAATTCAATTTTCATAGTCTTCTTTCCCTGTTGTTTTGTTTTTATATTGACTCCATGACCCAATATTTTGAATATTTCATATACTAATTCTTCTTTAATTGAATATAGCGAAGTTTTTCCAACTTTTCGAAATTGTACAATCCCAACATCTGTTAGTTTTGAAAGATGCATAGAAGTATTAGATTGTGTTCTTCTAATTAATGTAGGAATTTTACAAGCGCAAAATTCTCCTTTTAATAAAACTTCAATAATCCTGTATCTTGTTTCTTCAGATAATGCTTTTAATAATTTTAAATTTTGTTTTCTGTTCATATCACTCTTTGTTGATATGTTGATATATGAATCTTTCGATTTTTATAAAAAAAGATTATTTTATTCTAATTTAAACATTAACCAACAAAAGCACTTAAATATTTAAACATCATTTCTACTTATATAATAAGAATTCATTGTTGAGTGCAAAGCATAATGCAAAAAACCCATAATAGTTCATTTTTTATTCAATTTTAAATATATCAAATATGATTCCTTGTGCAATTCCTCCGATTATAATCAATAGATTAAATATGATTGTAAACGGTAATCCAAAATATAATATTAACAAAGGTAATAAAGGTATTTTTATTGATCTACAATACAAAAAAGTTGCAATTAATCCTTTTTTCATTCCTTTTTCATTTAAATTTTTAAGTAAAGGATACCAGATATAAATAGGTCCGGATGAAATAATCCCAGAAATAATAACAAGTACATATCCTTTAATCCCTGAATTTTTACCTAAAATCTTAATTAATCTTTTTGTTTTAACAAAATAATTTATTAGAACCATTAAAATTAGAATTAGAATAAATATAGGTAATATGATTAACATTATGTTTGAAAAATAACTTAATGCTTCATAAAATTTAGATGGTTTAAATATTAATGTGATAAAATAAATAATAATTAACCCTAATAAAAATAACCAAGAAGATTTATTTTTCAAATTAAATTCACCACCATTGTTGTTATTATAGCTATAACTATTGAAAATATAAATGAAATTAAGTTTCTAATGATTGCAAATTTTTTCCCAAGTATTGTTATTTCTGCTGGAAGTTGAATTAGTCCAACAGTAACCCAACATACTAAAAATGCAGTAATAGCAATTAAACTAATTCCTTCATTAAGTAATTCTCCCCCAATAATATAACTTGTAATTGGATTTCCTGCGAGAATACTACCTAATATCCCACCAACAAAAGAGTCAGTGATATAATTCCCAGTAAAGATCAAAGAATAAGTAGATTTTGGTATTAAAACATTTATCAATGAAATTAATAATATTATTCCAATTAAAATAGGGAAAGCATTCCATAAACTTTTCAATGATTTTATGATAGATTCATTAAATTTTCCCATTTATATAAATCTCTTTAAACAATTTTTCTTTAATATCTAAAAATATTTTTTCATAATTTTTATCAAGAATAATTATTGGTATCATTTTTGTTAAAGCTTTAGCAAACTTTTTATCAAAAGGTATTTTTGAAATAATACAAATATTTTTAGAATTAGCAAACTCTTCAATTTTTCCTGAATTAATTTCGTTAATGTCCCATTTATTAATTATTATGCTACAAGGTATTTTAAAATGTTTTACTACTTTGAATGCTCTTTTCATATCTGATATTCCTGATGGTGTTGGTTCAGTAATAATAATTGCATGATCAGTTCCAGAAACTGATGCGATAACTGGGCAACCAATCCCAGCAGCTGAATCAATTAACATTAGGTCACAATTGTTAAATAATTCTTCAGCTTTTTTTCTAACTTTAAAAACTACTTTTCCTGAACCTGAACTTCCAACATTTAATTGACCAGATACTACTTTAAACTTATATCTTGTATTAGAATAGCCCATTTTAGCATTATTAATCTCTTTTAATGATATTGCATTTTGTGGACAAACTATTTGGCAAGTGCCACAACCTTCACAACTAAAATTTTTTAAGTATGGTTTATCATCTTTCCAGCCAATTGCTTTAAAATAACATTCTTCAAAACATTTTTTACATGAATTACATTTAGTCAAATCAAAAACTGCTTCTTTATTTGTTGTTAAATTTTCCCATTCTTCTTGTTTTTCTGCCCCTAACACCAATGCTAAGTTAGATGCATCTACATCACAATCTGCACAGATGATTTTTTTTTCTTTTGAAATAGTAATTGCTAAAGAAGCTAGAATACTGCTTTTTCCAACTCCCCCTTTTCCTGATAATATAGTTATTTTTTTCATTTTATTATTTTTTTAGTAATTTCATTAATTTGTTTATTTTCAATAGGGATACCATTAGCATAATTATTTACAATTTCTTCTGAATAAGGAATTTCAGAGATGATATCTATATTAATCTCTTTAGAAAGTAATTCAATAAATTTTTTATCTCCTATGTCTGACCGATTTAAAATTATATTTGATTTAATTTTTAACTTAACTAATAAATTTAATATTACTTCTAAATCATGTTTCCCTAATGGTGTTGGTTCAGTAACAGCAAGTACTTCATCACACATTTCTAATGCAGCTATTACTGGACAATGAGTTCCTGCAGCAGTATCAATTATAATATAATCATAATTTTGAGAGATTTTAGTAATTATTTCATTCAATGAGTTAACAATAAATTCTGAAACTGGTTCTTTTTCTTTTAGTTCTCCAGATAAAAAGTGTATTTTATCTTCATTATTAAAATAAATTTTTCCAATCTCTTTATTTGTCCAACTTATTGCTTTAACTGGACATTTAAAAAAACAAGCACCACATCCATTACATTGGGTACTAATAAACATAGGACTTTTATTTGGAATATTAACAATAGCATTTGTTTTACAAACAGTACCACATAAACCACAGCTGATACATTTATCTGTATTCCATGTTGGTATTCTTTGTTGAACTATTTCGTATTCTTTTCTTTTTAAATTTAAAATTAAATGATCATTTGGACAGTCAACATCAGCATCAACAAGCAATACTTTATATTTTTTAGATAATTGTATTGCAATTGCTGTAGCTACAGTAGATTTACCTGTTCCTCCTTTTCCTCCTGTAATTCCAATTATTTTAACCATCATGGATTCCTCTTTACAAATAAAAGTGGGAAAATAATATCACTCATACAACAAGGTATTAACACAGCAATAAATAAGAAAATAAATATTAAAATAGCTTGACTAACATTCAATGTTGTTCCTAATGCAATCATAACATGAAATAAAGATGCCCAAGTACTAAGTAATACATGTCCAGCATGAGGAAATTTAGTTGTTGGATTAAAATAAGCAATTGCTATACCTAAAAAAGCTAATGGATTAATTAACCACCATTTTTCAATAAATCCAATGTGAATTCCTTTATTTGGAAGATCCAACATTATTTCAGCAATATAAGGTATTATTGAATCACTAAGTGTAGCAATTCCAACTGAACCCATATAACCAATCAAAATTAAAACAAAAGGATTTACTTTTTTTGCATAAATCTTGTACATTGAAGCAGTAACTAATGCAC
Source organism: archaeon (assembly GCA_018696395.1). Classification (GTDB taxonomy): domain Archaea; phylum Nanobdellota; class Nanobdellia; order Woesearchaeales; family GW2011-AR9; genus JABHQR01. The sequence goes on along the minus strand of JABHQR010000016.1, from coordinate 33,810 downwards.
TAAGTATTACATGGATTGGATGCAAAATATAGAATATTTCATAAGATGTTTCTGAAGGAATTTTATAACATAATATCATTATAATAATTCCTGTAATTGCTCCAAACAAAGTAAAAGGATAATGTTTCTTTAATTCATTGAATATCTTTTTTTTCATTTTTATTCAGCTATTTGTTTTATTAATTTTGTAATATTCATACAAGATTCAGATAATCCTTTTTGAAATAGTTTATCATTTGGTAAGATTTTTTTAATATCATCTTTTTCAACAGACATATATGCTATTATTGTTTTATCATTTTTTTTATATAAAATAATCTGCTTAGGTGGGATGAGAACTGCACCTCTAATTGGATTTTCAGATCTGTTTTTATATGCTTTAAAAGGATTACAGAGCATTATAGAATAATATTCAAAATCTTTTGCGACTTCAACCCCATGATTTTTAAATTCTTCAGACATATCAAAAATATTTCTAATAATAAAATTAAAATTATTTGCTTTCTTTTTAATTTCATCAATAACTCTTTTTAATTCTTTTTTTGTTTCAATCCTAATTAATTTACTCATTTTATCTCTCCTGCAAACTTACTAATAATCTCTGATTTTGTAAGTACTCCCGAAATTTTTCCTTTTTGATTTATAACTAAAACTTTGTATTTATGTTTTTGTTTCATTATACTAAGAACTTTTTTAATGGGAGTTCTTTCATTAATTTGTAATGGGGTAGGTAATTTTATATCACTTAATTTTGTTTTTAGAGATTTATTATCTGCTAATAAATTTATAATTATTTGACTAGTAATTAATCCAACTATCTTTTCTTTTCTATTTAAAATTGCAACTGAATTAATATGTTCTTCATCAAGCAATTTAATCACATCATATAGTGTTAAATTATTATGTAAAGCAAAAAGCCCCTCTTCTACGATATCTTTTATAACATCTTCTGGGATCACACCAAATACTTTCTCTGAAAATTTAATATACCATGCGGCAGATTGTACTTGAATAACATAAGCAACAGCAATAATTAATGCAATTTCAACACCATTATCTCCAAAAACAATTAATGCAATTGCTAAAGCAACTGAAAGATTCCTCATGACAGACCCATACACAAGAGTTATTGCATCTTCCCTTGATAAAAAATATTTTCCAATAATTGAGGTCAAAAAATAATTAAATATATAAAAAAGGATTAATGGAATCAATAAATAAAGTACTTCTAATGGATCAGCAATTATTGATTTTGATTTTAAAGCCATAGCAACAAAAATAATCCCTATAACTGCTAAAGTTGATAATAATGGGAATTTTGATTTTATATTTTTATTAAAATGCATCTCACCATATATCTTTTTTAAAATAATTTGCGTAATAAAACCTAATAACAAAGGTAAAAATATTACTTTTCCAAGTTCAATAAATGTTTTAAGGATTGGCAAACTAATTGTTTGACCTACAAAAAATGCAGTATAAAAAGGCATTAATAATGAACCTAATATTAATCCAATAATTGTTGTTTTAATAGCAAGATTAACATTTCCTTTTGCAAATCCAGTCCACGAAATAGTCATTCCACTTGTAGGAAGTAAAGCTATTAACAAAAGCCCATATGCTAAATAAGGGGTATTTTTTAAAAAGACTAATCCAATACCAAAACCAACTAAAGGTATAATAATAAAATTAACTAATTGAATTAATATTTGTGTTTTTGGTTTACAATATGTGAACAAAGATTTAATGTTCAGAGTTACCATCATAGGATAAATCATTAATATAGTTAATGGAAGAATTAATATTTTTAAAACTGAAGAATCAATTAAATATCCAAACAATACTCCTAAAATTAAAGAAATTGGAATTGCATATACCAAATTCTTTTGTAAAAACGATAATCTAATCCACATTTTTATTTCCTTCTTTGCTTTATTATGTCCCTTGACTGATTATCATTAGTTATAAGGAATAACCAAAAATCAAATTAAAAAAAATGATCTGCACTGAAAGATTTACTTTCTGAGGCAATCAGTTGTTAGGTTTTATAATTTATTTAATTATGACCATAAGCACAACTTTGAACTTGTGAATCTAACTGGCCCCAATTTTCAATAACTTCTTTAACAATTTTAAAATTCCCTGTTTTTATTGAAATACCTTTTTCATTAAATAATTGAATTGCTCTTGCTCCAATTCCTAATGCAAAAATAGTTGTTGGATTAACAGTTTCTATAATTTGATCAACAGGCGACTTTACCGAATTTGTATGGTCTAATTTCATATCAATTATTTTAAGTTCTTTTTTAATATTATTATATATACCAAAATAAGGTGCATGGCCAAAATGAGTTGAAATCTCAGAATCAATCCCTTTATCGTTGATTAATGGAAAAAATATTCTTTCATCTGATTCATTTGTAACATTTTTTATGTTAGAATGTCCTTCAACTGTTTGAGAAATTTCTTTTAATTCATTGTTGCTAAATTTTTCAATAACTTCTCTTATGTTACCTGATCCTTGATATACTTTTATTTCTGATTGGTTTAGAACATTTGATGCATTTGGTCCTAAATTTCCAGTAATTACAAAATTTACATTTAATTCATTAATTTGTTGAGCTGCTTTAATTCCTGCACCATGACCTTGTTTTGCACCTTCATTTTCAACTACTTTGAAATTAATTTTTTTTTGATTTAAAAGTTCAATAACTAAAAAATGATTACATCTTCCAAATCTTTGATCAACTAACGAGTCTAAATTACTTCCATTTGTACTTATTGCTATTTCCATTTTTATTTTCTTACCATCTCTGCCCCACATTTAGGACATTTAATTTTATTACAAGGTTGAGCAATATCATGTCTTTGTTCAAAATTACATTTTGGACAGACACAAACACCATTGGGTCCTGCTGAAAATGGACCTTTCATCCTACCTTGGCCAAACATGCCCCTGTTTTTTCCAAAATTTCTTCCTGCACCAAGACCAAACCCAGTTGGTCCAGTACCATCTCCTCTTGGCATTTTATATTCACCTCCATGAATTTTTATTGCCTTTCCATTAACTAAAGCATCAGTCACTTTTTCTCTTGCCCTTGTTAATGTTCTTTGAAATGTAGATTGATGAATTTTCATTTTTTTTGCAGCATCTGTTTGAGATAATTTTTTAATGTTTGATAATCTTAATGCTTCTAATTCATCAAAAGTTAATTCTACTTCAATTAGTTGATTTAAAGGAACTGCTCTTGGTTTAAAGTAAGTTATTTCTGGCTGAAATTCTATTTTTTTTATTTTTCTTGGCCTCGCCATTACGCATAATAATGCACAACCATATATAAACTTTTCTATGTATTTTGAATAATCAGATTAATATTGCTTGTCCCATTCTAACTTTTTGACCACTGTAAACTATTGTTTTTAAATCTCGCGGGAAACATAATAACATGCTTGAACCTAAACTAAAATATCCTACTGGGACACCTCTTTCGTATTGGTTTTCAATTTTACAATCAGTATGTATCCTATTAACATTAAGTGATCCAACTGCTATCATAGCAACATCATATTCATTTGTTTGATATATCATACCAATTGAAGAATTTTGAATTACAGCTTCACTAAACATTTCAATACCAATTAAATCTTCAAGTCCAATGAATACTGGCCATTTAGATTTTCCTTCATTTTTTTGTATATGAATAAATTTTCCTTCTGTAGGAGTTACCCAAAAATGACGATTTAAAGGACTTAAGTAAAAATTAATATACTTACACCCATAAAAATTTTCTGCATATTGCCCAATTAAATTATCTAATTTTACTGTTTTATTTTGTTTTGTTAATAATATTCCTTCTTCTGAAATATTACCAACATGATTTATTGTTGCTTCTACCGGACTAATAATTTGATTATCTTTTGATTCAATTATTACTGGTTGATATTGATGAAATTTTTTGTTAATTCTTGTAATATCACATAATTTTCCTAAAATTGTACTAGCAGTTGAAATTTTCATTTAAACACCTAACAAACTAGGATTAATTAGTAATATTATTCCTAATAACAACATTATAAATCCCCCAATATATTTTATTAAAGACATTGTTCTCTTGCTAATTTGCTTACCATGAAATATATAGCCAAGTAAACTAATTATTATTATTAGTGGTAATACATAAATTAAATTATATAATGCCAAATAAAGATAATAAAATAAACTGTTCTCTAGAATTACTCCAGTTAATACACCAGTATAAATAATTGGAAATCCAGCAGTACAAGGTAATTCTACTAATGATGCAAAAATTGCTAGAACTATTGAAGCACCAATAAGCGTAAGTGTTGAACCTTTATTTATTAATTTTGCAACATGTTGGATTTTTCTTTTTAAGGGTCCAACATGTTTATCTTGAACCATTAAAGTAATCCCTTTTCTGTAATAGAATAACTCTTTACAATTAATTATTCCAGCAGTGATAGCAATTATAGCAATTCCTATCCTTAATGGGTCTATAAATCCGATATATTTGAAAATGTTAAGCCATGTTGCCATAAAAAGAAAATAAAATAAATAAATTACTATAATAAAACTAAATCCTACTAAATATATCTTTTTTCTTGAATGAGATTCTGTTAACATTAAACTTAATAATAATGTTAAAACAAATAAATTGCAAGGGTTAAATCCATCAATTAATGCAATTATTATTGTAAATAGGGGTAATGGAAGATTCAATCCTAAATTATCTAATATATTAACTGATAAATTTTTTGTTAAAAAGAAAAAAGTTAGTAATGCAACAATTGAAATTAAAAAGATAGTTATTTTCTTATTTTTCATTTCAATACCTCCAAGAATTCACTTTTTTCCATTGCACCGACATAATAATTACAATCAAAAACAAAAGTTGGAGTATACATAATATTAATCTTATAATAATCTAATTTTTCTTTTTCAATATCTTCAGATATGTCAATCACATTACAAGTTAAGTTCAATTCTTCACATACTTCTAAAAAGAGAGGTAATGATTTTTGACAATGTCCACAGTATTTTGATTCCAACATCAAGTATTGATCTTCTAAATTTCTATTTATACATTCTTCATATGAAAAATTTCCTGAAGAAGTGATAGTAATCATTTCAATATTGGATGAATTTAGTGTTTCAGCCCCACCTACATTACACCCAAATAGCAATAACAGCCCCAATAAAACCAAAACATTTTTTAATATCATATTGTTACATAAGTTGTAATTATACTTAATTTGTTGTTACAAAAAATGAAATTAAAGAAAATTAAAGCAATATATCTAGGGATTTCGATTATATTAGGTTTTGTTTTTACTGTTTCTTTTTTAACAGTTTATGTTTCTGATGCTATTAATAGAGGGAATGCTTGTGGTTGTTTTATTCCGATCCCATATATGATTTTAATATTATCATCTTTAGGACTTTTTGTAGGTTTTTTCTCTTTTTATCTTATTGTTTCTAAACAAATTAAAGAAAAGAAAAGTTTTACTAAAGATATAAATGAATTGCTAAATTTCTTAGAATCTGATGAACGAGTAATAATTAATATTTTAATTAAAAATAAAGGTAAACTTAATCAATCAAAATTTGAGACAGAATCTGGTTTGCATAGGGTAAAAATTCATCGAATCATTGAAAAATTATCTCTGAAAAGAGTTATCATAAAAACTAAAGTTGGAAAAATTAATAAAATTGAATTAAACCCTTCAATCAACGAGGTATTTGTTGAAAATTAAAAAGTGATGTTTTAAAAGAGTATAATATATTACAAAATTTGATACCAGAATTAATTTTTTAACCAACAGAAGCACTTAAATATCCAACTAGGTATGTCTACTTAACAAGAGATTAATTTAATTGAGTGGTCATACTAGGTTATTACCTTTTATGATTAAACCATACAAAAATTCATCGTTAGGCGAATGCCATAATGCAAAGCACTCGGTAAAGGCTTGTGTATTATCAGAAGCTTATAATTCTTGAGAAAAGTTAATCTATTTTCTTTACTATTCCTTTCTTGGCATCAACTTCAACTATATCTCCTGTCTTTAAGATTAATGTAGCATTTTTTGTTCCAATAACACAAGGAATCCCTAATTCTCTAGATACAATAGCAGCATGACAAGTAATACCACCTTCATCAGTAATAATAGCTGCTGCTTTTTTGAGATAAGGTACATAATCTGGACTAGTCATTTCAGTAACAATAACATCATTTTGTTCAATATTCTTCAGATCATTTGAAATTTTTATAATTTTTACTTTTCCAGAAATATTTCCCGGAAACGCAACATTTCCTATAATTACATCTCCATCAGGGATTTTGTTTGGATTATAAATTGAATAGCCTTTTTGAATTATAATTTCATCAAATGAAGAATTAACTTTAATAATTCCATTATCCATAACATATCCTTTTTTTCTTTGTTTAATAATTGAAATATCTATATCTTTACCATCATTAAGTTTTTTAATTTCATCAATAGTAATAATACAATATTCTAAAGGAAATTTATTTTTTAAAAAATTAGTCATTACTGAACACATTTTATCACTATGTTTTTCACTTTCTTTACGTAATTCAAGTAGTTCAGAGATCATCTTTTCTTCTTTGCATATATCTGGAGCTGTAAACATAGTAGTCATCCCAGACCACCAAGAGACTAAATGATTATAATACTCTATTAATTCTTTGTAACTAGAAATTTTTGATTCCTCTTCTAGATAAGGAATTAAGTAAGTCCATTCTTGCTTCATTCTTTTAAGAGCCTTAGGAAGAGAAGATTTTACATTTTCTTTTAATGTTTCATCAAATATACTTAAAAAATTTTGAAGATAATATACGCTTGTTTTACTATTTTCTTCTTTTACAAAAAAATTCTGTTCTATATCTAAATTTAAAAAATCTTTGTAACCCATCCTATCAGAATCATTCCACATATTAAAATAAATCAGTGGCCTTTCTCTACTAAATATTTTTGTAAGCTCTTTTTTATTAACAATTTGAACTGTCCCAATATCCGCATTAACCTCAACAACATCACCAGACTTCAAAAGTGATGTAGCAACTTTTGTACCCACAACACACGGGATTTTAAGTTCTCTGGAAACAATTGCTGCATGAGATAAAAGACCACCAGCATCAGTTACAATAGCAGCTGCTTTTTTCATTAATGGAACAAAATTAGGATCAGTCATACCAGTAACAAGAATTTCTCCATCTTGCAAATTTGCATCTTTACGATAATTTACAATAACTCTACATACACCTTTAATGTTACCTGGAAAAGTACCTTTACCTTTAATTGTGTCAGTTTGTAATTCTGCAATCCAACTATTTTTTATTTTGTTAACATCTTCTTTTGAAATATTTGTTGATTTATTTGATTTAGTAAGTAATAATCCTGAATCTGTAAAACGAGATTTGAGAATATTTTTGTCAGGTAAAATTCCTTTCTCAAAAAATTCAAATGCTTCTTCTATTAATAATGAACTTAATTTTTCAATAGAATAGGTTTGGTTTTTTGATTTAATATTCTCAATTAACTTTTCACCAAATGAATCAATGTCATGGTAAACTATTTCAATATATTTTCTTCCTTCTTCAAGTAATGGTGCATGTTTTTTGAACAAATCTTCTGAGAAAAAATTGATCACAGTTTTATTAGGTATATGATAAGCACCAAATATGTCTAGCAATGCACAAATTTTTACAAGATCTCTATTACTAAATTTTTTTATATCTACTTTAGATATAAATTCACGAATTGTATCAGCTTGTTTTTTAAGTTCTAAGACCCACTTTTCAACAGTACTTGGATCTTTTGCAATGATATCTGCTAGATGATTACCAAATTTTTCATAGTCTTCAATAAGGTGATAACAACTTGTAATCCCTTCTTTATGAGTTATCAAAATCTTTCTAAAACAAAAACCAGTAATTTTTTGCATTGGAGAAAAATAAGTTTTACAAGATGCAGAACTTAGAAAGAGAGAATATTTATTTTCCCAATCTTTATTCCATTCTTCAGATAAGATTTCATTAACAATTGAATTTTTTACAATTGATGCAGAATCAAGTGTTGTAATAGGGCGACTTTGAGTGATATAAATAATGTCATTTTCAATTGCCCATTCTACATCAACAGGGAAATTATAATGAGACTCAATTTTTTCTATTTCTTTAGATAATGTAAACAATTGTTCATTTGTAATCTTCTGCTGACTAGCTTCAGATTCAGGAATATCAACCCAATCAACACCTTTCTTAGAAGTACGAACAAGTTTTTTAGTTTGTGAATGAACACTTTTACTTAAGATAGAATTATCTTTTTTGTTAATAACAAAACTATCAGGTGTTACTGCACCACTAACAACAGATTCACCTAATCCAAATCCAGCTTCAATCAAAATTTGGTTATGGTCTTGTGTTACGGGATGTACAGAGAATGCAATTCCAGCAATATCACTTTGTACCATCTTTTGTATAACTACTGCAACTGATACATGCTCATCATGTAACTTTTTTTCAAAACGATAAAAGATAGCTCTAGGACTAAATAAAGAAGCCCAACATTTACGTACATTTTCAATAACATTTTCTTTAGTTGTATTTAGAAAAGTGTCAAGTTGACCTGCCCATGCTGCATCAGCACTATCTTCAGCAGTAGCAGAACTTCTAACTGCAACAAATTTAGCATTAAGTATATTAAATGAAGAGATAATTTCTTCTGCAATATCATTTGGAATTTGTGCATTAAGAATTAAATATTGTATCTTTTCTGAAGCAACTTCTACAGTATGCATCGCTTCAATGTTAACTGATTTCAGCACAGTTTCAATTTTTGCTTCGATTCCTGCTTGTTTAAGAAATTTATCAAAGGTAGAAGCTAATATTACAAAACCATCAGGAATTACAAACCCAACTTGAAGCATTTCACCCAAAGATGATCCTTTCCCTCCAGCTTCAGCAACATTTTTGTAAGAAAGTTCTTTTAAATTTTTAGTATACATAATAAATATAGAATTTATGACTATTTAAATATTTTATTAAAATAGAAGTGATTGTTATTTCAACTCAATAAACTTTGTAGCCGCTTTGTAGCTACAGAAGTTCGCCTAGAAAGTGTCATGTTCAATATTACTCAACGCTTTTCGAAAAGGTTTTATATTACTATCATCTTTAGAATATAATGGAAAAACTTTTTGTTTATGGAACTCTAAAAAAACCAGAAATACAAAAATCTGTTTTTGGAAGGATAGCAGAATCTTCATCAGAGGTATTATTGGATTTTACAAGATCAAAAATTAAAATAAATAATAATAAATATCCGATTATTCTTCCAAAAAAGGGCAGATATGTTAAAGGATTGTTTTTTTTAGTAAGTTCTAAAGAATTGAATTTAATTGATGATTATGAAACAAATTCTTATAGAAGGCAAAAAGTTTTTCTCAAAAGTGGAAAATCTGCTTGGGTTTATATGAAGTAAATTCCAAAAGCGCCTGCGTCATACTGTTTCCCCACATAACAACGCAACGTTATGTTAATAAAATAGTGATGCTAAGAAGAAAGTTATAAATGTATAAACTTATTCTTACTTAAAAACTTATTTAATGGAATCCCCCATTCTTCTGCTCTGGCAATGGTTTCAGGTTTACTAGCAAATGTTTTTGTTAAAATAATATACTGAACATCCACAAAAACAGTTTCATCTTCTGTAGCAATTGGAACTACATCAACATCATAAACGACCCACACTTTCGTTTCAGCTTTAAAATGAACTTTCCATTTTGGTGGTGGTCTAAAATTATCATCAACCACAAATAAAACATCAACATCTGAAAATTTACGACCTTTCCATTTCCTTTCATATTTTCCAAATGTTCCTTTTGCCAAAGACCCAAATATCCTTTTTCTATGAAATTTTGTATTTGGAGGTAAATTATGATAGATATAGTTTTTAATTTGACCTAAAACCAACATCTGTTTTTCAATAGGGAAAATATTCTTTGGAGGTCGTTCTTTTGCATAATCTATAGATGGTTTTTCAGCCATAAAAAAATAATAAATATAAAACTATATAAATTTAATCAAAACTTTTTTGTTTAAGTCTTGTTCAAAATTAATATAGCAGAAAATTAATTAAATACAAAATAATTTTACGATACCATGAGTTATTACATAGTTCTGTCTGGAACACTAGGATCTGGAAAGTCAACTTGTGCTAAAAGGCTTGTTAAGGATTTAAATGCAGAAAGAATTGATTTGGATGCTGTTCTGAAAGAAAATAAATTAGATCATTATGCCTCAAATTCAGCCTGTATTCTTGCTGAAAATTTTATTAAGGGGTTGGATATTGTTATACCTATAACTAAAGAATTACTTAAGAAAGATAAAATAGTAATTTTTGATGGTTGTATTTATCATAAAGAAGTTTTAGACTATCTTATTAAAAATCTTACATTTGACAGTTATATTTTCACATTAAAAGCATCATTAAATACATGTATTCAAAGAGATAAAGATCGTAAGAGAACAATAGGTGAGGGAGTAGCTGAAGAAGTTTATAATTTAGTATGTAATAATAATTTTGGAATTTTGATTGATACTCAAGGAGAATCAATTGAAGAGACTATAGATGAGATTAAAAATAATCTAAAAAGTAAAAATAAATACAAAAGCACTTAAATATCTAAACTGCTTATATACATCTACAAAATAAGAATTCATCGTTATTACTTTAAAAAAATATTTAATCACAATTAATTCATCAAAATTTTATTCAATTTTCTAAATGCATCCCTGTTATTGCCCCATTTTAACAAACTAATTGCCTCTTCAAATGTAACCCATTTAAATTTATCATGCTCAACAGAGATATTATTATCAATTTGAACATTAGTATCACTTTCAACTTCAAAAGCAAAAACAAATTCTTCTATTGGTTCTATTGGTTCTTGTGTGAGATAGTGTGCATCCATTTTAAAATAATGTACGTCTTCAATAACTTTGATTATTTGACTTTTTAAAATTGCTGTTTCTTCAAATACTTCTCTGTATGCAGCATTTAAGTTTGATTTATCATCTTTTTCTAGACGCCCACAAGGTGGTTGTCAAAATCCCCCTTTGCTTGCAATTCTTTTTAAGATTAGGAATTCAAAATAATTATTTACTTTTCTAAAAACAATTACTTCTACTTGAACTTTCTCCATTTTAAATCTAAAGATGGTCTTCATTAATAAAACATTTCAAAATTGATAATCAAAAAATTCAATTACTTTTTTAATCCGTTCGGTAAATTATTGAGCGATTTCATTAGGACCATCATTTATTTCATCAACAACTATGCAATGTTTATTACAATATTACTCACTCGGACATTTAGATACACTGGAGGTATTTAGTAGAACTCAATAAACTTTTTGGCCTTTTTCCTTTATACCATTTAGTTGTAGAGTTTGGCAATTTAGAATGATATTCAAAATGTAACATTGTATGTTTTGGTTTGTGTACAAAAATTCTTCCAACTTTCCCAATTAATTGTCCCGCTTTTACTTTTTGTCCAATCTTCAATTTCGGTTTTTGTAATTCACAGTATAAAGCATAATTACCTTTTTCATGTTGGATTGCAATTGCATAGGTATTTTCATATTTATTGAATTGATCTAATTCCAGATATGTAAATAAAAAAATATTCTTAATTAATCCAGATTCAATTGCTATGATATTTGACCCATATTTTGCTAAAATATCTGTTCCACAATGAAATCTTCCACCCTCTTTATTTCTACCAAAACCTTTTTTAAATTTTGATTTAGGAACATTTTTCTTTGTAGACGGTACTGGCCAAAACATTTTTTTCATAACAATATGTTTTATTTAAGAGGTATATAAAAATATCGTTGAAAAAACATGATTGAAATATTATTTAAAAAAAATTTATATAATAATGATGATAATTCTTATTTAATATGGTATTCCGAAATTATTTATCTCATAGATTTAATTTACATGCACCTATAAATTTAAAAGAATATCAAAATTATATCAAACTACTCAAAAAAACAGGTGCAACTGAAATAGAACATTCTGGCAGAAGACTTTTTAGTATTCAAAAACAAAGGACCAAAGACATAACATCTATCATTCATGATGAAGGAATGAAAGCCATATTATATACTGGTCCTTTTGGAAGAGATAAATTTAAACAATACGCACAAAGAGATAAAAATAACAAACCTTTATCTTTAATGTGTCCTTCTTCAAGATACATAGAAGATATTCTTTTACCTGAATTAAATGATATAATGGGATATTACGATGGAATATTTTTTGATATGCCTTGGATAATGAAAAATGGGTGTTATTGTAATAATTGTGATGGGAACAATAAACAAAATGTTAAAAATGCCCTTACAAAGATAGTAAATTCATTAGATATAAAAACTTCTGTTAATGTTTGTGCCCCAACAATACATAATGAATTTCCTTCCGCCCACATAGATAATCTTAGAGGGATATTTGATGAATATGTAACTGAATGGAACCCATTGAGATGGAATCAAGACATATCAGTTATCAAAAGAACAATAAAATATGCAAAAAAAAGTACTCATAAAAAGATATATCATGCAACAACCTGCACAGGAAAAAATGGAATTATTTATTCAGTAAATTCGCTCACTAATATTTTCAACGCAATTGTAATATCTGGAGCAACACCAAGACTAGGAATCGCATTTAATGAAAAAGGTCTTGATAAAATCAGAGAAGCAATGGATATTGCTTATTCTAAATAAATGACATATTAATTAAAACATTAAACAAGCAAAAGTTATAAAGTATCAAAATAATCCAAATATGATGGAATTTCAAAATAAAGAGTTTGAATCTAAAATATTTAAAAATGATAACTTTACCGATAAATCTTTCAAAAGTTCTAGTTTCATTGATTGTGTTTTTGAAGAATGTAATTTGTCAAATGTTTATTTAGAAAATACTCAGATTCAAAATTGTAATTTTAAAAAATGTAAAATATTGGGATTAAATTTTTCAAAATGCAACAAATTTTTATTTAGTTTTAGTTTTGAAAATTGTTCGATATCCATGTCTGATTTTTCTAATTTAAACCTGAAAAACACTATTTTTAATAATTGTGAGATTATTGAATGCCATTTTTTTGGAACTAATTTAACTAAAGTTAAATTTAATGATTCAGACCTTAAAAGAAGTCGTTTTGAAAATACTAATTTAAATTCTACAAACTTTAAAACTGCTAAAAATTATAGTATAGATCCGAATCTGAACATTCTTAAAAAAACTATGTTTTCAATGCCAGAAGTGATTAATTTATTAGATAATTTAGACATAATATTAGATTAAATTATTTTATTCAAATATTTAAACAATTATAACTTGTTATCAGTTTAATTTAAAAACATTTAAATATCTATTAAATATTATTAATATAGAGGTGTGTTGATTGGAAGCTATGACAATATTACATTTTTTTCTTGCAATAGCATTAGGTGCAGTCATAGGTATTGAAAGAGAATATGAGTTCCAAAAAAGAAAAATTAAAGATTTTGGTGGCATTAGAACATTTGTTTTACTAGCTTCATTCGGTGCGTTCATTGGTCATATTTCAAACGTTCTCGTAGGATTTGACATTATAATTACAGTTGGATTTATTTCAGTAATAGCATTAATTGTTGCTGGATATGTCATTGTTTCAAATAAAACAGGTAATACTGGTATTACTTCAGAAATATCTGCTTTAATATGTTTCTTGTTAGGTATATTTGTTATGAAAGGATATATAACATTTTCAGTTATTGTTGCAATTGTAACAGCTACAGTTTTAGCATTTAAACCCCAGTTACATGGGTTCGCAAAAAAGATTGAATCGGAAGAACTTTATGCATCATTGAAATTTGCAATTATTAGTTTAGTTGTTTTACCTCTTTTACCAAATATATCTTATGCATTAACAGATCTCCCGATATTAAATGATTTAATTAACAGTTTTCCAAAAGCAGCAGCAATCTTATCTGAAATTGCAGTTTTCAACCCATTTAAGATATGGTTAATGGTAGTGTTCATTACAGGTATAAGTTATGTTGGTTATATTCTGATAAAAAATATTGGTGCTGATAAAGGGATTGGTTTAACAGGCTTTTTAGGTGGATTAGTTTCAAGTACTGCTGTAACTTCTTCATTATCATTAGAATCAAAAAGGTTAAAAAAAATTGTCAAACCTTTTGTTGCAGGAGTTATGATTGCATCATCTACAATGTTTTTAAGAGTATTATTTGAAGTGTTAGTAATTAACAAATCACTCTTAAAATATTTGATATTACCTATTGGTACAATGGCATTAGCAGGATTTTCATCAGTACTATTTATTTACTTAAGTGAAAAGAAACAAAAGAAAGTAAAGAAAAAGGTTGATTTTGATAGTCCATTTGCTTTAATTCCAGCAATTAAGTTTGGACTTTTTTTCGCATTTGTATTATTCATTGCAAAATTTTTGCAAATAATTTTAGGTAATTCTGGGTTATATTTAGCGGGTTTATTATCAGGGTTAGCTGATGTAGATGCAATAACTATTTCAATGGCATCACTTTCATTAGCTGGAGATATTTCAGCTAAAGCTGCAGTTACAACCATAACAATAGCGGTTTGTAGTAATACCTTAGTTAAAGGTGGTATTGCTTATTTATTTGGTGGAAAAGAATATGGTAAATGGATAATAAGCATTTTCGGGATCATACTTGCAGTTGGGTTAAGTGTTTTGTTATTTGTTTGATAAGAAGATATAATGCGATTTATTCTTTAACCTAAAATGTTCATTTTCTTGGAAAAGTTGTATATATTCTTCTTTCAGCTATATGAGCTATGTCCATAGCATTACCTAATAGTTCTGTACCAATACCTAAACAAACACCACTAGCTACAGAATACATCCCAACTTCAGCCAAACTTGAACTATTTATCAAACCATATAATAATGGAGTTATTGCACCAAAACTAATTCCTGCTCCAACAGCTTGCATTGCTCCAAATATTGCTTCAAGAGGTTGATCATAAGCAACAGATTTGAAATCTAAACTATATTCTTTAGTTTTTTCCCAAGCATGAATTCCATTCCTAAATGAGTTATAAACATTGGAAGTTTCAATTTTTTCTATAACTAAATGATCAATTGTCCCTACTAATGATTCTCTTACATTTGACATAAAATTTGAGAATTAAAGAACATTTAAATATATTATGGTTAAGAAAATGAAAAATAAACAAGTTCCAGTTAATGGAACATACCTTACTCCACGATATTCAATAAATGGTTCTTGTGAATTACCATCATTATTCAAGTCATCATATTGAATATGTACCCCATATTGTTGTAAACTTTCATTAAGATTATTCAATTGCTTTCCTACTGATTCCAATTGTTGATTTGTTTCAGATAATTTACTTTCTATTCCGTTATTACTTTCATTGCTACATGATCCTATTGCCACACATGCTAGTAAAAATGTATCAAAACTATCCCATGTCATTTTATTTTTTACCTCGTTAAGATTTTTATTGATGAATATAATAAAAAAAAAAAATTATTCAGTATCCATTGGATTGTACAGGTCCCGATAAGTTTCTGATTCAAATTCCATATGATATTCGTGGTATTTACCCCAGACATCTCGGTTCAGATCATCAACCCTAATTGTCTTAGTGTCACCACCAATAAAAGTAGGGTACCCTTTGTTATCAACGAACCGCCACCCATCTGATCCAGTTTCACTTTCTACATACACATCATTTAGTTTATATACGTCCATAATTAAGCCACCACTTTGACTAATTACAACATAGTCAGACGTATATGTTCCAACTAGTCCACCTCTTCGTTCAATGTCATTACAAGTACTTGCACAACCCATAGTTTGTGAAACTCCTACTGCTAACGCTGCAGCCACAACAATATTTCCTAAGCCGTTCATATTTTCCCTCCAGTTTTTTATTAAAACTAAGAGATATAATAGGAAAAGAAAATCTTAAACTGATTGATTAAAATATATGAGATATACCTTGTTTTTAGGAAAAATGTTAAGTAAAAGACATTTGATGTATGTAAGTATAATACTAAATATTAAGTAATAGATTATATTTGGAAATTTCTATGGAAGATTTAATGTATTCAATTTTATTAATTGGAATAGGTTCTTTTAACATATATTATTCTTCAAAATTCATTAGGGATTCTAAATATGCAAGAAAATATGTTGAAACAATGCCTAAAGCATGGTTAATTAGAAAAATTTTTGGTGTTAATAAAGCGATAAAAATGACTAGAAAGTTTTTTGCACCTTTAGGGTTGGTTATGGGTGTTATAATTATCTTAATGGGGTTAATTTTATTAATAATTACTATTTAATAATTAAATTATGAGGTTTATGATTTATGTTTAATTTATACTTAATTTTGATAATCACCTTTCTAGCTGGGGGGATCATATTAGGATTTAAACCAGAATTTATATTTAAGAAAAAGATTAATTATTTTCATTTATACATATTTTTTAGTTGGGTTATTGTTAAAGTAATAAAAGAACTGATTTATGACAATCTTTTGATTACATTAATGAGTATATTTGTTTTTGGATCAATAATAGGTTTAATTATTTCAAGAATTGTAGAGGAATTTAAAAATATATGAATCTAAAATTATCAGCATGGTCTGCAGTAATAGCTGCAATTTTAGTTTTCCCATCAGTATTAATAGGGATATTATACTCATTATTTCAAAGTAATTCAATGTACATTATTTATACAGTAATGGTATTAATATCAACAATGTTCTCCCTGTTTATTATGTTAGGTTATATTGAAATTGCAAAGTTAAAGAAATTAAAAAAATTAGAAATTCTGATGTGGATTTATTTTGGAGTTACTATTATTTATTCAATAATGTTCACAGTTATTTCAGATTCAAATTTGATATATGCTATCAGTCCCTTGATATTAATGGGAATTATTGCAATTATTGCAGGAAAAGAAATTTTAAAATTAAAGAGATATTATGGGAGTATTGCTAAAAACATTGGTATTTTGTATATAGTAAATGGTATTTTAATGGTAACGATTATTCTTTTTGGATTAAGTATATTCACTGGATTTGTAACTTTAATCCTTGAAGCAATATTCTTTTTTAAAGTGAGCAAATAGAAGAAGATGGTCAATTTATTATTATTAATTATAATTGTACTTATTATTATTGGAATAATTATTGGATTTAAACCAGAATTAATATTAATGAAAAAAAAGATAGAATTTTATGAATTGTATGTTTTCTTTATTTTGCTAACCTTAATGCTTTTTAGAAAATTCATTTTTGACATTGGTGAACTCATGTTATTAAGTAATTTATTTTTTGGATTATTCATTGGTTCAATTTTAGCACAATTTAAAAAGAAGTAAATCAAAAAAGTAATATCTATCAACTTTCTTAACAACATATTTAAAACTCCCTTTATTTTCTTTACCTTATGCAATATGACATTATTTTCCTACTAGGCGAAGTTTTCTTTGATCATCCTATGTCAGGGGTAGCAATCCTTAAGAGATTGTTAGAAAAAAAAGGATACACAGTAGGTGTTATTGAACAACCAACTAAAGAAGAAGATATCATTAGTTTAGGTCAACCAAAATTATTTTTTGGAATCACTTCAGGTGCAATAGATTCTATGGTAAGAAATTATACACCATTGAAAAGGTCAAGAGCAGAAGATGAATATAATGATTATGATGAAAATGTACCTGATCGAGCAGTTACAGTGTTTAGTAATTGGGCTAGGAAAAATTTCAAAGAAACTCCAATAGTTATCGGTGGAACTGAAGCAACATTAAGAAGGTTTACTCATTTTGATTATTGGCAGAACAGGTTAAGAAAATCTATTTTATTAGATTCTCGTGCAAACATTTTAGTTTATGGTAATGGTGAAAAACAAATTTTAGAAGTTGCTCAAAGAATTAAAGATAAAAAAGAATTAAACAATATTGAAGGTACATGTATAATATCCAGAGAATTGCCTGAAGATTTTCAACTACTTCCAACCGAAGAAGAAGTTATCGATTCGAAAGAACAATTTTGTAAGATGCAAATAATGATAAACAATCATCAAAACATTGCACAACAAACAGGTAAAAGGTACATATTACAATACAAATCCCCAAAATATACATCAAAAGACTTGGATGAATATTATGAAATGCCTTTCACCAGAAAAATACCAGTTGAACATTTAAGAAGTTTTGAGTTCAGCATAGTTACTCATCGAGGTTGTATTGGAAATTGTAATTTCTGTGCGTTAAGACTTATTCAAGGTGATAAGATTATTTCTCGATCAGAAGAATCTATATTAAAAGAGATTAAACAAATGATAAGATTGCCTTATTTTAAAGGTAACATTGACGATTTTGGTGGACCAAGTGCTAATATGTATGGAATGGACTGCCACAAATGTCATAATGATTGTATCAAATGTGAAAATTTGGATAAGAGTCATACTAGATTACTTAACTTATTAACAAAAGCTAGAAAATTGCCAGGAATAAAAAATGTTTATATCAGAAGTGGAATACGATACGACTTAGCTCCAAAAGCATACATTAAAGAGATTGTTCAACACCATACTTATGATACTCTTAGAATCGCGCCGGAACATGTTAATCAAACTGTTCTTAAATTAATGAATAAAGAAGATGGATCAATGAATGAGTTTATAGAATATTTTAATAGTTTAAATAGTGGTAAAGAGTTATCATTTTATTTCATTACTGGTCATCCTGGATCAAGTATGAAAGAAGCAAAAAAATTAGCTAATGCTTTGAAAGGTATGGAAAATGTTAGTTTACAATTATTTACACCTACACCAATGACCGTTTCTACATGTATGTATTATACAAGTATAGACCCATTTACTAATCAAAAAATATATGTACCTTACACTTACAGTGAAAAGAAAGAACAAAAACGTGTAGTGTTGGATGTCTTATATTAAAAAAATTATAATTAAAAATTTAAGAGATCAATAGCTTTATTTATGTCCTTTTTATCAATAACAAAAATTGTATCTCTCCAACAAGAAAGAAATTCTAAGATATTAACACCATTCTCTGCAAAAAGAGAAGTTAAATATGATATTACACCCGTAATCTTCTCAATTTCTTCAGGAGATTTAAAATCAATGATAACTAAATTTTCATGAGATTTAATTATATTATTCTCAAATTTTTCATATAATTTAAGTATATATCTTTCTTGAGTTATAATAGTATAATTATCGGTTCCTTCTAAAACATGCATAATTCCTTCTTCTTTTTTAACATTTTTCTGAAGTTCAATGAGATAATCTAAGTCAGTAGATTTATTTAAGATTAAAACACCAATTTTATTTTTAATACTAATCTCCGATTTAATTAGTATTACTTTTATTTTTTTTTCATTATTTAACTCTGCTTTTAATTTATATTGAAAACGTCTTGCTGCAATTAAAATAGCTTCTTTAGATGACTTTTTTTCAATTTTCAAATCTTTACTGATTAATCTAGCTAAAGATGAGTAGTTGATTAAATTTTTCTTCAGACAATTTTTGATATAAGGATGTTCTTGTATATATTCTACAGTTAATTCAGTAGTTGATTTATTCATAAACAATAGTAATTTAATCAAGTATATAAATTTAACTAATTTGTTCTATTTAGAACAAATCTGTAAAATATTGTTTTAAATGAGACGTTAAATATATATTTTTATTACAATGACAGATATTGTATAAGATGAAATTAACAATTAAACGTCTAAAAAATGAACATAAAATCTTTCTTGTTATAAGAAGATAATTTGTTAGCATTGTCTTAATAAATTCTTTGTGAGGTTATAAAAATGACAAATATACTAAAATTAAAATTTCCAACAAATAAAAAAAAATCAAAAATGATTGTAGAATCTGGACATATTTACACTAATGAACATCCAAATATAAATCACCAAGTAAGTGCAACTTGGGGAAAGCTATTATCTAATTATTTGACTTTATTTGGAGCAGAAACAGAAAAATGGCTTTTTATTGATGATTATAATCCCCAATTTGAAGAAAAATTACAAGAATTGGATATAAATGATTATGTTAATTCATTATCACAATGGGGTTTTGCTCCTGATAAAGTTGTATATGAATCTGATTTAGTAGAACATGCAAAAGAAGTGATTAAATATCTTCAAAAACACTATTATGCTGGTCAGAATCAAAATGGCAAAATTATTCTTCATAAAGGTAAAATTATACTTTATGACCCAACAAATGATAAATATATGTGTTCATTATTAGATGCATGCCTTTATTCACAGAAATTAGAACAGGCAGAAGGGTGTATAACTATTCTTGATAAACAATATGCTTCTCAACAGAAAGGAACATTGACAATCCTTAAAAAAATAGGGATAGATACAAAAACCATATATCCTTTCTTTTATTCTACCTCTGATTCAACTAGTATCACAAAAAGTTATGAACCAAATAACCTTTTTTTTGTACAACCAGCTATAGATTTACTGCAAATAGTTGCAAAATTATCAGGTTCTGTATCTCTTAACCTGTCTTTAGAAATGAAGGTGGGAAATTATGGTATTTAAAAAAATAGGGATATTAGGTGGAATGGGACCAGAAACTTCAGCTAATTTTTATTATAAAATAATACATTATTGTCAAAAAAAATATCAAGCTACACAAGACACAGATTTCCCACCAATGGTGATATATTCATTACCTTTATTTGGTTTTGATGAGTTGGGAATAGTTAATAAAAAATTAGTATTACAACAACTTTTGCAAGGAATTGAAATTTTAGAAAAAGCGGGATGTGATTTTATTGTAATTCCTTGTAACACAGTTCATTACTTTATTAATGAGATGAGAATAAAATCTACAATTCCGATAATTAGTATTATGGAAGAAACTGTAAAAAAGATTAAACTGGATAATCATAATATTGTTGGCCTGCTTGCTTCAGAAACAACATTAAAACTTAAACTTTACCAAAAGATATTAGATGGAAATAATATTAAATGTTTAACACCAATAAACGAAGACTACCAGTTTATAACAGATTTAATTTTAGAGATAATGAGTGGAGAAGTAAAAGGCAAAACAAAAAGAGAGGTTATTTCAATAATTAAAAAGATGGTGATGAAATCAACTGATGCAGTTATATTAGGATGTACAGAAATTCCTTTGGCAATAACTCAAAAAGATGTTAATATCAAAGTTTATGATACATTACAGATTTTAGCAGAATCAGCTGTATGTTATGCTATAAAAGATTAATATTTCCCAAGTTAATTTTAAAAATACGACCTTTTCTATATACACACATGCAAGAATCTACAAAAGAATTGCTTCAGAAAGCAACTCAAGTGTACAATGAAAATTTCGAGCCAGTAACATGGTATGGGAGATGTATATTTCTTAGTTGGTATTGTGACCTGGGTACTTGTAAATTCTGTTTCAGATCAACTGTTAAACATAAAATCAAACATGCTCCTACTGCAAAAAGA
Organism: archaeon; assembly: GCA_018696395.1. Classification (GTDB taxonomy): domain Archaea; phylum Nanobdellota; class Nanobdellia; order Woesearchaeales; family GW2011-AR9; genus JABHQR01. The sequence continues at coordinate 12,157 of JABHQR010000016.1, read as the reverse complement.
AAGTTAAGTTCTGATTTAGTAGAAGCAATTTTATCAAAAGCATTAGGGTGGAGAATAGAGTTTCTTACTGGTGGCTATAGAATATTCCCAAGAGATGAATTACTTAAAAGAATTAAATTAATTAGTAAAGTTTATGGTGAAAAGATTTGGTTAAATTTAGGCGTTATTGAAAAAGAAGATTTAGAATTGTTCAAACCTTATGTGAAAGGGATTGTAAGTTCTATAGAGACTATTGAACCTAAATTGCATGATTTTGTATGCCCTGATAAACCAATTAAACCTTATGAAGAGATGTTTGATTATGCTAAAGATTTCAAACGTAGTATGACAATGGTTATTGGGTTAGGTGAAAAAAGAAAAGATTTCGAATTATTAGTAAATTTCATTGAAAAATACCAGTTAGACAGGATTACATTCTATGCCTTAAAACCAGTTAAAGGTACAATTTTTGAAGATGGTAATGGCCCGGAAACTGAAGATTATTTGTGGTGGATTGCACAAACAAGAATCAGATTTCCAAAGTTAGGTATCATTGCAGGTACGACAGCTAGACGTTATGAAGAAGTCGGATTATTAATGCAAGCAGGCGCAAACGCGTTTACTAAGTTTCCTGCAACTAAAATGTTTGGCACACCTGAAGCTGAAAAGATTGAAAAAGACATAAAAGAAGCTGGTAGAAAACTTAAAGGAACTATTACAAAACTTCCTGATATTGACTGGGACAAAGAAGTAGAAAAAATTGGTTTAGAACTTGAATTAGAGATAGAAGTTAAAGAAAAATTAAAATCTTATTTGAAAAGAATGATCCCTAAATCTCAAATTAAAAAAATGTCAGTAGTAAATTAGTATGAAATATTTATTCTCCGATACAATTCTTAGCAGCAATATAACCACCATAAGAAAATACTTTATCAAATAAATTATTAGTTGAATCATAATTTTCAATCATTTCATGAGCATCAGAAAAATTACTTGAAATAAACGATGAACTGATGAAGTAACTTTGAATATTAGCATATAATACAGTACATGCACCTAAACTAGCTGTAAAAGCTAATGCTTTAGCTGAACTGGAAACTAAATCCCCTAATGACATATCTTTTTTATTTGACATAACGCCACAAAATCAGGTATTATTTTATAAGGTTATCTGCAAAACCAAGTATTTTGACTACTAAACAGTAATAATTAAACAAAAAGTTTATAAATAAAGGATTAACTAATGTTTATATAACTAAAAAATGAAAGAGATCATTATTCTTGGAGATGTAGAAATGGGCTGTGGAACATACACAGATGATTTTGTTAGTGATAAACTCCTGTCTAAATTAATTCTTGAGCTCAGTAATAAAAAAAATGATGTGGATTTAGTGTTTAATGGAGACAGTTTTGATTTCTTAAAATGCCCAATTATTTTAGAAAAAGAGTTTATTGGAAAAGGAAAAATTACCAAGAAAAAAAATCATCATTATCCAAGACATATTTGTAAAGATACATCTTTAGCTAAATTAAATTTAATTTATAATGCTCATAAAGAAGTATTTGATGCATTAAGTTATTTTGTAAGTAAACAAAATAAACATTTATTCTTTGTAATAGGCAACCATGATGCAGATTTAATGTTTAAACAGGTTAGATCAAAACTTAAAAAATTGATTGGTGGAAAAAATAATAGATCAAATGTACATTTTCCAGGATTAAAATATCAACATAATGAAGTTTTAGCTGAACATGGTCACATGTATGATTATCTTAACAAGATTGATCCAAAATATTGGTATTTAACATATAAAGGTAAAAAAATATTAAACATCCCTTGGGTTTCTTTTAGTATAGTTAGTAATTTTTTGGATGAAAAAGAAAAAAATCCAGTAATGGAAAGAATTTTTCCAAGACAAGAAATGTTTGCAAAACATACAGGATTATTACACAAATTAACATTAAGAGGATTTATTCATTTAATGATGAGCATATTATATTACCCAGTAAGATATCATTATGATCCAACTTATACTTATCCTAAAGAGTTACTAAGAGAGTTTTATCGTAGAATTAAAAAAACTCATTGGGATGTTGACAAAATTATGCATAAGTTCCAGAAAGTTCAAAAGAAAAGGAAAAGGAGATACAAGATTCATGTTCTTGGTCATATTCATGACAAATATTTTGAAGCTAAAGATGGAGAAGTATTTATACATCCTGGAAGTTGGCGTGATGAGTATGATTTAAATTCTGAAACTGGAATGTTAGAACCAAGACAAAAAAGTTATGTGAAGATTATTGTTGATGAAGAAAGGTTAGATTATGAATTAGTTCATTTAGATAATAACCGAACACCATTAGTTTTTAATGATGTAAAAGATAATGAACATAAATTTATCGAATTAATTAAAGAAGATGAATTGAAAAGTGTTGTATTTAGATGATTTTACGATATTTTAACAGAAGTCTTCTCCTTGTAAAAAAAATAAAAAAATAATTAAAATTAATTCTATTCTTTCTTTTCACTTCCTAACAACCCCTCAAACCTACTTTTCATAGCTTTATCATACAATAACCTTGCTTGAAATTCTTGCTTAAAGTATGGGTGATAAGTTTGGAGATTCACCCTGAATAAAGTTGTTTTAGACCCGAACTTATACCTCATTTGCATCTCTGAACAAAAGTCCCTAAATCCCAGTAATCTAACGTGGTCAATACGTGAATATTTTACTAAATCCTTATTCTTTGTTATTCTTTCATCTGATTCTATTTTTTGACAGTACCATTTTTCTCCAGATTCATGGTTTTTAACATATGTTTCTTTAGATTTATCTCTTTCAATTATATACATTCCAACTGGAACATTACCTGTTGGACTTTTTTTCTCAGTGAAAAGTAATATTGACCCCACATGATATTCATGACTTGATCTTTCATGATTAGTTAATTCATAAAATTTTTCTTCTGCAAATTTCAAATAATCTAAATAAGATTTTTCATTTTCAATTTTAGGCATATGTAAGTTCCAGCCTTTACCAAAAAATTGATTACAAGATGAATTAATTAAATTCGCCTCATCAATATAACTATTTAACTTACCATCACTTTCCAACATTTCATTAATTTCATCCCTTAAGGTAGTATCTTCTATCTCTGCCATTTCATAGGTAGTTACTAATCCCTCAATACCATCTTCATTTTGTGCTAAAACATTGTGCCAATCATCTAAAGTTACAGTTTCTACATTAGGCAATTCTTCAGATTCAATTAAATGATTATACAAAATATCAAAAGCACCCATCATAGCTCTATCTTTATCTAATTCAACGTTAGACAATCTTCTAGTAAGTAAAGTACCAAAATATCTTTTCAAAAATTGTTCTTTATATTCCCCTTTATTTCTTCGAGGTTCTGCAGGAAAATCTTCTAAATTATCCCCCTCTTTCAATTCTGCTTCAACTAAATGTTGAATATTTTCCCAACCGATTGTATACCTAGTTTCACGACAGATCTTTTTCATAATGTCCCATCGTTCTTTAGTTTCTAAATCTACAACCCTATCAAACAATTTTATTTTGTATTGTTGCAATAACTCTTGTCTTTGATTTACTAATTCTTGTTCTTTTTCTTTTTGCAATAACTCTTGAGCTTTAAGTTCAGCCAATTTATCATCAACTAACTTATCTTTTCTGACTTCATACTGCTCCCTGATCCTATCAGTATCAAGTAAAAACTGTTTACGCTGATGTTCCAATTCTATTTGGTAACTATCAATTTTTGTTTCTCTTTCTTCTCTTGCTTGAATTTCTAATATTTTTTGTTCATTAATGAGGTTAGCTTGACTTTTCATCTCCTTAATTAAAAGTCGATAAACAGAGTCTACTTCGTGTGCCATGCCAAATCTTTTTGTCCATGGAGCGTCTAATGCTTCCTCTAAAATTTTTTCAGCTTCTTCTAATTGTGCATGTGGTTGAACTAATTGTTCACCCCTGATATATTGTACAAAAGCAAATGAACCAAGTGCCACTTCAGGTTCAGAATGTGTTTCTCTTAGAATTGATTCAAATTGACTTAATGATAATCCGCCCTGTTGCCCAGAACGTTTTTCTGCTTCATAATATAATTCACTAACATGTTCAAGAAACTGGTTTACATATTCTCTAACCTCTTCAATATTATCGTTAGGAACTTTTATTTTTGGCCCTAACTCTTCATTAGGTATAGAATCAAATTCTGGATTATTCCTAACTAATCCAACTAATGATTGTCTTTTCCTGTTAAGTTCACCATCACCTACCACTTCAACTTTACGTCCTTGTTGTGCAGTTGCTTCCATTTTGTTTTCCTCCAAGATGATATTTATAGTAGAACTTACGCTATAATGATATAAGAAATGAATTAACAATTATCACACATATAGCTCAGATCACATTAATATTAAAGGCAAATAAGCATAATATACTAAATCAGTAAAATAAAATAAAAAAATCTAAAAGAGCTTATTTAATAATTAATTCCCATATATTTTTACAGCTTCGTTATATATCGCTTCCTTTTGTACTTCTCGATTAATAATACCCATTTCTAAAGCTGATTCCTTTGCTGACTGAACAAGTATTGCAACTAATCTTCCAGCTTCACCATCCATTTGCATTACAGGAACAACATCGTCAAGAGATTCCATATTTCGGGATATATTTGATAAACAACTTTTAATATATTCTTTAGCTGTCGGATACTTTACTCTAATAATTTCATACTTAGTTTCTTTCCTTAAAGCATGTTCAACACCTTTTTTTTCAGCAATTTCAACTAGTTTTGAAACATAATAATCATTACCATCAGAAGAACATAAATGTTGAGTATTTAGTTCTTTAAATTTTTTAAGAGCTTCAAGATTAGTTCCAGGCATTGATTCAAGTTTTGAATACATAAATTCAATATTTTGAATAACTTCATCTTTTGTCATGTATGTAGTTTTTGCAAAATCATAAGCCATTTGTTTAAGACTTTCATCATTAAGCATTTGTGATAATTGAACTTGCATCATTACTTTCATCATACCTTTTTCCATATCACCAATAGGTTCATCTTCACCAGATAATTCTTGAAAACGACCCATTATAACATCAAAAACTTTATACATTGCTCCTCCTATTTTTCGTTTATAATCATCTGTAGAAAATTTTTCATATAATGAATCCCTTCTTTCCTCAATTAAAGCATTTCTTATTTGTTGTTCTAAATTTACCATTTTTTCCCTCCAATTAGTTTTTCTTATAATACCATACACAGAAGAGATATAAGAAAACATTTAGCAAGAGTTATCAAATTCACAGATAAATTTATAAAAAAACAAGGCATTTTTGAAGTTATGATAAAATTAGATAAAAAAGATAAAAAGATATTAACTGTTTTAGCAAATAACTCCCGATTACAGATTTCTGAGATTTCTAAAGTTATTGAATTGTCAAGAGATAATGTTACTTATCGAATTAAAAGATTAGAAAAGTTGGAAGCAATACAAAATTATGTTCCAATGATTAATTTCACTAAATTAGGTTACCGAATTTATCATATATTATTCATTGTTGATGAAAAAGATGAAAACAAAAAGAAAGAATTCATTAAACATCTTAAATCACATAAAAACACATTAGAATTACTAGAATATTCTGACAGGTGGGATTTTGAATGGAAATTGATTGCAAGAAGTCTAAATGATTTCGATCAGCAAGTTACTAAAGTTATGGAAATTTTTTCTGATATAATTTTAGAAAAACAAACCTTAGCTAATATCAATAATTATGTTTCAAGAATGTTTCCTTACAAAGCTTATGATAAATTAATTTTAGATAAAAAAAGAAAGAAGATAGAAAAAGTAAAAGAAGTCATAAAATATAAGTATGATGAAAAAGATTTGAAAATAATTAAAGTATTATCAAATAATTCTCGGGTCTCAACTTACCAACTTGCTGAAAAAGTTAAACTATCTGCTGATGCTATTAGACTTAGGATAAAAAAGATAGAGGATTGTGGAATTATTAAAAAATTTACAATTATACCAAACTTAGAGGTGTTAGGATTTAATTCATATACATTTACAGTACAATTATCCACATTAGATACTAAGAACGAAAAAAAACTGGAGACTTTTATTAAGGATCATCCTTACATCTTAAAGGCAGAGAAAGTATTAGGTACATGGGATTTATGGTTTAATATTATTTCCAGCAGTCCTAAAGAGTTCCATAAAACAATTAAACAGATTAAATCTGAATTTAGTAATATTGTTAAAAAGTATGATGCATACCTGTTATACAAAAGACATTATGTAACAGCAGTTCCAAAAATTATTTGTAAATAAGAGATTAATTTAATATAAATGAAAATTAAAAATATTGATTGGTTTAAGATAAGTAAAGTAATTTTTATAATCATAATACCAATCTTTTTCTTACTTTTATCTTACAAAGTAGTTATGTTTAATACTGAACTTAATGAAAATCAGCAATTAGTAATTGATTATGTTAATTCTAATAATAATTTAGAAGAACAAAATGTTTTGCAAAGTTACTTATTAGAACAAGACATAACTAGTCAAGAACTGTCCCATTTAGATGATGTAAATAAAGTTATACAATGGAAGAATTATTTATTCTATGCTTTGTTATTGTTACTTACATTGATTCTAACTTTTTACAAAAAAGAAAAAGATAAGATTAATATTTTAATTAAGTATGGAACCATTTCTGGTTTAGTTTTTTCCTTATTTTTGTTAATAGTATCATTGTTCAATTTTATGAAAATTTTTGAAGTGTTTCATTTGATCCTATTTCCACAAGGTAATTGGCAATTCCCGTTGGAATCATTTCTTATAACTACATTTTCAGAATCATTCTTTTTCTTAATTGCTAAAGAGATATTTATTTCGAATGTATTTGTGTTAGGAGTTATCCTTATTGTGCTGTTAGTTATTAATTATATTTCTAAGAGATATGTGATGATAAAGTAAGAAAAAAAATAATTAAAATATTAGATTATAGAATCAGATTTGCCTTATACATGCTGGTTCATAAGCATTAGCATTATAACCACGAACTTGTAAAGCAGTTTGCTGAATTTGTACTTCTCGATGAGCATATGCACCACAAATCCTTAACTCAACATCAGAATCACCATTAATTCTCTTTTCAAGACCTTCTGGGACACACTTTAAAAAACCATTAGCAAAAACTGGTTTTTCATGCCTTGTAATTCTTTCCAACTCCCTAATCTGATTAGCATAAACTTCATCATTAGAAAGGCCATCTACTATATCTTTTCCCACAATAACATAAATTGTTTCCATTTATTGAAGCCTTTTATATCAAGTTATAAAGGTTACTATTTCTTATTTTTCACAACCGCTTAGTACTCGATAAAGTTAAAAAAGAAAAGATAACATAATAGGTTTAATGGACAAACCTTTAATAATAATTAATTTCAAGAATTATCAAAAAGTATCTGGAAAAAGTAGTTTGAACTTTGTAAAAAAATTAAACAAATTCAGAAAAAGAAAGTATGAGATTATTTTATGTCCAACAATTCTAACAACTTCACTTGTTGTTAAAAATTCTAAATTCAAAGTATTTACACAATTTGTAAATAAAACAAATTATGGAGCACATACAGGAAATATTTGTTTAGATGAATTACAATCATTAGGTGTAACAGGATGCTTATTGAACCATTCTGAAAAAAAGATTAAGTTTGATAAATTGACTAAAATAGTAGCATTATGTAAAAAGAAAAAAATTAAAACTATTGTTTGTGCTTCAACATTATCTGAAGTTAAGAATATTGCAGAACTTAAACCAGATTATATTGCTTATGAAGCTAAACAATTGATTGGCGGTAATATTTCCATAACAGAAGCTAAACCAGAGATCATATTAAAAGCTGTCGAAGAAGTTAAAAAGATTAGTAGAAGAACAAAAATATTGTGTGGAGCTGGAATCCATAGTAAAGAAGATCTTGGCCATGCTTTAATTCTAGGTGCACAGGGAGTGTTAATAGCCCATTCCATAATTGAATCTAAAAATCCAAAGAAATTCTTAGAAGAGATGTTAATATAAATTAAAAAAAATATTTACTCAACTGTTACATAGAACTTCTTAACATTATCATACTGGTCACTTTCACCCTCAGGAGGAGTAATGTAATCAACTTCTACGTTGTAAATGTAAGTTCCTTTTTTAGCATCTTCAGGTACATCAACTAGGATTGATTCTTTACGATACCCGTTCTCTTCAATTGTTAAAGTTGATGTATCATATAATACCCATAATAAAGCACCAGCAATGTCTACTTCAGAAGTAATTTCATCATCTGTATCATCAAGTACTTTAGAAAGTTCAATATTTATTGTAAATTCTTCGCCATAAGTATCTGTATCAATGTTAAGTATCCCTATCCCAAATACATGATTTTCTCCAGCTTCTAAAGTTACAGTATGTAATGGTAAAGCTACTTTTTTACCTTGATCAACAAGTAATCTTTCTAACTCTTCTTCAGTTTGCATATCTAACTGATCTTTAATCTCTTCTGCACCACTAATCATATTACGCATTAAAGAAATACCCAAACCAAGAACTACTAATGAAATCATAACAATAACTATTGTGTTAATTGCTAAGCTTATCGCCCCTTTTTTTGACATCATACACATTAGTATTACTTTTTTATTATTAAAAGCTTCGGTTTAGAAATCAGATGTAAATTAATTTAAATATTTAAATCACTAATGGCTACACTTTCAATATCCAGTTTATTTAGATATTCAAAAAGAATCACATAAGGGATAGGAGCATCACCAAAATTGTTTGCATGGAAAACTATTCCAACAACTTGGTCTTCATTTGCTACTGTTAATGCAAGTTCAATTTCTTCTAAACTTACTGCAACTTCACCACCAGTCCCATAAATAGCATGACTTATACAAATTAAATCTTGATTATTGTAAGTACAAGGTTCAGGAGTAGACATTAAATCTTCAAAACTGTTTATTCCACCATCTAAACTATAAATAAAATTTTCTGGAAAATCATAATTTTTATCATCATCATTACTAATTACACCAACTAGCATTTGACCTGAAACAGGCAATTGATTCAAAATACCCATCATATCTTCAATAGTACCAAGATATTTTGAATTATAGATATAATTTTCTTGATTAGTATATCCGTTCCATGCACCCATTTGTGGCCCATGGTGATGTACACCAAGTACATGCCCATCTGATTCCCATTCCCTTACCAAATTTAACCTCTCTTCTTCTTCTAAGATATAAGTACCCCATTGAGGGTTAAACATTAAATTTAATTTTAAATTGTGTTGATTAGCCAATTCTACTAAATCAACTAATTCATCCCAATACTCTCCAGGTTGTTCAGTTGTATCAGGAAAATTTCCAGGTTCCATATGAATAATAATTAATAGATTAGAATTAAAGTCAATTTCATCAGTAGTTAAATTAACATCATCAACTTTAAGAAAAATTTCTTGTTCTAAAGTACAGCTTGTTAAAAGTATTGAACTAAGAATTATAATTGAGAAAATAATTAATAAAAACTTTTTGATCATTAAAAAAAGTAATTACTTTGGATATATAAGAGTTACGATAAGTTCAATAGTACTTGAAGTTTTCAGTTAATTTAAAAAATAAAAAAATTACTTTAAAGATTTAATTATTCTGCCCATAAGTTCAAGCTTAAATGCATAAGTACCCTGATCATTAATCTCTTGATTAATCTTATCTGTGAAACTTCCTGCACCACCAACTTTATCACAAATTTCGTAACCATCCAAGCCATCACAGATCTGATAATATACTGATTTAAACATATGGCCAATTATTAACCTAGCGTTATCAGATCCTAATGCGGATAATCTTTGAACTTTCTGTTCTATCTCAAAAGGCATTAACCCAGACTCACAAGCCAAATAAGTTCTTTCTGCTAAACCCTGTTCAGTAGTATTGATAGACTCATTTCCAAAAATATAATGTACTATCTTTTCATCGATATGATTACACTTACTTCCTAAACAATAAGTAGCCAATTCATCCTTAACATTAATTCCAGTCATAATTCGACCAACTCTTGAATTAGTGAGTATATTTTCAATATCTTCAATTGACTTATTTGCTGCTAATGAAAGAACTAACTTATCTCCAGAATAAGAAAATATTCCATTACATACTTTATCAATCAAATATGGTTTAACAGTTAAAATAATTATATCTGATTTGTTTGCTGCAAATTGATTATCAATACTTGTTTGAATACCATACTTTCTTTTCAAATTAATTAATTCATCAGAATTGTTCCTTGTAGCGATTATGTTCTGATGTCCTTTACAAACCAAACATTCAATAATTGCAGTTCCCAAACTACCTGCACCAATAATAGAAATAATCTTATCTTTGACAAGGAATACAATCACTGGTAGTCCCAAAAGTGATTTCACACTCCTCTTCTAGTTCATTTTTTCTTTTTTCAAATTCTTGATATTCCATTTTATTTTTCCTCCTAATTTTTGTGTTATTGTTTATTTATTTCTTCAAATAACTTAACTTTATTTGAAAAAAATTACCTAAAGAAATAAAGAATATAATTTGTTAAAGATTAATTAAAAAATGTGGCCGAATTTATTGTACCGGCAGAAATATGGGTTTAAAATCTAAAGAGACAGTAATGTTATTACAAATAATTTCTTGTGAATCAAATTTCTTCATTATAATAATTAGTAGTTGCAATATTATTTAAAAGTTTCTAAGAAAAAAGAAAAAAATTAACCCATCAATTGAGCTGCTTCTTCATACAGCTTAGCATTAGGAGAGTTCAAAATATTAGCATATTCACTTGCCTTAGGAAAATCACCTAATTTCACAGCAGTGTCCATAACATGAACTGCAAAACCATCATGTTTAGTATCTTGGTAAGCTTCTTCAGCTGATTCAAGTAAACAACCTAAATGATACTGGCCACGTTCTGAATTAATAAAATTACAAGATAATTCATCAACATGATAATTTACAATCCGAGAATGCATAGTATTTAATTGTTCAAGCGTACCTACTTCCCTTATTAAATTTAAATTCCCATCTTTACCAGTATCAATTAACCAATTAACATAACTGACTTTAGATTCTCTTAAAAGTGTTTCATCACCTAACTTTTTAGCAGCCATAATTTGAACTGGAAATCCCTGATGATAACCGCCTCCTTTTACTTCATTAAACACCCTTTGATAAATACCAGGCAATTTTTCTTCAACTAAATGTTTTTCAGCTAAACTAATTGCTTTATCAAAATCTAAATTATCTAAACAAATTTCTACAGCTTCTTCAAACATATCAAATTTAAGATAAATATTATCAACACCATGATTTTTCCATGAACCTTTAGGACCTCTTATCCTTCTTTCATTTATTATATCAATTGATTGCAATCCATATTCAAGAGATTCTTGATATTGACCAAGATGTTCCATTAAATTAACAACCATCTCCCAGGTCCCACCACCCCATGGATCTTTTGATTTATATTCATCAATAACTTTCCTAGTAATAATAGGATCATTAATTTTTTTGACATCTTTTTCAATTAATCCACAATATTTATGAGAAGTTACTAACCTAAATGTAAGATCATTAATTTCATCTAAATTTTCATTAAACTTAGCTTCATCAATTTTTGCATCCATTAAAGTAGTATACTCGATTCTGGTTTTACTTTGAGGAGTATCACCACGACCCATTTTCAAATCTTTTTCTAATTCATTTAATAATAACCCAGAAGCTTCATTTGCTTGGTTATTCCCAGAAGAAGATACACTTCTTAAGAATGGCAACCTAAAACTAACCGGCATTTCATCTAATATTGTTTGTAACGACATTTTTTTATTCCTCCAATAAAATTTAGAACATCTATCAAATCAGGATAATGATTATAAAAATAATGAACTATTTATAAAATATACTATTAAATGGCGCTGTCCCAAAAGGAATAGATTAGTATACTGGTAAGTTATAACTTTAGGTTATGACACAAAAAACCATAACAAACCAGTATAATACTAGATTACATTCAGAGATTATTAAACTTTGCAATTCTTTAGAGCTTCCATT
>JABHQR010000007.1 GCA_018696395.1 archaeon | reverse complement strand
GGAACCATTATGAGTGTTAGTGAGATCAGTAAAGTCGGCGGACAATGGATGGTAATAAGTGGTGCAGTAACATCAAGTGCAACTGATACAGGTAACACCACATTAGAAATTTTGGCTAACGTAGGTTTGAATGTGGATGATGCTGAAATTGATATAGGTAGTGGTTATGTTAATGGGACCTCTTCAACTGCTGTTGTTGGAACTTCCGGTGTGCCACCTCTTAATTGGCTTAACTCAACAGGGGGGCTTGTAGCTTCTGTAATTGATACTCATCAATTAAATAACACTGGTTCATCTCCTGTTAATATTACTGTTAGTATGAATACTCTTGCAGATGCTGAAGAATGGTTATGTGGTGCAAGTGGTGCAACATGCCCTGGAGATAATGCAATGGTTGAAGTGAAAATGGAAGAACTTGATGGTGATTCTTGTATCGGTACTGAACAAACTAGTTGGCTTGAATTAGCGAATTATACTACTAAATCTACTGTGTTATTATGTAGTAATATGAAACCTACTGATGGGACTGATGTTTTTGATGTTGATTTTCAGTTGACTATTCCTCAGGAAGCTCCAACTGGGAGTAAGACTGCAACCTTTACTTACACTGCAGAAGCAATTTAGTGTTTAATACTTTTTTTTATTTTTTCAATTTCTTCTTTTATTAAATAAATCATTATTAAAATTCCAGAAATAGTTATCAATGAATCTGCAAAATTAAATGATGGCCAGAATGAAGTTCCAATAAAATCAATAACATAATTTCTAAATAATCTATCAATCATGTTTCCAAAAGTTCCAGCTAACAATAATGAGATTATAATTTGCAATGAAAATTCTTTTGATTTAATAATGTAATAGATCATTACAAAAGAAACAATTAATGAAAAAATACCCAACATTAAAGAATTATTTTTTAAAATTCCAAATGCAGCACCTGTATTTTTAACAAGGGAAATGTTGAATATCAACATTTTAAAATTGGGTTGTGAATTTAAAATAATAAATTTGGTTAATTGATCAAATAAAGTTAATAAAATTATTAAAATAGGAATAAAATATTTTTTTTTAAGAATCAAATAATTGTTAATTTTTTTAAATTTAATTATCATGATAATCTACCATAAATTATGTTCGTCTTTCCTTTTACCAACGCCAGCTATTTTTTCTAAATTAGAAGTTCTTTGATCAAGTGACATAAGTATTGCTTTAATGGTATCTAACTTACTACTTATTAGTTCTAGGTCTCTGTTAGGTAATTGATAATTAAAATTAGGGTCTTGTTTATCTAGTTTTTGATCTTGTGGGGTATTTTGTTGAAATGGACTTGGTGTGTTCATTGCTGGAGGTTGAGGTTGATTTGTTGGTGTTACTGGATTATTTTGATCTCCAAAGGGGTCCGAACTATTTTGATCTAAACTGGTGTTATCTTGTAATGGTTTTGAATCATTAAAATTAGTGTCGGTTAGCTTATCAAAATCAAAATCATTATCTTTTTTCCAAAACATAACCTTATCAAAAATTCCCATAAGTGTAATAAATAAGTAATAGGTATTAAAATTTTGTGTTTTTTTAATAGAAATTTGTTTAGTTAATGAAGTTTATAATCTTTTAAACATAGTTTCTGTACATGACTTAAATCCCCATTTTTGATAAATTTTCTTTGCCGGGTTTGTACTAATAACATCTAATAAAATATAACGACACTTCTCTTTTTTACCAATTTTTTTTACATTTTTAAGAAATAATGAAGAAATTCCTTTTTTTCTATATCTGTTCTGAATTACAATAGAATTAAGATATATTATTGGTGGTTTTTCAAAGAAGTTGCACCAACTTTTATTTAATGTGAAATAACAATATCCAATCACTTTTTCCTTTTTGGTGTCTTCTGCAACTAAGCAAATTGATTTTCTAGATTTAATTGATTTTAATATGTCTTTTTTAGAAAGTTGTTTGAACTCTTTTTTTCTTTTTCTTAAGTTCATTAGTTTATTATCTAATAATTTAGTGGCTTTATCTTCAGATTTAGCTAACTCCAAAAATATTTCATAAATTTCTTCTAAATCTTCAATTTTAGATTTTCTAATGAAGATCTCTGTACAAATATTCTTTATCATTTTTATAAATTATTTTTCAAGTATTATTATCATTATGTTTTTTTTATTCTAAATCTTTAATTTTTTTTAATATATCATCGGAATTATTTTTCTTTTCTTTAATTGCGGTTGGACTACTACCACCATGCCAAGTAAACCTTGGTCTCATTTGAACTGGGAAAATTGTTTCGTTAGAATCATCAAAAATTACAGCGGCCCCTTTTAATCTTGGTAGGGAATTAATCTCTTGATCTAAACCTTTACGCATATAACTTTGCATAAGTAATCCTAAAGCTTCAGTATCCATTTTTGCTGTAAGTCTGTGCGATATTACTACGTCTGATTGAGTCATAACATCTGTATGGATTTTTGCAGGTTGTTGTGTTGCTAAAATCAATGAAATTCCTGGTTGTCGACCTTCTCTGAGAATAGTAATCAATGCATCACTTGCAGCAGTTTTACCTTCTCTTGGTAAAAGTTCGTGAGCTTCATCAATAGCTACCCAAACTAAAGGGTCTTCCATTTTTTTATCAATATCTTTAGAAAAATAATGCATTGCTGAGTCAACCGATTTAAATTCTTCAGTTTTTCTTGATAACATTCTTTGATTAAATAGTGTACGGCATATTAATCCAACAACTAAAGCTTTAATCTCCCACCCTGAGGACATTGTTGCATAAGGACTTACATCTAATACTGTTACTTGGCCACCTGAAACAATATCTTTCAATGGTGTTCCATCTTTTGAAAAGATTTCCCATCCTTTTGCTTTTTCTAACAAATTAACTACAACTGAAGAAGTCACTTTGCCTGTTTCAGTATCTCCTCTTGCTAATTCAATCATTTCATCAACGGAATAAGAATAATTTTCAAAATTACCTTGACTAATTTCAATTTTTTTTGAAGATAAAATTTGGGTGACTTTGGTGATTAAGACCCCTTCTGCAGAACTTGGTGAAATATTAAATGCCCTACACCAATCATCGGGATCAACATCTAATGGCCGTATTGAAAATGGGAAGTCTGTGGGAATACCTTGGTCTTTGTACTTATAATAAAATCCAGAAGGTGTATAAATTTTAACATCTAAACCTTTTGGATCAAATCCCCATTTTTTAATTAATTCTGAATCTTGAAAGTTAGGATATTTCATGGTCCAATAAATTCCCATGGTGTCAAGAAGAACTATAGATAAATTTTGTTTAATTTCTGGGTCTAAGTCAGCTAATCCTTCAGCAATAGAACCCATAGTGTAAGAATTATGGACTATTATGTCGTTTGCAATAAAATTATGTGTTTTTGGAACAGTTAAATCATATACTTTAAAATTTCCTTTTATTTTTTTCTTACTAATAATCTTATCCCAATAAATGTCTGAATTTGCAAGGTCTGATAATTGGTCATTTTTTTCTACTTTTGCAATAACTTTTAACTTATCTCTACTTGGAGAATAATTAATGCTACTTCTTACTGATTTAGGTATTTTATAATTAAGAGCCTTTCCAATTTCAACCCAACTTTTTGGTTTAAATTTTTTCCAGATCTCTTTTGGAATAGTATCATTATTTGGATTGTTTTTCTTCTTATTAAGATATTTAATTGCAATTTTGGACTTTTTTTCTTTTATCCCATAAAATCCAATCTCTTGAATGAATTGTTTTACATTTACTCCATAAAGTTGAATTTCGTATGATATGAATCTATTAATTCTCTTTTTTCTGATATTTCCAATAATCCCAAATCTTAACAATAAGTGGTTAACATCTAAAATTAGCCTTTTTGATGAAGAAGCATAACTAATAAACCAGTTGTTGTTAGTTTTATAGATTGAACCATCACATGAAAATAATCTATTTAAAAATAAAATAATTTTTTCTTTTGGTGCTTCAAGTATTGTATCTGGTAAGAATCTTTCAATTGATTTTTTTTTGTACAATTTTTGTTTTTCGAGATATTCCCTCAATGAAGTTTTATGTTCGAATTTACTACCTTTTTCAAATTGACCTTTAACATTTCTTTTTGCTAATTTGGTATTACGTTTTTTATACTGGACAATTCTTAAAGATTCTTTTGAAGAATGATTATTTATAATTAATGAAGAGTCAAATATTTTAACTGATCTTTTAAATTCTTGAATAATTAAGTTGTCTTTATTTGTAAAAAGAACAAATCCATTATCCATATGGCCTTCTGCAATCAGATAAGCCAATAATTTAGTTTCATGCTTACTAATTTTGTTATTTCCAAAACAGTTTATAATTCTAGGGGTTGCAATTCTTGTATCTTTGTTAATCTCTTTTATTGGTTTCCAACCATCTATAGTTAGTAAAGGGTGTTCTGGGGTCAATTTTATTGATTTTCCACTTTTTAATTTAATTTTTATAATCTCTTTAACAGATCTTTTGTGAAAATTAGTTTTACGTTTAGAAATAATTTTTAAATTGTTGTCTAATGACATGATTTTATTTTTATTTTTATCTAAATCTTCAATTTTTATCTGTTTTCCATTACTTAATGTAATTATTGAATCTCCTAATAAACACTTTCCCGACCCCCTCTTGCCCACAATAAATACTACGTGTGCTCCTGCAACATCCATATAAACTGGATTAGAAAGAGAAGTTGTTTGTCCCATTTGAACATACTGTTTAGCTACAAATATAGTGCCTCTTTTTCCAAACTTTGCAACGTCATGTTTAGATCTACCAATGATAATATCAAAAGTCATAATGAAGGATAAATAATTGGAGATTAAAAAAGTTCTGGTTCTGTTATCCTATAAGTGCGAAAATTATATAAACTTAATTTTGTTTTCTTTTTTGATAGAGGTGATTTTTATGGCAAAAAAAATGAGTAATGATGAATATGCTAAAAATTTTCATCAAATTGTTAATTTTTTAAATGAAGGAAATAATGATTCTGCTGACCAGTTAGTTAAAAGTATTCGTAATATTGAAATTGAGAGATTATTTTTTAGATCAAGGACTAGTCCTGATGCTGATTTAAATACTACAATACATTTTGATAAACCAAAGATTACTTTAGGTTTAACTTCTTCTGGTGGTTTGATTATTAGTATCTTAGATCATCGTCTTCAAGAAGTTACATTGGGGTGTTATTTTAAGATGATTAACATAATTGATGATTATAATTTTGAGATTTTGCTTCTTAATCATAAAAAGGTGGGAAACAAAGTTTATCTGAACTTTAAGAAATAAAATAAATTAAAAAAATAAAAAATTAAGAAGAAATTTGTGCTTCAGTTAAAACTTTAACTCTAGCGGTTCCTTTTGTTTTGCTACTTGTTGCTACAAGATATTTAATGTTTAATTTTTCAGATAATCTTACTAATTCAATATCTATGGTGCCATCAAGTGCTAATGCATAAATTCCTGTTTTTAAACTTTTAATTGTACTATTTAGTTCACTAATTGGAACTTTACCTAAAACATTTAGTTTTTCATCAAATATGCAAGCCCCACGTGTACCAAATAATTCTTCCATAATCTCTTTTAGTTTCTTTTTCTCTTCTTTACTGATCGGTTCTTTACTATGGCTATTATTTGCTGTGTTTGGGGTTCTAGTTTGTTGATTTTCTGGAACTTTTCTTCTGAAATCTTTTTGTTGATTTCTATTATTGTTCCTTTGGTAAGAACTATTGTCTTTCTTAATCATTGGTTTTACTAATTTTGCATCTTTATTAATTAATTCTCCATCTTCAGTAATGCCTAAATCTAACTTAGCTTGTTCAGCAGTAATCTTTCCCCTTAAGGCTTTATGTATCTCTTTTTTAGTTAATTCTTCAACTTCTTTTCCATCTGGGGCTTTACATACAAAATCAATGTCTGCTACACTAACTAATTCTCTAATATTAAGATCTCCACCTCTATCTCCATCAACAAAAACAATTACTCCTTTTGTTTTTGCAAGTTCAATGATAGTTTTTGGAACTGAACTTCCATTCATAGAAATTGCGTTCTTGAAACCATGCTTTAACATGTTAAGAACGTCGGCTCTTCCTTCTACAACAATTATCTCTTCATTTTCTTTGATTGCTGGTCCAGCAGGTAATCTATCTTTACCATAATCTTTAACTTCCATCATTCTTACTGATTGTGATACTTCATCAGAAATTTCTTGTGAATCTGGTAAAGTATTTTCAGTTAAATCATGTAATAGCGCTTTAGCTCTTTCAACAACAAATTGTCTTTTACTAATTCTAACATCTTCAATTTTTTCTACATTAAGTTTAGAATTACATGGTCCAATCCTTTGAATTATTTCTAACGCGGCTGCAATAATTGCAGTTTCAGTTTTATCTAATGAACTTGGGATCACGATATCACCAGTAGTTTTACCAGATGTAGTACCTAGGTTAACTTCAATTCTACCTATCTTCCCACTTCTTTGTAATTCTCTTAATTCTAAATCATTACCTAAAAGTCCTTCAGTTTGTCCAAAAATTGCACCAATTACATCTGGTCTATCTACAATTCCATCAATTTTAATTTTAGTATGAACGATATATTTTGCCGCTACTGGGCTTATTTTTGCCATTTTATTTCCTCCTTGAATCTAAATTATATAGCAATATTACAAAGAAAAAGATTGTTAAACCAGGCTCAGGTTAGTATTAAACTAATTTATTTTATGCTACTTAAACTCTACGTATTTTAATTTTGTTTTTTCTTTTTAGCATAATCTTTCGATACTAACTAGTGCCCTAATGAATAACATCTATGTTTTGATGTTAGTTTAACTTTGAATGTGATTTAAACTTGATCTTTGTATTGCCTTCCTGCATATGTTTCAAATTAATTTTACATATGCTTGAAATCCAGTTTGAATATTCAATAATAACTGGTTTCAGTTTTGATATTTTAATATTTTAATTATGATGCCCGCGTCACTAACCCCAAAGTTCATTGCTTGATTTTCATCGTGCACTCCCCATGGTACTCTCGTGTCGGGCCAAACATTAATTATATAGTCTGATATATAAAACCTTCGCTTTTTTTGTTAATATTGTGTGTTTATTGATTTAATTAATCTGCTTTTTTCTCTTTATTTTTGATTTTAAGGTTAAATTTACTTTCTTGTGATTTGAGAACTTAACGTTTTAAAATAAAGGTTTCCTCAGAAGGCTCTAAAGAGCCCCACTGAGGAAAAGAGAGGTGGTTTTGAGGTGTTTTACTATTAACAGAGGGTACTTATATATAAATGTTTCGCCAATGTAGTCACGGCAGAGTGGTTAAAATACAGGGCATGTGGAAAATAACTTTTTTAGAACAATCTTCTTTGTTTTCTATCTTTTTTTATATTATAACCAATGGCTTTCATAATTGGATTCAGTTTTTTGATTAATCTTTTCCTGTAAACTGGGAAGTCTACATCTTGAAAATTAGTAGCTAAGACAACTCCTTTTTGAGAATAGCCATATCCAAATGTTTCACCTTTATCAATCCCATGTAGGACTGCTTGCCGAATGAATTCTCTTCTAGAAGCTAAAGAACTGTATGTTTGAGGGTCTGTACTAATTTTTTTAATAATTAATAAATCTTCTATTGGTGTTTCTTCAATTTTATCTAATGCTTTCTCATATTTTGTAATTGCTTCATTAATATCATTATCTACTAAAATTTTTTCAACAATTGAAAAAAACAAGTCTCTTTCATAAAAACACATATCTCCTTTATTTCCACTTAATGAAATACCTTGGCTATAAACATTATTATTTGAATACCAAGCAAACTTCCTTTTACCTATTGATAAAACTCTCCCTTGATTAACTATCAAACCAAGACCAGCTTTTTCTAATTTTGAACCATCTTTAATTATTGTGAAATATTTTGAGAAATTGATCGCTCCATTGCAAATTCTTTGATATTCTTTTTTGATTTCAATATTTTGTTTATGGGTTTCAATTAATGGGATTTCATGTTCATCTTGAAAGAACCATTTATCCTCTGGGCCCATTCTAATTAAATCAAAGTTTACTTTTTTTAACCAAGATTGTAATGATAAAAGATATCTCATTCTGAGATTTTTATCTTCACAATGCAATTGTTTTTCATATACTTTCTTTGCTTCTGGGTTTTGTAAAATAATTGGTAAGAATGTTTTTAATAATAAAGTAGGATAAACAATATCACAATTTTGAAAATAACCTTTTTTCCAACCAACATCAATTTTTTGTTCTTCATGATCAAATTCTTCAAATTCTCTTCTAAATTTTCTTGAAGGTAAAGTGTTCATTTCTTTAATATATTTTCTTTCATAACTTCTTACTGGTAATCTTTTACGAGAAGCAGTACATAAAACTTCAGGAGATCTTTCGAAAAGGTAACAACAATCATAAACTTGTTCCAAAACTTTTTGAACTATCATATGGTTTCCAATAACATCTTTCATACAATATTTAGCTAGCTCCATAGCACTTTCTTGATTCCCTAGAAGGGATTCAATTCTTAAAGTAGTTTGTTCTTGGTAGGATAAGTCTTTCTTAACTTCTTCTAATTCTTGTAAAGATAGTTCTGAACCAAAGAAATGTTTGAAGATAGTAAAGAGTTTATTATTAATAGTACCAATGTTATAATGTTGAGAATCAGATGCAGTATCAAAACAATGTTTGTACCTGGTAACCACTCTTTTAAAGAATCCACCTACCGCTTCTACCACTGGTTTTGATTTATCGAATCCTTCACTAAAATTCTTAGATATTTCTCTTAACATTAACATATCATAACTCATAAAATTTTGGCCTGTTGTAGTTAGAACTTTACTTTCTTTTTTTCCTTTAACAAATTTTTTAATAATGTTTTCTAAGTTACACCTGATTACTTCAATAGGGTAAGTTTTTCCCAAAAATTTTAGTTCAAAGTTGGGAACGTCGTAAATGGTGTATAATTGTAATTTATCTAAATTAACACTGAATCCTATGTTGTAAACATGTAAAGGCATATTGTTTATAAGTTCTAATGTTTTTTCAACTAAATCTTTTCTTTGAGTTATTTCATTGATATCAATAAATTCTTTTAATTTTTCATCAGAAATTCTTAAATTATTTATATGTTCAAAAGTTTCATTATCATAATTTCCAGTTTCAATGTCCCAACATTCACTTCCCTTATCTAATAATCTATCTACTGAAACTCTTCCTAATCTATTTAAATTTTCGTCAATTTCAACAAAAGGTGATCCTAATTTTTCTTCAAGTCTATGTCTGGCATTATCCCTATTATCACCATGTTTTCCAGATTTTTTTCCAAAAAATTCAGGATAAGGTAAATGTTTCCAATTATCTCTATCTCCTTCTATTTGTATGATATAACGAGTATTTCTTTCCCTTCTACCATTACCTAATTTAACGATTTCAACATTACCTCTAATTAATCCCTCATTTAAAATCTTATCACTTAACTCTAAAGCTCTAGAATGGCTTAAACCTTTAGAATATATAGTGTGGGGTAAAGTTAAATTTATAACTCCACCTGGATTACAGTATAACCTTGTTTTTTGTTTATCTCCAATTGGGATCACATCTGTTACTATCATTATATATTTGCTCGTTGGTAAATATTTATAATATTTGTCGGACAATATCATATATTTATGAGAACAGCATATTCTTTAACTTCAAGTATCTCTCAGTTTCTTCCATTTTTACCTCTCATACCTGAATTACCTAGAAAAACCGGTAAATCAAGAGTAAAATTAAAAGAAATTTTGGAAGAAGCAATTGAAAATCCTTCTACTAAAAATAAAACATATGGGAAAATAAATAAAGAGACTTTAGATAAAATATCCAGTTTAGAAGGTAAAACTTTAATCTTATTACCTCCAACCTCTCCCAATATTTTAGAATCAGAATTTAATGAAACTGGAATTTTCCCTAGAAATATTTTTCAAGATGCCTTTTCAGTTGAATATAGGCTTTCAGATGCTATATTACAACTTGCAAATCATGCACCTCAAACTTTTAATGATGTAATCTTCATGCCGGCATCACCAATACCTTTACCTATGAAGTATGAAAAAGAAATGTTTGTTCTGGCAATTGATTATTCTTTACAAGTGCCTACTCAAAGAACACTTTTTCCTAAGACTTCAGAAATATTTTACAGATTTTCAGAAGAAGCATTTGATCTTGAAAAATTTAAATCTTTTGTAGGTGCAAATTTAAAAATATTTGATGAAAAAATTGCAAAACAACTTTCTACTGATAACTTCTTTGAAGAACAATCTTACCATATTTATTTAAGAAACATTCTTTATTCTCAATTGTATGAAAATTTGTTAAGTGAAATGAAACCTTCTAAAGTTGTTTTATATTCCAAAAAATCTTCTTTTATCAGTCAAGGAATATTTTATCGGTTTTTGAAAGGAAAATTTTTAGATCTTGAATGTATGAGAAATACTGACCATTCATATTTTGGTGAAGCTGATCCTTCTGCATTAAGAATTCTTGATGGTTTTTTAAGAAATACCAAAATCAGGCAGTTTTATGTTGACACTGGCAGAGAATTAAAATTACCTAAAGAATTAAATTTAACTTCTGAAAAAAGTGATCTGGAAAAAATAGTTTTTAAATCGTGTCCCTTCAAAGGGTTTGATTTCTTTTTATGTGAACAAGCTACGGAATGTAGGGATAAACCAGATAGGCTAAGAAAAATTTGTGCTTATGATTATTTTCAATCTAAAGAAAATTTTTCAAATGAACAACAAGAAGCGTTGAGAACAAGAGCTACTAATCACCAATTCGGTTTTACTTCAGCAGTAGGCGTAATAGCTAGATTAATGCATGGGAAAAACATCCCTTTAATAACCTCCGATGGAAAAATGACTACTTTGAAAGATCAGTTAGGTGGTTCAGAAATTAGAATTGCAAAATTGCCTGAATTTCCTAAACAAAAAAGACACCTTAGGGCATCATCTTTAGTATCGAAATGTGATATAGATAAAATTTTAGGGATGAAAGTAAGAGCCCGATTTGATAATATCTTCACTTTATCTGGGACCGCTATGCATAATTTAATTAATACTTCTCCTGATTCAGATTATTTACATTATGATCTTTACGAAAAATTAGGTTTACCTTGTGTCCCTTACGAAGATTATTGTGAAGAATTAGTTTATTATACCACTCCTTCAGGTGTTACTCTTGCTGGAAAAGGTGATCAAATGTTAGTTTTTGATGAGGGTATAATAGTTATTGATTACAAAACTTCTTTGAGACAGTCCAAAGGTTACCAACACCAATTATTAGTTTATGGCAGAGCTTATGCACCTTATTTTAATGCTAAGAAAATTATTGGTTTGAACATGTTGAGACAGTATGATGGTGATTTTGGACAAGATTTCTTTTTAGATTATGATCTGGTAAGGTATGAAGGGGTAAGGAGACCTATGAGATTAGTGGGTTTTTCATGTTCTTCTGATTTAGAAGACCCTTTTGTTCAATCATTACATTCAGAAGTTGACCGTACAATGGAAGTGAAAACAAAGCTTGAATCTTCCAAAGGATATTTTAAAGAATATAAAAATTTAATGAGTGAAAGATGTTCAGGTTGTTTACTTGAATCAATGTGTGAATGGGAAAGAGTTAGGTAATCTTTTTTAAATATTGAAGTTATATCAATTAAATTGGGTGTATGTTAAAAATAATTAAAAAGAAATTTTTTTTTAACCTTCTTTGGAGATCTTATTGAACATATGAATTTTACTTAATTCAAATGTTAAATCTTCTCCCAATTGTTCCCACAGAATTTTTCTTTTATTTGTAACTTCTCTTAATTTTGCTCTAAGATTATTAATTGAATTAACATAATGTTTTGTTTGTCTATGATCATTATCTAAAGCTTCATTATTACTTTCACCATATTTAGGTTGGCCAAAAAAAGGACTAGTAGTATGCATTTTTTTCGTTTTTACCCAATGATTTATTTCTTCTTCAATTTGTTTACTATGTCTCCCTAGAATAACTAAACCTTCTAAAATTTTCTCATCATTATTAAATTCAGCTAATAATTCTTCTTCATTTTTTGATAAGATTATTTCTGCTTTTTTTGCTAGTTCATCTTTTTTCTTTGGGTCTTTTGCTTTTTCGTGTTTTTTTAGTAAAGACTCAATTAATATTAATGATTTATCTTTCTTGTTTTTTTTCTTAACTTCCCTATTTATTGCTTTTTCTTCTTTTCTTCCAAAACCAAATATCCTTCCTAGAAAACCTGTTGTGTTTACCATTTTTTAAGAAATATTTTTTAAATATTTAAATTTATCTAGTATTTTAAAGTTGTTCCTAATTCAACTAGTTCTTCTTTTAATTGTTTAATCTTTTTGAAATGGATGACCTTGATACCCATCTTTCGGGCTGTTGGAAGATATTTTTCCCTATCATCAATGAAAATACATTCTTCTGCTTTAATGTTAAGTTGATCTAAGGTGATTTGATATATTTTCTTTTCTGGTTTTCTTGATTTAGTATCGCAAGAATTAATGTAAACATCAAATAAATTTACTACTTTTGTTTCTTTATCCATCATTACATCAAAATCAACAGCATTAGATAAACAGGCAATAGTATATTTTTTTCTTAGTTTATTGATTAAATTTATCATCTCTTCTTTTACAATAAAAACTTCTAACCATGCTTTTTTTGCTTTGGTTCTAAAATCTTTTTTTGATATCTTTAAATCATCTGCTAAATCAAAAAAAGATTTTTTTCCAAGTAATAAATTATCAAAATGTTTTTCAATAAGGTTTGTGAGTTTATTATCTTCAATGTTAAGAAGAGTTTGTAATTTATTGTAAAAATCTTCTCTCTTCCCTGTATAAAGAATGCCACCAATGTCAAATATTATTGCTTTTATCATATGTTATATTGGGTCAATTGAGTTTAAAAAATTATCGTTTATTAACGTCTCTCTTATAAATTATATCTTAATGTCTTAGTTCTTTTAACCAATAAACATAAATACCAACCTACTTTCTAACTCAATATGGTTACGCTTACATACCAAGAAAGATTTAGGACTGAGAAAGGAGTGTTTGATGAGTTTACTAAACGTAACCTTTTTGGATTAGAAAGTCGAGGAGTATTTGATGAACTTTTAGGTCCTGTATTTGTGGGTAAAGAAAGTAATGTCTTTTTGGCTAGGAAAGGAGATGATAAAATTATTGTAAAAATTTATCGTGTACAAAATTGTGATTTTAAGAAAATGTATGAGTATATTAGGCAAGATTCTAGGTTTGAAAATTTGAAAAGAAGAAGGAGAGAGATTATTTTTGGTTGGACTCAGAGGGAATATAAGAATTTGTTAAAATCTGATGGTGGTGGTGTTAGTGTTCCTAAAGCTTATGCTTGTAAATTTAATATTCTTGTTGAAGAAATGATTGGTGATGGAAGTCCTGCACCACAATTAAAAGATCAAATTCCTCAAAATCCAGAAAAATTCTTTGAACTATTGTTGAAAGAAATTGAGAAGTTGTATAAAACTGGGTTAGTTCATGGTGATTTATCTGCATTTAATGTGTTAAATCATAACGAAAAACCTTATTTGATTGATTTCTCTCAATCAACATTAATAAAATCATCCAATGCAAACTTACTTTTAGAGAGAGATTTGTACAATATTTGTAAATTTTTCAAGAAGTTAGGTATTAAGTTAGACCAAGAAAAAATCATGCAAAAAATTCTTTCTCAACAAAAAGTTTAAAAAAGTGCTTCTTAAAAATGAATATTATGGAAGATATTGAAACCAACGAAGAGTTAGTTGAAGAACAGAATGAAGATCAAGTTGAACAAGATGATTATCAAACTGATGAACAATTTGCTTATCAGATTAAGATTCCAGAAGAAAGAGTTGCTGTCTTAATTGGTACTGCTGGTAATGTTAAAAATGAAATTGAAAAAGAAACTGGTTCTAATTTAGATATTAGTGCTGAAGGTGATGTACAAATTACCGGTTCTGATGCTTTGAATTTATTTGTTACAAGAGAAATAGTTAGAGCGATTGGTAGGGGATTTAATCCTGAATATGCATTAGAATTACTTAAACAAGATTATGTTTTAGAAATTATGAGTTTGAAAGATATTGCTGGAAAAAGTCAAAAAACTATGGAAAGATTAAAAGGTAGGGTTATTGGTAGGGGTGGTAAAAGTAGGGATAAGATTGAATCAATGACAAATTGTAATATTACTGTTTATGGTAAAACTATAGGTATTATTGGTGAAACTTCAGATGTATCATTAGCAAGACAAGCAGTTGCAATGTTATTACAAGGTTCCATGCATAAAACTGTGTTTAAATTCTTAGAAGATAAATTAAAAGAAGCTCGGTTTGGAATGTAATATTATCTTTTTTCCAACCACAATTTTTATAAAAGCATTATTTTTCATTTAATTTAATGGTTCGGAAAAGTGCAGAAGAATTAGCAAAAAAACAAAGAGACATTTCTATTGCTGAGTTCTTTGAGAAAAATAGACACTTGTTGGGTTTTGATAATCCTAGGAAAGCTCTCCTTACTGCAGTTAAAGAAGGTGTTGATAATGCACTTGATGCATGTGAAGAAGCGAGAATTTTGCCTGAAATTTGTGTTGAACTAATTCAATTATCTGATACTAAGTTTAGGGTTATTATGGAAGATAATGGGCCTGGGATCATTAGGTCACAGTTACCTAAAATTTTTGCTAAATTATTGTATGGTTCTAAATTTCATAAACTTGCACAATCAAGGGGTCAACAAGGTATAGGTATTTCTGCCGCAGTTCTTTATGGGCAGTTAACTACTGGAAAACCAGCTACAATTATCTCTAAAACTGGTAAAGGTAATGTTGCGCATCAAATTAAACTTAAAATTAATACTCAAAATAATAAACCAGATGTTCTTGGTGATAAAGAAGTTGAATGGGAAGAAAAAGACCATGGTACTAAGATTGAAATAGATTTAGATGGGAGTTATATTAAAAATAAGCAATCAGTAGATGAGTATATCAAAGAAACTGCAATTGTTAATCCTCATGCAACTTTTATTTATACTAATCCTAATGCTGAACAATTAATTTTTCCAAGAGCAACTAATGATTTGCCACCTGAAGCTAAAGAAATTCAACCACACCCTTATGGTGTTGAACTTGGTAGATTAATTAAGATGTTGGAAACTACTGCGGCAAAAACTTTACAACAATTTTTAACAACCGAATTTGTTAGAGTAGGTGCAGGTACTGCAAAAGAGATTTGTCAAAATTCAGCTTTATTACCAAAAACTAAACCTAAAAAAATTAGTCGAGAAATGGCTGAACAATTACATGTTGGAATTCAAAAAACTAAAATCATTGCTCCGCCAACAGATTGTATAAGCCCAATCTCTGCAGAATTATTAGAGAAAGGGTTAAGGAAAGAAATTAATGCAGAATTTTATTGTTCTACAACCAGGCCTCCAACAGTTTATAGGGGAAATCCTTTTGTTATTGAAGTTGCAATGGCATATGGTGGTGAACAGCCAGGGGATAAATCTGTAAGGTTAATGAGGTTTGCAAACCGAGTTCCTTTACTTTATCAACAAGGTGCTTGTGCAACTACAAATGCTGTACAAAATACCTCTTGGAAGTCTTATGGATTAAATCAAAGTAGAAACTCTTTACCTGTTGGACCTTGTTCAATTGTAATTCATATGTCTTCTGTTTGGGTGCCTTTTACTTCAGAATCTAAAGAAGCGTTAGCACATTATCCTGAAATTGTTAAAGAGATAAAATTAGCATTACAAGAATGTGGTAGGAAACTTGCCATGTTTGTAAGGAAGAAGAAAAGAATTAAGGATGAGTCTAAAAAAAGGAGTTATATTGAAAAGTATATCCCTCATGTCGCAGAAGCAATCTCTGAATTAATTGATTTAGATAAGATTCAAGTTAAAGAAATTGAAGATAATTTATGTGAAATATTAGAACATTCTCGAGGCGAATTAGAAGAAATAAAAATAGATAATCCTGATTATGATCCTGAACTTGCAAAGATTGGAAGAGAAGATAATCCTAAAGATGCAGACGAAGATAAAATTAATGTCAAAGTAAATAAGGAAGAAAAAGTGGATGATAAAAAGCAAGAAAATTCCAAAATTAACGAAAAAGAAGCAAATTCAAATAATGGGGTAGGTGGTCAAACTACTTTATTTTAATTTTAAATCAATAAATTTAATATAAAAAAAATAAAACGTAACAATCAAATAAAAAATGTCAAAACAAAAAAATAATTCAGATAATAAAGTTGTACAAAAAATTAAAAGTATTGCTACTGAAATGTATGATAAAATCAGACTAATTAAACAGCCTGAATTAGAAATGCCAATTAGGTCATTAAGTAATGTAAGTTATGATGATAAAGAAGGCTATTTTAAATTACAAGATAAAGTTAAATCAAGAACTTTAACTGCTTCCACCATTAAAACTTTTGCTCAGACTTTAAGGATGATGGGATTATCTAAACAGTTAATTGAAACTAAAGACATTGCAACTAAAAGGGAAGCATATTATGTGAGTAAAAATTGGGGGGATGCTAGGTTCAAAGAACAACCTGAATCCGATTCTGTAATGGACGATATTGAAGCAATGATTGCAGTTAATAGGGAACAGATTGGATTTTTGCCTGAAGAAAAAGGTGGTGATGTTGCTGGTTCTTTGATAGTTATTGATAAAGATGCTGATACTGGTAAAGATGTGAAAATTGATTGTACTAAGTTTGGTTCTGGAGCATATTCTGTGCCTAGTTCTGTTGAAGAATTGAAATTTGAAACTAACGCTAAATTTATTTTAGCAATTGAAACTGCGGGTATGTTTCAGAGGTTAGTTAAACATAATTATTGGAAAAAATCTAATTGTATTTTAATCTCTATGGGGGGAGTTCCAACTCGTGCCTGTAGAAGATTTATTAGGAGATTGGCAGATGATAAAAAAATCCCAGTTTATGTTTTTACTGATGGTGATCCATATGGGTGGCTGAACATTTACCGAACATTAAAAGTTGGTTCTGGAAATGCTGCGCATATTAACGAATATTTTTGTGTGCCTCAAGCACAATTTATAGGGATTACTGCTAAAGATATTACTGAATATAAATTACCTTCACATCCTTTGAAAGATGTTGACATGAAAAGAATTAAAGATGGTATTAAGAACGATCCTTTTGTTAAACATCATAAACAGTGGGAGAAAGCTTTGAAAGATATGATGAAAATGAAAGTTAGGGCAGAACAGCAAGCGTTAGCTAAGCATGGACTTAATTTTGTAATTTCTGATTATCTGCCAAACAAATTAAAGAATCCTAAAAGTTGGTTACCTTAGGATTTTAAATAATTAAAAAATATTTCTTATTCATATCTTTTTTTTACTTTGTATCCATCTTGTTCAAAAAGTTCAATTATTCTTTGAGCAACATCAGGTCTATGGGTAGTAATTCCTGAATTTTTTAGTGATTTATAATCCCCATTAATTGGGGCTTGTGTTTTAATTCCATTAATTACCTTAATCCAACCACTTGTTTTTTCCATACTAAAGTTAATTGGATCTCCATCAAGATCTCTTTTATACATTAAACATTGATAATCGTTTTTAGATTTTCCAAATTCAGAACAAATAATTTCAGTTATTTTTTCATATTCTGGTGAAGTTACAGCTTTTGGTAAATCACTTTCTACTTCAAATCTGTACATATCTCCATCACCAAAAAAGTTATCATAATCTACTCCCACTAATTTATCTAGACTAATCATTCTTTTTCCTCTTCTATACACACTTACAAGCTTTGTATCCTTGGTTAAGTGCTTTAACTTTTGAACTTAATTTAATTTTGTTTTTAGGTTTGATATTCTTAGCGAAAGGACAGTTAATTTCATGAAACTTTTTTGCTCCTTTGGCTGCAATGTAATTTTTAATACATTTAGATCCATTCCCATTACTTTTTTTAGATCTAATTTCATAAATTTGTGAGTTTAGCTCAGTAATTTCCTTAGTTAATCTTTTATTTTCATTTTTTAACGAAGTTAACTGTTTTAATATGAAATTAGTATGTTCATACAAGTTGTGAATGTCTGATCTTGCATTTTGGAATGAACTAATTACATTTTTTTCTAAAATTTCTACGTTTCTCATTTTGTGATTTGCCTCTTAAGTTATATTATTTTGATAATGTATTCAGAAACTTTCTACTTTATAAACTTTTTGTTTATTTTGCTCCTTTTGAGTGGTGAACCCAAAACTAGTAGAAATATTTAAAAGTCAGTGCTTTGTTTAGCTTCTTCATTGGGCCTGTAGCCTAGCCTGGACAGGGCGACAGCCTTCTATATGCAAACCAAGTTTGTAACGAGGAGAGCTGTAGATCGTGGGTTCGAATCCCTCCAGGCCCATATCATATTTAAGCGCCCATGGCCAAGCGGCTAAGGCACTCGCCTGCAGAGCGATGATCGTGGGTTCGAGTCCCGCTGGGCGCTTATTTTTCTATTAAATTTTAGAGAAAGAGTTTTAAAGCAAAGAAATAATCAATTTTTATTATGAAAAAAAATATTACCTCATTGGAATTGTATGCGTTAGATAATGAACTGCAAATCCTAGATAATGCTAAAGTTACTCAAATTTACCATCCTGAAAATGAGGAGGTTATATTTCAATTTCATGCGAGGGGTAAGGGAAAAACTTTATTGAGAATTTTTCCAGGTAAATTTCTTAACATAACTCAAACTAGGGAAAGTACTTTAAGACCAAGTGGGTTTTGTATGCAGTTAAGAAAATATCTTTCTGGTTCAATTGTTAGAAAAGTGTATCAAAAAGATTCTGAAAGGATTTTTATCATTAATTTTGAAAATAAAATTGGTGATAAATTTGTAAAGTATAATATTGTAATTGAATTTATTAATAAAGGGACATTAATTTTAACAGATGATAAATGGAATGTAATAACTTCGATGTCATATCATGAATGGGATGTTAGGTCTATCAAAACAAGAGAAATTTACACTTTTCCAACCCCTCGGTTTGATTGGAAAAATACTGATTTTAAAGAGTTAAAAAAATTAATTCAATCCAGTGACATGAAAAATTTAGCTACTTGTTTAGCTACAGAAGTTAGTTTTGGTGGGTTATATGCTGAAGAGTTGTGTAAAGAAGTTAAACTTGACCCAAAAATGTTGCCAACTGATTTGAAAGATTCAGATATTAAAAAAATTGTTGAAGGTATTGGCGTGTTTAAGGAAAAAGTTCTTACTCCAAATGGTTTTGTTTATGAAAAACATGTAACTCCTTTTGAATTGATTGGTGAATCTATTTTAGAAAAATTTGAAAATTATAGTGATGGGTTGAATACACTTAATCCTTTACAAAAAACTTCACCTTATGAGAAAAAAATTATTTCATCTAAAGCAGTGGTTGACCAACAAGAAAAAGCCATTTTAGATTTAAAAAATAAGATTGAATTAAATACTATTAAAGGGGAGTTAGTTTATGGGAAATATTCTTCTTTACAAAAATTGTTGGAAATAGTTCAATCACTTAAGAAAACTAAAACTTGGGTGGAATTGGGTGAAGAACTGAAAAAAGAGAAAAAGATTAAATCTGTTGATTTAAAAAATAAGAAAATAGTTATTGATTTATAATCTGGAGTTTAATTGTCTTTTTATATCTTGTAACATTCATTTTCTAACACAAGGTTGGGTGGTAAACAATATTTATTAACTTAGTCTTAACGTTTCTTGATTTATGATAATAACTAATAAAACTGCGGAAACAATTGAAAAAGTATTTGGAAAATGGATGGATATTGGTGTGCCAGTATCTATTGAAGGAAATAATTTGGTGATAAATCCAAGATATTTTTCAGCTTTATTAAAAATAAATGAGTCTGAAGATTTGTCTTACTCTGAAGGTATTGCAGTAAATAACCTTCCTGATGTTGAAAAAAATTCTTGTTTAAGACTTGAAGGTTATATCGGAAAAGATGAAAAAGGTAGTGGTATTGCGGTAATTGGATTTGATGGTTTGCCTGATAATCTTCATCTTCTTGAAAAAAGAGTTGATGACCATATGGATGAAATATTAAAATCTGGTGGGCTTCGTTATTTAGTTGGGTTAGGTGAAAGTATTAAAACAAAGAAACCATCAAACCTTAGATTAAACGGTTATAGTGATCCTGTTAAATTTAGACAGAAAAAATTTGGAAAAAGGTTGAGAGTTAAAGATTTTGAAAAAGAAGTTTTACAATATGTGTCTGATTTAAAAAATTTAGAAGGTATTGAAAGAGTTGCAACAACAATTTGTTGTGAACGTGAAGAAAGTCTGTTTTTAGATACTGAAGGTTCAAGAATATTTCAGAATCATGATTCTTTACAAATAGTTTACATTTTACAAGGAAAAGATAAATCTGATAAATCTTTTAATTTAATTTCTAATATGCATTTTGTTGGAAGAGATGGTTTTGATCCAAAAATTCTAAAAAGAAAATTAGAAAAATTAGTTGGAAGTTATGAAGATAGAAGGTTTGCTGAAAGAATTGATTCAGGATCATATCCCATAATTTTTGATGGTGCTGCTGTCGCAACTTTTTTCCATGAAGCTTTAGCTGCACATTTATTATCTGGAAAATATGTGACTGATGGAGATTCAACTTTATTTTCTGAATCTAGGTTAAACAAACAAATTTTACCACAGGGCATTAATATTGTTGATGGTCCTTCATTAGAACAAGGACTAGGGTCTTACCTTTATGATGAAGAAGGTGTTAAAGCTGAACCTATCACTTTAGTGGAAGGTGGTATCCTTAGGAATTATTTGTTGGATAAGTCTAGTGCTGCAGAATTGTCAAAATTAATCGGTGAAGAAGTAAAATCTAATGGCCGGGCAAGAAGTCAATGGGCAATTAATGAAGAAAATGCCATAATTAGTGAACCAAGGGTTAGTAATTTGTTAATTGATTGTGATAATTTACAAGAAGAAGATGATATGTTTACTTTACTTGTAGGACTGGTTGATCATTATGAAAAGGATTTTGGTTTGTACATTGAAGGTGCTGCCGGTGAAGTTGATGTTGTAAATGGGTATTTTAAATTAAAACCAATTCGTGCTTGGAAAGTTGATTTAGAAGGAAATAGGCAGATGGTTAAAGATATTCAAATTGTTGGTAATCCTGACGAATTCTTTCAAAAAATTTATGCTGCTGGATTACCTAATCGGACAAGTTATGGTATGTGCGGTTCTGATTCTGGTTTTGTACCAACACAACAAAGAGCTCCTGCTATGTTAATGTCTGAGATATCTGTTGTTACTGAAAGAAAAGATTATTCTACTGACCGGTTAGATAAGGGGAAAGAATAGTTTTTTTAAATATTGTATTTTTTTAATTTATTATTATAAATTATATCTTCTTTTTTTATTATATTTTCTAATTATTTATCAACAAAACATATAAATAACCACAACTTATTCTTAACTTATGGTATCGAAAGTTAGTCCTAAAGTAAACCCATACGAAGTTGAAGGGAAAATAGATTATGATCGAATCGTTAAAGATTTTGGAATCAAGAAACTTACCAAATCTGATTTAGGTAGAATCAAAAGATTGGCTGGTGAACTTCATCCTTACTTAAGGAGGGGAATATTCTTTGCTAATAGGGATTTAAACTGGTGCCTTGATGAATATGAAAAAGGTAATAAATTTTTCTTATATACTGGTTGTGGGCCTTCTGGGCCAATTCATTTAGGACATTTGGGAACATGGAGATTTACTAAATGGTTACAAGATAAATTTGGTGTAGAATTGTGGTTTCAATTTACTGATGATGAAAAGTTTTTGTTCAAAAATAAAAGTTATCAAGAAATTCAAGATTGGACTTATGAAAATATGTTAGATGTTATTGCATTAGGATTTGATTCAAAGAAAACTCATTTTTTAGTTGACACTAAACATGCTGGTATTATGTATCCAGAAGCAATTAAAGTTGCTAAGAAAATTACATTTTCAACAATTAAAGCTGCTTTTGGATTTAAGGACTCTAGTAATATTGGGAGTATTTTCTATACTTCTATGCAAACAGTGCCTGTATTTTTACCTAATGTGTTACGTAACGAAAAAAGACCTTGTTTGATTCCATTAGGCGTTGACCAGGATCCACATTTTAGGATTAGTAGAGATGTTGTAGAAAAATTAGGGCATAAAAAACCAGCAGTATTACATTCAAAGTTCATGCCACCAATTACGGGTTTGGAAGGAAAAATGAGCAGTAGTTTTGCTGATCACGCTATACTAACTACAGATACACCTAAACAAGTTAAGAAAAAAATTAACAAATATGCGTTTAGTGGTGGTCAACCTACTGTTGAAGAACATAGAAAATTAGGTGGTAATCCAGATATTGATGTGTCATTTCAATGGTTAAAATATTTTGAGTTTGATGATAATAAATTAGTTCAAATTGAAAAAGATTATCGATCAGGAAAATTGTTAAGTGGTGAACTGAAATTAATACTAATTGAGAAAGTTAATTCTTTTTTAGCAGAACATCAAAAGAAGAGGGAACAAGCTAAGAAACAGATTGATAAATACCTGTATAAAATTTAATTAATTTTTATTTTTTCATTATCTCTTTTTGTTTATTCTTTCTATGATCTAAATATTTATAATTGTATATTTTAATGAAGTAATTATGTGTGAATCAAACAATTATCTCCCTGGAAAGTATGTGGTAACTGGTGGGTCTGGGTTTGGAAAAACTGCATTAATTAAAGAATTTGATAAAGTGGGATTAATAACTATTCCTGAAACAACGTTAGACTATATAAAGAATTTTTCTAAAGGTGATCCTTCAAAATTACCTTGGAATAATCGTCCAGAATTTCAAAAGATTATTGTTAATCAAAGAATTAAAGATTATTTTTTTGCTCCGATTGATAAACCCTCTTTTTTTGATAGGGGAATTCCAGATGAAATAGCATATTATTTAGGTTATGGTTTGAAACCATCAAATAAATGTTTAGAAGCAAGTATAAATTTAAGATATGACCAAATATTTGTCCTTCCACCTTGGGAAGAGATTTATGTTCAAGATGAATTTAGACCATTTACTTTTGAAGAGTCTATAAGAATACATCATTTGGTGGGAGAAGCTTATTTGAAGTTAGGTTATTCTCTTATTGAAGTTCCTAGGGTGGGTGTTGAAAAAAGATTAAATTTTGTTTTAAATAGTATTTCCCAAAAGGTTTAAATACGTTTTTCTATTTCTAATATACTGGTTACAATATTAATATTAAAATAATTATGTTAATTTAATTTAAATTAATTGTAAAAAGAGGTATTGATGATGGCAAAAAAGAAAGATAAATTTTATCGGAAGTGGCATGCTTCTCCTTTAAGTGGGGGGTTTATGGTAACTTCTATGTTGGGTTTTTTAATTTCTACTTACTTTGTTTATCCACAAAGTTTAAGGTTTGGTTTAGCATGTATGTTAGTATTTACATTAATGTTTATAGCTTCACTGATAAGTATGACTAAAGCACCTTTAATGGACGAGGGCAAATAAAATGGCAAAGAAAAAAGTATCTAAAAAGAAAACTATTAAGAAAACTATTGTTAAAAAAAATGTGAAGAATAAAGCAAAAGTAAGTAATATTAGTGCTAGTAAAACTTTACATTATTGGAGTTTTCCAGGTGAAGGTTTATTTTTGATGAAATTAGAATCTATAATTTTAACATTTTTATCTTTGTTAGTTTTTGTAATAGTGATGGTTGAAACAGATTACAGTCTCTTTTCTGCAGCAGCAATGACATTATTCTTTATACTGATATATCTTGGTATTTCCACAATTATCAGAAACATGAGGAAAATTGAAGAACATTATCATGTTAAGCATGATAAACTTGAAATCATTAGGTTTGTTGGTAATAATGTTGAAAGAGTTCAAATTTTGTTGAAAGAAGTTAAGAAATATAAATTGGACAAATTTTTACTAGGTGCTTACCTTTTAACAAAAGATAAAAGGCATTCAGTTTACTTTAACAAATTAGAAGATTTAGAAAAGCTAGAAAAATGGTTGCTGAAGAAAAAATGAGATTTTTTTTTTTCTTACTCTCTTTTTATTTTATATCCATTAATTGTTGAACATTTCTCATAACTTTTAGTTTTTATACTTAAGAAAGAAAGTGGAGATATACATAAACGAGATATTTCTAATTCATAAAGATCACCCCAATTTTCAAAGATTATTTCTCCCTCATTAAATGTTTCCTTTTTTAGTGAAACTCTTAGTGGTATTGAATATCTAAATTGAAATTTATTTTCTCTTTTATATCCTGTTTTGTCAGAAATAGTTATGAAATTAAGA
The DNA here is from genome assembly GCA_018696395.1 of archaeon. Classification (GTDB taxonomy): domain Archaea; phylum Nanobdellota; class Nanobdellia; order Woesearchaeales; family GW2011-AR9; genus JABHQR01. The sequence continues at coordinate 21,068 of JABHQR010000007.1, read as the reverse complement.
CCTTCTTTTTTATACCAATTGCCCTTAGAGAGCCTTTCGATAACCAGTTTTGAGAATATTAATCCTGAACTAGGACCTAATGAATTGTAAGAAAGTATTCCCTTACTTTCGAATATTAATATATCGTATTGGCTTAATCCTTTTTTTAATAAATCTAATTCTTTAGATAAGTTATTATGTGATATAGAACTTCCTATCCCTCCTTGTTCAGACCTTACAATTTGGTCTAAACTTTCTATGCCTAGTATTTCTTTGAAATAACTAATCTCTTTTTCATGATCTACTCTGCTTAGCATATTATAGTTTGTTTACATTCAATTTATAATTATTATTGTTCTTGAAATACATAAATTGTTTTAAAAATAATTAAGAAAAAATGTTAATAAAAAATAAATTAAGCAGCAAAAGGTAATGGTGCTTCTAAATCTTCAAAATTACCCTGGCTGTGTTGAAATTTTAACAAATCTTGGTAAAATTTTTCAAAGTTTAACTTCATATTATAACATTCACTCCTTATTTATTCAACACTATCATCTGCTTCAACACTTCCACTATTAGGGATTGCTGTCTTGGAAATAATTAGAATATCACCTACTGCTTTAACAAGCTGGTGTGGAACGATAACTCCCTTTGCACTACCTAAAATTCTGCTTAAGAAAGAATTCTTAGTAGATTTAATTTTCCATCCAAAAACTCTGTTACCAGCAACTATACTATCTTCAACATCACCGAAATAATCACCAGAGTCAGTGAAAACCTTTAAATCATAAGTAGTTGATATTTTCTTCATTTTTAACATTTTGACCCACCTCTCAACATTACTTTTACCCAATAAGCTTAAGTTTATATACTTTTCTGTTGTGTTAATTATATAATGGCAATAAAGATTATTGGGACGTCACATATCTCTAAACAGAGTATTAAAGACATTATCGACGAAGTTAGTGCTAACCGGCCAGACATTATTGCTTTGGAACTAGATGTTAGAAGGACTATTGCTTTGACTTCAAAGGACCCTAAGAATAAAATAAATTTGAAACAAATTAAATTAATCGGATTTAAAGGATTTATATTTGCTAAAGTCGGACAATATTTTCAGGAAAAGATGGGTCAAATGGTAGGGATTAAACCTGGTTCTGAAATGAAAAAAGCACTTTTGTTAGCACACAAAGAAAAAATTGCTGTTGCTTTAATAGATCAACCTATTGAAATTACATTAAGAAATTTTTCCAAAACATTAACGTGGAAAGAGAAATTTAATTTTGTTAAAGATTTTTTTAAAGGAATATTTCAAAGAGAAAAACAAATTCAAGAATTAGGATTAGAAAATTTAGATTTAAGTAAAGTTCCTGAAGAAGAATTAATTGAAAAACTTTTAAGTCAATTAAACAAAAATTATCCCAATATTTACAAATCTTTAGTTTCTGATAGAAACAGGTTTATGAGTAAAGCACTTTTAAAATTACAAAGAAATAATCCTAACAAAAATATTCTGGCGATTGTTGGTGCGGGACATAAGAAGGAAATGAACAGAATTATTGCTAAAAATTGGCACAAATTGAACTTACCAGAAAATGTTCCGGAACATGAGAAGATTAAGCCGGAAGATTTGGTTTAATTATCTTCCATTAATCTTTTGTATTCTTCTAATGTTACGATTTGTTCTGGTTTGTAATCAGACCATTTTCTGATTCCTGAATGATAAGTTTCAAGTGCACATTCTAATCCAATTTTCATGTCCTGGTCATTATGGTTAAATTCTTCTGTTTTAAATGGTACTATCTCTAAATCAGAAAGATATAAAGAAAGTAATCTATTATTCCCATCTAAAGCAAAATAGGTGAATGGTTGATTTTCACACTTGACAATCCTGGGTGGATTATTAAAAATTCTAGAATTGTCTTCTAAGTGATACCTAATGGAAGTATCAATTAAAAGATTTTCAATTGGTTGAATTTTATTAATGTTAATAAGCATGATCTTCTATTTTTGTTACTATCTTATAAAAGTTACTGGTTTTGTGAAACTAGTATAATTATATGATCTAGAAAAACAAAGTTTATATTAAAATCATTAACTTAAATTTAAACTTGAATAAATGGCTTTAGAATTAAAATTAGTTGGTAGTGGCAATAAGGATTATTTGATGTATTCTATTCTTAGGTCAGGATATTCTAGCCCATTGGGGTCAGCAAAAGCAAGTTTAATTGATGGACATTATGTTTTAAGTGAACATTTTAGTTATGAAAAGGATTTTTGGTACCAAAATGTTGCTTCTGTGTTTGGTGTTGAACATAAATTTTCCAATACGAACAATAAATTGTATTCTCGAATGAGGCAAAGAGCAGAAATCATAGCTAAGAGAGAGAAAAGGACTTTAATTGAAGAGGTTGAAATAATTTATAATTCTCAGTAATTTTTAGTTACCTAATTAAAGACAATAGTTTTATAAAACAGTATTAATAATAAATGTTTTTGACAGGTGATGGTATTTAGTTAGGGTTTTTATTAACTCAGGAAAGTCCACCCACCATAAAAAAGCAACTCTTTGTAAGAAGAGAAAGAGAAATCTTTGGCTCTGGATCAGAAACGACACGTCCTTAAGAATGGAATGATAATGGCGAAGTTTGTTGCGAAACAAACGAGTTTAACCCTTTGACGTCTCTTAAGGGACCGATGAAACGACGAAACCTTGCTGGTGCAAGTTCGTTGAAACGCTTAGTAGAATACTAAAACGAAGTATCGGTATGTTTTTACATGCTTTGGCTTCGACAGAAGGTGGCTTATTCCATTCCTGTCAACTTTTCAATTTAAAGTTATTTTTACAAAAATTATTTAAATTAAACATGAATTAAATGTTAAAATGGCAAGAAATGATCAAGTTAGGATGCCATCTGGTCAAGGTGGATTAACAAGATATTTTGAAGAATCTACTTCTAAGATATCTTTTTCTCCAGCTGCAATAATTGTTATGGCAGTTGTGATTATGGTAGTAGTAATTGCATTACATTACTTTGGTTCAGCGTTACTATAATAACAAATAAAAATTATAACTAAAATAAAGGTGAAATTTGAAAATGTTTCCAGGAGTTAATCCAAGAAAAATGCAACAGATGATGCGTAAAATGGGCATCCAACAACAAGATATTGGTGCTACAGAAGTCATCATTAGAACTCCTGAAAAAGAAATAATTGTTCAAGACCCTTCAGTACAAAAAGTTAACATGATGGGTCAAGAAACTTTTCAAATTTCTGGAACAATAATCGAAAAAGAAATTTCTACTGGTCCAGACATTAATGAAGAAGATATTAACACAGTAATGGGCCAAGCTAATGTTGATAAAGAGACTGCTCTGAAAGCTATTGAAGATTGTAAAGGTGATTTAGCAGAAGCAATCATGAAATTATCTTCAGATGACGAATAGTTAATTAAATTCTTTTTACATAATAATTATTTAAATTTTAATTGGTCAATTAATGTGGATTGTTTATATTTTACTTCAAATAACTTTTTATATCTAAACAACGTGTAATCTCCCTTATGGGTCATTCTACTTTGTTAAGGGACAGAGCTAAGGAACTTTTAAACAGAGCAGATTATCTTCTTAACAAAACTTATTTATTAGTTAAAGAGGAGAAAATATTTCTATCTGTGATGAGGCATTTAATAGTTTGTGTTAACACATTAGTAGATTTAGTATTATATATTGCAAAGGTTAAAGAGCAAATTTCTGAAGTGCCCAAAATAAATCCAAAAAAACTCAGATATTTACATAATCTTAAAAATAAATTTGGATTAAGTAAAAATCAACTATATTTTTTTGATGAATTAATTCAAACATATTCTAAAATATTGGAGATTGAAGATGCAATGAATGAAGAGCTGATTCAGTTCAAAAGACATGGAAAATATGTAATTTGTAAAAAAGATTATAAAGTCGAAGTAATTTCATACTCTTCACTCAATCAAATGCTAAGAAAATGTAAACAATTATTGGCATTTATTGAAAAAAATTTTTGAGGTTTATTAAACTAATGTCAGATTATTCAGTTTTAGATTATGTGATGGAAGCTCGAGAAGAGCTAAAGAGAGTTGAACACATCATTTTTGTAAGTTTAAAGTATACTCGAACTACAGATGTCATTAGAAATGCAGTTTTAAGGTTAGTGAGTTTCTTTGATATGTTATTTGAAGGATATATGGTTGATTCTATTGAAAAAGAAAAACTTGACCGAAGTCCAAAAAGTCCAGCATTAAAAGTTAATAAATTATCTGAATTATATTCTGATGATGAAGAATTACAACGTTACATTACATTTTATTTCTTTTTAAAAGATTTATTGAACAGAGATTATGCTAAAATTAATGAATATAGGCGACATGTTGGTATGTTGTTTAAAATGGAAAATTCTTCAACAATAATTAATATAGATAGTTTAGAAACTTGTAAATATTATGCTTTTGATTTTTATGGTTTTTCTAAGAAATTTTTCGGGTTAAGTAAAGAAGAAGAAGATTAATTCAGTATTTTGGCAATATTTAATATATAAATTTTCATGGATTTTACTAAATTGATGTTTCAAGAACAATAATTATAAATATTAAAAAGAACTTTCTTATGATATGAGGTGTTATGATGACTAGGTTTATTGCTCTTGTTTCAGGAAAGGGGGGAGTGGGTAAAACTTCTTTAACATTAGCCTTAGGGCACGCTTTGGCTAAAGCAGGTAAAAGAGTTTTACTTCTTGATGCTAATTTAGAAACCCCGAATTTAGGTTTACATATAGGTATGATGTCTTCTAGGAAAACTTTGAATCATTTTATGAGAAAAGAAGTTGATTTACATGAAATTGTTCAAGAACATAAAGATTACAAATTTTCGTTTATTCCTTCATCTACTTCTTATATTGAGTTTCAAAAAACTAATCCTCAAGATTTAAAGAAAGTGTTTGATCATTTGCACAATACTTATGATTTTGTACTAGTGGATTCTCCTTCTGGTGTTGGTAATGAAGTTTATCATGTGTTAAAGAACACTGATGAAGCTATAGTTATAGTTAATCCGACTGTTAGTTCAGTAATGGAAGGTTTAAAATCTTCAGAATTGGCAAAATCTCATGGGAATGTATTGTCAGGGGTTGTACTTAACATGACCTCTTGGTTGGCAAGGCATGAAATGAAAGAGGAAGAAGTTGAAAACATTATAGGTTCACAGATAATTGCTAATATCAGGCATGATAAAAAGTTTAAGAAAGCTTTACATAATCAAGCTCCAGTAACTCATTTAAGTCCTTCATCAAGAACTGCTAAAGAAATCAATAAAATTAAAGATCATTTGTTAATGAACTTTGATAATTAATTTAATTGTTTAATTCGATATTAAATAATAAATATTATAAACTGTGCAATTATTTTCAATATTATATAATAATAAAATGAAAAGGAATTATAAGAAAAATCTTGCAAAGAAGGGTTGGTCAGAAGCAGAAATTAAAAGAGTGGAAAAAAGTTTAGAAACTGGGTTTAAACACGAAGTTTATTTTTCAAGAATTTTATTTTATAGTGCTTTAATGTTGGTTGTGTTTGCTAATCTGTTAATTTCTTTAGCAATTATGTTTTTAGCAATAGTTCTTAACTCATTAGCGTTATACTCTATAATTGTGATTACTGCGGCGATGGTTGGATTCTTATACAATTTCTTAATAACTGATATCGGTCATTTAGAAAAGAAACATCACGTGTTTGCAAGTATATTACTCCCTCTGGTTGGTTTATTCAATTTAGCTTTGATTGTAATTGTTTCAAATAAACTTGTTACAGATTTAGGTTTAGGAATAGAACATAATCCTTGGGTTGTTGGGTTTGTGTTTATTGTAGCGTTTATTTTACCAAGTGTAGTTGATAAATTATTTTTTCAAGAGTAATTTTGATAATTCTTTATATTATTAAATGATTTATATTAAAGAAACATTTTTATTGAATTCTTTTAATTATTGAATTCTGTGGAAAAATATAAATTTAGAAAATATGATTCAAAATATGTTAATCTGTTTAATTTAGAGAAAGAAAGGTTGTTTGAAATTGTAAAATTATTTGATCCTAATGTTAAGGTTGAACATATCGGTTCGACAGCAGTTCCTGGTTTAGGTGGAAAAGGAATTGTTGATGTATTTGTTGGGATTTCTAAAAATGTTTTTAATGATAAAATTAAGTTTGATAACATCAAACAAGCATTGATTGATAATGATTATGATTTTCGTGAGAAAGCAAGTTTTCCTGAAAGATTATTTTTTAGAAAAGATTATACTTATGAAAATTTAAGTGGTAATATTGAAACTAAAGGGAGGGTGCATGTTCATTTGGTTGAGTTTGGTGTGGATGAATGGAATAATGTTATTCGGTTTAGAGATGTTTTAAGGGGGAATAAATCAGTTCTTGAACAGTACGTTAAAATCAAACAAGAAGCAGTTAAGTATGCTCAAGGTGAAGGTGAGAAATATCGTGAGTATAAGAAAGGGTTTATTGAAGAGATAAAAAAGAAAATTAAAGATTAAATATTAGTCAGTAGTTGAACCATTCCACCTATCTGGCCCCCTTTGTACATCATTCCATTATCACAAACCATAGTTGTATTACAAGTTATGTGTATCTTTACAAGATTATCTTCACAATAGAATTCATAATGTAGTCTCTCATCTGTGCATTCATTCATTTGAATATTTTCATAATAAGAGGGAGTTTCTTCGTCAAAACAGTAGTCATTATATTTAAAGCCATTTTTAGTTACAGTACTAAATATTGTTTTTTCATTTCCTCCATCTGAATCAACACAAGCAACCTTACTGAAAGATCTAAATGCTTCCCCTGCAACATTACCCTCCCTTGAATAAACAAAGTATAAAGTTGAAATTGTTCCAACACTAACCAAAACTATAGTTAACACCAAAAGTAAATTATGATATTTAAAAAGAAATTTTTTAATTTTACTATTTTTCTTAAGGGTTAAAGTAAAATGTAAATTAACAAAACAATTTATTCTTCTCTTAATAGAATCTCTATAACAGCTGCATAAGCCGGTCTAGCAATGAATACTCCAAAAGATATACCCACTATGGTTGTGAATGCGAAACCTTTCAACAATCCTGCCCCTGCGAACCATAAAGGGATCATACCTGCAGTGGTTGTTAAATATGCACCAATAACAATGAACATTGCGTTTTTGATTCTTTGTTTAATATTATACACTTTTTCTCCACGTAAAGTTTCGTCAGTAATTATGATTAAATGATCTACTGCAGTACCTATCACTATAATAATCCCTGCAAGTGAAGCTAAGTCTAAGTTCCATGCTACTAATGCTGCGAAACCTAAAATTAAAACTACTTCTGAGATTATAGCTAAAGCCATTGGTAAAACAATTTTTAAATTTCTATAACGTACAATAACAACACTGATAACTGCTAAGATTGCAATTACTCCAATTAAAAATAAATTGTTTAAGAATTCTTCACCCAAACTTGGAGATATGGTGTCCATTTTTACTATGTTTAAACTTACTGGTAAACTTCCTGTAGAAATTATTGTTTGTAATGTTTTCATTTCATCTAACGTATTATAAATTGCATCCTGTTGACTTATACCAGACCCAGACCCCGAAATTTGTATGTTTGTAGTTGCTCTACCTTTAAGTTCAGCACCAATTTTTAAACTGTCAACTTCAACATCATCTAAATATAATGTTAAATCTCCACTCAAGTAAGAGTTGCCATTTTCATCCATAACAACATCTAACGCGTCTGTTAGTTCAGCTTGTCTTTCTGCAGCTTCTGGACTTAAAGTTATTCCAAAAAAGAAATTACAATATGATGTTCCATCAGAAAGTTCTGTACATCCACTTCTTGGATCAATTCCAGAACAGTCTGCACTTCTACAAACATAAGTTATATCTTTTTCACCACTGTAAAACACAGTTTCATTACCAATCTTTGCTTCAAATTTTCCTTGTTTAGCTAACAAATCAGTAACTTCGTTTTCTGTAGCTCCTGCAATTTCAACTAAAATATAATCTTTACCACTCAAATCAGATGCAGTTGTAATAATCATGTCAGATAATCCATAAACGTTAAGTCTTTCTTCAAGATTTTCTTTAATCATTTCTAAAACTTCATCATCAACATCTTCACTTGGTTCAAGAAGTACTCTGGTTCCACCAGCTAAATCTAAACCTTTCCTAATATTAGAATTTGGGGCTTCTTCAACTTTAATACCTAAATCAATTTCACCCTCTTCGTTAGTTTGAGTAATTAAACTGTACATATTTTTATTAGTTTCAAGCCGGATTGTTCTGTTTTCTTTTAATTCTGAAACTAAAGTATAATAATCATCTAATGATTCTATATCTTCACTATTAATAGAAATAATTCTTTCTCTTTCTAAAGGTGAATCGTGCGGCGTTGGTCCTTCTATCCCTGCTAATGAAGCAGAAGAATTAACATCAACTGTCCTAATTGCTACGCCTTCTGTTGACCAATTACCTGGGTCGATTGTAAACATGGATACTAATGAAAATAAGATAAATATCAATAACATAATCACTTTCCAATTTTTGAAAACGTTAATAATTTTATTTTTCATTTTGTATTTTTTTATTGTTTAATAAATTTAATTATTTACTTTTGTTTCTTTCTCTCTAAATATATCCTTAAGATTGACATATTCTGTATCCAAGTCATTATCATGTCAACTGCAAGACCAATAAGTAATATTAACATAATCTGTTTAACAACTTCACTTTCTACTAATACAAATGCAATTGTTAATACTGCTAAAGTTGTAGCAGTCATTGTTAAACCAGTACTTAAAGCACCATAAGCACGTTCAATAACAGTTCCATCTTTTTTCTTGAGTAACCTTGTACTTAACAAGATATTTGTGTCAACAGAATAACCTATTAACATTAAGAAAGCAGCTATACCTGATGTGCCTAATTTTGAACCTGTTAAGTTAAATATTGCTAAAGTTACAAATAAATCAGAAACTGCTGCTAATATGATTGCTAATGCTGGAACAATTGATCTGAAATATGCAAAAACAACAACACCCATTAATAAAAATGCAATAAGTAAAACCCATTTAGTTTGTTGGAAAAAACTTTCTCCTAAACTAGACCCCATAACTTCAATACTAAAATCTTCTGAACTAACACCAGTTAATTCTTCAACAGTTGAACTTAATGCGTTAATTTCTTCAGTATCTTGAGCATCAGAATCAATAGAAATACCAATCATTGAACCTGCCGAACTTAATTCCCTTATGCTGATTTCTGCTAAGGGGAAATTAGTTTCCAAGCTTTGTTCTAAACTAGTAATCTCAGGGTCAGTGAATTCTTGATTAATAGTAATTGTAGAACCACCTTTTAGACTTACTCCTTTACTAACAAAATCTCCTGTAGTAGAATATTGTACTCCTACCTGTATTATTGATAATAATAACAATGCAATAGGTATGATTAGAAGTAATTTATACTTTTCCTCATAAAGCTTTTTCAAACTTTTCATAGAAATGGTTTAATTTAAGGAACCTTATATAAAGATTTTGTAATTCGGGGAGTTGAATCAAAAATATAGTAATCTAATAAATTATTTAATCAAACAAGTGTAAATATTGGTTATATTCTTCTTTTTCTTTGAAATTTGTGAAATGAACTTGGTCTCCATAAACTTGATTAATTAATTTAGTTGTGACTTTCTTTTTATCGTTAAAATCAAAATTCAATAATTTGACAATTTCTTTAACTTCCTTTTCTGTAGGACTTTCAACTTCAATGAACCATGGAACTGTGGGATATTTATCAAATTCAATTTTACTATTATTTAATTTGTATGTAACCCTATATTTTTCCATGTCTGCAAATTTTTTCATTCCTAATCTTTCAAAAATTAAACATGCTTTTTCAAAATTACTTGACAGATATTCAATTTCTTCATTAATGTCAAAATATTTTCCTTTCTTTAATCCTTTAAAGACAACTTCTATTTTATCATTAATTTTTCTTACTCTTACATATTGGCTTTTTTTTCTTAAAACCTTTCTTGGGAAATCATAACCTTTAGAATGAACTAAACCTTGACTTATTTTTTTTGCTCCTAATTTTTTGATCTTATAAATGACCTTTTTTGGTTCTATATTTAGGATCTTAACTTCAATTTCTTCCATCTTATTGTTATATGTAATGATCAACTAAGTAACTTTATTGTAAATCTTGGTCTATTCTTTATCTTCTTCTTTTGGTTTTTCTGGAAATTCTTCATCAATCTTTTTTAAATAGTCTTTAACTCGACTTAACACTGAATTTAATATGAAATTTTGTATTTTATCTTCAAAAATCTCGCTAAGATCTGAGAATTCTGTGATTCTATAAAGGTTGGCGTTAGTTTCAATTAAATGTAAATCTTTAAGTCTTTTTAATTGTCTTCTGATGTTAGATGATGCAATCCCTAACATTGGCAATCCTTGAGATTTACGTGCTTCCATAACTTTATTTTTAATTTCTTCAGAATGTAATTCTTCTTTTGTTTGTCTTGCTTGTAATAAAACATAAAAAACATCTACCATAACATCTCTTGAATCACCTGGTTGTAACAGACCTAAAGAGAGACATAATCTTCTAACTAATTCCCTCTCAGAAACGTTTGGCTTTTCATAACGCCTAAGTGTGATCTCCGCTAAAGGAGTATCAATACTAATTTTCCCCATTTTTTATTCCCCTTTTTTTAATATCTATAAATAACCCCTTAATTTATTATAGATTAATTAATTTTTTTATTTTTATTTATGTAAATACCATAACTTAATAATCTTATCATTTCCTTTTTGATTAATTTCATCTACTCTGGCAAAATATCTTCTTTCTAATTGTATAATTTTACCCACTTTTAATTTACACATACTTTCTTCACCTAAACCTTTAATCATATTTCCATCTTCCATTAAAACTTCAACATTAACATTTTTTTGTTTTGAACTTTCTTTAGTTGGTAACCAATGAATAATTGAACCTTGTTTACTTGATTTTTTATAATCTTCATAACTTTCAGAAACAAATTTCCATTTACTATTTTTAATCTCAAAATTACAATAATCCATTAATCTGTGGATATGATCTTCTGATAATCTTTTAAGATCAGATTCAGAAATGTGGACTTCTAAAACCCCATTTGAATCTTTTTTTAATTCAAAAAACCTTTTTCCCTTTTTTGGAAAGTCCGGGTGAAAATCAATTTCAACTTTTTTATCAATCGCATTTTCAATATTAATTTCAACAGGGTTATCAATGAAAAAATATCTGTTAGATTTTGGTTCAATAATCTCTTTATTAAATGAATTAATATTTTTCCAGAATTCTTTTTTACTTACAGTTTTATCATTAAGACTTAATCCTATCTCAGTAGCATACTTTCTGAAAGCGCCAGATTGGTATCCTCTTCTTCTTAATGCCATTAAAGTTGATAATCTAATGTCATCCCAACTTTTGTATTCACCTTGTTCAATTGCAATTCTAGTTTTGGAGGTACTCAATTTGAATCCTTCAAAATTGATTTTACCCCAATGTTTATATGTTGGTGTTTCCCATCCAAAATAGCTCATAATTAAAGCTTCTTTTTTACCATTGTCAGCATGATCTTTTCCATTAAGAACGTGTGTTAAACCTAATTTGTAATCATCAATTGCAACAGAGAAAACCATTAAAGGCCAGACCCTATTTTTTTTACCAGTTTTAGGATGAACATGTTCATTAATTCTCATAATTGGGAAATCCCTCATTGCTGGATTTTTATGTTTAATGTCTGTTTTTAATCTGAGAACTGATTCTCCTTCCGCATATTCGCCAAACATTTTAGCATAACGAGTTTGATTTTCTTTTACTTCTAAATTTCTACAAGGGCAAGATTCTCCTTTATTTTTCATTTCACGCCATTTGTCTGCATTACAAGTACAAACATATGCTTTGTGATTATTAACCAGAATTTCAGCATGGTCATAGTAAATTCCTAATCTTGATGATTGAACAATCACTTGGTCAACATTATTATCTGTTAACCATTTACAATCTTCTTCAATTAATTCATAAGCAGGAGAATAAATATTTTCAGGATTTGTATCTTCAATTCTTACAATAAATTTACCTTTATACATTTTAGTATATTCGTAATTAAGGGATGAACCATATGCATGACCAATGTGTAATGGCCCACTAGGGCTAGGGGCAATTCTTACAACTAACTTATTCACTTCTGCATTAGGCAGTTCTTTCAAAGGTCCTTCAATTTTCTTTTTCTTTTCTTCTTTAATTAGGAGTTCTGGAGCAAGCTCTTGTAATTTTGATTTAATTTGTTCAATTGATAATTTAGAAACTTCTTTTTCATTAACTTCATTGATTGTTATCATCAAGCTTTTCATATCATTTTTTAATTCTGGGTTATTCTTAAGAACGGAACCTAAAATTGCTTTTGGATTAGCTTTTCCACCGAAATCTAAAGCGTTTTTTAATAAATATTTTAAGATAATTTTTTTCATCAATTATCAGAATGAGAGTATTATTATTAAATGTTTTTATTTTTGATAGATGGTGTTATTAAATTAAATGTTTTTATATTTTTAATTTTAAGTTCATAAGTTTATTTTTTTAAATTAAAAAGGTTTTATATACTTGATTGAATTTAATATTTATATGGGGCCTTTAACGATAATAGCATTGGTTTTAGGGGGGTTGCTTATATTAAGAATATTATTACATTTTGTTATGCCAAGTTTAAGGTTAGGCATTGGTTTTTTATTAATCATTGCAATAATCATCTTGGCCGCAGTAATTGGATATTTGATATATAATGGTGCAACACTCTCAGAAATATTTGTTTGGTGATAAATATCTTATTTTATTCTTTTTTTAAAAATATATTCTGTAGAATAATTTAAATAGTAAGAAAAGTTACTTTTATAGATGGATTTGATAATTATTTTAATTGCTATATCTTTTTTAGCAGTTATTTTATCTAAACCTTTTTTTAACAAAATAAATGTACCTATAAGTCTTAGTGCAATGTTTATTGGAATTGTTTTAGGTATTTTTCCAATTTGGCAAGAAACTGCAAAAAGTGAAGGATTTTCTTCATTAGCTAATGTAGGTATGCTTTTTTTGATATTTTCATTAATATTTCAGGTTCATAGATCTAAACGTAAAAAAGAAAAAGAGTTTAGAAAATATTTAGTTAAATCAGGAATTCTTATTGTTACTTTAGAGCTATTAATCTTATTTCCTTTAGTTTATTTCTTTTTGGAAAATAATTTTTTAAGTGCTTTACTTGTAAGTTTAATATTTACTACTGTTGCTGAACCTTTAGTAATCCCGTTCTTGAAAAAATTTAAAATTGTAAACACTAAACTTGGAAAGTCGATTATAGGGATAGGTGTTCTTGATAATGCGTTTGAGTATATAGTAATATTGATTGCTAGTTTTTCAAGTATTAGTGGCAATGCAGATTTTAAGACTTTATTAATCACTTTATCTTCAACAGTTGTTGCTTTTATACTAATTAGACAATTTTCAAAAACGAAGTATGTTGAAGAATTTATTATTAAATTGGATTCTAGTAGATTATTTCTTTTATCAATAGGGACCTTGTTTTTATTTGGAGGGATTTTATCTTTTGTTGAACTTGAATTTTTAGGAGCAGTAATTGCTGCATTTTTAATGAGAAATGTGGTTAAAGATTTACCTAAAAAACATACTGATGGATTAAGAGAAGTGATCAATGTAAGTTCTGATGGTTTATTTGGTCCAATATTTTATTTATGGGTAGGCCTTTCAACAAGTTTAGGATATATTGTTCAAAAACCAATGCTTGCAATTTTGCTTGTGGTAATAGGTTTATTTGCAAAGATAATTCCAGTGCTTATCGCAACAGTAAAAGATATGAATTTACATTCTTCATTAATTTTAGGTGTAGCGTTAAAGTTTGGTTCTGGGATCGTATTTATTAAACTATTATTTGAAAAAGCGGTGATCTCTGAATTAACTTATACTTTAATTATTGCTGCAATTTTGATATATAGGATTATCATCCCTCTTTTACTTGGTAACTTGATCAAAGGATGGAGAAAACAAATTGTTTGAATTAGGTTAACATTTTAGAAACTTAATTTTTAAATAAAAAGAAAATTCAGCTTAATGACTATCTCCTCTGTATATCAATTTCTTCATACGCATTACAAAATCAGCAGCTTCTTTATAATACAATTCATACTCTTGTCCTTTAATCTCTTTAATCTCTCTGTGGGTAATCATTTTACTAATTTTATAAAATCTATTCATAGTTTCAACATATTTTGGTTCAAGTAATCTATTTTTAACAAATACTTTGTTTAACATTTCTGCGGCATGGTCTGGACTTGGTGGTATTTGTTTATGTTTCATTAATGCTGCATGTGCTGAATCAATTACTGCCCAATATAAATCTAAAGTTGCTTGTAATAAGTGCCACCTAGAATTTGTTAAGGTTCTTGGAGCTCTTGAGAAATATCTCCATACACTTTCTTCACTTGGTCTAATTTTACCATTTTTCATTAAACTTTGTAATGGCTTGAAAAATCCTAAGTCATATAATGAAACTCCATCTCTTAAAATGTTGGTAACTACTGGGTCTCCAGCTCTAGCATAATCCCAAAATGAACTTAGGGTCATAGATGTGATATGTAATCTAATAGATGTTTTTGCAATTAAATTTTCAATAATAATTCTGTATGTTTCGACAAATTCTCTAGTCATTTTAAACTCTAAATCATCGCCAATTATTAAGATATCAATATCACTCACATTTGTACTTTGTTTTCTGGCTCCACTACCAAACAAAACAGAAGCTGCAAGAAAATTTCCCAACTCTTTGCTAAGTTTGTTTGTAAAATGGTTAGCTATTTTAAGATCTTCAGTTGGGTAAAGGTTAACATTTTCATTTACTTTCTTACCTATTTTAAATTCCATACTTAATAAATAAAATAAGTTTAGATTTATTAAGCTTTGTTAATCATTGTAAAGTAAGAAATGGTTATTTTAAAGTAAAGAATTGAAAATAATCAGATATAATTGTTAATACTTAGAAATGTTTTTAAACTAACAATTTGGTCCTTTATTATAAAATGGAATCAACTAAAATTCATAAAGTAATAATTATTGGTGGTGGTCCTGCTGGATTAACTGCTGCAATATATGCTGGTCGAGCCGAAATGCAACCTTTGGTAATTGAAGGGTTTGAACCTGGCGGACAGTTAATGATAACAACAAAAATTGAAAATTTTCCAGGTTTTGCAGAACCAGTAGATGCAAGAGAATTGATGGGGAATATGCGTAAACAAGCTGAAAGTTATGGAACTAGTTTTATCTCAGAGAATGCAACAGAACTTGATTTGTCTAAACAACCTTACGTTGTCAAAGTTGGTGAAAAAGAATTTCAAACTAAAACAATTATTATTGCTACTGGTGCTAAAGCTCGTTGGATGGGGTTAGAATCTGAACAGAAAATGATTGGTAGGGGTGTTAGTGCTTGTGCAACTTGTGATGGTCCTTTTTTCAAAGATAAAGAAGTCATAGTAGTTGGTGGTGGCGATTCTGCAATGGAAGAAGCTAATTTTTTAAGTAAATTTGCATCGAAAGTTACAGTAATTCATCGGAGAGAAGAATTCAGAGCATCAAAAGTTATGGTGGAAAGAACTAGAGAAAATCCTAAAGTTGAATTTCTTTTCAATTCAGTTGTAGAAGAAGTTCTTGGAGAAAGCGAAGGGAAAGTAACTGGTGTTAAACTAAAAGATACTAAAACTAGTGAAATAACAGAATTTAAATGTGATGGTATGTTTTTAGCAATAGGTAGGATACCTAACATCGAACTTGTTAAAGACAAATTAAAAACTGATGAAAACAATTATATTGTCACAGAAACTGATTCTTCTAAAACTAGTGTTGAAGGGGTATTTGCAGCGGGTGATGTGCAGGATTATACTTTTAGGCAAGCAATAACTTCTGCTGGAAGTGGTTGTATGGCTGCAATAGAAGTAGAAAGATTTTTGAATGAAAGGTAAAATATAACTTATTTTGAAATAAAATGAAAAATAAAACAATATTAATTATTTTAATTATTTTATCTATTTTAGGGTTATTAACTTCCCTTTATTTGACGAATTTACATTTTAATAAAGTAGATAGTATCTGTGATTTTAATCAAAAATTTTCTTGTACTGATGTAAGTAGGAGTGCGTATGCAAAAATATTTGGTGTTCCTGTTGCGATGTTAGGTGTTATTGCATATTTAGGTTACTTATTTGTACCAGCAATGTTATTGAAAAAATTTAATTTCAAAAGGATCCATAGTTCGTTAAGTGAATTGTTAATCACTAAATATTATTTCCTTTTTGCACTATTTGGATTATTCTTTTCATTATATTTAACTTATCTGGAACTTGCAACGATTCATGTTATCTGTCCATTATGTCTAGTCTCCCAAACATTAGTAATAATGATTTTATTTTATGGGTATTTGTACTTTGATAGAATCAAAAGAGCAAACATAAATAAAGATTAAGAATTTACTATTATCAAAATTATGGTTATAAAGGTGTTTAAAATGTTAGATAGAAAAAAGAAAATTAATTTAATCGTGGTTATTTCTGGAATAGTTTTGTTAGGATTAATATTTTATTTTAATTCAAATGGCAGTTCTAGCCAAACTGATAATGTTGAAGAATTAGCTAAATGTATTACTGATTCTGGTGCAAAATTATATGGTGCATATTGGTGCCCTCATTGTCAAGAACAAAAAGATTTGTTTGGTGATGCTGTTGAATACTTACCTTATGTTGAATGTACTGAAGAAGCAGAAGCTTGTGCAGCAGCAGGAATTCAAGGGTATCCAAGTTGGGTTTTGGGCGATAGAACTGTTTTATTAGGTGGACAAGATCTTGAAACTTTAGCTGAAGAAACTGGATGTTGAATTAATTTAATTTTTTATAATTTCTTTTTAATTAATTTAAGTTTGTTAAAAAAGGATTATGGGCAGTTTGTTCCAAAAACTATTTAAATCAATGCAAAACAATAAACAAAATCTCATTTAAATGGGGGATTGATAAAAATGACAAAATTTAAAGTTATACATTTTAAAAATGATTGTATTAGTTGTGGTGCTTGCGCAGCAATAAATCCTGACTTTTGGTCGTTGGACGAAGATGGAGTTGCACATCTTAAAGGTTCAAAAGAAGTTGAAGGTCAATGGGAATTAATAATTGAATCAATTGCAGACATGGCTAGTAACAAAGAAACTGAAGATGCTTGTCCAGCACAAGTGATTAAAGTTGAAGAAGTTGAAGAATAACTTTTTTTAATATTTTTATTTTTTCAATCAATTTTACTTTCTTTTTTTAATGCGTGGTAAAATGCTATATTGTGATGTTGTAACCTTTTAAGAATTTGATTATGTTTCTTTACTAATTTATGGATATCTTCTTTTTTACTTTTATGTTTATCGTAATGCTTCATTTTTTTGTTAAGATCACTAGCTTTATGGTGTTTTTCAAGATGCTTATCAGCATGTTTACTTAATTTTTTAATTTTTTTATTAATGGAAACTAACTCTTTTGAATAAACATACAAATATCCCGCTTCTGAACTTAAAATCATTTTTTCAGTTTTTTCCCATCTTTTTTATGTCTAAAATCTTTAACACGATTATTTTTTTTATTAACAACTCTTCGTTCTTTAGTTTTTTTACTATTGCTATTATTATTATTATTATTATTATAACTATCTACTTTATTTTTGATGTTTTTTTTACTACTTTGAGCTGTTTGGATATCAGACGGTTTCTTTTTTATAATAATCATACAATGATCTTTTTCATGCGGTTCTAAATTACGATAATCTACAATTAAATATTTTTTTTCAATTTCATCTCTAACTTCTTGAAAAATCTCTTTCGATTTTTTCTTAATGTTAATACTTCTTGCTTTAACTGAGATTAGCCCGAATCCTTTTTCTTTTAAGAACAAATCACAATTTTTTAAGAAAATTTCTGCTTGATTTTTTTGAGAAATATCTTGAAAAACAACATCTGCTTGACAAATTCTATCTTTGTACTGTTCAGGGTGATTTGCATCAGCTAAAATTGGAACAATATTATTTCTTTCTTTACTTAAAAAAACTAAATCTCTCATAACTTCTGGTGCTGGATCAATTCCAAAAATTAATCCTTCTTTGCCAACCATGTCTGAAACATATGAACAAGTAAAACCATGTGATGCGCCTAAATAAAGTATTACATTGCCCTCTCTAATGCCTGTGTTGGGACATCCATTTCTTACGCTGGCAGCTAATTTACTTCTTTTTGGTTCCCATTCCCTAAATTCGTCAGTTCCTTGTCTGATTATTCTTTCACCAAAATGTGATTTAGCTGGTCTTAAAATAGATTTAGTGTAAAGTCTTTTTCTCATGTCAGAATATATCTGAAAAATTCCATGTTCTTTAATTTGGTTTCTATTTCCCATGTTTCTCAATTTTTTAGTATTATTAATTTAGATTCAATAAATTTAAAGGAATTGTTATATTTAAAACTATTTATTTTTTTGACATTTTAAGTCAAAACAAACTCTAAAAGTGTATGGTGCATGTTGTCCACATTTAATGGTGTTAATTATATCTATCTTGAATCCTAACCTGTCACATAAATTTATAATTTTAATCTTTTCATTATCAATATCTTTTTCGTTTAGGAAAGAGTAAAGGTGAATTATCCCTCTATTTTTGATTTTTGGTAATGCTATGTCCAGAAACTCTTCGCTAGTTTTTGGTAAGGGCATTAGTATTCTATCAAACTTTTTATCAATGTTAGGGAGGACTGTTCTAACATCTCCATTAATTAATTCAATAATCGTATTCTGGTTGTTATTTTTACCTTTTTTCTGGTTAATACCATTAATCTTATTTAATTTCACATTATTTAAAGCAAATTTATGGGCATCAGGATTAATTTCGATACCTATTATTTCTTTAGCTGGGCTGTTTTTTGCTAAAACTAATGGGTAAGGTAAACTACCTGAAAACATTACCAAAATTTTTTCATTTAGTTTAACTTGTTTAGCGATTCTTAACCTTTCATTAGCAAGTCTAGCTGAAAAATAAGTTTTTTCAATATCTAATTTTAATCTAATCCCATTCTCAAAATGAGTAGTTTCTTTTTTATTTTTTCCCGCAATGACTTTAACTTTCCTTGTTCTAAAAGTTCCAGAATGAATTTCTGTTTTTTTAACTATAGTTTTGATCTGTTTATTTAATTTAAGATAAACTTCTGCAATCATCTTTTCCTTTTTTTCAAGTTCTTCAGGGATTTCTATAATCATTATGTCTCCAACAATCTCTTGGGTTTTTGGAATAAGTTTCATTTCTTGTGAATTTAATTTTTCTTTAAGAAGATCCTCTAAACTTATCTTTTTCTCCTTTTCTTTTAAATTTATTTCAATAAGTTGGGATTTAAAATCATTTAATTTAATTTTATAATCATTTTTTTTAATTTCTTCTTTTACTGGGAAGAATATTTCACCTTGTTTTACTTTTGATGTGAAATTTGTGTCAATTAGGTTTCTCTCTAATAAGAACTGTTTAAGATTCTCTGCATTTTTAAGTTTAGTTTTTGCCGATAACATATATTTTGTAACCTTACTTTTAGATTAAATGTTGCCTACATTAAAAAGCTTTATATATTTTTGAAAGTATCAGCTAAATAATGAAAAAGAGGACCCAAAAAAAGATTAAAAAAAGAAGTATTGAATTCATTAAATCATTTTTTCAAATAATTTGGGAAATAGTTGTAATGGTAAGTAAGAGTTTTGTTTACTTATATAATGGATTAGCTTTTATTGTGGAGAAATTTTTTGAATTTATTAGTTGGTTATTTAGTAAATTATTTTTTGAGATGAAAAGTAAGCATGGTAATAATTCTAAACATGAAATGAAAAGTAATAGTGAAGAAGTTGTAGATAAAAAATCAAGAAGCAAAGTTAGCATTGAAGAAGAGATGGATGTTAATAAAACCAATAAAGGCACTTTATCTGAAAAGATTAATAAGATATTTTCTAAAAATAAAAGGGAACTTTCTAAACATGAACCTTTGTCTCAAGATTTTGAAGTTATAAGGAATAAAAAGGGGAAATTGGATGTTTTTGAGAATTTTCTTTACACTAATAAAAGTACAATAGGTATAATTCTCGGTGCAAGAGGTACAGGTAAGAGCGCTATTGGTATGGCTTTATTGGAAAATTTTGCGGTTAAAACTGATAAGAATATTTATGCAATGGGATTTAAACAAAGTGCTTTACCACGTTGGATTGAAGTTGTTAAAGAAATTAGTCAAATAAATAATAATTCTATCCTTCTAGTTGATGAAGGAGGGGTTGAGTTCAGTAGTAGGGATGCTATGAGTAATTCTAATAAATTACTCTCTGAAATTCTTCTTATTGCTAGGCATAAAGATCTTAGTGTGATGTTCATAACTCAAAATTCTTCGAATTTAGAAATTAATGCTATTCGTCAAGCAGATTATTTAATTTTGAAACCTAGTAGTTTATTACAAAAAGATTTTGAAAGAAAGAAAATTAAAGATGTTTATTCAAAAGTTGATATTGATTTTGAAGAGTTGAAAGGTGAACAAGGCTTAACTTACTTTTATTCTGACAAATATTGTGGATTTATAAAAAATAATCTTCCTAGTTTTTGGAGTGAGAAAGTTAGTAAAGGTTATTCTGGAAAATAAGTTAAACGCACTCTTTTTTTTTGTATTAAATTACTTTTTCTTCTTTCATTTTTAGAAACTTTTATAACTAAAAAATGTTTATTTATATTTAAGTTATTATTATTTAACTTAAATATAAGAGGTGAACAAAAGGATGGCTAAGCGAAAAACAAAACGTTCTGTTAAGAAAATTAGTAAGCCTACTAGTTCTGATATCTCTGACAAAGCTGTAATTTATGTATTAG
>JABHQR010000005.1 GCA_018696395.1 archaeon | reverse complement strand
CTTTTATTTTTGCAAAAGTAATTTTAACATTAAATTAATTTATAACGAAGTCAATCAAAATTTTGCTATGAATTGTGGAAAACAGAAATATACACATATGTATCATGCACAAAGTTTAACAAAATTGTTGATCCTTACGAAGATATTGATATTTAAAAACTTAAAAAATAATAAAGAAATATACGGAATTTTCCGTATATACTAATGTTGTATGCAAGGTAAAGGCAAGCTGTACGAGTGCATTGAATTGATATAAATTACAGAATATTTTTCTATTAGTGAATTTGCCGATAAATGAATTTTATTAGTATATTTACCGATAAAAATAAATGATATGAATGGAGCAACAATATCAGCAGATATAATTTCTTATACTTCGCTTAATGAGGTAGATAAAAGAAATATTGAAAATAAAATTAAGAACTTGCTAATTGAACTTACCGAGAAATATAAAGAAGATGATTTCTTTGGTAGAATAATTCAAGGTGATTATATTGAATGTGCAATTAAGACAAGCCACAATGCCCTAAGAATAGCTTTATTACTTAAGACATTTATTAAATCAATAGTATTAGAAAGTAAAACAAGCAATAAAGGTATTAAGTACTATAAAGAGCATGCTATTAGACTTGCAGTAGCTGTAGCCCCTATAACTACAATTGATTCTGGAAAGGGAATAATTGATGGAGAAGCTATATACATGTCAGGCAGGGCTATCAAGGATTTCAGCACATCAAATAAGAAGAAAATAGTAATAAAGAATACAATGTTTTTTTGTAGCCAAGACAAGTATATTCATGAGCAATTTGACACAATTTTCTCTTTGCTAGATACTCTTATTTCGAGATGTTCAGCAAAACAATGTAAAGTTATTTACCTTAGACTTCTTGGTCTAAGTGAAAATGAAGTAAGTGAAAAACTTAAGAAAAGCCAATCTACGATAAGTCAACATTCTACAGCTGCTGGATGGCATTCGATTGATAAATCAGTTAGTTATTTTGAAAAAAACATAGAGTATGCTACATAAATTTATCTTATTACAGTTAATCGCTCATTTACTAGGCGATTTTATTTTTCAACCTCATAGCTGGACTATTAAGAAAAAAGTCAAAGCTGTTACCTGGTATCATCTTTGGCATGCTATGGTAATTTTTATGTTTTCATATTTACTATCATTTGATTATGGATTTTTAAAATGTGTGACCTTATTGACTATAATTCACTTCACAACGGATGTTCTAAAAAGTTATTTTCAATTAAAATTTAGAAGAAAAGAAAGTTTCTACTTTTTCACAGACCAGATAGTTCATTTAACTTCATTGACTTCGATATCTTTTATTTATTATAGTTACTGTGGAGTAGATTTCATCTTTGACATTCCTTTAAAATACATCGCGATTGCAGCTGGATTTATCTTTTGTGCAAAACCATCCAATATTCTCATTAAAAACATCTTCACTTCTTTGGAAATATCAACTCCTACAATTGCTAGTTCTGCAGATGAGAATAAGGATTTACCAAATGCTGGTAAACTAATTGGTGTTATGGAACGATTCCTAGTTTTGTCACTTATACTTGTTGGTCAATATAGTGCAGTTGGTTTAATCATAGCAGCTAAATCAATACTAAGATTTAGAGATAATAAGAAAAATGAGTATGTATTAGTAGGTACAATGTTGAGTTTTGGAATAGCTACGATATTGGGTATAATCATTTCTCTAATATCGGTTAATTAACTTATAAAGTGAATTTATAAGTGAAAACACCAATATAAAACATTAAGAGTATCGAAAATGGTTGTTGATAAAGCCCAGCATACAACACCTAAGAATATAAAAACAGCGAAAAACTACTGAGCCGGGCTCAGTAGTCCCTGTGAAAAATCAGTATTGAACTAAACCCAAGTTAGTGGATTTATTGACTTGGATTTCCCTATATGTATTTTAAATAATTTGGAGATTTTGTAGAAAAATGGAATTTCAGGTTTATTTTCCGAAGATTTGGTAATATTTGATAATTATTATTTCCATTTGACGGTTTTTCAGTAATGAATACACGCTAAAAGCCATTTTTGCATTTTGTCCAATATTTCAGACAATGCTTTTACAGAAATTTCTTCGCTCTATCTT
>JABHQR010000003.1 GCA_018696395.1 archaeon | reverse complement strand
AATTGTTATCTTAATGTCTATTTATTACTTTATTATGTTTGCTGTCTTCCAAACTGATGAAGAAAAAGAGGCAGATAAGAAACGATCTGATAAGTTTAACACTTGGTTAGGTGAAACTTTAGAAGAAAGGAAAAAGAAAAAAGAAGCAGAGGGTGTTAAAGGGAAAGAAAATAAATCTAAAAAAGAAAGAATCAATGAAGTTAAAGAAAAGAAAGAGAAAAAATTAGAAAAACATAAACATGAAGTTGAAAAGTTAATTAATGATTTGCATCGAACTATAGCTGCAATTAAATCTGCTCATGAAGTTCTTCCTGGTGATGAAACAGAAGCTAAAAATTGGGTACATAAGGCTAAAAGGTACATGGCTCGAGCTAAAGATTCTTCTGCGTTGGAAGATCTTGCTGAAGATACTCCTTATAATGATCATGCTGGTTATCTAAGAAGTCATGTTGTTGGAGCTCGAACTGCTTTAGATAACATTAATATTGATAAACAAGAATTAATCAAATTTAATCAAGAACTTGGTGCAATAATAAAGCACATTAAAGAGTTAGCAGAAAAAATATATGGTCATTTAAATTTAATTGGTCAAGTTGAACAACAAAAGAAAAAAGTGCAGAAAAGCGGCGGAGCTACTGGTGCAAGAAGAGTTGGGAGAATTAAGCCAATTAGGTGATTTGGTATTGTTTCTAATCATATTTTTATACTTAAGAATTAAATAAAAATCTTAAAATTTCATACTGTTACATCATAAGTAAATTCGTAAACATCAACATGTTCTACTTGTTTGTTGGAATCATAACTGTATACAAAGAAATGTTCTCCTCCTGGGTTGAACTCTTGCATTTCTCCTCTTTCCATTTTATATACTGCAATTTCTTCTTCACCTTCTTTAATTTTATTTGTATTGTCTGATTTAAAATAATCAACCACTTTTGTTAAATTACTTTTACCTGCTTGGCCATCATGCATATGTCCACCACAAACAAGGTTTGCTTTATTCCCATATTCTTCTGCAATGTCTCCGAGTGGTCCACCTACTTTTCTAACTGTTCCACAGTGTGGTGTTTTATGAGTTAAATAAATATCGATGTTTTCATCAATTGAACCTAGTCTTTTTCTTTCTGCTTCTTGGTATTTGCTAAGCTTTTCTTTTTCTTGAGTCAATTCTTTAACTTTTTCAGTTTCTCCTGCTTGTGCATATTGTCTTAATTGTTGGTCAATACCATTTAAAGTATGGCCTGAATTGTAATTTATTTTTAATGGATTTAGTAAATTTTCTAATATTTTTAATTCAATTCCTGGGACACCAAACATTCCTGACATTGCTACTGGAACTTCAAAAGTATTATTATCTCCTTTTAGAATGAATTCTAACCCACCTTTGGATTTAATTATTTCTTTATCGGTTTGTTCTAAGAATTTAACTTCATCCTTTAATGAATTGTAAAGTGTGTTTAAATCATGATTTCCAAGTACTCCATAAATTGGGCAATGTTTCGCAATTTTAGCAAAATGTTCTTTTGCTTTTTGAGATTCTTTATCAATAATTGCTCTCAAATCTGTTTCAATTTCTGCTTTTTTTCCATTAGAAGTGCTATCTAACATAACTTGGACAGTCATTCGTTTAGTTTGAAAACTATCAACATCTTCTTGGGTTAATTTTCCTTGTTTCTGTTTTTCTTCTAATTGAGAATAAGTTTGAACATAATCATTAATTAATTTATTTAATTCAGTAGAATCAGTATGTTTGAAATAAGCTTCGTGTAACTTAGCTCCAATTCCTTCTTTATTTCTTGTATCAAAATTAAAAGTATCACCAGTCCAAAGGGTAGCATCTACTTTTTGTTTCTCTACAAAATTAGCAATAACTTCTAATTTGTCCCAGTTGTGGGTGTCTGAAAAATGAAGTAATGTTAGTTCGCTCATCTTATTTAATTTAATATGTCTCAAGTATATAAATGTTTTGGTACAATCACTACTTGAGAGGGGCGAAAGAGGAGATTGGGGTTGTTATCATCTTTATAATGGGTTAAATATTACACCTATATCAAAAAAATTGTCTCCCAAAAAGCTTATAAACCTTAAAATAATTCTTTCTTCTATGAAAAGTAGGTGTTTGGTGTTAAGCATACTTAGTATTATGTTCTTTGCTTTAGTTCCTTCTGTTTTAGCTGATCCTCAAAGTGTGTTATTTCGGCTTATTGATCAAGTAATTTATTTTGGTAGTTTTTCCTTTTTGGGTGTTCCTAATCCTACTTT
>JABHQR010000010.1 GCA_018696395.1 archaeon | reverse complement strand
TAACGGAAAATAAAGTGGTAACCGAAAACACATCAACAGATTCGGACAGTTTTCCTTGCAACGAAAAAAAGCGAAAAATTTTCACGTCAGGCAATGTGGATGGATTGTAAAAGGCCGCAAAATTATTTTCAGAATAAGAAGCAGTTGCTTCGGCCAAAGCCAAATCTTGAGCCACAAAGCCTACTGAAAATAGATCTAAACTTTCGCCACTAATTTCTTCTGCATATGAAAAAGAAATTGTAGATAACGTGAAAAGACCAACAATTAAAACCTTCCGAATTAAAGGTGCTAGTCTAAACCCAAATTTATAGTTTAAATACGTCATCATCAAGTGTTTGATTTACCTTTATCATTTTATAAGTTGTCGTTGTCTTAGCGGCTAAAGACCGACTACCTACCACTAACATTAGATCAACTTTTGATGATGTAAGAACTTGAATTCCATCGATGACCTCATATGTTTGTTTCATGGTAAAAGAGGTACCTCCAGGAAGATACATAGACATTTGGGAAGGAACATATTTAGTTTTATCCACAGTGATAACCATACGAATATTGTCCATATCTCCTTCTAACATAGCCTCAGTATCACTTTCCGCCACGAGTTCGAAGTTTGCCTGTAATAGAGCTTCCTCTGGTTTAATTTTTAAGGATGATTGTTGGTTTCGATTTAGCGTTAAGTCTTTTCGTGTAATAGCTCCTGTTTTAATGTCTTTTTCTGTTAGAAGGGTTTCTGTTTGAATCGTAATTTTTCTGTCTGGACGTTGGATGTCTTTTCTTGTGTTTTGTCCTTGTACGGTTATTTTTCCTAATTCTTCTTGCCCGTTTGGAGCAAAGTCACCTTTAATTGTTTGAGTGTACATAGCACTCCAGTTTTTAATTCTTTTCTGATTCTCGATAACTCTATCGATTATTTCCTCTGCCGTAGACGAAAATGCCATCGATGTGAGTAGAAGAGTGGATACCAATACAAGTGTTAATTTATTTATTTTATTTGTCATATTTTTGTCCTTTTTTATTTATTTATTTATTTATTTATTTTATTCCCTTCCCAGAAACCCACTAATCTCACTAAATACTTCTTCTTGATGTATTCCCATCAATACTTGATGTAAAGAATTAACATAAACTATTTCTTTTTCTTTACTTCCAATTTCTTCAAAAACATATTCTGCACTGTAAGGATCAGCAGTAGTATCAAAAGAACCATGAAGAATTATAACATCATCATCAACATCACCTAACACAGATTTAACATAATCAGAATATTCAATAACTTCCAATATGCTTATAGTTGGTAAGTGAGAATAAGTTTCTCTTCCAATAACTAAATCGGTAAATGAATTTCCTTTCTTTGGATAAGGAAAATAATTTGCAAACTCCCCTATGACAGTTACTAAAAAATCAGAACCATAATCATCCGAATAAATCCAATCAGTTACAATAAACATAGGCGTACCTATAACAACCAAAGAATCAAGTTCATAACTATTCGCTAGTTCTAAAGCAGATAATGAACCTAATGAAAAACCAACAACATGAACTGCATTATAATTATCATTTAATAATTCATAATAATATTTACTTTCATCTGCCCAGATATCCCAACTAACAGTTTCTAAGTCTAGATAGTTAGTCCCATGACCCGACATTAATGGGGCTAACACAGTATAATCCCGCTCATTTAAATAATGAGCTAACTCTTCAACCTCTTGCGGCGAAGCAAGATAACCATGAATTAATAACACTGATTCATTATTTGTTCCTTCCAAAAATATTGGCTGAGCATAATCATAAATTTGAACTTGGCCCTTAACTAGCTCTTCTTGAATGATTTCACCACCAACAAATATTTCTGGATAATCAACCATAATTTCAAATTCTGTAATTAAATTAGAATAGCTAAAATAAAATAAAAGTAAACTTACAAAAATAATTAAAAGTAAATAAAACTTTTTCATTATAAAAATAAAAAACTTAAATTAATATAAACCTTACTAAATTCCCTCATTATGGCCTGGTATTCTATAAAATGATTGATATTTATCATAAAAGGTATTATTTTCATCTTTTAAGTAAACCCAAACTGGAACTTTTTTATTCCCACCACTTAAACTACTTTCAAGATCAATTAAATTTAAAGTAAAATTTAAATCACTTTTTTCATTGTACATCTGCTTAACTCCAAACGCAAATGCAATGTTATCAAAATAATCAGCATTGTTAACAAATATTTGAAAATTAGAATCACCAAATTTATAACTATCTTTAGGTAACTTAGTTACCATCATTCTTTCTAATTGCCCTATTAAAAATTCTTTTTGTTCAATATATTCATTTACCATATTATTCTCACCAATTAAAAAATAAAAAATAAAACTTATTAATAATTCTTAAACTAATAAAAACATAATGTAAAACACAGAATCAGATATAAATATTTAATCACTTATAATCAACTTCACTAGTTACCATTGAACTAGTGTTATGATATAACATTAACAAAGCCTTGTTAAAATTTTGCCAATTACTAAACCTTCTTCGATCTTCTAAACTTAACTTTTCCAAATTTTGTACACCTAAAACCGCTTCAGTTACAATTTGCTCCACAGCTTCTTGAGCTTCTGGATCATCCATAGTCTCAGATTTTGAATTTGCAACATATTGCTCTTCTTCTTTCCCAAATTCATAAATTTCTTCATTATGTTGAGGAACATATATTGATTCATGTTGTTGAGAATACAGCATAGATTGTTCAGCAAATTCTTGTTCCATTCGAAAGAATTCATCAAAATCAATAGTATCACCAAGTTCATCAAAATCATCATTATCCTGACTAGATTCATCAGTATAATTTAATTTAGATTTAGAATTAACCTTTATTTCTAAGCTAGACTTTTTTTCGGAAAGAGTTAATTTTTCATCTTTAAAGTTTGAACTTACAGCCAAAGAATGATTTTGATAAGATTTAATTGCATCACTAACTTCAACCATATATTTCATTGAATCATCTAAAGACATATTTTATACACCATCCTTCAGATAAGTAAAATTCAATCATTTTTATACTTTACTAACCTTTAAAAGATATTAAGTTAAAATTAGTTAATTTTATATCTGACATAGTTATTCTAAATAATAGATGCCAGTTAATAATCAAAAAGAAAAAGTACTTTATAACCTACCAATTAAGAAATTAAGATATTTCTTACCAAAATTCTTTACTTTAACTATGTTATCAGGAATTTTTTATCTAGGTATCATGTTTAACCTAAGTATGTTAAAAATTAATGCTAAGCTAGAAACACAAATTCAAGGGATATCTTTGTTAATTATTGCTTTGCTAATCCTGTTAGGAATTTTAATCAATTTAAAAAAATCTGCAACACATTACAAATTTTATTTGAACAGGATTAATGTCAAGAAAAAGAAAAATATTAATTACATTAATATTGAAAATATGACTGAAAAAAGAAATGTTTTAGACAAAATATTTTCAACTTACACATTAGTTATAACAGATAATTCCCAACCAAAAAAGAAAGAGATACTTATTGGACCAATATCATCTAAAGTTAATATTAAAGATTATATTAACAAGATGGTAACTTATGTAAAAACCAACCCACAAAGTAATTATTCTCAAAATTATAACCAACATAATAATTATCAAAAAAACTATCAAAAAACTAACCAACCATACCAAAGAAATAATTACCACAATAATTCTTATTACCAAAGAGTTGGTTAGTTAATCATTTTAATTTCTAATCTAATAACCTATCTCTAATTGATATTCTTAAATTACATCCCAAAACCAGGATAAGAATTATTGGAATTTTTTGAAGAATTGTCAACTTTATTTTTTTCATTCATTTTTTCAACATACTTAGAAAATAAAGGTATTTTTATTGGAACAGCAAATTTGGTAAATGTACTTGTAACCAAAGCTTCACCTTTATCTAAACTAGCAATATTTCTTCCATCTTGACTTAAATCTTGTGCGGCTGATTCTATCACTGCTTGCCTTTCAGATCCCATTTCTATACCTAATATTATTTTAGTGTTCATATTAGCCAAAATATTTTTTGGAATCTCGCTTGGTAATTGAGTTATTGCTACTAAACCAACTTTAAACTTTCTCCCTTCCCTGGCCAAAGTATCAAAAATATTTGTTCCTTGTTCCAATACTTTTTTACCTAAAACCCGGGGTGCTTCTTCAAGAACAATACTAATTACTGGTTTTTGATCAAGTATTCCCACTCGTTTATAATATTTGTAAAGTTTTAATGCTTCTGTAGCCACGATACTCCCTATCATGATTTCTAAAGCGCCAGAAAAATGACTTGTATCAACAATAACAGTTTTTGCTTGTTCTAGTTCACGACAAATTTCTTTAATAGTATTTTCTCCTGCAACATCATCAAAAATACCTTGACAAGATATTGTTCCTTGACTAATTTCAATTTGAAGTAAAGCAATTAATTTTCTTTTAACAACTGCAATCGTATCTTCATGAAACCTTATTCCCTCAATTTTTCTTTCTTCTAATATTGCTTTAATCCAGTCTTGTGCAAAGATTTTGTGATATACGTATAAACATTGCCTTTGAGGATCAGAAAGACTTATTGCCCCACTAAAATGCTCCGGTTTCAAAGTTTTAATGTTAATCTTCAAACTTCTTGAACCAGGCGGAGGATTAATTGGAGTATAATAAGCAAGATTATCCTTTCTTTGATGATCTTTAAGTCCTAAACCAACCCGGCCATAATATTCATCATGTGGATCCAATACAAGCATCCCCACAAAATTTTTATCATGACAATCCCAAAGAATGTTACTCATCAAATTACTTTTACCTTTACCTGTACTGGCAGGTATTAACATATGATGAGAAAAAACTTTATCACCTGGTAAGAACACATCTAAATCAATCTCTTGACTACCACTACGTAATTTGCCCAAGTAGAAAGGTTTACTTGGTTTAGTTATAAAAAATAAATCTTCTTTCTTAATTTCTCTAACTTTTGAAAAAAAGTTAGGTAAAGTTTTACATGTTTTTGCATTATTGGAGATTCTTAAAATAGGTTTAAGGTATGCCAGATGATAATTTCTTAATTTTTCGTCCATAATTTGAAATGCTGAATCTTCTTCTAAATTTAATCCAGAAATCATTTCTAAATTCTGTTGACTAACTTGAGAGGCATATACTAAATCATAAACTTGAAGAATAAACTTTTCATTATTTTCTGTTTCAATAACTACCAGTTCACCAATTTCAATTTCTTGATTATGTTTAACTCGCATGATAATTTTACTGAAATCACCAGAAATAACTTGACCTTTAATGTTTAATAAATTATAATTAACCTTATCAACCATATCATCCACCATATTTTTAACAAAATATTTCCTTTTTTAATTATTGTTATTCTATGGGATATTAATTAAAAATTAGCTACTTAATTAAATTTCTTAACAAAGCAACACTAAAAAACAAAAATATTTATAAACAGGAACTAAAATTAACTTCAAACATGGAAGCAACAGTTATGCATTTTAGACAAGGAAGACATCATGTTAACCCTCATCAGATGATTTTAAAGGCAGCAGATAGTGTTGAAGAAGCTGAAAAAGTTATTGGTAAAGAAGTAGTTTGGACATCACCTGCTGGAAAAGAGATCAAAGGAAAAATATCAGCATTACATGGTAGAAATGGTAATGTTAGAGTAATCTTTGCAGAGAAAGGTTTACCTGGACAAGCACTTGGTCAGAAAGTTAAAGTTATTTAATTAATTTAACATATTATTTCTTTAATTATATTATACTATTTTTAGATTTAACATCAATATTTTAATTATTAATAATTCTGCCCCCTAAAACCGAAAGATTTATATATTGGTTGTTGTTACTACTTATTGATGGCAAATAACATATTACACGTTGTTAATTCACAAGCACTAGGAGGAGGAATTGGTACAGTTCTTGATTATTTAGATCAAGGATTAAACCAAACTGGAACCTATCAAAGCTCAATTTTAAAAACCAATGCAGACGATATTGGTAGAGATGGATACGAACAAGTAGAAAAAGATGGAATGCCAGGTAATTTCATATATGATCAAAAATTTTTAGAACAAGAAATTTCAAATTATGATATCATTCACATCCACGGAGTTCCTTCTTACAGAATATTAGAAGCTATTGATTCTCTTAGAAAAAAAGGATATTGCCCTAAAATAGTAAACACTTGCCATTCAAGTGTTAAAAAAGAAGTAGAAGCATATTTAGAAACTTCCGATGAAACAGAAGATGTAAAATGCTTGAAGGACATGGTTGATTATGGGTTAATGCAAGATCCTGGAAGATTCAACGAAACTTATTGGGGTTCAGCGATATATCGTCAAGAAAAAGTTATGACCTTTGCAGATAGAGTACAACACATGAACAGATCATATTTAGATGAAATTGTTTCTGAATATTCAGCTGAAGAGAATATGTTTAAACAAAGAGTCGTTTATAATGGAATTGATGTAATTCCAGAAAGAAAAATTACTTCAAGACCTAAAAAGAAAAGAATTCTTTATTCAGGTAGGTTTGCTATTGAAAAAGGCATTGAAGAATTAATAGAATCATTACCAAAAATATTAGCTGAACATCCTGATGCAGAAATAAAATTAATGGGTGGAGACAAAGAAGGAAAAGTTACAAATTATTACAAAGAAAAAACAGAAGCATTATTTAGAGAATCATTTGGAAGTCAAGCTAGTAACTATTTAGATAAAATCAATTTTACTGGATGGTTAACTGATAAACAACATATTGAAGATTGTTACGATTGGTGTGACTTTTTAATTGCTCCTAGTAAAGATGAAAGTTTTTGTTTAGCAGTAGCTGAAGCTTTAAATCACCAGAGAATCCCCATTATGACTAACACCCCATCATTAAATGAATTATATTTATCAAACAATACAGGAATTGGAATTGAACCAGAAAATAGAGATGCTGAAGGAATTGCAAATGTAGTAAATAAAGCACTTTCAGAGATAGGAAGTATTGCTATGAGTGAAAATGCAAGAGAAGGAAGAAAACTAGTTACTGAAAGATACAGCTTAGATGCAGTGATGGATCAACAAATAAGATTATATGAGGAATTATTAAAATGAAATATGTAACTGCTTTAACAGATAATTTTAAGTTTGATGATCATATTCATACATTTGATAATGACATTTACTTGTTTTCAACACCCGAATTTGAACATAAAGGAGTAGTTGTCAAAAGAGCCCAGAAACATATCCCCTCAAGAAGATTATTAAAAAAAGAAGCAGAAACACTATTAAGATTAAGACCTTTTTTCTTAGAAGAGTATAAAATCCCAGAAGTCCTACTATATCATAGCATAGACTGCGCAATTGTAACTCAAAGGTTATATGGTCAAAATGCATTAGAAATTATTACAAAAGGAGAAGGAGATATTATACCCAACTTAGTTGAATGGGTCTCAAGGTTACACCAAATCAATTCAAATGAAAAAAGCTATAGTATTAGTGAAACTGAAACATTACAAAGATTTAACAACCTTGTTAACAAAGATGACAATGGAAATCCTAATTTTAAAGAAATTAAAAAATTATTAAGGCAATGGTCTAAAGTAAGAACACACTCAAAGACATCATTATTACAAGGGGATTTAAGTCCGATTCATTTTTATCAAGAAAATGATGGCTTATATAGTTTAGATTTCAATGGAGTAACAGAAGGCCCAGTTGAAGAAGATATTGCTAGTTTCATTTCAAACGCAAAGTTACATATTGGGTTAGTAAAAGGAAACCAAGATGTTGCAGATTCTATAACAAAAAGATTTGAAAAACTTTATTCTGAAAGAAATAATTTAGATCTAAAAAACTTACCATTTTATGTTACCTTCTTTGATTACTTAAAAGCAAGAATCAGGGAAGATTTTGAACAATCACTTGGAACAATCATAGAAAACTTAAGCGATAATTAAATGCTCCCACCAGGTCGAGAAGGTCGCCTTGACCTCCTAGGACTACCTGTACTTCCACCAGCACCACCTGAACCAGGAGGAGACATAATTTCTCTTTTATTATTAACAATAAATTTATCAATTGAATTAATTAAGTAACCACATCCACCCACAATATTATTAGCATGAGTTCTAACATCACTTACTTTAGAATCCCAATTAGAATCAGAAGGATCATCAGGAATATTTCTTTCTAATGAAACAGATTCTCTAATCAAATACTCATTATAATCATATAACTTTTGAACGTATTCCCTATCTTTCGGTTTCTCACGATGCCTAATAACTCTAAATAGTTTCTTAGCTGCTACCAGATTAGTTTTAATTGCATTAACTTGTCTCGTAGCATCAGATAATGCGTTACTTGTTTTTACCTTTAACTCATCATCCCTTAATTTTTCAGCTGAATTATGTGCATTAATCAAAAATCCCTTCGCAGGATCTAACAATTTCTTTCGTTTTTCAAGCTTAGATTTTTTCTTATTACTTTCCTTATCAGCCCTTCTCTTTTCATCTTTATCTTCTTTATCTTTATCCTTTTTCTTTTTCCTTTCTTCTAAAGTTTCACCTAACCAAGTGTTAAACTTATCAGATCGTTTCTTATCTGCCTCTTTTTCTTCATCAGTTTGGAAGACAGCAAACATAATAAAGTAATAAATAGACATTAAGATAACAATT
>JABHQR010000011.1 GCA_018696395.1 archaeon | reverse complement strand
TGTAAGAAGCCTCTACCGGGATTTGAACCCGGGATCTCCACCTTACCAAGGTGGCGCTCTACCGCTGAGCCATAGAGGCGAAAGTTTTGTTTATTACTTAAACTCAGAAAATTTCCTTTTCTTATATAAATATTACTAATTTTCTTTAATCATCAAGCAACAATATTTATATACTCTAATGTAAACATTACAGCAAGATAAAATGGTGTTAGATGTATTATTAAATTTGGATTGGATTAATTGGGTAATTATGCCAATATTAATCTTCTTAGCAAGAATTACCGATGTAAGTTTAGGTACTATCAGAGTTATTTCCATTGCCCGAGGAAAAAAATATTTAGCACCTATAATTGGATTTTTTGAGGTTACCATTTGGCTTGTAGCAATAAGACAAATTATGACTAGTACTAGTGATAATCCAATTTGGTTAATTGCTTATGCAGCAGGTTTTGCAGCAGGTACATTTTTAGGAATAACTTTATCAGAAAAATTATCTATTACAGACTTATTAGTAAAAGTTATCACTAAAAAAAGTGCTAAACCATTGATTAAAGCACTAAAAGCAAAAGGTTATGGTGTAACTGATGTAGAGACATCTAGTAAAAAGAAAACATCACATGTAATTTTAACAATTATACGTTCAGCAGATTTAAATGAAATAACACATATAATAAAAAAACATAATCCAAACGCTTTTTTTACAGTATCTGATGTTAAACAAGTAAGTAAAAAAGTTCACAGTAATCATAAGAACCCATTTATTAACACAGAACACTTACATATCTCTTCTTTCATGCCACATAGAAAAAGTAAATAAAATAAAAAAATTAGTTAAGTCTTTCACAAGCAACATTAGCTATGTAACCACAATGTTTTACATGATTAACCATTGATTCCGATGAATTCGTATCTCCTAAAACATTCTGAAGATGTGTTTCACTCCTGTAATTACCTCCTACACCTGGTCTTGCAGCTAAATCTCTTACATTAATCATTGGTTGTAATGTTTCTACCATATCAACATTTTCTCTGTTAGTAATGATAATTTTAGTTTCAGGTAATGCTAACCTTAAAATACCATGAAAAGTCACATAACTGCTATCCTCAACAGAATTAGGAATAACATAATCATTACCATCAGCTTTTTGAACTCTAGGTATTGACACAGTTTTTGGGAAAATAGCAAACTTTTCATGTAAATGAAATCCATGTCTAACTAAAGATAATACTTCAAAGTCATGCCCTGAATTCTTGTAAAATGTATGATCATTATTAATCCCTAACAATGCTCCAATCCCAACATTGTCAAAACCTGATTCTAAAGATCTATCTTGTATTTCCATCCTAAATAAAATGTCAGATTTTGGACCTTTTGTATGGTTAGCAATGTAAGTTCCTAAATGGTATGACTCCTGAAATATTCTGAACTGTAATGGGAAATTAATACCTTTTCTTAACTTATTAAGGTCATCTTTTCCCATTGGTGCAACATTAAAAGTTACATTTTCCAATGCTTTGAAAATATCTTCTTCAATAGCAATATTTCCTGCTATTGCTAAATATTCTGGAGTTATCAATTTTGGATGTTCACCTGTTAAGATACAAATGTCTGTAGGCCCATACTTTAACCTGGCAGCAAAATCTTTCCTAATTAGGTCTTGTCCTAACTTTTCTCTTTTCTGCTGTAAACCAGAACTATGCCCGCAGTAACTACAATTGTTAACACAATGATCAGAGATGTAACTTACTGCGTAAAAGTCAATAACTTTACCAAACTTTTTAAAGTTCAATTCAGTTGCTCTACTAACAATCTCATTACTAAGTTCATCTTTGAACTTTAACATTTCAATAACTTCTTCTCCAGGAAAAATCTTTTCTTCAACTTTTTGTTCTAACCTGTCAAACAAGTCCGAACTAGGTTCAGTTCCATCAAATTGACCCATTAAACTTTCAGCATTTACAATTTTTTGAAGTATCATTTTTTTACCTCCTGGAAATCTCGGTGAAAGTTGTAGTCATGTTTAATTATAGGGGCACCTTTGTATGGGTTACCTTTTTCATTAACATCTTGAAAAAAGACATCTGCAGATACTAACATCCCTTTAAGTTCTCCATTACGACGAACTGCAGTTGCATAATCTCGTTCAAAACGTCTAACCAATTGTATTCCATCAGTGTATACTTTACTACCACGAAGATCTATTATCAATTCATCCAACTTATTTTGTCTAAAGTTATGTAGCAAATTACCAAATATTTCTGGAAATAAGGGTCCAAAATTTTTGTTTCTTTTATGAAACTCAATTAAGTCTTGTCCAAGAAATGAATTTTCTCCAGTCAAAGCATTCTTTGGTGTTTTTTCGTATATAGAAGACTCAAAAGTGTAAATTAACTTATCTCCTCTAAAAACACAAAACGCAAAGTCTTGTTCAACATTACATGACATAAACATATTTTGACTTAGACCATATATTGGGTTGTATGGTTGTCTTCCAAAGATTAATTTTTTCAGTTCACGTGAATCTGTTCTCATACATGTTCCACCATCATGATTTGGATTAAAACGAACAGGCATTGTATCTATCCCGTGAGGATGGTTTCTGTAATTGAAACATACTAATCCTTCAGGCCTTATAACATTAAAATCTCCAAAATCATCACCAATTGTTTCTGTTAAATTTACATTACTATGGCCACTTGCAAGTCTTTTGGCAATTTCAGTAGCACACAATAATTTTTCACTTAACCTTATATCTTGTGAAAAACGAGATATAATTTTTTTACGTTTCATGTAATCACTAAATCTGTGCATAAACAAGTCCATGTTGGAAAGTGTTAACGAATCTTTTCTAGGTGATATAGAAAATTCTATCTTCTCATCCAAACTATCTTTTAATTTCCCCCTAAATTTCATCAAATTTTCTTTAGCATTTTCTGTGCTTAAATCTAAATATGTTCTTTTTATTATCGACATTTTAATAGTCCTCCATCTAGTATTATATTAGTCAAAAAGTAAAAATTCTATTTTTTACAATTACGAATAACTCAACAAAACTTATTTTTATTAAGTTAGAATTTCAGGTTTCACAAACTTTGAACCTACAAGTTTAGCTTGTAAATCAAAAGAATTGTTTTAGCTGAAATGAATATAACTAGTTGTACCAATACCAAACTGAAGAAATACTGTGAATTAATTTTGGTAAACTATTTTTCATATTATATCATACGCATTTATGATATATAAAACTTTCTATCTGTAACTACTATAACAAGATGATTCATTACAACTAGAAAATTTTATATAACTAATGATAAATTCAATTTATCATGATAGAACAAGAAAAAACATACTTAGCAAAGTATTTACCGCAAGGACTAAAAGATTGTAAATATAAAGAAATTATTGACATTTATTATCCTAAAGATGCAGTGCATCCAAAGATTAGGTTAAGAAAAAGTGGAACAAAATTTGAAATGACTAAAAAAGAACCTGTTGATGGAGATGTTTCTAAACTTAAAGAACAAACTATTATTCTAACTGAAGAAGAGTTCAATGCATTAAGTCAATTGGAAGGTAAAAGAGTTAATAAGATAAGATATTATTATAATTATAACAATCAAATTGCTGAGTTTGACATTTTTCAAGGTGATCTTATAGGCTTAGTTGTAATAGATTTCGAGTTTGAAACAGAACAAGAAAAAAATAATTTTGAAATGCCAGAATTCTGTTTAGTAGACATAACTACAGAAGATTTCATTGCAGGAGGAATGATTTGTGGTAAATGTTATTATAATGTTGAAGAGAATCTAAAAAAGTTTGATTATAAAAAATTATGTTTAAAGTAAGGTATTAATAAAAATGAAAATTATTGAAAAAAAGATTTTACCACAATATTTTGAATCTATCCTTTGTGGAGAAAAAAATTATGAATTAAGATTAAACGATTTTGAATGTACAAAGGGTGATCTATTAATTTTAAAAGAAATTGATGCTGAAACAAAAGAGTATACAGGCAGAATATTAAAAAAAGAAGTAGGCTATGTTGCAAAATTTAAACTGGACAAATTATTTTGGAGTAAAGAAGAGATAGAAAAACATGGAATACAAATCATTGCACTTAAAGAGTTTAAATGTAATAACATCAATTTAAGTGAGTGTGAACAAAAACAAGACATTAAGAAACAAGAGGAAGAAGAATAAAAATGACAACAGCAGAAAATTTAATGGCAGCTTTCGCAGGTGAAAGCCAAGCACGTAACAAGTATGATTATTTTGCTAAACAAGCAAGGAAAGAAGGGTTAATCATGATAGCTAAAATCTTCGAAGAAACAGCTATAAACGAAATGCAACATGCAAAAGATGAACTTAAACTTTTAGATGGTATCAAAAGTACTAAAGAAAATTTGAAAGAAGCAATTACCGGGGAAGATTATGAAACTACTTCTATGTATCCAAAATTTGCAGAAGAAGCTAAAGCTGAAGGTAATGAAGCTGCAGCAAAACTGTTTACAGAAATATCTAAAGTTGAACGAGAACATCGTGAAAGATTCAGGAAATTATTACAAATGATAGAAGAAGGTACTATCTTCAAACGTGATAAACCAATTAGATGGAAATGTGGTAAATGTGGTTATATTCATTATGGTACAGAAGCGCCTGAAGAATGTCCGACTTGTAAACATCCACAAAGTTATTACGAACCAGAATGTATGTGTTTTGGAGAAAATTGCGATAAGTGTTGTTAATTTTTTTTTTTTAATTTAAATAATTTTGTCTCATTAATAATAATTCTTTAATATCAGAGTCCCTAGTTATAATTGCAATATTCTCATTTGGATAAAGTTTAGGCATGACATAATTTGCTGTAATCACAATATTAATATCTGCTGTTGGACATGTAAGGAGCTTTGCATATTCTTCTTTAGTTCGTTCAATGCCTTGACCAGTTTTGACATCAATAAGTATATAAGAAATAAGTTGTTTTTTAACTAATTGTGAAACTGAAAATTTATCTCCAGACATACAAAAAGAAGGACATTTTAGCTTAAGAATATTTTTATGTTTTGTTAAAACATCATCAATAATTTCATTATAATATTTATTAATTTCTTTATTTCTCAATAATTTTGAAATCGAAACATTATTTACATTACCATAAGAATGAATAATTTTTTCAACAAAAAAATATGCCTCATCTAATCTTTCAAAAATTTTTTCATGTGCTAATTTTTTAGTTAAACCATCACTTAAATTTTTCATAATCTCAAATTCAGAACTATAACCTTCATCAATACAAGGATTTATTATACAATCTCTTTTTTTTAAATCTTTAATAAACCTATCTGCGGAAGAGATATCATCATAACTTAACCTTTGTCTTAAATTTGGGTCATGTCTTTCTATAAGACCTTCTGCTTCATTAATTACATCAATAGGGACATATAATTGTACTCCATAAGCATAAGCAATGTTTACTTTAGATAATAAATCTGTTTTAATAAAAGAACAAGTATCAAGAACTGCTAATTTTGGCATTTTCTTAACATGATCAAAAGTAATGCTCATAGGTTTTATACATTCAATGTTCATATTTCTAGATTCTAGTTCATACTTCATAAATTTAAAATTAGTGACATTATTTAAAAAGATTTAGATTATTCAATTATCATCCAAAACATTTTAAAATAATGACCAAGAACCAAGTCTTATGAACAAAGACCAAGAGATGATTACACCTCAATACAAAGAAGATCTAGAAAAACAACAGTACAGAATAGTTGGACATCATAGTGCGGTTAAAGTTTGTGGTTGGACCAAAAATATGATCAGAGGTAAAGGTATTTGTTACAAATTCAAATTCTATGGCATTCGATCTCATCAGTGTTTACAAATGACTACTTCGATGTTTTGTGCCAACAGATGTAAATTTTGTTGGCGAGGACAAAAAGCACCAGTATCAAAAGAATGGTATGGTAAAATAGATGAACCTAAATTTATTGTAGACAATTCTATTCAAGAACAAAGACAACTAATTGTAGGCTTTGCTGGTAGCGAAACTTCAAAGAAAGATGTTTTTGAAGAAGCTAATACTGTTAAACATGTAGCATTATCATTAACTGGAGAACCAATAACTTATCCTAAAATAGTTGAAATTTTAGATGAATTTCATAAACAAAGAATATCTACATTTTTAGTAACCAATGGCCAATATCCAGAACAGTTAGAAAAAATTGATCGTCTTACTCAGTTATATATATCTATTGATGCACCTAATAAAAAACTGTTAAAAGATATTGATTTACCTTTATTTCCAGATTATTACGAGAGATTAATCAAATCGTTAGAAATAATGAAAGAAAAGAAGTACCGAACAACATTAAGAATTACTGTCATTAAAGACATTAATGATACTGATTTAGAAGGGTATAAACATTTAATTGAAACAGGTATGCCTGATTTTATTGAAGTTAAAGCTTACATGTATCTAGGAGCTTCCAGAGAGATATTAGAAAAAACTAACATGCCATTTCATGAATATGTCCAAGAATTTAGTAAAAAATTGATTGATATTATACCTGAATATGAAATTATTGATGAACATCCACCTTCTAGAGTGTTATGTTTAGCAAGAAAAGATATGAAAAATAAGCAATTTATTAATTTCGCTAACTTTTTTGAAACAGTAAACCAAGTAACTGAAAAAGAAAGAATACCTATTGCAAATGATTATTCTTCAAGTGAAATGTGTGAGAATAAGTAAGTTGTGATTATTAATAAAATAATATCTATTTACAACTTACAAGGTGGTTTCCATTTATCTGCAAATTCTTTTCCATCTAAATAACCATGATTTAAAAAATATTCCATAGTACGTAAATTTTCAATATTAGGAACATTACTAATATTTTGTACTTTTCTATTGACTACGCCTGACATAAATCCTGAACAATAAAAGTTAATTTCGTTTGGTACTATTTGCCTTACATCATAAAAAGTTCGTGCTACAAATAAATCAAATGGATCATCATTATCTCCCACAATAAGGTATGGAAATTGTAAAACTATCTTTGATAAAGGAAAATTTTGTGCAAAAGTACTAGCTCTTGACTTTCTTTCTGCAACTCTTTTACTAACATCTACCTCTTCTCCCAACTGTCTTGATCTCAATTCAAGACCATCTAAATATCCATGTAATGGCAAACCACTTAATCTACTTGATTCACTTTTAGTTAAGCTATCAAGATATCCAGTCATTAATTTATCACAATATTTCGACATTAAAAATGAATTATCGATATTTCTTAAATAACATTTTGTTCCAACTAACTTTTCTTTTTGATTAGAATCAGAACCTAAAATAATATAAGGTGTTTGTAATAAAATATTATGGTTAGGAAATTTACCATTAAATAAATTTATATTCTGATTACGTTCATTATCTAATAAAACTTTCATTGTTTTAGAAGTTAAGGAATTTAATTTCATAGAATTCTTTTATAAAATTATACTTATAATTATTATTGTTTTTGAATGGGTATATAGTATAATAAATTTAGAAAGATTTTAATAACATAATAAAAAAATTAATGATATGACATTCCATAAACCTAATTACAAAAATGGTAGTATTGTTAATTTAATGAGTTCTATCGGTGAAACATTTGGTATTAAAAGTAAATATCAAAATCTTAAGATATTACCACATAAAGAATTAGATGAAAGTAAAAATATCATTCTTCTAATTATTGATAGGTTAGGTTATGAATATCTAAAAAACAATTTCGCTGATTCAACAATATTTAAACATACTAGAAACAAAATAACTTCTGTAACACCTACAACCACGGCTGCAGCAATCACAGTATTTCATACTGGTTTAGCACCGCAACAACATGCTTTAACTGGATGGTACATGTATGTAAAAGAAATGGGTGCTGCAATTGTTCCATTACGTTATTGTACTTGGTTAGGAAGATATCCTTTAGAATTTTTAAATTATGATTCAAAAGATTTTTTTCAATTAAATTCATTATTTAGTAAATTAAAAGTTAAATCTCATGTAATTTGTCCTAAAATTATTAAA
This sequence comes from archaeon, assembly GCA_018696395.1. Taxonomy (GTDB): domain Archaea; phylum Nanobdellota; class Nanobdellia; order Woesearchaeales; family GW2011-AR9; genus JABHQR01. The sequence goes on along the minus strand of JABHQR010000011.1, from coordinate 195,804 downwards.
GGTTCAGCTTATTCAAACAGTTCTTATGCAGGGGCAGAATTTATTTCTTATCCTAACAAAAGTATGGGTTCATATTTTAATAAAATTAAGAATATCATAAAAGAAACTAAAAAATCACAAAGCAAAAAAAAGAATTTTATTTATGCATACTGGTCAAATTTTGACAGTTCAGCACATGATAATGGTCTTAACTCAAATGAAACAAAAGAACATTTTCTTAAATTAGATAAAAAATTCACACAATTTTTGAAAAGTATAGAAGGAACTAATACAACTGTACTTCTAACTGCTGATCATGGCCAGATTGATTGTGGTGAAAAGAATACTGTTATTGTAAATAAACATCCAAAACTAAAAGAATGTTTAGCTGCACCAGTATGTGGTGAACCTAGGCTAGCTTATTGTTATATTCGACCAGGAAAAGAAAAACAATTTAAATCTTATATCAAAACTAAATTTTCTAAACAGATTAAACTATACAAAAGTTCAGAGCTAATTGAAAAAGGATATTTTGGTTTAGGTAAAGCTAACCCTAAGTTAAAAGATCGTGTAGGAGATTATGTTCTAGTTATGAAAGATAATTATGCAATTAGACAATTCTTACCTGGTGACACAGAAAGTTTCAATGTGGGTGACCATGGTGGTCTTAGCAAGGAAGAGATGTATGTACCTTTAGTTGTAGTTAAGTGTTAGAATATTTTCTGAACGCAGGGCAATTTGATTACAGGACAGTAGTAAATTAACAAAAAGTTTAAAAATAAGAAGAGATTTGAGTAAGTTATGAGTTCAATTGAAGATATATTTGAAGGTTTAGATTTAAGTAAATTAGATCTTCCTAGTTTAGGTTTTTCTGATCAAGAACCCCATGAATTAATTAAACATAGAATATTGGTTGAAACAATTAAAGAAACAATATCTATGCAAGATGAAACAATTAAAGAAACAATATCTATGCAAGATGAAACAATTAAATCTGTCTATATGGATGATTTCGATGTAACTTCTGCAGATGATGAAAAACCTTACATTGGTACGACTTCATTAGCTTCTTGTGCTGGAATTGCTATTTACGATCCAAAAAATAAAATTGGTGGAGTTGCCCATGTTTTCTTTAATGATAAAATATCAATGTCACATTATATGCGTGATGCTCAAGGTAGAGATATTCCTTCATCTGGTAGATCAATAGTTGTAGATAATCCAAGACCTTTTGATCCTTTTACTTATTTAGCTGAAGCTTTAGTAAGAAAAGCAGATAGCATTGGTGGAGAAAAATATCAATTTATGGCATTTAATGTTAAACATGGATGCAGAACACAAGAACAAAATATACAATTACAATCTGTTGTTGAAAGAACTGTACAAAAATTAACTGAAACAGACAAAATTACTGACTTTGAATACAGAAATGAAACTCAATTTAAATTAGATACTAGAACTGGTTTAATTATACCTTATTATTAATTACAATTTCTTCTCCGAAACACATAAAAACTAACCCAACTTAATTCTAATTATGGTACGATCACTAGAAGGTAAACATCCGAATTATTACGAAGCTAAATTACAATTAAGAAATCCAAATCAAGAGATAGTAAATTATGTTGAAAAAGAACTATCAAAAGTTAATATGCCAGTAACTAAAGTAGAAGAAGTAAAGAATGGATTTGATTATTACATTGCTGATAATCAATTTTCAAATGGGTTAGGTAAACGTTTACAATCTAGATTTGGTGGATTATTGATAGTAACTTCTAGTTTATTTTCTAGAAAAGATGGAAAGGAAATCTATCGGACAACTATTCTTTTTAGAAAAACACCATTCAATAAAAATGATATTGTAATGTATGGTGGAGAAGAGTATAAAGTCGTTAGAATGTTAAAACAGATACATTTACTTGGTGTAAAGACAAAAAAGAAAGAAAGAATTCGATTCACAGATATGAATATGATTAAAGTTAAAGAAGATTAAGCAAGTGTTATTTTTTCCTTATTCAAAGCCATTCTATAAACATCTTCCCCATACTTTAATTCTGCTAATCTAAAGAATGTGTATCCAAAAGCATAACTGGAAATTTCTCTATTAATTTGTTTTGTATTAATTATATTTTCTACTTCTCTTTTTTCAGCAATTAAATCATATATCCCTACTAATCTTTCAATGTTATGGAGAGAATAATTAAAATAATTAATTTCATCACCAAGTTCATATTTTTTCTTATTTAACAGAGTAGATAATCCTTCTGCATGACCTTCTAGGAATATACTAATCTTTTTGTCACCTAATTCAAAATCATAGTGTTTTTGAACACAATGGATATATTCATGAGTTATAATACGATCAATAAGATTATTTCCAATATTTTTTAGTACTGTTATTTCATTTAAATCATAATTAAAATTACCTGCTTTATTCATAACACCTTTTTGAAAGGTATCATTAGAAAAATTTTTATATATTTCATATGAAAAATAAGCAAACAAACCTAAGGGTAGAACGGAAGATATTTGACATATTGGAGATTCTATCAATTTTCCAATACTAAATCCACCAATTCCAGTTAATAAAAGAGTAGATTGTACGCTGTATTGAATTAATGATTTCATACTAAAACTTTTAAATCCTTGATAATATATTGGAGGTAATTTTATATCTTGTTCTATACATAAAAATTCATCTACTTCCTTTTTAACAATCTTACTTCTTCCCCTAATTTCATTTAAACTAATCACTTCCCCCATAAGTTCTTCAGGAGTTTGTTTTTCTGTTAAAATATACTTAGAATAAAGTTTCTTGTAGATATCATGGTCATCAAAAACCATATCTACTAATTGATCAAAATTAGCATTATTAAATAACTCATCCTTAATTTCAGAATTCAGCATATATTAAACACCTTAATAATAAAATCTATCCCTACCTTCTCGTTTTGCTTGATACATTTTCTGATCTGCTATTTCAATTAAATTTTCAGCATCAACACCACTATTAGGCAAATAAATTGCACCACCACCACTAATTGTTTGTTTGATTCTAATTCCACCATTCGTACCACCATTTTTATATCTGAAATCATAATCTCTAATAGTACTTACAATTCTATTCCCAGCAATTTCTATACCTGAAGTTGGATTTGCAAATGGTAAACCAGGAGTTACAACTGCAATTTCTTCACCACCCCATCTACCTACAGAATCAATGAATCTTAACGATTTTTCAATTAATCTGCTACTTGTTTTTAGAACATAATCACCTGCAAGATGACCATATGTATCATTAACCAACTTAAAATTATCTAAATCTAAAATAATAAAACCTAATGCTTTACCGTTCTTATCAGCACGACACATTTCTTCTTTAAACCTATCTTGAATTGCTTTTCGATTATATAAATTTGTTAATAATGGGTCTTTAGACCCTTGTTCTCTAACATTTATTGCTGTATAAATTTGTCTTGCTGCATAATCAGAAAAAATTTCTAATTTTTCAATATCACAATTAGTAAATCCACCTACTTTATTTACGCATTCAATTACACCTAAAATTGTATTTTGATATTTTAATGGAGTACATAACATTGAGTTTGTTTGATACCCTACAAATTTATCAAAAGACTTATCAAAATAAGGATCATTTTGAGCATTATTAGCAACATAACTTTTACCTTCATTCAAAACTTTTTCTGCAATACCTTGGCCTTTAGTTGATTGACCAATTAATAAATCATTACCCATATCATTTGATACAGCTTGAAATGTTAAAGTCCTATCCCTATTTCTTAACAACACAGAACTTTCCATCAAGTTTGGGATAATCAAATCATCCCTAACTGATTTTACAATCTCTTTCAATAAATCATCTAAACTTACCACTAAATGTCCCATTTCATGAAATTTTTCTGAAATACGATATTTATCAATTAAACTTGTTACCATATGTCAATTTGAGAATTCAATTGTTATATAAATCTTTCCCTGTTCATTACTTTGCAGTAGTCTAATAAATTAAAAATTTAAGATTAAAACTACTGTAAAAAAGCTAATTGTTCTTACCAAACACAATAGTCTTTAAATATTATATCGTACATACTTATTAGTATGGAAGTCAAAGAAATAATGCAAAAAGAATTCCTTACATTTAATGCAGAAAGTAGCATTAGAGAAATGTTAGGTAAGCTTAGCCTTACGGGAAAACGTTCTGGGATGGTATTCAAGAATGGAAAATATTATGGAATACTTGACAGAAGAGCCTTATTAAAAAATAGAATTGTTGGATCTAATTCAAAGATATTAAAATGTTCAAAAAAAGTTCCTGTATTAAATGTTAATTCTGACATATTATTAGCAGCAGAGTTAATGACAAAAACAGGTTTAGATTATTTACCCATTGAAGAAGATAGATTAATTGTAGGATTTGTACGAGGTATTGATGTTTTAAATGCTGTTTCTAAGAAACCTGAATTCAAAAAAATTAAAGTTGATGGAATTAAACTAGTCAAACCTTTAGCATTAAAAGAATCTGATAAAATTTCTTTAGCAATTAATAACATGTTAAGTTCAAAAGTAGATCAAATACCAATTTTTGAAAACAGAGAATTAATTGGTGTTATTCGGTTAAAAGATTTATATAATTATTTTATAATTCCATCAGAAAAAAGTTCTAAAACAAAACAAGAAGGTAAAACTAGAGCAGCAATAACTGATAAATTCAAAAAATCTTCTTTACAAGTAAAAGGTTTTTCTAGTATTAACCACCAAGTAACTAGAAGAAGTGTGCCTTTACATCGTGTTGTTAACCAAATGGTTCTTAATAATTCTTGGGATATAGTTGTAAAAGAAGATAATAAGGTTTTTGGATTATTATCTGTAAGAAATATTCTTGCACATTTGTCAAACCAAAGTGAAGCTGTTAATTATCAAGTAAATTTTGCTGGACTTAACGATACTGATTTAAGTCCAGGTCATGTAATGGATTTGCAACGTGTTGCTAATACAGAAACTGCAAAATTACAGAAAAAAATTAAGAATGAACTTATATTAAATGTTCGAATTAAAGAGAAAAAGAAAGCTGGCAAAGTAGGTAAACAACGCCTTTATACCGTTACATTAAGGATGGAATATCCAGGACAAATATTAACTTCAAGTTATGAAGATTGGAATGTACATGCAGCAATGCAGGTTGCATTTACAACATTGAAAAGTAAAGTTTTGAGTAAGTTTAGAAAATAATTTTTTCTATTTTTTTATTATTTTGTATTATCTGTTTTTTATTAGTTAGCTTATATTTACTATTTATTAATATATTATTAATTAAAAACTCTTCTATAACAAATTATAATGAGGAATTATTAAAATGTATAAAATAAAAGTTTTACCATTTGATGAAGAAAATTTAGGAGATTCAAGAAAACAAGTTATGAAAGACACAAGGCATGTTGTTAGAGATATTATTGATCCATTAAAGTGCGATTTAAAAAAATATCATCGATTAGGAAGAAAACAATTAAATTTAATATCTGAAATTAATAGTTCTTTATTTTGGAGATCATTAAATTCTATTGATGGTCCAGATTACCGAGAATTTGATAGGATTCATGGTCAAAGTTTAGCCATTTTAACAAAAGATGATTTAAAAAAATCAAAATTAATAACCAGAAGAAATCAAACGTGGGCAAGAAAAAATTTTTGTAAATTTAGATTATATGATTTACTTAATGTAGCTGTTAACCAAGCAATTTTAAAACCTATTCCAATGAGTGAAACATGTAAACCTGGGAATGACCATGGGCATACAATTTTATATGAAAAGTTAGTTAACAAAAAGGATTCAATGTTTAGAGAAGCTTTAACGCCTGAATTTATTAAATTACTTAACAATGGAAGATTCTGGGAATGTTTACACCATAATGGTAGATCATCATATAAACATTTAGAAGATGTTTTAAATAATCATTTTGAAGATTTAGATCCTAATTTTAGTGAGAGAGGAATATTTTTAATTAAAGATATGGATAATTTTAAAGATAATGATGGATCAATGAAATATTTATTTTCATCTCAAAATAATGATCTCATCAAAATTTCAAAACAACATGCAGAATGCACATTTGATAAATATTTAGATTTTGTTAAATTAGTTGATGAAAAAGAAAGTTTATTTGTTGAACAAATTGATTTATTGTTAAAACCATATATTATAGAAATTCTTTCCTGGGATGATGATCAACGAATACCAACTTATCATGGTTCTAGTGAATTTAGTCCAGGCCTAGGTTATTATATTGAAAAATTAAAAGATCCATTTATACAAAGATATATTGAAGAATCTCCCGATATTGCAAATGTAGTTGCAAAAAGTCTTTATCGAACTATTGATTATTATTTTGGTATAGGTCAAGATATGAACAATTATGTAACTAGTTTTGTTACTAACATATTAAATAATGTTCCTGAAATGCCTTACATGGTAGAGAAATTAAGACAAACTGGAAGAGAAGTTGAAACTACTGTAAATGAAAATCAAAAGGTTAAGAAAGTTTTAAAAATATTTGATACAGATAAATAAAAAAATGAAATTAAAATAATGCCATTATTTTTTGAATTAATTCTTTATAACTTCGCATTAACCATTGATATACTTTTTCTTCATGTTTTAATGCTTCTTTCATAGCTTCATGACTTTGATACCTCAAACCTTTATTATGATTAGATATATGTACCATAATTTAAACGTACTTTAAATATTTACAATACTTGCTAACTACAGCAGAGTAGTTAAATTGATAAGATTTATAAATAAGAATCAATAATATAGGTATATGTTACCAATAGATAATAGATTAATAAATAATTCAATAAGAAGTGTTGCACCTAAAGTACATCATTTGACTCAAATGGATCCCCATATTGAAAGCTTAAGAATTACGCCGATCAAAAGGAGAGATTATTTTGCTGAAGTAATTTTACCAAAATTTGAAGGATTAGATATGGAGACCAGTGCATATACTGAAAATGGAAAAAGGTCTGTACAATTCATGAAAAATATTTTACCTTTTATGGTCATAGCTGAATATGATCCAATTAATCATAAAATGTTTATTATCCCTGATAATTTAGGTTGGGGTACAAATGAAACTGGTTTAACTACAATCTTAGGGCATGAATTAGTTCACAGATGTCAGTTCTTAGATAATCCACATTTCTTAGATACATACAAATTTTTAGTAAAAAAAGTATTTGGTTCAAACGCTTTTGATATAGATGCTGATGAGGATAAAAGTTATTCCGATTTTATTCAACCTTTCATGACATTAGTAGAAGGAGATGCTACATTTGTTCAAGAACAATTAAAGAATGAATTTTATCAAGGAGCAAAATATAACACTTCAGGATTAGTAAATATTTTGGGAGTTGCAATAGGACTTTCAAGTTTAGTTACAAACAAACGTGGTTTAATGAAAAAAGTAATGCAATATCAAAAAGGAAAAGAAATTATCAGTTGTATTTACAATGAAAGTGGAAGAGGAGCAATCAACAGATTATATCAATTAGACTATAAACAAATTGACGATATATTTAGATTAAATCCTTTCATGTATAAAACACATATTAAATAAATAAAAAAATGAGAAAAATAAAATGATACAACTAACTCCAACAATAGAATACGAGGAAAAATTAGTAGTAGATAAAGCAACATTAGACGCTTATATTGCAAGAGAAAAGATTGAAGTAGATTCAAGGTCAAATAGTCGTTGGGCTGCTGCAGTAACATACTTTGTTAAAGAAGGAATTTTATCAAAAGATATGTCTTCAATATTAATAGCTGCATTAGGTCAGAGACCAAATTACAATTATTTTCTAATTGGGAATGTTGAAGATGATTATGAAACTAGTTTAAGGAAAATCAGAAAATTATCTCTAGATATTGATGATTATGTTTTAGATTACGATGATATGCCATTTGAATATTTATGTTGGAATAATATACCAGTTTCAAATGATTATAATGAAATTATGTCAAGAATGTATCCAAAAGATAGTACACCAATTATTAGAGGATCTACATTAAGATAAAAAAAAAAAATTATAATTGTGCTTTTGCTTTTTCTATTAAAGGTAATACTTTTTCAACTTCTTCTTTTGTCAAACGACCTAATTTAGTGAATGAGAAGTCACCACTTGCACTTTTTCGTTCTCTTCCAATTTGAAGTTTTGGAGTACCTTCGTTGTAAGAAAATACACTAATTACTATTTTACTCTGTTCAAATTCAGCTTCTTCACTGAAAACTTTTTTATCTAAACTAGGATCATAACCTGCCATTTTTAAACCAACCTCACATTGTTTTTATTTAATATATTCCTTATTATATATAAATATTTTTATTTATATTTAATTATAATGCAAAATTTATGTTTAATGTATTACTAGATACAACACAATTTTAACTAATAATTTAATCTTGATTTAATAAAATTGGCAAAACTTAGTAAAGAAAAGATTCTTGGCACTAAATTTGAAATTTATGTAGAATTATTACTTAATGATAATTTTAGTTATCGTAAAGTTAGACGTAACATAAATTATATTCACCAAAGCGTAGGTTACAGACAAGTAGATGTCGAATATCATAATTTTTCACCATTGAATTCATTAGTGATCATGGAATTAAAATACTGCAGTAATGGAAAATTAGGACTTAATCTAAAAAGTGGTAAAAAAATTAGAAATAAACCAACTGGTAAAAATGGTCAAAAGATAAAATGTATTGATAATGTTATAGCTGAAACAGAAGAACGAAGAAAATTTGTTGGTGCCAGTAAAGTTATATTAGTAACAAACAATTATTTTCAAGATTCATTACGTTACGAAACTGAGAGATGGAAATATTCAAAAGTTAAACTATATGATCTTTCTGATTTAGTTCAGCTAGAACGTGACAGGGGTTTGTTTAGTACAATTCTTCCGCGAGGAGACGACTTTTTTGAACGAAGGGTACATGAAGGTATTAAAAGTATAAATTTGCGTAAGTATAATCTAACAGCGATAAAAGAGTATATGTAAATAATTTAAAATAATTATCATCTCTTTTCCATTCTCCACAATCCAACATCAATGTTCTTTACTGGCTTTTTATGAAAACTAAAAGTTGCTTTGATTGGAAAATCATAACGCCAATGATGAGTTATCATAAAATTAAAATCACGAGAGATAGCTTCAACAAATCTTTTTGTATTATACTTGTGCATACTATAAACAACTGTAGCTAACGAAAAAGCTTTTTCTAAAAATACCTTGTCAATATGTTCTTCTTTAGTTCCAAATGGTGGGTTTTGTACTACTATATCTACTTCTTGATCAAACAAACTGATATCTTCAGTTACAAATTCTGCTTCACCAATCTCATATTCCTTTTTAATCATTTCATAATTTTCGATACAAGTTTTCATAATCTTTTCATCTTTATCAACAAAATAAATTTTCTTTGCTCCTAACAATAATAATCCAATACCTATTATTCCTGGTCCAGAAGCTGCATCAAGAAATATTCTAACATTAACTTCAGCATTCATTGCCATCCACCAAATCCAATCAGCAGCAATAGAACTTGGCGTAGCGTACTGTTCTAACTGAAAAGAAGCTTCTTGAAATCCTTTAAGTTTACTTAAAACAACTTCTAACTCTTTCTTAGATCTAAATGACATGTTAATTCAGAAAAAATGTATGTATTAATAATAGTTTTGCTAACATATAATTTAATGTACCCACTTAGACATCACTGGTTGAATTTTAATTTCAGTTCCAACTACACTTTTAACTCCAAGATAAACTACTTCAGGTAATAAAAACAATGCATAATTATCATTTCTTGGCTCATAAAACCTAGAATCAAATTCACTTGCAATATCAGACATTACATCTTCTTCATTTAATGGAAAAATACGATCAGCAATTTTAGTATCTGGCCTTAATGACCAACTGTATGATCTAATTAAATTGGATCTTTTATCATAATAATTTGCACCAACCACACCATTATTAAGTATGAAAACAACTGAGTGTTGCATACCTAAATGATCAATTCGATCTTTGTTTATTTCATTTCCGATATTATGAAGATTTCTTTTAATAAAATGTTTAGGATTATACTTTGCCATTAAAACTTTAATTGGCATATGTGTGAATTTGTCTTTTAAATGTAAATCTAATTCATATATTGATAACTTCTTCTTTAAGTAATTACAACTTTCAGAATTTCTAACCTTTCTAAATTTAATCCCTTTATTACCATCTCTTTCAAACCTATCATTAGGGTAATTATCTGGAATAAAGTGACCATATCCACCTAACCAAAATAAATGATCCTCAAAATTTGCCACATACTTCTCTTCAACATGAGTTACATTACTTGGAGATAAATTTTTCAAGAATAAAATTTTTGCAGTTTCAACGTACCTTTCTAACATAAAAACACTTATTGTATATAGATCATATATAAATTTTGTGATTGTAACTGTTATGAAGTAGTGCAATCTTATTAGTTAAGTAATTTATTTTAAAAATAACATTAACTTGTTTATCAATTATTTTTATCAATTAAAATAATTTTGATATCAGTAAAACAAAAATAAATTTTTATTTTAAGCTTAAAAGTGTTCAGAAAAATAAATGTAAAAATTGTTTTATCGACGAGAAAGTTATGTTTATAATAATTAAACACAAATCCTTTTTAAATCTATCTAACCATCACTAAGTGATTGTACTTTACAAAATCGAAAGCTATTTAAAGGTTGAAAAAAACACTAATTGACAGGGGGTAGAGTGTGGTAGAGCGCTATAGTTATTGAAACTATATCAAATTTAGCTTTAAAGAGGTGCATTAATTGGATTCAAAATTTAGAACAAAATTTAGTATAATAAGAGCTGATTTAGAAGAACATTTAAGTGCTATAAATGAAAACAGTTCTGAAATACAATCACTTTTTGATTACCTTCAAGAATTAGATCATAAAATTGAAAAATTTTCTTCTAGGCTAGATCAACTTGAACTTGATAAAAATTATTGTCAACATAATGAGATTAAACCATTAAATAGTTTTGAAAGACAAATATTCTTAACACTTTATACTGAAGAAGTACCTTTATCATTTAAAGAATTATCAATTAGAATTAAAGTACCATTAGATTTAGTTCAAGAAGGAATTTCTCAATTATCGAAAAAAGGAGTACCAATTATCAGATCACATTTTAATAACCAGATGTTTTTACAATTAGATCAAAATTTTAAAGAAAGACAAGCAAAAGAAAACTTAATTAATTTAAGTTTACATTCATTCTTTTAATTTAACACATTAATTTTTTCAGTTTTATTTATATGATAAAACCTATGTTTCCTATTATGTATTGAGCTAATCAAGAACATTTATATACAAAATATACATTCTTATTGTTTAAAATGAAAGAGATAATTGTTAATTTAGATGATATTTGTTCTATAAAAGATGCTTTATCCGCATATAGATCAATAAATGAAAATGATTATTCACACATTATTCAAGGTGAAATTACAGTTCCTTTAGAGAATATTTTATTTTATCCAAGTACACCTTCATTAGGTTTTAAGAGAGGAATTCTACCAGAATACTTAAGTAATATAAGAGTAGACAATACAAGACTTTATGTTGAAGTCTTATTTTCAGACAAATTAAATATGAAAACATTAAATGAAAAAAGAGATACATGGGATGAGGTTGAAGGATATTCAACAAAAAAAAGTTTAGTATCATTTGAAATAATTAATTCAAAAAGTGAAACAATAGCATCATATAAAAGAGATAAAATAATAATTGATAGAAATTATCTAAATGAATTTATTGATCATTTAAAGGATTAGAATCAAGATCATTTTCTAAAATAACATAACTTTCTTTATGTCGATAATTTTTTATTATTAAATCAAAATAATTTGAGTGATGAAGTTTTCTTCTTAATGCACGTAATGTCATAATTGGATTTTCACTTTCTAAAACTTCAATTAGTTCGGTTTCATATATTTTTGTACCAACCCTATCAGTTAAATATCTCAAAGCCTTAGCTTGAAAAGTATCTGAAAAACCTTTTATTTCAGAATCTACCGACCCAATATAATACTTATTTCCTAAAAAGAAAATATCACCTTTAACGACATCATCTCGCATAATTAAACTAGATGTTTTTGTACCTTTTTTTATATGATAATCAATTCCTTTTTCATCACAAAAAACTTCAACTTCATTCACTAAACGATTAAAATAGTCTGGATCTTTTTTCAAATACTTTGTAACTAATGGATTATAATTCATTCTTCCAAACACAATCCGATCTACAAAATCTATTCTTCTCAACAAATTATCTAATTCTTGTGTTACAAAATTAGGTGTAGGGTAAGGTTCCATACTAATCCAAGTATTTAATCCAGCATCATGCAACTTCCTTAACGATTCAATCCTATCTTTATATGGTGCACTATGAGGTTCAGATCTTTTCTTAAATTGACTAGCTGTAGATACTAACGTGACACCATAAGAGTTATTTTTACCAAATCTTTCAGTATCAATTAAAATTTCTGGATGAATACCTTTTGTCAAGGTTTCACAACGAATATTATCTTTATTTAATCTTTCAATAATTTTTAAAGTTAAATCAGTAACTTCTGGATACCCATACATAAATGGGTCAGTCATAAAGGATAAATGCACATAATTTATTTTATGTTTATATCTTGGAATTTCTTGTTCAAGTAATTCTAATGCATTTTCAATAATTTTTGGTTCACACCATTCTTGATGTGATTTAACCCTCCCCGTTCTTTTAGCCATATTTTCAGCATAACAAGGAAATTTACAATCATGGGAACAACCTTGAACATGATTAATACAATAATCAGCATATTCAACTAAACTTTTATACAGAAGACTTTTTCTTGTAATTGATTCCATTATAAATAAATTCAGAACTAAAATCATTTATAATAATTATTGTAAAGTAAAGTTTATTTATAGTAATTAAATCAGAAAAATAATAGTATCAAGCCGCAATTCGATTTTGTTTCTTTTTTATCTCATTAGAAACTAATTTAATTACATTCTCCACTTCATCAATTTCTAATCCATGTTCTTCAAAGATAGCTTTTAATGTTGCTTTTCTAAATAAGAAACTACTTGGACTTAAATTAAGTACTTCAATTAATGTTTTATTTTCATAAACAAACCGATTTAATTCTGGATCAAAATAAGTTCTTCTAATATCTAATTTATATTCAAATGGATTAATTATTGATCCATTTTTATCAAAAACATCTTTATTTTTTCTTAAAAGTAAATTATATTTTACTTTTTTGCCATTTTCATCCTTAGTCACTAACTTAGCTAACTTTAAAGTAATAATTCTGACATTCTTTACATTATGTACTATCCAATCCTCCCAAATTTTTTTAAATTCTTTAAATGACACAGGCCTATTTTCTAAATATTCCCAAAATTTCCACTTACCAAATAACATTTGAATTTCATAAGTGTCATAATTATTTATCTTAGATTCTACCACATGATGAATAATCCTAATTTTAATAGTTTTCATTTGTTTACTATTATCATATGTAATATTTCCCTTAAAACTAATTGGATTTTCCATAGCTAATCCAGGGTCTAGATATAAGGAATATTCTTCAAGATCAACTACAACTGCCCCATGTAGATATTGCTTACCAAAAAACTTTTTTTCAATAAAATTTAATGTTTTTTTCCTATATGCTAATACTGGATAAGCATTAAATCCATAATAGATTAGAATTTGTGTTAAAGCATATGCGCTAGAAAAACAAACCCCCACACCTTGACCAGTTATCGTATCAACAATAATATCTCCAGTAGTGTCAATAAATTTGTTATATTTTGAGCCCAACTTACTAAGATAAGAGATGTTTGAATAAGGTTCATCTAAAAACTTTTGATAAATTTCATTTATTTTAGCTTTCGCAGACATTTCTTCATTGGATAAATTAACAAAATATTCAATTAAAAAATCAACAGGATGCTCACTATTTTCAAATTCAATATAAGTTTCTAAAGCACGCAATTCATGTTGAAGTAAAGTTAATTCTCTCCCAGATGATTTCTTAATTCTTCTTCTTAAAAGTTTTATTAAATCATTTATGTCGGACACATTATGTTTAATAAGCAAAAAATTGACCTTATTTTTAATTAAAATAACTTTAGGGTTATCACTTTCAATATTAAGTTCCTTTACTAAATAATCATTAATCTCAGATAATAATTGATTTAATAACCTTGCTTCTTTTTGTTGTTTTATGTAAGTAAAATTCAATAATTTGCTTGTATGTTTTTTTTCAATTTTTTCTAGTTCTAATTTAATTCTAAAAATATCTGCATTAATATGATGTTCAAAAGTATTTTTTGGATTTTGTTCTATAAATAATAACCTTTCAATTAATTCATTTAAAGGTTTTAATGCATCTTTGTGCCACATAAAATCATCAGAAACACTTATTTTCTTAACAAATTCAATTATTCTAATTAATTTTTGTCTTTTATTTCCTTCTATCATTCTTCAATATCCTCTAATGGATTTTTAACTTCACCCAATCCCTTCTCAGAAACATGAGTATATATTTCAGTTGTTTGTAAATTAGAATGACCCAACAGTTCTTGAATCGTTCTTATCGAAGTACCTGCATCATGTAAATGTGTGGCAAATGAATGTCTTAGTTTATGTGGAGTTACTTGTTTATTGATTTTAGCTTTTTCTGCAGCCAATTTCACTATTTTTTGAATATTGCGCTCAGTAGTTCTTTCACTTTTTGGATTTGAAAATAAATAACCTCTTTTTAATTTATCAACAAATTTTTCAATCTCTTTCGATAAAGATTGAGATATGAAAAAAATTCGATCCTTGCCCCCTTTACCCCCTCGAACAAAACCTTTTCTGTTAGTTAAATCTAAATCTTCAATCTTAAGATTACAAACCTCTGATACACGAAGTCCAGAACTATACAAAAATTTGATTATAATTTTACTTTTTTTACTGCCTGCATTATTAATCAAATTAGAGACTTCATTTTTAGTCAAATAAACTGGCAAGGAACGATTTATTTTAGGTATTTTTATCCTAACTATCCCTTTTTCTAAAACTTCATTATAATAAAACAAGAGAGCCGACCTAGCGAGGTTAATTGTTCTAGCTGCTGTTTTTTTCCTAATTAAATATGCCAAATATTTTTTAATATCTTCTTTAGTAACATCCATTGGTTCTTTTTTTAACAAAGACAAAAAATCGAAATTATACTTCAAATAAGCTTTCTTGGTAGATTCAGACATACCCCTAAGTTCCAATTCTGTTAATAGTTCATCTAACTTAGAATTAATTATTTCAATATTTGATTTGACAACACCTACCACCTAATATAAGAAACATTACTAGTTAATAAAAGTTCGGGTAATGATAATAATTAAAATAGTAATTTAATTAATCACCTCCTCTGAAAAATTAATCCTAAACTCCCTACCGTGATCTTTGAAACCTAACTTTTGATACATGTTATGGACAGGGCCTTTACCATATCTACTAGTACAAATTAATTTATAACAACCTTCTCGTTTAGCAACTTCAATTACTTTATTTACAATTTTACTCCCAATACCCTTACTACGATAAGATTCAATTACAAATACATCTTCCATCAATCCAAATGGAACTTCATGTAATTCGTTATGTAAAATGTAAAGAAATACTCTAGCAATTTGAATTTTGTCTTCCTCAATAAAAATTTTGATCCCTTTACCAAAAATACGTTTTTCATGTAATTGCATACCATAACAAAAGAAAATGATTGTTTAAGAAGTTTGTGGAAAAAAAATCTTATTCATCTCTAGCATAATATTGCTCTCCTTCACCAGGTTGATATTTAAGTCCATTAATAAACATATTTTCTGCTTGTATATGACCTAAATAAACTTTAGTAAAGAAATCTCGAGTTTCAGTATGAAGATTATCTTTAATCACATATTGACCACCAGTAAAAATATTCTCTTGATTATTAATAATTTCCATTGTATGTTTAAATCCAAACAAATTAACACAACCCATGGTTAAAGATATATAATCTGGGATTCCATCAGGCCTAACTTCTCTTGTAACACCAAATTCATCTGTAGCAAAACAAGCGTCCATATATTTTTCCACACAAGTATATCCATCACCTTCAACATTTAAACTATGGTTAGTTAATATGAAATGAATAGGTTCACCAGTTTCAGCAGTATAAAATTTAGCTGTTCTTCGTTCACCATTAAATTTTCTAGCATAATCCCAAACAATAGTAGCATTTTCTTCATGGTCTAATGTAGGAATCATATCTAAAGTACCAGGGTACATACTTGGATTATTTGTATTTACCCTTATTGGGTTTGATAATGGTTTAGATAATTCAAAAAAAGAGTTTATTATATCTCGTTTAGGGTTATTATTTGAAATATTTTCTAACTGAGTTCTCTCATAACAACTTGAACTTAATAATGCTAATGCACATAATGTTTTATTATCCATATACAAAATATGCCAATAATTATTTTAAATTTACTTCGTTACTAGGAGATATAGTTTAGATCATCTTGTTTACAGTAAATCTTTTAAACATAAAAATAATACTTAACTATAATAAATAAAATAATTGATAAATTTAATCACAAGTATACCATAAATCAAATGAAAATTAAAAAAAACAAGGATAAAAAAATTTATGTAATAGGGCACCTTAACCCAGATACAGATTCTATTTGTTCTGCCATAGTTTATGCTAATTTTCTTAAACATTTACATAAACATGATGTTGTAGCAGCAAGAGCAGGAGAACTTAATTCTGAAACTAAATTTGTACTTAAAAAATGGGGTGTTAAAACACCTCAAAAATTAAGTGATGCAACTGGGAAAAATATAATTATTGTCGACCATAATGAAATAGATCAAGCAGTAAAAAACATAAGACAATCAAACATATTAGAAATTATTGACCATCACAGAATTGGCGATGTTGAATCAATACACCCAATACCTTTTGAAAATGAACCAAGAGGTGCTACAGCAGCAATTATCGCAGACAGATATTCTTGGCATAGAGTTACAATTAACAGAAAAATGGCAGCACTAATGTTATCCGCCTTAATTTCAGACACATTATTATTAAAAAGCCCAACAACAACTGTAAAAGATAGAGTTCTTGCAAGAAAACTTGCAAAAATTGCTAGAGTAAATATTGAAAAATATGGGAAAGAATTGTTAAATAGTGGTTGTGATCTTGTAAATCACAGTGCTAATAAAATTATTCTTACTGATTTCAAAACTTATAGAAAAGGTACAAAAAAAGTAGGTGTTGGCCAAATACCAGTTATTGGATTTACAAAAATAATGAAGAAAAAAGAGATAATTTTAAAAGAATTAAATCGGTTAATGAAAAAAAATAATTATGAGGCATTATTTTTAATTGCAACTGATGTTGTTGACGTAGAATCACACTTATTTTATGCTGGAAATGAAGAAAAAATTAAAAAATTATTCCATAAAAAAATTATTAAATTAGATAAAATTGATGGTGGATACATGTA
Organism: archaeon; assembly: GCA_018696395.1. Lineage (GTDB taxonomy): Archaea > Nanobdellota > Nanobdellia > Woesearchaeales > GW2011-AR9 > JABHQR01. The sequence continues at coordinate 178,146 of JABHQR010000011.1, read as the reverse complement.
TCTTAAAAAAATTGTTTCACGAAAAAAACAAGTACAACCAAAAGTTCTTGAATTATTAAACTGTTAAAATTTCTTTAATTAAATATATCAAAACAAATATAAATGATTAGATTTTTATGAATACAAAATTATTGGAGGTGGAAAAGTGGATATGAAAAAAGATTTGTCAACAAAAACCGTAATTATTATAATAGCAGCAATGGTTATTGTAGCAGGAATAATATTAACTATATTTGTTGGTATGAATAGTGATTCAATTACATTTAATGGGTCCGGGTTTGAAGAAGTTTCCGCAGATCAAGAAGATGGCGGTTCTACTGGACAAGTTAGTTTACAAATTATTGAACCACCAGAAAATGTTGAATAATTTTGCATTTTTCTTTTTCTTAAATTTGTTAGTTTTGATTAAATGATTTAGTTTTAAAAATAGCAGTCATAGATTGAACATTTTAGCTAAGTTTAGATTATAACTTATCATCTATGATTGAAACTTAAAGCAATAGAAATAATCAGTTTTGATTAAAAAGTTCACTAATGGCTCATTTAAATTATTTGATCAAAGACAAAAAGTTTTATCATTAAAAACAAAGAGATCTTAATGCCTCAATTAGTCAACACATAAGGGGTAATATTTCATCACTAAATCATCTAAAAAAATAAAATAAGTCTCCCTTTTTGGCTTAATTACCCTTAAACTACGCATAATATACATTATACGAACTAAATACAGCATTAAAATCAACAATTTACGCACAAAAGAGCTTCGAAGCAAACATTTAGTACAAAAAGGCCGGCTTCTTGCGTAAAATTTATTTTAACAGATGAGTAGAATATAATGAAAATAGTAAGGCCATAACTAGTTGATAAAACTTACAGGGATTGATTGAAACTTTTAAAAACACAATTTGATAGAGTTGATTAAAATTTCCAGACTAGTTTAGAGTGCAAGATTTAAGCGTTGATTAAAACATACCAAGTAGAAAGATTTAATCAAATCTCAAAGAATTAATTACAAAAAATCATCAATCAAAAAATTTATAACAACCAGAACAATCAATTGACACATGGGATTATTTAATCATTCAGCAAACACATTAAATGCCAAATTAACAGGAGCAATTGAAATCTGTGACATAATAATTAAACACAAAAGAAATAACCCAAACTTAGACACAAATAATCTTAAAAAAGCCATCAAAATTTTAAAACAATACCTCATTATCATATCAGATAGTTTTCGACAAAGAAAAGAAGAAGAAAAATCAAACACAATTCTAAACCACATAATTACATGTGATAAATTAGTAGATAAAATAAGTTTACCAAAAAATGAAGTGATTACAAAAATTGATAAAATTAAAGTAACATTAAGAAGATTATCAGAAGACATAAAATTAACAACCAGAAAACACAAAGACATATTAAAAAATAATTTCGAAAAAACAAATTTCACACAATCATTAGACAATGATTATGGACATTATTCTTCTGTTTTAATTAAAATAGGTAAAATCAAAGAATTATTAAACCAATTAATTGAAGAAAGCCAATCTTCAAACAATCATGAATTAATCAAACATAAAAGTCACATTAAAAAATTAGAAATTGAAATAGAAAGAATCAGGGCAGACATTTTAAAATCAAAATCAAAAGGAAATTCAACTATTGCTGCTTAAAAAATAAAGTAAAAATAATAAAAAAGATCACCCTACATAACTTAAATGTTTATGCTCTTGAACTTCTTCTGCATCTTTTGTTTTAGACACAATACCTTTTAATTTTTCTTCAAACATTTTTGCTTGTTTAAACAAAGGTTTAGGGTCTATTTTCAAACCAGTATACGCATCTAATGCTTTAATTATTTCAGCCGCAGCATTACTATCAGGAAGATTACTTTTAGCTTCTGCAAATAGAGACATTAAAGGAATCTTTACATCTTTACTCATTAATGCACCTGTAACACCCACAATGATCCCTTCCTTCAAAGGTTCTGCAACTTTTTCTAATTTTTTGATTGAAGAATTTTTCTTAGTAGTATAATAAAATACTCTTGATTCGCCAGGATTAGGACTTCCAACACCCTCTAATGATATAATCTCTTTAGCTTCTAATTTAGTTGCTAATTCTTGAATAATTTCAGCTAATTTCCATTCTTGTCCTTTACCGATATTTATTGCATGAACCAACACCAGATTATACTTTTTATTATAATGAATTGAAATCGGTTCTACAAGCTCATTTTGATGTATTGCAACCATTGCTGGGATTTCATCCATTTCAACAAGACCTATTTTTTCAATTTCTAAATGATCCATTAAAAATTCAGTTGCAATTGTCCCGATTAAACCAAATCCTGGAAAACCTTCAATTATCTTTACCTTTTTTGGCTTTTTCTTTAGAATTAATTTCATTTCCATCACCTTCTTTTAATTTTTTTATTTTATATTATAATAATATTAACTAAAAAAACTATGTATTTAAACTTTTGCATAAGAATAAATTTAAATTAACAATTAACTAGTTACAGCCTCTGCAGTGTACAAAAGATCTAATGTTTTTGTACCAGTAGGAGCTTCTTGAGGGATTACAATTTTATAATAAACTTTTAATTCATCAGATGAATCCACAGGATTAAAATTTGAACATAATTCAACAGTACCAGACCTTGAAGCATAACTCATCAAATTACCAAAAAGAGTATCCCTTAACCAACCAGTACAAGATCCAATTTCATTTTCTTTTGCTAACACTTTGAGATCCGCAACAATACTAGGACACCTACTAGCATCACCACACAACCATTCTTCTGCATTTGAAAATCCAGAATTTTCAGAAACATAAAGAGTAACAGGACTTGAACCAGTATTCCTAATTAAATGATAATCATTTACCTCAGTTGCATCCCCACTACCAGATAACCAATTCAATTCACCAGCAGAATTAAAAGTATCAATTACTGCAAAGCCGAACCTTGAATCAACATAACCAGACCCTAAATTAACAGATCCGTTTATAACCTCAATACCAACATTAGCTAAAATTTCTAAACTAGTATTCCCTTGACCAGTATCACTAGTAATCTGAGCACCAGAAATTGATAACCAATTTTGACCTAAAGTAGTAGTTTTAGTTAAGATTATTACAGTAGATGACAATGAAATAAATAAAGCTAATACAAATAGAATTAATATTGCTCTTCGATGATCTTCTTTATTCATCATAAACCTCTAAATAAATAATATACTAATTATTTATAATACTTTCTAATTGTACATATTATAAGATATATAAAATATTAAAATAACACATTTTAAACAATAATATTTTTATAATTAGTTAAATTCCTTTGTTCAGTGGTCAATTAATGAAAATTACAAAAGCCCAAAGTCTTATTCTGTACTCGTTAGGATCTTTTTATCAGTCAGTAAATCAATCACTTACTTACAAACATTTAAGATTAAGAATTTCAAAGATAACATTCATTGAGTTATTATTAGATTCAAAAATAATTAGCAAACAAGAGAGGGCATTATACAAAAATTTAGAAAGTTTAGAAAAGAAAAATTTAATTGAATATAATAATAGAAAAATTAAATTTTCAGAAGAAGGATTAAAACAATACAAAAAAATTGAAAAAGAGATTAGTAGATTTAACAAATTAGATAAATATTTTAATGAAGGAACAAAATCAAAAAGAAAATTACAAACAGTCATTGAAGATTAATATAATGTTTTTGCATCCATTTCTGTTGGTTTTTTAATGCCCATAATTTTAAGAATTGTTGGAGCAATATTTTTCAGAGAACCAGAGGATAATTTTATTTTTTTGTCAACTATTAAAAATGGAACTTTATTTAAAGTATGTGTTTTCTTCCAATTACGATTCATCAATTCACAGTTACCATGATCAGCAGTGATAATTAATTGAACTCCATTTTTTCTACTGTAATTAACCATCTCATTTAAACAATTATCAACAGTAGTAATTGCTTTTTTAGCAGAAGACAATTTCCCAGTATGACCCACCATATCCCCATTTGCAAAGTTAACAACAATAAGATTATATTTGATAGATCTTTTAAGATAAATATCTTTAATTTTCATTGCACTCATTTCTGGTTTTAAATCGTATGTTGAAACACTCGGACTAGGTATGATCATTCTTTTTTCTTTAGAAAAAGGTTTTTCTTTCCCACCATTAAAAAAGTAAGTTACATGCGCAGCTTTTTCTGTTTCAGCTAACCTTAATTGCTTAAGACCGTTCTTACTAATAACTTCACCTAAAGTATTTTTCAATAGACCTCTTTTAAACATTACAGGCAGTTTAAAACTTGAATCATATTCATACATACAAAGTAAATTCAATTTTATCTTTTTTCTGCTAAAATAGTTAAATTTTTTATTACCTAAAGCTGCAACAATTTGTCTCATTCGATCTTCTCTAAAATTAAAAAAGATCACAGAATCATCTTGTTGTAAACCTTGAAAATTATTAATCTTAACTGGTTTAATAAATTCATCTGTTTCATTATTTTTATAAGCTAAATTAATTGCTTTTTTCAAGTCAGAGATATTATCTTTTTGTTTTATTTTTCCAGATATAGTTTGATAATATAAGTTAGTCCTACTCCACCTTTTATCCCTATCCATAGCATAATATCTACCAGAGATAGATGCAAATTTAAATTGTTTATTTTCTCCTACAAATTTTTGGATATTTTTCACATATTTTTTAATATCTTTTGGTTTAGTATCACGACCATCAGACACTACATGGAGATAACAAGTTTTGATTTTTGATTTTTTAACAACAGAAATTAATGCTTTCAAATGATCAAGATGACTATGGATTCCTGCTTCACTATACATCCCAATTAGATGTAGATTAGAATCTAATTTTTCTGTTTTTTTTATAAGATTAACAAGTTCTTTATTTCTAAAAAAACTTTTATCTTTGATAGAATCATTAATTTTTTCAATAGTTTGTTTAAATGTTCTACCTGCCCCGATATTCAAATGACCAACTTCAGAATTCCCCATAAATCCTTTTGGTAAACCAACTTTTTTACCAGATGCAGATAAAAGTGTAAATGCACTAGTTTTTTTTAATGAGTTTAAGAAAGGCATGTTACGATATGTTGCATTACTTTCTTTTAATTTAGAATAACCAACTCCATCAAGTATAACTAATGCTACCTTCTGCCTCTTTTTCATCACAATAAGTAAACAAGATAGGTAAATAAAGGTTTCTGAAATCCAAAGTTATTAATTATTTATTTAATTTTAATCTCAAAGCTAAACCTAAAATTATTGCACATGAAAGAAAGTTTAACCCAGTCATGATTTCTAACAATAAGTCTGAAATTACAAAAGTTGCATATAAAAATGAAACACAAGCACATAAAGTCCAAATTGCATATGACCCAATATTAGCACTAGACTTATTCTTAATTAAATCAATTATTGTAGGAATATAACCAAGAATCCCAACTACACCAGTTACTGCATAAAGAGAAATTATTAAAGTTAAATAAAGGCCCATATAATTATAATAAATAAGTATGATTTAAATGTTTGGATTAAAAATAAGAATCTGAAATATAATAATAATTATAAACACATGTCCTTTATACTTTAATTATGGTTGAATTAACTGGGATGATGGGAGAAGAAGCACAAGAGGTTCTTAATGATTTACACATTGGAATTGATGCTAACAAAAAAATAATTACAAAAACACATGATTTTGAGATAAAATTATTAGCAATTGATATGTTAATCATGCATATTGAATTTAATTATATGGAACATGAAGATTTAAATGAATTTTTTAAAGAAATTTCTGATAAAATAATTGAATTAAGAGAAGAACTAGACATTTTGGAAAAAGGAGAAATACACGTTATTTTAGAACAAAAATCTGCTGAAAAAATGGGGACAGGTTGGATATTAAAACATAGAAAAAAAGTTGAAGATGAGATTAAAAAAGAAACTGATATTGAGAAAAAAATCTTACAAAAGATTCATCAAACATTTAAGATTTTAAAAGAAAAATTTTCTCAAGTCGACCATTTATTTTCTGTTGATATTGAAAACGCAACTGTTAAAGAGACTAGATTAGAATTAGAAGAAGCTGAAGAAGAAATAAAACATATTCTTGAAAAATTGATGGGTTTCTTCGTTACATATAATAAAATTTTTCGCATGGAATTAGAACGCTTAGGTAAATGATTGAATTAGCAAGTTTTTAAAAAATCTGAAATTCAAATAACAAAATAATTAAATACCTAAAAGTTATTATTCTTAAAATGAGAGGATTTACAAAAGAACAAAAGATAGAAATTTCTAGAGGTATTATGTTCAATTTAGATGAAATAGGAAAAACAGCAGAAACTATTGAAAAAATTTGGAGTTATAGAGAATACGATAATAAACAGGGTAAAATTAAAAGTCTTTGTAAAGATATAAATGAGTACAGGAATAAAGTTAGAAAAGACATAGGACATGTATTTGGAATTTGGTCACACGTTTTAGGAGCATTAGCAGAAATTGAACTTATTACAAAAAATATTAGCAATAAGGGTTATCATGGTAAGCATTTGATTGATTTAATATTTGTTGAGATAAGCAAAATAAAAGATTTCATAAGTGAAGAATTGTTTGGAAATAATGTCCATTGGGATTATAAAACAAAAAAAGCAGCTTAGTAATTACTTTAATTCAAAATCTTTCACAGCAAAGATTAAATATTATGTTATTATTACAAATCATAAATGAAACTTACTTTTACTTGCATCACTTGTAATAAACGAAAATTCTTTACGAATTCTAACAATGGATTATGTCCAGAATGTCACATTATAAATCAAAATAGATCTAAACAAAAACAACCTGAAAAAGAAGAATTAAAAAGAAAAAAAGAAAAAATTAGAAAAAAAACTGAAGAACGTAAACATAACATAAAGTTAGCTAACGAAAAGCTCAAAACAGAACTTGAACAAGAAAGAATTAAAGAGATTATAAAGGAACAAAAAACTAAAGAAGATAAAAAAAGAAAACTTAAAAAAATTAATTATAAAGCTAAAATTAAAAAATTAAAAAAAGAACAAAACAAAAGAATTAAACTAGAAGATCAGGAAGAAATAATAAATTTAGAAAAAGAAGCTGAAAAATCAAGTTCTTCAAATGAAACGGTCCTTTTTGTTAGTGCCACAGTTAAAAGATTAAAAGTTATTGAATGGCGGAATGGTAAAAAGAAAATTCTACTTAACAAAGAACGTGAAATACGTAAAACACATAAAGGTGGTTGGTCACAAGAAAAATTTCAAAGTTTTGTAAAAACACAAAAAGGAAAGGCATTAGATTGGATTGAAAGCAACTTAAGAAAAGAAGGAGTATTAAGACTACCATACCAAAAAGTCTTGATACAAGCCAAAGAGAATAACATTAAAGATATGTTAGAAAAAATTCTGAAAGAAAAATAAAAAATGATAAATCTACTTAACTTTAGCATACAAATGATAATCAGTTAATTTACTATTTAACTTACGATACTTACGCATTGTACCTTCTTTTTTGTACCCACATTTGATTGCTACTTTTTCACTACCTTTATTTTTAGAGCTCATAAGAATAGTTAATCTTCTTAATTTCAGATCTTTGAAGGCTATTTTTTCAAGTAATTTAACTGCTTTTGTTGCAATACCTTTACCCCAATACTCTTCTGCTACAAAATAACCAATTTCCCCAATATGTTTTAGATGTTGATCAATTTTAATGCCACATCCACCAATTAATTTACCACCTAAAATAATTGCATAATTATATTCAAGATTATTTTTTCTATTTTTAACACAATTTTTAATCCATTTAATTTCTTCTTCAACTGATATTGGACAAAATGAAAAATATTTAAAATTTGGATTCTTTAAAATATCAAGAAACTTCTTTGCATCAGAAACTTTTGGATAACGTAATTCAATTTTCATAGTTATTAGAATATTTTCAATACTTAATAATTTTTCTATAAGTTAAAAATATAAATCATACTATCCAAGACTGCAGAAATAACCTTATTATTGTCAATACTTCCAAACGCATTTAAAAGACATATGAAAATCAATGAATATGTCATTCAAAATTCAATTTGGAGAGCTTATACCCAACTTAAAATTATATGGAGAAAAAGCAGATTACAGAGTACTTAATGAAAGAGATGCAAGAGCTGCTGCAGGCATTATGTTTATTCTAGGATCAATTGCTTTTGCATTAGCATTCTTACTAAAAAATTTCACACTCATTAGAATTTTTGTGATAATGTTTACAATTGAGTTCGGAACAAGAGTACTGATTAATCCAAACTATGCACCTTTCTACTCATTGGGCAAATTATTAGTAAGTAATCAAGAACCTGAATGGTCAGGAGCAATTCAAAAAAAGTTTGCTTGGAGTTTAGGATTTGGCCTTGCAGGAATCATGTTATTAGTAATGTTTATCTTTAATTTAAAAGGCATAGTACCATTAACCATCTGCGTTACATGTTTAACTTTACTTTGGCTAGAAACATCACTAGGTGTCTGCGTTGGCTGTAAGATGTATAATGGAATGATAAATTTAGGTTGGATCAAAAAACCAAAAATCAAACCAGCATGTCCAGGTGGAGTTTGTAAGTTAAAATAAAGTTTATTTTTTAATTTTCTCATCATCACCCATAAACTATATAAATAAACCATATTTCTTATGTTAAGTTACGCATAAAAAAATAAGTTATAATTTAAGGAGGTTAGGATTTACTTAAACGATGCAAAATTAAGCAAATTCCTACAAAATAAAATGGCAAAAGAATCAGTAGAAGTATTAATTGAGGGTGGTAAAGCAACTGCAGCACCACCATTAGGCCCAGCATTAGGTCCAACAGGAGTTAATATAGGTTTAGTTATATCAGAGATTAACAAAAAAACAGCAGATTTCAAAGGAATGAAAGTGCCAGTAAAAGTTATTGTTGATAATGGTACAAAAGAATTTGAAATTGAAATTGGAACCCCACCAGCAGCACAGCTAATTAAAAAAGAAGCTAAAATTGACAAAGGTGCAGGTAACCCATTAACAGACAATGTTGCAGACCTTTTAATTGAACAAGTGATTAAAGTTTCTAAAATGAAAGAAAGTGCTTTGTTAGGAGCAGATACTAAAGCTAGAGTTAGAGAAATTGTTGGTACATGCCAATCAATGGGAGTTTCAGTTGAAGGTATGAGAGCGCCTGAAGCACTTAAAGCAATCAAAGAAGGTCAGTTTAATGAAGAGATTAAATCAGAAAAAACAGAATTAACTGATGAAGAGATTAAGAAACAAGCTGAAGAAAAGAAAAGATTATCTGAAGAGTTAAAGAAAAAGCGTGATCAATACGAATCATTAGCTAACAGCATTAAGAAACAAATGAGCAGCGTTAAAGATATGAAAAAGGTAAGAACAAAAATGCAAGATGCAGGAATACCTTTAGTGATTATTAATGAAATTGCTCCATTAGATATTAAGAAGAAGAGATAAATCACTTCTTAATTTTTTTTTTATTTTCTATTATATTTAAATTAATTTACCTGACGCAAGAAATTAAGAATTGTTAAGTTAATAGAATAAGCCATATTAAAAAAAAATATTAATTTTTTCTAACTCTTCAATTAATAAATTAATTTATTCTTTAAAGTACAATATTAACTAAACTGATTTTATTTGAAATTTTTATTTAATACAATTTGATTAAAATCTGCCATTAAACCTTTGCTTTTTAGATATCTCTCAAATAATTTCACTTGTTTAGTAAATTTTTGATCTAATTCACGTACGTACAGACTTATAGCAACAGTACTTAATATAGTATTAGTTTCATCCTTATAAAGATTAATTACACCAATTTTTTTCTTAATTAAAGTACCACCCATATAAATATCAGCATCAATAAATGTTTGTTCCCAATATTTTCGTATACCAAATTTTTTACCGAACTCTGCCGACAATTCTAAAATAAAATGTTTTACCGCATTAGAAGCGTTATGTTTTAATTCAATTTTTTTTTTATTAAGTTCATCATATTTTATTTTTAATGCCATTCCATCAGTCTTATTTATCCTTACCATTTGTATACCTCAACATCAATGTTTTCTAATTTTATCTAACTCTTCAATTTCAAGTTTTTTAATTGATAATATTGTTTCAGAAAGTTTCTCAATTAATTGACTAAGATGTTTAGTTTTATTCATTTCTTTGATTAATAATATAATTACAACAATTACCTCAACAAATAAAATGACCATAATAATAGCTAAAAAGAATACAATTTCAACCAAAGGTACATCCAATCCAAATAATAACATTTTTTACCTCATTTATTATCAATCAATTTATTTTATTAGTATAACTTTTAAAATATATTATAACCTACTACTTATGTTTTTTTTTAGGATTATAAATCTTTCTAATTTTTTGTAAATATTGGTCCATATTTTTTTGTTCATGATCAATTTTTTTAGTATGATAAGTATTATTATCAAATTTTCTAATTAATCGATTAATTTTTATAATAGATTTGGCAGTAAACTTCTTAATATCTGAATAAAAGTAGATTACTAAACCTATAAAAATTAAAACAAATAACCCAATTAAATAATCACTTAAATTCTTGTTAACTTCAACATTATCAAACTCATTTATGACCATTCCAGTTAATAAATCATTATTTTCATTACCAATTTTAGTTATATCTGTTTGAGAAGGACTATCAAAATAATAACTACCATCAATATAAGTACCTCCAAATGCATCTACAAGTTTAATATTCAATTCACAATAACTGCTTGAACAAGCATCAGGTAATTGGAAGTTCTGTGCTAAGATATAGTCTTCAGTTGAATTTAAGTGATAAGGCCCATGTAATTCAGTTCCAAAAGTTTTCTTGCGATTAAATATTAAATTTACAAGTGCAAAGTTAGATAATGATTCATCATCGTCCAGATTAATTTCACTACCAACCAGATTATATTCTAAGTAATATTTACCATCAATAACAATATCATTTGCTGGAAGCAATATATAAATATCTAAAGTTCCATCACTTAAAGAATCAAAAACAATACCAGAACTACTGATTTGATTATCATAACTCAATGTTTCAGAATAAATCACTTCATCTTCAACTTGAAGTTGAATCTCATAATTATCATTTGAATTTAAAGAGATATAATCAGATACGCTAAAATTTAAATTAACTGTATTATTAGATTCAATTTCAATATCATCTAATCCATCAATAGAAGGAATTAACATTCTTCCAGTTACTTGTTGAGGTGAATTAAATATGGTAGTTGTATATGAATCTAAATTTAAAAATCCAAAATTAGAAGTTTTATATGGGATTATAGGTTTAACATTTTCAGCTTCCATCCTTTTAATAATTTCACTTTTTTCAGTTACTAATTTTTCTAATTCTTCATCCGAATAATCAAGGTTAAAGTTAGAAGCGAAAGTTGAAAATAATTTTTCTCTAATTTGATTTTCAAGCAAATTGTCAGAACTTGCTTCTTGTTCCCTTACAACTGCTGGATTTACTAAGATAGTCCCATTTAAATTAATATTACTGATTGATATTTCAACTCTGTTATATCCAGAACTTCCAGACCCACCACCAGATGAGCTACTAGAACCACTTGAAGAGGTAGTAGTAGTAGTTGACGTCCCACCATTTGGATTATTAGGACCAGGTGAGTTAGCATAAATTTGTTTAGTATTCTGTTTAAAAATAATTTTTAATTCACCTTTTTCAATTAAAGATTTAACTTCATCAGGAGTTAACTTTTTTAGAGGTATAGGAATAACTGGACCTTGTTGTAAAGGTGGCCTTTGTAATTGGTTTGCAGGATTTGTATTTGCAGTAGGGCCACCACCACTAGATGAACTACTAGATGAAGACCCACCACCACCACCACTACAAGAACGAGCAATAATAGGTTTCGTGATAGTTGTTGCACATTCATTAGCATCTGTACAAGTTCTGTATTGAGTTCCAGAGATACATGAACTCCAACTGCTACAAGTCCAAGATTCATAACAGATTAAAGGTAAATAATCTCCACCAACAAGTATTTGTGATGAAGAGTTATAAGGTATTAAAGTATCACCAACCCAATCTCTACTAACATTATTTGGATAAACACCGGAACCATCATCACTTCCAGAATACCCATGCCAAGAATTTCCGCCCTGACAATTACCCCCAGCTATGTTGGTCCAATTAGTTATACTACAATTATAAGTTAAGTTCCAATTATTATTCCCACCAACAGCCACATCATCATTATTCCCACCAGAATTATAGAAAAAATTATTGGAGATATTATTATCATAACAGCTTGTTAAATTAATACCCTCTCCATTTGTTCTGATTTGATTTGTATAGATAGAACTATCATTAACATTAATTAAATTTATACCTATATCATTATATCTAATATCTAAATTAGATAAAATTAAATTAGTTGAATTCTGAGCATAAATACCCTCATCAAAACCTCTCAAATAACCATTAGTAATATTTACATTTGCATGGTTTGAAACATTTATTGCAACACCATAACTTGAAGTACTGTTCAAAGTATAACCACCTAGATCAAATAATATATCATCACCAGTGATAGTAAAACAAGTATCATTTCCCGAATAAGCAATATATTCAGATAAAGTCACATTATAATCTATATCTCCACAAGTTAAATCAGAAATAGTAACATTATTACTTTCATTAATAGTACCATACCTATAACCATCAGAAGGATAAATTTCTACTGACCAGACATCATTAGCATTTGTTTCAGCACTATCTATTTGGTTTGTTAAATTATTATATAATAAATTAATCTGTGCTGCACTCAAACTGGAATTATAAACCCTAAATTCATCAATAGAACCATTGTAAAACATTCCAAATTGAGATGTATAAGTCCCATTAGGAAATCTTGTTTTATCAGAAATCGCACCTAATGCATCATCACCAGTAGTTACAGCTAAACTACCAGGTATTACTTTTTGGTCAATTAATGTCCCATCATGATATAATTTTAACAAGTTAAAATTAACTGAATCAAAAGTTAACACAACATGATGCCATTCATTGACAGTAGTTGAAGTATTTATCCAACCATCAGTCCATGAATATTCTGCTGACCATGCACCAGCCCATAATTGAGAATCATTAATATAAATATTTAATCCAACAAATTGATTTCCTCGATCAAGTAACATTTGTTCGTTAGATATATCATTTGCATTATACCAAAATTCGTAACTTTGTTCTATAACCACCGAATCAAATATTTCACTTTGGTTGGTTGCATTATTCAAATCTAAATAGTCATTAATTCCGTCTAATTCATACGCCCCAAAACTATCATACCCACCAGTTTGATTCCAAGTTGGACCAGTATTAGGATCACAATCTTGACTTTCATTATAACCACAAATAGTTAAATGATGTGAATTCCCACTCAAATCAATAGCATAACTTACAATTGATTCTCCATCAAAAGGTGTGTTTACTAATGTGATGGGACTTCCATCTTTTTTCCAGATATATTCATTCTTAATTGAATCTGCATCTGGATCATAAGTTGTTTGATTATATGCAAACAAATCGTGTAAAGTATTATTAATTAAAGGACGAGATGAATTCAAGATAGGAACCATATGTGTAGGGATATAATTAACTACTGTTTTTGTACTTGAACTAATTACTGAAGAATTATCAAACCCATCAAATGTATAAGCAGTGAAATTGATTGAATCATCACGAGAATAATTTTCAGATCCTAATGTTGAGTATATTAAATCAGTATTATTTGCATAATTGATAGTATCATTATATACATTAATACCATTAACATACCATTGAAAATATACAGTCCCATCATCATCATCATCATCAAGATAAGTAACCCTGCCAATAATATCTGTTGTAGTATCTACAATGTTAGGTAATAATGTAGGATTAACTAAACTTGGGGCTGTATTATAATTTGTAACATTTAATTCGTTACTCAAAACATAATCACCATAACCCCACCTATCAGTCCCAGTAACTGTTGCACTCCAAACATCATTCAAACTTGTTTCTTGGCTAACAATTAAATCAGTTTGGTTTTGGTATAAAGCATAAATTTGTTCTGCAGTTAAACTATAATTTAGAATCATCACATCATCAATTGACCCATTGAAATAATCACCAGTACATCCGCTAAGTTCTTGACCTATTCCAAAAGGATTATTTACATCATCAATAATTCCAGAAAAAGGCCTGTCATCAATTATTTGACCATTTGCATATAAAATCAAGTTAGACCCGTTATATGTTCCCACCAGATAATACCATTCACTAGCATTCATTTCAAAACTAATTGATTCATTAGTTTCTACTGAAGTTGAATCTAATCCTAAAGCCCACCTTGGTTTATTTTCACTAGGAGAATCCCAAGTACCAAAATAAATATTCACATAAGGAGGACCACAACTATCTCTTCCTCTTACAATATATTTAACCCAGTTAGTTGGAAATGAAGTTGGTTTTACCCAAGCAGCCACAGTAATTTGATTTGTAAAATTAAACTCACCAACTTCAGACAAATTAATATAATCATCAACACCATCAAGTTCATATGCACCAAACCCATCATAGCCACCAGATAAATTCCAAGTTGCACCTTCAACAGCTCCGTTATAATTATATCCCGAAAAATCTCTTGTCCATGTTGTATTACTTCCACCTTCAAATGGTAGATTTAACATACTTAAACTAACATTATCTTTATACCAATTGATAATATTTTTAATCGTATCATTTTCATCATCAGTTACAGGATCATATGTAAGAGTAATATTTTCAGTAGTTTGATTATATCCAGTTAAAGTAGATAATGTAACATTTTCGACTGTAGAAACAGTATTGTAATTAGTTATTGTGAGATTATTAGTATAATAAACCGTACTAAAATCAGTTTTATCATATAACTTTAAATCCACGCTCCAAGTATCATTAAATAGTGTATCTTGATAGGACATAACATTTTCTTGACCAATCCTAATTTTATTAATTTGAGTTGAAGATAATACTTTATCAAATATTTTTACTTCATCAACGGTACCATTCAGATACCAACTATTATGAGATAATTTACCACCTATTACTGGACCTTTCAATAAACTATCCATTAAAACAATAGGATTAAAAGTTTCTACACAATTATCGACATGTAAAGCAAGTGGAATGCTTCCACCAGGTTCATATCTAATTGCTACAAAAACCCATTGATTTAAAGGTACTGGACAAGAGGAAGAAGGAATATTTGTAAAATTTGTTCCATTTGATAATTCAATAAAAAGTTGATCCAATGAGTTAACACCGAAATGAAATGTTTTATTATCAGTTAACCCAGGATATGAAATAATTGTATGTAATTTTGAATTATTTAAATTAATTCTGGCAGTAACAGCAAATTCATCTACTAAACCAGTGGAATATACTGAACTATTTGGAAACATAATATAATCATTATCACCATCAAAAGTGTATGATCCAAAATCATCATAACCGGAACCATTATTATATGTTGCTCCATTGATAGTACCATTATTACTATAAATTGAAAAATCTACAGTTTTCGCAGAATTAAATGAATCTTCAAATTGAAGGTTAAGAACATTGAAACTAACATTATTTTTGTACCAATTTATTATCTGTTTAACTGTATCATTTTCAGCATCAGTATAGTTGTAAGTAACTAATAAATTTTCATTAGTCCGATTATATCCTGTAATTGTTTGTAATGACAAATTAGTAACCAAAGATGCAGAATTTGAAGGTCCGTTTTCAGGAGATGTTATATTCACCCCACCTATTCCAAAAAACAGATCTAAACGACCATCACTATTACCACCCTCCCAATCGGGAGAACCAACAAAAAGATCTAAACTTGAATCTAAGCTATAATTTCCAAGAATAATTTCTGATCCAAAACCGTCATTATTTTCAATAAAAATTGTTGAATTTGCTGAGATTGAACCATTTTCCCAATCATAAACATCCCTACCATAAAAAACTAGCAACATATCATGAGTAGAATTTCCTGCTGAAAAAACAAAATCATCATAATCATCTCCGTTAATATTTCCCGCCTTGAGATCATAAGGTAAACTAGTAATTGTTGTTCCCCCAGATCCTAAAGTATAACTTTGAGAAGCATCATACATTGGCAACATACTTGTATTAAAATTAATTATAAAAATTCGTTTAGCTGAATATTCACTAATTAAAATATCTTTATTAGAATCATTATTTAAGTCAATAATTTCAAGGTTAGTTCCAAAATTAGCATTATTATTTTCATTTTCATAGATTGTAAAATTTGATTTAGTTGTATTTAAAGGGCACATATTAAAACAACTAGAATTTAAACTTTGAAGATCACTTGTTGAACCACCATAAAAAACAAAAACTGCCCCCGAACTATAACCGTCCAGTAAAGCCTCATTTGAGGTTATAAACATGTCGTCATAATCATCATTATTAATATCTGCACATGCTAACTCCCTTCCAGAGTTCTCATTTATAGATTGTCCAGAAAATTGCAAAATAGGTTCATCAATCGCATTACCCCCCAGATATACCTTAGTTACTCCAGCACCAATAACATTTCCAACCCCATATTTATATCCTGTTCTTAAAGTATTAGAGACCATAAAATCTCCAAATCCATCATTGTTAATATCACAATTTCCAACAATAGAATAACCAAAACCTGAACTTCCTTGTATAGTTATATTTGACTCATTTAATAAAACATCACCTAACCAAGGATTACCAAACCCACCATAAAATATGTACATATCATAACTAGTATATTCAATAATACCAAAATCATCATAACTATCATTATTAATATCCCCTAATCCGTTTGTAGCATAGACAGAATAAGTACCACTAAAATTTGTATTTACATCAGATATTGAAAAATCACCGGTTAAATTTTCAGAACCATAAATCAAATGAACTTCACCCGTATCATCATTAATAAATAATAATTCATCAAAGTTATCCCCATTAATATCACCCGCATTTGAAATCCCATACCCTAAGTATAACCCACTGTTAGTTTCAGCAATCAAACTCCAATTAGCATCAGAATAATTCATATTAGTTGTTAATGAATTTGTTTCAAGAGAATATTCAGATTGTTGACTTAAAACTGGTTCGTCATCAATAAGGACATCATAATTATTTTCATTAGAAACGTCTTCAATTTCAGTTTGTTCATCACTTATTATTTCAGAATTAGAATCAGGAATTGTCACATCAATTTGGTCAGGGATAGCTACCTCACCAATAGTTGAATTTGCACTTTCTTCAGAAGGCATTATACCAAATGAAAAACTTTGGTTTGTATCAATTATTGCTGCCCCAGTAAATCCTTCTTTAACTACTAATACACTTGCAAATAAAATTAATAGAACTATAACAGTCAAAACTACAAAATCCCCTCTTTTTCCTAAGTACATTTAATGTATTAGACTAAATAATTAATATTTATAAATATTTGTTTTTAATAATGTAAAATTAAATGAATATAAAATCAAAAAATTTAAAAGGTTAAATTGATTACACTAAAATATGACAAGGATTGAAAAGATAAATTTATCTCCAAAAAGGAAAAATGAATTGATTTCAGAATATATGAATGATTTCATCATAGGTCTTTCCGCTAGCACAGGTAAAAAATTTTCATTAACTTACCAATACTTATCATCAGGAGAAAATGCGATATATGCAAGAGATATTAAAGTAGGCAGAATATTCAGAAGGAAAATAGTTGGTTCAATGATCATACATGTAAGTCGTAATGATTATACAATAAGCAGCATACAATTAACTTTAACAGATCAAAATTTTGATAAAGTATTTAGTTTAGAAGCAGAATTATTAGCAAGAAAATTTAGGAAAAAAAGATTCATTAAAAGGGGAGAAGGGATAGCAATACATCGAAATTTTAAAAATTAAATAACACAATATGAGCCCATCGATTGTTTATTGAATAATTCTAAAACCAAACATTTATATTTGAAATGATATTACTTATTATACATATTATTTTAATATGGAGGGGGTAAAATGTACTTTGATCAAGATGTAGGTCAGATATATAAAGATTTGAATTCTACCGAAGCAGGTCTTAAAACAGCTCAAGTTGCAAGAAAATTTTCTAAGTATGGTTACAATGAATTAAAATCAGGTAAAAAAGTTAGCCCTCTTAAAATATTTTTAGAACAATTTAATAGTCCTCTTGTATGGATTTTAATTCTAGCATTATTCATTTCAATATTTTTACACGAAACACTTGACGCTATAGTAATTGGATTAATTATAGTAGTAAATGCGAGTTTAGGTTTTATACAAGAATATCGAGCAGAAAAATCAATCGAAGCATTAAAAAAAATGTCTTCATTAAAAGCTAAAGTTATACGTAATGGTAAAGAGATTAAAATAGATAGTAAATATTTAGTTCCAGGAGACATA
This sequence comes from archaeon, assembly GCA_018696395.1. Classification (GTDB taxonomy): domain Archaea; phylum Nanobdellota; class Nanobdellia; order Woesearchaeales; family GW2011-AR9; genus JABHQR01. Next base: position 159,539 of record JABHQR010000011.1, on the reverse strand, counting down.
ATAGTATTAGAAACTGGAGATAAAATTCCTGCAGATGCAAGATTAATTGAGGTTCACAGCCTAAAAACTCAAGAAGGTCCACTAACTGGAGAATCTCAACCGATCACAAAAAGTTCTGATGCATTGAAGAAAGATACCCCTTTAGCAGATCAAATAAATATGGTATTCTCAGGGACGGTAGTCTCTGAAGGAAGAGCAAAAGCAGTTGTCACTTACATAGGAATGCAAACTGAAATTGGAAAAATTGCAAAACTAATTGAAGAGGCTCATGATTCTTACACACCATTACAAAAAAAATTAAGAGAGTTAGGAACATTCTTAACAATTGCAGTTGTAATTGTTGCCACAGTTGTTTTCTTAGCAGGACTATTAACTGGTAAAGAAGCTACTGCAATGTTCTTAACAGCAATAGCTTTAGCAGTAGCAGCAATACCAGAAGGATTACCCGCAGTAATCACAGTTTCTTTAGCACTTGGCGTACAAAAAATGATTAAAAAAAATGTTTTAGTACGTAAATTACCTTCAGTAGAAACATTAGGTTCAGTAAATGTTATTTGTACAGATAAAACTGGAACTCTAACTCATAACCAAATGACAGTAACTAAAATTTGGGCAAATGAAATGTTTTATGATGTAGAAGGTTCAGGATATAGTGCAAAAGGATCATTTAATGTTAACAAAAAACTTGCTAACCCATTAGATTTACATTTATTATTAAATTGTGGGATGTTATGTAATGATGCAGAATTAGGTAAAGAAAAAAGTAATGGACAACGAGATTTAATTGGAGACCCAACTGAAGCAGCATTAGTTGTATCTGCAGAAAAAGCAGGATTTAATTCTAAAATATTAAACAAAGATTATCAAAGAATAGATGAAATCCCTTTTACTTCTGATAGAAAATTAATGACTACAGTTCATAAAAATAATAATGTTAAAAAAAATAAAGGAATTGTTTCATTTACTAAAGGTGCACCAGACATACTGATAAATAAATGTAACAGAATTTTAATCGAAGGTAAAGTTTACCGACTTAATAGGGCAAAGAAAAAAGAAATCTTAAAAATTAATGAAAGTTATGCAAAACAAGCATTAAGAGTGTTAGGTTTAGCATATAATGACGAATATTCTAAAAGAATAAATGCAGAAAAAGACATGATTTTCTTAGGATTACAAGCTATGATTGACCCCCCAAGGGAAGAAGTTAAAGATTCAATTCAAAAATGTGTAGACGCAGGAATTAGAGTTATTATGATAACTGGTGATCAAATAACTACTGCACAAGCAATTGCTAAACAATTAGGTATCAAAGGTAATGCAATGTCTGGAACAGAACTAGACAAAGTTAAAAATTTAAAGAAAATTTTGAAAGACCATAGTATTTTTGCGAGAGTTAGACCAGAACATAAATTAGAAATTGTTAAAGTTTTACAAAAAGAAGGTTTTGTTGTTGCCATGACAGGTGATGGAGTTAACGATGCACCAGCATTAAAAAAAGCAGACATTGGTGTTGCAATGGGACTTTCTGGAACAGACGTAGCAAAAGAAGCATCAGACATGATCCTTACTGATGATAATTTCACATCCATAGTTAACGCAGTTGAAGAAGGCCGGGGTATATTCGATAATATACGAAAATTCGTCAATTACCTCCTATCTAGCAACCTGGGCGAAATAGTTGTCATCCTACTAGCCTCGTTATTCGGAATGCCCCTCCCTTTGACTGCAATTCAAATTTTGTGGGTAAATTTAATTACAGACGGTTTACCTGCAACAGCACTTAGTATTGACCCTCATGAAAAAGACATTATGAAAAGAAAACCACGAAATGCTAAAGAAAGTATTTTGTCAAAAGAACTAATGTGGGATATAATAATAGTGGGTACATTAATTGGTATAGGCACATTAATTTTATTCTGGCTTTACTTAGGCAGCGGATTAGAAAAGGCTCAAACTATTGCTTTCAATGCATTAGTTTTATTTGAAGTTGCAAGATTACAAATGATTAGGTCCAGATACAACTTAGGAATATTCAGTAACACATGGTTAGTATTAGCAGTTGTAGCATCATTGATATTACAAATGATTGTAGTTTACTCACCATTAAATGTTATCTTTGGAGTTGTACCTTTAGAACTAACTGATTGGTTAATGATATCCAGCTTTGCAGTAGGACTTTACTTAATCAATAAAGTTTATTATTATTGGAGAGACTTGAAAGTTAAAGCATAAGAAACTGATATTAAATTATTATTTTTCTTTTTTTATAATTACTTAATGTTAATATATTTTTTCAGATCTTTAGAATCTTTACACATTGATATAAATTGTTTCTTTAACATGTTAGAAAAAGCTTTACTTTCCGTCCATAAAGTTAAATAATCTTCTTCATTTCGGACTTCAGGTTTACCAATAGTTAACCTTGAAATACCTCCATCAAACACAGTAATTCTAGGTAATAAAGGACCATATTTTTCATGATTAAGAACCCTAATATGAGCACCAGTACTTAACCAAGCCTCATAAATTTTAATCTTTTTAGGATCAAATGAACAGATCATTTTAACTTTTACACCCCCATTCACTGCTTCCCTCATAGATTGAATATTTTGATAAAGATAGAATTAGATTTATAAAAAAAATAAGAAAAAATAAAATAAAAAACTAAACTCGTTTGTACTCACCTGCTAAATCAATTAAGTCAACGTGACCTAAGAATAAACTTCGGCAACAGTACCTTTCAACATTAAGTTTAGTCATAACTTTACCAGCATCTTGACCATTATTAACTTCTTCTTGGTATTCTTCCCATAAATGACCTACTGGTTTACCACAACTGAAACATCTTATTGGTATAATCATTTTTAATCACCTGTAAGATTTTTGTCGTTTAGCACGAGCTTTAGAGTCGTTAGGTTTACACACTTCTTTTCTCCTAATATCCGCTACTAAAAGAAGCCTGTCATATTCAGTAAAAGTTTTCTTTAAACTTTCATCATACACAACTAAACCACGAGCAATAGCTAATCTGATAGCATCTGCCTGACCATTAACTCCGCCACCATTAACATTAACACTAATATCAACTTTCTTAGCTATATTATCTGCCAGAATCAAAGGTTCTTTAACTTTTAGTCTTAACAGTTCAGTAGAATAATTTTCTAAAGCTTCACCATTAATTTTAACTTTACCTTTACCAGGATTTATTGTTGCTCGAGCAATAGCCCTTTTCCTTTTACCTTGAGTATGGATTGACTTTTTCATTGTTTACCACCTAAGTGTTTAATAACTTCTCTAACTGTGATATATTTCAAATTAGGAAGTTTTTTGTATGATGCTTTTTCAAAAGTAATAGTCTTTTGGTTACTGAATTCCTCAGGAACACCAATATAACATTTTAACCTGGTATAAGCTTCCTTTCCTCGAGCAGTTCTCCAAGGTAACATTCCCCTAACAACTTTCTTTACAAAAAGTTCTGAAGTTCTTGGTCTCTTTGCACTTTTCAAAGGATAACCTCTTCGGTCTTGTTTTTGTTTCATATTAGCAAAAACTTCTGTTCTCGCACCGCTTATCATAACCTTTTCACAGTTCAGAATTTTTACTTCTTCACCTAATAAAAGATCTTTTGCAACTAGGGAACATAGTCTCCCTAATAATATTCCATCTGCATTGTAAATTTTCATCCTAAAATCCTCACTTTTTTACCTTCTGGATTTTTAGTTATCAATTCAGATATTGACATGATAGTACCATTATTTTTCAAAATTTTCTCTTTAGCTAAATCAGAAAACTGATAAGCTGCCACTACTACTTTCCTATCAATATCGCCTACACTTAAAACCTTTCCCGGAACCAAGATAGTTTCACCATCTTTAGCACATTTGTTAATTTTGTACAAATTAACAATTCTTCTTTGCCTAGTTGGTTTATTCAAATCTTTAGCAACCCTTTTCCAAAGATTGCAATCTCTGGATTTAGAGTTAAGTTCTTCAATAAGGTCTTTCAATTGTAGATTTGTTGGTCCTGTTCTCTTTACCATTTTTCAAACCTAAATTAGTTTCTCCATTTCTTCTGCTTTTTGAATTAGTATATTTGATGCTTCATCCAAAATCTCATTACAGGTTAATTGTCCCCAAGATTCCAACATAAATTCAAAAACATCTGTAGCATAATCCACTTTAATCAAATCATCACAAATACCATCAACTGCATCGCAAAGACCTAATTTTTCAATTTTATCTTTACTGATTTGATCTTTCTCAAAAATTTGTGAGGGATATTTTGATTTAAACTTCTCAATTAAGTCCTTATCATTTTTAATTGTCAAATTAGCTTTATTCTTAAACCAAGCTAATCCTGGACTCCATTTGATATGTTCCTTACCTTGCCCCATTACTGCATACATAATCAAATCAACTTTCTGTTTAGAAGCTAACTTAGTTAATGGCATTTTAGGGTACACAAATTTACATTTAGGATCTTTTGAAGTTGCGTTATCAGCATAAACATATCCTTTCTTACTAGCTTTCAAAGCCATTTGTAAAGTACATGATGCTGCTCTTTCTTCAATTTCATCTTTATTGGTAGGAAGTCTGTAACTTTTCAAGTCAGTCTTAATTGGACATAAACCTAATCTTAAAGCTAACATTTCATCATATAAAGCAGAACTGTTCTCCTTTACTTCTAAATCTTCAATTGCCAAGGTTGGTACTTCTTCAATTACTAACCTCCTCATTGAATTTATGAAAGCTTCGTTACAACCACTTACTTGGAAGGAAATGTTAAGGTTGTCCTTAGTCTTTTTTAGTTTTGTTAGTTTCATTTTTATCATGAATCTTTATTAAAATTAGACTCTCCTCCCTCTTCTTCCGCCTTTAGCTCTACAACCATTATGTGGTTCAGGAGTTACATCTTCAATTTTACCAATTCTAATTCCTTCTCTTGAAAAAGTTTTTATTGCAGCTTGTGAACCAGGACCAGTATTTTTAGGGCCATTATGTCCACCTTTACCTCTTACTTTAAAGTAAAGTCCACCAACACCTTTTTCTTTTAAAATTTCAGCAATTTTTTTAGCAACTTGCATTGCAGCTCCAGGACTTGATTCTAATCGATCAGCTTTAACAACTTGACCACCACTTGCTCTTGCAATAGTTTCAGTTCCGGTAATATCTGTTACTGTTATGATAGTATTGTTATATGTTGCTTTAACATGTGCAATAGCCCATCTTACAGGTTTGAAATTACCAGCAGGTCGAGACCTATAATTCGGTCTGTTAGGCCTGTTAGGTCTTGAATTTCGATCAAATTCTTTTTTCATTTTGATACCTCACTAGACTTTTCGTCAACTTTTGGCACAGATTCCTCAACCTTTGGTTTTACTTCTTCAGTTTTAGAAACTTCTTTAACTTTTTCTTCAACCTTAGGTTCAGGTTTTGGTTTTACTTCTTCAGTTTTAGAAACTTCTTTAACCTTTTCTTCAACCTTAGGTTCAGGTTTTGGTTTTACTTCTTCAGTTTTAGAAACTTCTTTAACCTTTTCTTCAACCTTAGGTTCAAGTTTTGGTTTTACTTCTTCAGTTTTAGAAACTCCTTTAACCTTTTCTTCAACCTTAGGTTCAGATTTTGGTTTCACTTCTTCAGTTTTTTCTTCTGCAACATCTTTTTCAGCAATATTTTTCTTAGCTTCTTTCAATGCTTCAGCTTCTTCTTTAACATCTTTGTTTGGATCAACTCTTTCCGGATGATCTTCACTAAAAAGATGTGATGTTTCTTTAAAAGATAATTGAGCTTCTTCATCTACAGAAACAAAGTATGAAGGTGAAGTAATTTCTTTACCTGCTACCTTAATGTGCCTATGAGTTATGAATTGTCTTGCTTGTTTCATACTTCTAGCTAAACCTTTTTTGAAAACTAAAGTTTGTAATCTTCTTTCCAAAATGTCTTTTAATTCTAAACTTAACACATCGTCTAATTTTGATTCTTCAGTAAGCAAACCTAAATTTCTTAACTTCTTCATAATTTGCTCTCTTTCTTTCAAAGCTTGTTCACCACGATCAACAATAAGGTTCTTTGCAATTTTTCTATATTTTTTAATATATGAATCTGCAATGAAAATTTCTTTTTTCCTCATTAATCCAAACTCTCTTGAAATTACCCTATTAACTTCAATTGCATCTTTATTCCAAGGATGGTTTGGTGTAGAATACTTTTTCCTAAATTTTTTTGGATCTCCCATTTTGAATCATTCCTATCTTTTCTTCTTAACTCCAACTGCCTTTCCTTTGGTTCTTCTGAAGTTTGATCTTGTTCTTTGTCCTCTTACAGGAAGACCTTTTTGATGCCTGATACCACGTAAACACTTAATTTTCTTAAGCCTTTTAATATCATTCTCTTTAGCAAATCCTAACTTTCCTTCAGTTAAATGTTTATCATCATTATCATCATAATCTTTCCTTCTGTTAAACATCCATTTTGGAATTCCTGAATTAACAGGATTATTTAGTACTGCTGTAAGTGCTTCAACTTCTTTGTCAGTCAAGCTACCAGCTTTTTTCCGGATATCAACACTTGCAACATTACATATTGCATGTGCAAAATTAAAGTTTACACCTTTAATTTTCCTTAAAGCAATTTTTACTTGCTTATTACCAGGGATATCTACATTCGCTACCCTTACAATGTGTTTATAATTTTCTTCTCCCATTTTTTGGTTATATTCTCTATTTTTTATTTATCTTATCGTTGTATTGTAAAAAACCCCTCAATACAGTTTGATAATCAGTTTATTCATTCCGAGAAATAGTTTATACTATGCACATATATTAGTCCTATGCGCGTTAACTCGGACTGATAAGAACTTAAAATAAGGTTCTTTTATAAAGGTTTTGGTGAGTTAAAGAGGAAAATATTATTTAAATTATAAAAAAAAATCTTACTTCTTACATTTACCATGACATGGACACATAGGCTTTATTAACAATAAAATTCCTTTTAATACTAAAATAGCACCTAATACTACCCAGATATCCCAACTAGTAAATAATCTAACTAAAATAAGAATCACACCAATTATTAACATTTTCATTGCAACACATTTAGGTTCACAACTTTCCATAATATCACCTTGATTATATTAAAACTATAAGGTATATAAACTTTTGCACATTATTAAAATTGATTTTCTAATTATATTATTAATGATATAAATGATTATTAAGTTATATTAATTTAACAATGTATGGCAACTGAAGATTGTGGTTTAACAAAAGTACCAAGAACTAAAAGACAACACAGATATAACCAAGAATGGAGTTTTGGTGAAGGTAATGTTCGTGAAGCTTTTCAAAAAATATTTTCTCCAAAAAGAGATTATGTTTTATTTCAAACTGTTGTTAATCCAGAAGCAGTAGATATTTTAAAACAATATGTAGGATATCGTGAAGAGATGGATTCACCCTGGCAAATAAGAAAAATTTTAGCAGAAGATAACCCAAGATATGTACCTGGTGCTACAAACCAAGGTAATGGATTAAAATTTGATAATAATCTCATGGATTCATACAAAGAAGTTATTAGAAAAATTGCAAATAAAAATGTTGGAATTAAAAATTATTCAAGTTATCCATTAGTTTATACAAGCGGAGTACATAATCTCGATAGGGACAAAAAAGCAATATTCTGGCCTACAAATTACATAGTTACTGATGAAAAAGAAGAAAAATTAAAAAGTATAATTGACAATTTATCTAGTGATGAAAGTCTTGAAATTTTACGTGAACATGAATCACCTCAATTCTATAAAATGGGCCATATTGAAACATTACACAAATTAGAAATAGCCCCACTAATACGTTTAGAACGTGAATGGAGAATTGGAGCTCAAGAACTTGCAATGTGCATAGATTTTCTTGTACAAATGAGAGAAACTTATAGATGGTCCGGTCCTGTGATAAATATAGATGCTTAAATTTAATTAAAAAAATTAATCATAAGTATTTCTAATACTAGCCGTACTCCAACTATCTCCTTCAACAATTACACCTTGACCAGACAGTTCAGTGTATCGGTTTGATAGTACCTGTGCAGCTAATCTAGTAGCATCATCAGACCCACCATCAACTAATAAATTCATGTAACTTCCTAATTTAACTAATTGAATTCTTCCTTGAGCAGAATCCAAACCTTGATTTAATTGAGAAGAGAATAATTTACTAACATCATTATTTCTTCCTACACTAATGATACCCATGATTTCTTCTGTTTGAATATCACAGTCATAAAGAACTGATTCATCCATTGTAACATACTGAACAAAAGCTGTTGCTACATCAGTTGCTGCTAAACTATCAGAAGAAGAAGCTTCTGCACCAACAACAATTAATGAATCAAATTCACCATCTGTGATATAACATGGTGGAAATTTTGATAAATCTTCACAACCAGAATAAATTTCTCCGGCATTATTTTCTTCCACAAATTTACCATTCTCAATTTGTGCTTCTGGAGCATAACAACCTGATGTAAGTAACGCCATTAAACTAATTTGTTTTATATTCATTTTTGTTTTACCTTTTATTTCATTATAATTTATTACTTATAAATACGTCCAGTTATAAATGTTTTGGCAGGTTTACAACCCAGCAGGAGTTACAATGAAACGATCATCAATCGTTAAAATTAATCTTATTATTACCATTAACGACATCACTTTCAGAATTAGCTTTCTCTTCAAGTTCATTCTTAGCAGCTTCTTTCTCTACTTTCTTCTTTTCACTCTCTTCTTTTTTCCTTTTTCTTACTTCTTTCTGTAGTTCTTTTGCTTTTATTTTCTCTTCTTTCTCTTTCAATTCTTTTAACATTTTCCATTTAATGATTGTATAATTCACAGGATTCTTGATCTTTTTACATAATCCATCAGGTTGACAGATATGCAACCCAGTATAATATGCTTCATTATCACAGTTAGGTGGAAGTCTACCCCCTTTTGCAAAATATCTTAACTGCCCCAATATATAATTATCACGTAAAGGTTCAGGATTATTTGCCTTATTCCATTTCATTAAATAACTTGTAACTTCTTGTTTGGTCCAACCAACTTTAGACAAAAAATTAATCATTGCAAATACTGCTCGTTTCTTACCATCTTCTAAACCTTTCAAAATGATTTGCATACATGGAGGAAACAAATCTTCCCTAATAGCACTTTCAATTATAATATCTTCATTAGTAGCTTTTCTTTTCAACTCTTCCTTCAATTCATCAACAACTCTTTGACTCCTAGTTTTAACTTTAAAATCATATGCTTGTACTAACAAATTTCTTCCAGATTGAGATTTTACATTTCGATCTAAGAAAGGAGCAATTGGTTCAAAAAATTTGTCTGGGTCTGCCATTGGTTTTTCGAATTCCATAACTCGATCCGGATCAATAGGTAAACTCATCAAACCAGATTTTTCATGTAAGCTATACGGCATTCTAAACAAATGTCGAGAAGATATTAGCACAGTATCAATTTCAAGAAAATTTTCTACTTCCAATTTTTTAACAATATCACCATACTGATTTTTTTCAGAACGAACTAATTTATCATATTCTAATCCTGTTTTTTCTTTAATTTTACCAAAATCACCACATTCAAATTCTAAAACTCTTCTTGAAAGTTCATATTTAATATTTTCTTTAATGTAAAAAGCTATCTTTCTCGGAGCTTCAGGAAATTTATCCCTAGTTTGTTCACCTACAATTGTTTCAGGAAATGCTTCAAATGGCACTGCAATATGAAATCCTTTGTTACCCGAAAATTTACAAAAAATATCTTCAACACCAGTATATTTCAAAAATTTTACAACTAAATCTGCACAGATTTTACTATAATCTAAAAATGCACAGTCAATGTCAAGAACTAAATCCCAGCCAATCCTAAGTTCTCCCATTTCTTTTTTAGTTAATTTAGGATTGATTTGTAAAGGATATTCCCATAACTCTTCACTACAATGTAAAGAAGTTAATCCTCGTTTAGCTAATTCAACTACCTCATTAGGATATGTTAAAATATCTGGCCTTTTACCAAATTTATCTTCAAATCTCAAGCCAATTTCTTTATGAACAGCATGTTTAATGAGTTCTTCTTGTACAGAACTTCGTTTATAGTACCTTAATGCTAAACTCAAGTCTACCTTACCCATACTCATTCTCAGAACATGATTATATTTAATGTTTTCTAGAGAAAAAAAATATTAATTAAATAGATATTCACTAGGCCAATTGATATTTTCATGAACTTCAAATGGTATTTGGTGATAAGATAACAAATTAGTTATACCTTTCTTATGTTTCGCACCATAAAGTAAAAGTGCCTGATCATTAAATTCTAATGTTGAATCAATCCTATGGCCAAGATATGCTTCACGAAGTTTGTTACTTTGGTTAAATAAAAGTTTATTTCTTCTGACTTTCCAAGTAAGATTCAATAGAAGTTCAGATTCTGTTTTTTCAAACACCGCCCCAGAATCAGATAGATAGTTGATACAATCACTCATCCCAGATCCGCTTTGATCTAATTGGCAACCTACTTCCCTACCGACCATACCTTCCATATATACTTTATTAAAACTGTTATTATCTTTCAAAAAATCGAGAAAATTGTACCAACAAGTATTGATTTGAGGATAATCTTTCTTTAACTCTTCATTGAATCTTTCAACAAAATCTAAATCTTGCCTTAACACAGAATTAACATTTTTAATAGATTCATTTACTTCATCATCAATAGATTCAGGACTTAGAACATGAACCATTGGAAAATAATAAACAGATGCCATATTTGAAAAGAAAAATGTTTTTTTTATAAAGTTTATTGATATTAAATGTTAATAATAAAAATGATTATAATTAATTTAAAAAAAGTAATATAACTTAGAAATAAATTAAGTATAAAATAATTAGAAAATATAAGACTTACAATTTAACTGCTTGTTTTTGGAAGTCTTTAGCTAATTTCTTAACATTTTTCAATGCTTCTTTAATAGCTTTTCTTGGTTCAGTACCTTTTGTTTCTATAAGAAATGTTGGGATACCCACAAGAGGGTGTTCAATCCGGTAACTTACTAAAGTCACTCCTTTAACATTTCTAAGCTCACTTTTTAGAAGATTACAAAAAGTATGAGTTTCACCAACTAGTTCAAATACTAGCTTGTTTTTTTCTTCCTCTAATACTTTGAATTCCATTATAACCTAGATTTTAACTGCTTTATTTATAAAGCTTTCTTTTTGAATTGTAAAATAATCAACACTTACAATCATAAAAACTCAATTTCCAGTTCCATTGCATCTTCAGTAGGCATTTCTTCTACAATTGCAGGGATTAAATTAATTTTTTTAATTTTCTTAACATTCTTTTCCAAAATTTTCAATGAACAAAGTAACCTGAACTTTTTTTCATCAATAAAGATTTGATTGGTTCGTTTAATTGTTTTCTCGATTAAATCTTTCTGTTCATTTAATTTTTCTAACAACTTCCCCTTATACTCACTACTTAACTGAACTAATTTTTCTTTATAATCAAACCCCGGTTTTAATTCTTCCAAATAAATTACACCTTTGATTAAAGTCCCTTCATCAGTTAATTTATTGTAAGGTAATTTTGCTAAAGATTTAGCCCTCCTTTTAAGACGATTAGTTAATTGAGTTCCATCTTTAAGTTTTGCAGTACAAAAATAAATTGTGAAATCATAATTTTTTTCATTAACATGATTTACAAACAGTTCAGCTAATTCTTTAGAACCTTGAATAGCATAACTAATTTGATCAATTGTAGGAAATTGATCATTAGGAAGACTATAATGTTCAACAGAAGTGTCTGATCTTTCCAATTCATTCAAATTAAAGAATTTAATAATATCATGTTCAGCTACGAAATCTATTAACTTTTTTATTTCAAATTCTTTTCCAGGAACACAAGGTATTTCTATACCAATATCCCATACAAAATCCTTGGCAAGTAAAAGTTTATCCCATAATTTATCATCATCTAAATCAGGATGAAACCTAATTTCATCTAAACCAGATTCATTTAATTTTACTAAAACTTCTTTGTTAATTAATTTCAAAGGAGTATACAAATGGACATGAAAATCTTTACCAAACTGTTCTTTCATACGTTTGATATATTTACAAGTTCGTTCCAAAACACATAAAGGATCACCACCAGTAATTCCTGCCCCTTTTGCATTAATGAGTTTGACTTCTTTAACTAAATTTTTCCATCCTTGTTCATTATCTTCAATTTCCCATTCATCAGCAAATATTTTATCATGACCAAATTTATGTTCAGATACAGGACAATAATAACATTGTTGAGCACATTTACCGGTGATAAATAAAACTAATTTTTCACCCTTGATGCAACGTTTACATCCTTCTGAAACATTACCTAAATGAAATGAATGATCAAACTGGTTAATTTTAATCTCATTACAATCTTTGCCACATTTGTTACAATTACCCATATTTATCACATTTGTTCATAAAACTTATAAAAAACTTACCATAAAATTGCCTTAATGAACATTCAAGAGTTAAGAAGACAGATTATGCACATTTTAACAGGAATAGTCCTAGTTACAGGATATTACTTTAACATAATTGGTGCATGGGAAGTTTTCTTAATGTTAATCTGTGGGATATTAACGTCATTTATATTAACATCTGTAAGAATACCATTAGTTGCAGATTTCTTAGATTTATTTCAAAGAGAAGAAGAAAGAAAAACAATACCAGGTAAAGGAGCAATATTTTTCTTTACTGGAACATTGTTAGCAATAAAACTTTTTGAGAAAGATATTGCTATGGCAGCTATCATGATTATGACTGTAGGTGATTCAATTAGTCACATAGTTGGAAGAAGCTTTGGTAAAATTAGAAATTTCATTAATGGTGACAATAACAAATTATTAGAAGGAAGTTTATTTGGTGCAATATCAGCATTCTTAGCAGCAATGGTCTTTGTAAATCCATTAGAAGCGTTTGTAGCATCATTTGTTGCAATGTTTGCAGAGTTAGCTGAAGTGAAATTTGGTGAGAGTATCATTGATGACAATCTTCTGATACCATTAGTAGCAGGAACAGTGATAGTGTTAATGAGAATGTTTGTTTGAACAACAATTGCCTGAAACAATTTATTTCTAACCAGTAGTTACAAACCGAAAGATTTAAATAAAAAACTATTGATTTATTAAACAAATAAAAATAGATCATATTAATAGGTGAAAATAATGACAAAAGAAGCATTACAAGATTTAATTATCAAGTACATTAACCAATCTATCGAGTTCCAGATCCCCATACACAATAGGGAAGGAAGACTTTTTTCACATCAACCAGATGAAGAAAGATTAAATGAATTAGGAGTAATTATCCTTAATAAATATACCAGATTCAGAATAGAGTCTGAATGGGAAATGACTCCTTTAAAAAGCCACAATAATCAAGAGATCAATAATACATTAGAATCTTACTTAAATCAAAATAACCAATTATCTGAAGAAGGAAAAAAATATTTCATTAACGTAATTAATCAAGAAGATTCTCTAAGAGATAATTACTCTTTTTTTGCAAAAACTGTGGGAAATTTTATTGTACAAAAAAGAACAAAAAAAGCAATTAAATTTATTGAAGAGGAAGAAACAAACAACCTTATCAAAGGATTTGTAAATTATTCAATTAATTTTAATCGAGAACTTGGTCAAGATGCAGACCCATCTGTGACTAAATGGTATAAGAGATTAGAACAAGAAATTGAAAATGAAGGAGATTTATCTGACAAAAGTAGGACATATTTTAAAAGAGAAATAAACAAAGCTGAAGGTTTAAGAAATTCTTTTAATTCGTATTTAATGTTAGCTGCTTTAACAGTTCTTGAAAAATAATATTTATTTTTTTCTTAATTACTTTCTTTATCTTAACCTAACATCAGAATATTTAATCAACTGATCTAAACAAGTAATATCTTCTCCTTGACAGTCACAAGGGACATAAAAAGGCACAGAATTAAATCTTTTTTGAATTTGCTCATTACAACTTTCAATAAAACGTTCTTCTACTTTTGGAAATTGTTCAATTTTCAGTAATTCTCTTGGAGAATCAATTAATAATAATTCAACATCTTCACCTAACATATGAGCTAAAGCTACATTATGGTGTCCATCAATTAAGTCATATTTACCCTCATAACAAATACTTTCAACTACTGGAATTGGAGGTAATTTAACATTTGATTCACGCAAACTAAGATAAAAATTGATAGTACTCTGTTCAAGATAATCTTGTGTTGACCTAACTTGACCAGTTGAAATTTTAATTAATTTAGGCATAGAACAGAAACTTTTCAACAGTACACTTTTAAAATTTTTGACACCACCCACTTGAGACAATTAAATTATTATTCTAAACCAACTTCTTCAATTCTGTAGAAATAACTTTACCAGAAGCTTTTCCTGCCAATGCTTTCATGCACATACCCATCAAAGCAGGGAATGGAGCTTCTTTATTAGAATCAACAATTTTCTTAATCTCTTTATGTAAATCTTCAGTAGAAAGTCCTTCATAAATTTTAATATCAAACTTACCTTTAATCATATCCATTAAGACATCAAGAATAATATCTTTATGAATTTTATTTTCATTCAAATAATTAAACAACATATCATAATTATCTTCAGTTAATTTTTCAACATCTAACTTATACTTTCTCTTAATTTCTAATAATGTAGAAGTTAATGATTCAGCAATAAATGCTGCCTTGATCTTAGGATACATTGTTACATACTTTTCAAATAACATCATATTAGTAGATTTAGCAACAAACTCTGCCAAATCATTACTTAACTTATATTCTGTTTGATACCTAACAATCCTCTCAGATAATAATTCTGGCAATTCAATATTGGAGGTGTCTGGTATTATTAAAGGGACATCAGTTTCAGGATACATCCGAGCAGCACCTGGCATTGGTCGCATAAACCGAGTAGTACCATCATCTTGTGGACTACGTACTTCTTTAGGAATTCCCTTAAATAATTCCTGTGCTCGCTCATAAACAGCTTCCAAAGCTAGTTTACATTTAAGTTCAGTATCTGCTACAAGAATAAATGCATCATCTTTTTTACATTTAAGTTCAACATTAATCTTATCAACTTCTTGTTGAGTAATACCATAATTTGGCATTTCGTCTGAATGAAATATCCCGCCAACACCACCTTTTACTTTTGCTCTACCTGCAAATTCTGTACCTAATCGATATCCAGGTTGTAATTCTCTTCCAATCAAACCAGAAAAATGATTTAATTTAATTGCTAAAATTCCACCGTTGTTCTTAAATGTTTTAACAATAATTTTTGATTGTGACTTAGATAATAATTTAGTTAAATTATAAATTTTAAAATGTTGTAATTTAACTTTATTTTTCTTTAATTCAGTTCTTAACTTAATAAGTTCAGCCTGTCTTTTAACTTCCAATTCAACATATTTAGGGATCAATTTTAAATCTTGAGCACCTTTAATTTCTACTCTTTCACCTTCTTTAATTGAAACATTAACATCCTGCCTAATTGTTCCTAACCCCCGTTTAACACCGGGCAATGATCGTAAAAACATCCCTAACTTTTTTGAAGTTTCTAAACATTGTTCTGGACTTTTAATATCTGGAGCAGTACCAACTTCAACTAAAGGTATTCCTAACCGATCTAACCGATAAATCTTTTTATGAGAAGAATCAGATACAATTTTACAAGCATCTTCTTCCAAAGAAATGTTTTCAATTCCAACAATCCCTTCACTTGTTTCTAATTCGCCACCACGAGAGATCAACGCAGTTCTTTGAAATCCAGTAGTGTTAGATCCATCTGCAACAGTTTTTCTCATAACTTGAACAACAGGAGAAACATTAGATTTCAACATTTTACAAAATTGTAAACAAGTATAAAGAGCATCTTGGTTAATTTTATGTGGTGGTTCAGAATCTGTCTCAACTAAACAAGTAGTATCATAATATCCCTCATATACAAAATCTTTGTCTCTTAACTGTTCTTGTTTTGCTGCTTGATCAATATTGCCTTGTTCACCAGCAACAGACCTAATTTTACGACACAATTCAAAATGAGGTTTATCTTCCCTTAACTTAGTTGGACAAGAACAAAATAATTTTCTTCCTTCTAACTGTTGATGAATCTCAATACCACATTTTAATCCAAGTTTCTGATATGTCATATATTTTAGAAAAGCTCGCTTGTTTTTAATATTTTTTGTTTTTTAATATTAAGAGATTATAATTTAGAATAAAAAAAGCAAGTTATGAAAGTAATCTCATAAAGAATTTTTCAATTTCAAGTATTTTTTTATTTTCATTGAACTGATTTATATCATGCCATTGATGTAAATCATTTAGATGTTCATTTGAAATTACTCTTTTCAATTCATGTTCTTCTAGTATCGCAATTTTACGTAATTCTTTCAAATGTTCTTCTTCATTATGTAAACCAGTTAAAATCATACCCAAAGCTAAATCAGAGATTAAACTTTGCAACTTTTGAGGCTCATGTTCAATAGCATGAGATAACTTTTTATTATCCTCATCCAATATTTTTAACAGATTATCCAAATTTTCAAATACAGAAGAAACTTTTACAGCCCATCCCTCAATATTATTTGAATTACTTTCTTGTAACTTCTTCAAACTACCCTTAACTTCATGACTATTAATTAATTTTCTTAATAAGAAAGTATAAATTTTAATTTTGACAATTAATATACCTATTCTTTTAAAATCTTCATCAGTTTTAGGTTTAGCTGGATAGAACTTTAACAAGATCATCAATTTATCAACATATGCAAAAATGTATTTCATAATTATTTTCTAATAAATTAAAGTATATAAAAATAACTGTTTATGATGAGTTACTACGAAAGATTTAAATAGTTGTGAATATATATTCAGAACAAACCATTAAGTACAAACAAAAAATAAATACAAGGAGGTAAAAAAATGCCAAATAAAGATGGAACTGGACCAGAAGGAAAAGGACCTAAAACTGGAAGACAAATGGGTAAATGTCAAGATGCAAAACCTATGAATCAAAGAATGTGTCAAAACCCAAGAGGTCGTGGACAAGGAAGAAGATTTCAAGATTGATTATCTTCTTTTTTCTTTTTGATTAATTATAATTCAAAAATCAACATTTAACATTACTAAAAAGAAAGTATTTTAAAAAATAAAATTATAGCTTAATTATGCCAAGACCAAGAATTAGAAGAAAAATAAGATTCTGTGCTAAAACTAATTACTTTAAACCGGCAGGTATTAGAATTCATGAACTTGAAGAGATATGCATTACTAAAGATGAATTAGAAGCTCTTAGGTTAAAAGATTGTGAAGAACTGGACCAAAATAGTGCTGCTGAAAAAATGGAAATATCTCAACCTACTTTTCACAGAACAATATTATCTGCAAGGAAAAAAATTTCTGAAGCTCTAGTAAAGGGAAAAGCAATAAGAATTGAGAAGTAAATTCAAAACAACCAATTTATCTTCTTAAGAGTAGTAATACTTAAATATTCCAGATACATAGAGAATTAACATATGGTATGGAATGATATTGAAGATTATTTTGGACTTATGAGAAGTCCAAAAGGGTTAAGAATTGAAGAAAGATTTCAATCTAACATAAGTAATCAAGTTTTCTCAGTAGATTTAGGTAATAAAAAAGTAGTAGTTAAAATACCAAGCTTCTATGGGAACATTCCAGAAACATATTATGTTTTTCAAGACAAATTCTTTTATGGAACAAGAGAATTAAAATCGATTTCTTCAAGATACTTGCATGAACTTAACCAATTAGATGCATTAAAAGGACTTAATGTTCCTAGATTAGCACATCCAAACTTAGCTGATTATGCAAAAAGTGATGACTGCATTAATTCAAGAATCATTATCAAAGATCATATTCCTGGAAGAACGTTACAAGAACTTCAGACTTATATTGAATTGAAAAAAACTTTAGATGGAGCATTAGACACTATTTTCAGCATTCATTACAGAAATAGAATAGTTGGAGATGGTCATCCAAAAAATTCTTTATTAGGTAATGATGGAAAAATTTATTGGACTGGATTTGCTAATGTTTACAAACTCCCAGAAAATAATCTTAACAAAGCAAAAGCATTAGATTTAATTAAATTTGTTTACTTAAGTTACAAAGCAATAGAAGGAAGTAATAAACAATTAACATTTCACGCTGCAGAAAAAGCCGCATCACATCCAAATGAAGGAGTTAGAGAGGAATTATACAAATTGGTTTCTCCTTCACTTAGCCCTAGAAGATTATGGTATCCAACAAGATTACCAATGGACCAAAAATTTCATGATAAAATAAATCACTTACTTCGTGGAAAGAAAAAGTTTTCTGAAGATAAATAATTCAAATAAATTTCTTAACAATTTTATTATACCTATTATTCATCCCACCCAACCTAAAAATGATTACTTCTTCTACACCAACATATTTAGCTGAAGTAAGATCAAATTCTAACTTTTCTGGGCTTAAAATCGGTTCTATTCCAAAAATCCCTTCTGCAATAGTTCCTAACCCAGCTAGACAACCAGAATCTTTAACTTTTTTTAACTCTTTTTTATAAAAATTATCTGTAACTGGCATCATAGAATGATATAACATCTTAATTACTTTAAGTTTCTTCAAATCATAATGTAACCCAAAAATTTGTAATAATTTCTCTTTATATTTACCAAAAACATGATATTCAGCAGCATAAACGTTACCTTTATGATTAATTATAAAATCTTTAATTAACTTTTTATTTTTAAAAAAATTCAAACATTGAGTTATGTAAAGTAATGGGTTTTTTGTAGTAGGCAATTCAAAATCTAACATCACATTAATTTTTTTACCAATCTTATCACAATCTAATTCACTAAATATCCTTAATAAAGCATCTCTTTTAGTAAATGGGGAGATCCAATAACCTTCTTTCCTTTCAATAATTGGCCAATAGACATACTCAACAATAAACTTAGCAGAGTGGATATATTCTCTTTTAATACGCCCCACAACCAGATTAAATTCTAACAAACTTTTTGCTGCAATGTACAATTTGGTTTTATAAGTTACAAATTTTAATTTATCCAAATTACTTTTACTTGGAAACTCTTCAAAATATGAAATTATCATGTCAATTAGAACTTCCCCAGAGTATTTAATATTTACTTACAAATAATTTATTTCAAACAAGCTTAAACCCATAACTTCTTGACAGTAGTTAATACAGCAAGGTTTATAAAAAGTAACTAAATTCTAACAAATAATGGGAAATAAAGATGATAAAATTAATATTGAAGATCTTGTTAAGGAAGCTGAAGCAAGTTTAAATGTAGGAAATCATCAAAAAGCCCAACAATTATTACAAATCGCAGAAAATTCTTATAATAAATTATTTAGTTTTTCAGTAAGATCAGGTAATCCAGACCCTTCAATTTTGTTTGCTAAACAAAAAGTGTTATATTTAACTAAGGATATACCAAAAATATTATCTGACCTTAATAGAATTGTTGAATATACAAATCAAATTATTTCTCAATCATTAAAACAAGGTTCAACATTAGCACTAGATAAAAGATTAAAAGAAAGGACTCAAGCATATACTGAATTAGCAAGCTTACATCTTGACCCTAATTTTAGTATTACAAAAGATGATTTAAGTTTTAGTAAAGAATATATGGATAAAGCTGTAATTTCAGCTAGAGAATTAAAAGAATTCACACAACAATTATCATTTAGTTATAATGCCATTGCTATTAATATTCTAACTAAAGTACTTTATATGAGAGCAGACTTAAAATCAAGTTATTTAAATGAATTTGATTCTTCATTAGAAGACATAAATGAGGGTATTAACTTACTGGAAGATTTAGTTAATAAAGAAGAAAAAAATCAAAAAAATAAAGAACAAAGAAATCCAATTAAAAAACAGTTTCCATCTGTTGAAATGATTACTTATAATGAAAAAAAATCCCCAGGTAAACAACAACTAACTAATTTCAGAATTAAGAAAGGATATGTATATCTCTACAAAAAACAAGAGGATAAAGCAATCACTGAATTTATGAAGGCAGAGACACCAACTGGAAGTTATAATGCAGCAATTGGCTTATTAGGATTAAATAAAATCAATGAAGCAGTTGAGTGTTTCATAAGTGCAATTGATGGAAGTAAAAATATGGACCACATTGTAATAAATTCTATTAAAGAATTGGACCAAATTGCATTAAATAGTTACAGAAATGCAGAATCAGTTTATCAAAATGATCAAAGAAAAGCTATTGATGAAGTAACTGAATCTATAACTATTATTGACTTTTTAAGTGAATCAAGAGTATTAAAAAATAATATCAATTTAGAACATTTAACTGAACAAAAAAAGGATCTTCTTAATCTAAGGGGGTTTTGTTACAACAAGATAGGGGAATATGAATTAGCAATTGAAGATTTTAAAACAATGAATAATTACATTGGTAAACATAATATTGCTAACACTTATATCAATCAAGCTGAATATGAAGAAGCAATTAATTATCTTACTGAATCCATTGAAGAAAACCCAGCAAGATCCAATGAAGGTCAAGCAGGAGCACTTTTAGTAGCATCGTGTAAAAATTTAATCCATTCAATTGGTAAAATTTTAAACCAAGAATATGAATGGTATAGTAGATGTGGAGATTATAATTTAAGTTCAATTCAAAGATTTAGTAAATGCATTGGAGCATGCAAAACAACATTAAATTCTGAAGAAAAAATTGGTGAAAGTATTAGTAATGAAGTCAAACAGTTATTATCATCAACCCTTAACAGTCGTGGGATAGCTAATAAAAGTAGAGGAAGACAAGAATATGCTTTAGAAGATTTTGAAAATTCTAACACACCTCAATCACTTTACAATGCTGCCCACATTGCATTTGAAATGAATCAATTCAATAAAACAAAACAATATTTAGATAAAGTAATTTTAATTAGTAATCAAGTAAATGATAGAGTGATGGTTAATCAAGCAACATTATTCTTAATTGACTTAGTTAGAGGGAGATATGTTTGAAATACTTAAAAACAATAGCATAATCTCATAAATTATTAAAAAAATAAATCATTTTACAATCAAACTCAAATGAGGTGAATATTTTTTACATTCTTCTGCTAAAAGTCTCCTATGACAATATTCAGGAGTATCTTCAACACATAAAAGTGTAACAATGTAATTAAGACTTTTAACTGCCAAATTCTGGACTTCAACACTAATCCTTGGTAATTTCAAATAATTTTGATATGCATTACTAAAATCATCCCATGACAATCCACGTTTGTAATAATCTCCTAACAATTTTGTAGGTGGAGCAAATATAGGCAACCATAAATCATAACAAGAAGTATTAATTAATGGATGTGATGTCAACCCATCTTCTAAAGTATGCCTTGACATAATAGAAATTCTTAAGCCATCTGACGATTCTTTTAGAGATAATATTGGTTTAGTTTTAAGCATAAACAAAAATAATTAAATAGTAGTATAAAAAAATTACGTAACTAGAACATGAAAAAATAAATAGATAATTAACAAAAATTATCCTTTAACATTACCAATTGGTTTCAAAGCGACTACTTTTTTAGTAATACCTACTTTTTCTAAACTATCAACAACAGAATTGATATCTTTGTAAGCTCCGCCAGCTTCTTCAGCTAAACCCTTCATACTTGCAGCTTTAACATAAATTCCTTCACTCATCATTTTTTTCTGAAGTTCTTCACCATTATACTTTTTCTTAGCTGCCATACGACTTAACACTCTTCCAGCACCATGTGCAGTAGAAGCAAAACTTTCATCAGACTTATCTGTCCCAACAAGTAAATAAGATCCAGTTTCCATACTTCCACCAAGAATTACAGGTTGGCCAATATCAGCATAATCTTCAGGTAAACTTTCTGCCCTGCTAGGACCAAATGCTCTGGTTGCACCTTTCCGGTGCACTAACAATAATTTTTCTTTACCATCAATAATATGTTTTTCAAATTTAGCGATATTATGTGCCACATCATAAATTAATTCCATTTCCATTTCTTCTGCAGTTTTTCCAAACACTTGTTCAAATGCTTTTCTAACCCTATAAGTTATGATCTGCCTATTAACAAAAGCCATGTTAGCTGCACAAGCCATTGCAGAATAATATGCTTTACCTTCAGGGCTATTAATTGGTGCACACGCTAATTCCCTATCAAGAATTTTTATCCCATACTTTGGCATAACATCCAGAAATTGTCTTAAATAATCAGTACCAATTTGGTGACCAAACCCTCTTGACCCACAATGTATCATTATAACAATTTGACCATCTTTATCAACACCCAATTTATGTGCAATTTCTCTATCAAAAATATTTTCATCTTTAACTACTTGAATTTCTAAATAATGATTACCACTACCTAAAGTACCTAACTGATCAAATCCCCTACTTACCGCCTTATCAGAAACATTACTTGCATCTGCACCAGGAATACAACCATTATCTTCAATATGTTCAACATCCGATTCCCATGCGTATCCTTTTTCAAGACACCATTTAGCACCTTTTTCAACAACATCTTTAAACTCTTCACGAGTAATTTTAACAGTACCTTTACGACCAACACCAGCTGGAACTTTTTGATAAATTAAATCAATCAATTCTTTAATTTTTGGTTGAACTTCAGTAATATTAAGATTTGTACGAACCAACCTCATCCCACAATTAATATCAAACCCAATACCACCAGGAGAAATAATTCCGCCTTGTTCTGGATCAAATGCAGCCACTCCACCAATTGGAAAACCATACCCCCAATGAGCGTCAGGCATACAGAAAATTGCTTTTTGTACACCAGGTAAAGTTGCCACATTACTGATTTGATGAAACACACCAGCTTCTAAAGCACCTTTAATTTCATCATTAGCTATTACTTTGGCAGTAACTTTCATTCCTTCTTTATATGAAATAGGAATTTCCCAACAAGATTCTGAAATCTTTTTCATTTCAGGCATTTTATAGGTTGGCCTAATGAAATTAGATCTAATTTTTTTATTATTAAAATTCTTTTTATCAATATTTTCGTTTGAATTTTTATTATTTGAAGTATTATCCATTTTAATCCCCATTTATTTATAATAATATAATTAATTATAAATCAACATTTCTAAACATACTTTAACCATAAGCTGAAATTTTGATCTGACTCTCTTTGACATTCATTTCTAATAGAATCTTTTTCATTGATTCTGCAAAACTATCAGTCCCACATATAAAAAAAGTTTTTCCACTTACATTATCAAGATTAGATTCCAAATAACCTTTATCAATCCTACCCATTTTATTGCAACAAGAAACAGGTTCAGGTTCCCTAGTTAAATTAAACAAAATTTTAACTTTATTATTTTCAGCAGAAAGTGTTTCTAAACTATTTTTGTGAATTATATCACATTGAGTTTTATTACTGATAAATATTTTCACAGGAATGTCTAACTTTTTTTCATTTAAATAATCTAAAATTGATAAGAATGGGACAATCCCGCACCCACATCCAATCATTACAAGATCTTTATCATTTTCTTCATCAAAATAAAATTTACCAATTGGCCCTTTCAGCCCAAGTTCAGTTCCAGGGATTATTTCTTGTAATGCACATGAAACTAACCCGCCTTCAACTTTTTTGACACAAAGTTCAATATTCTCCCTAGTTGGAGAAGACGCAAAAGAATACATTCTGTTTACCACTTTATTTTCAGTAGTTGTTTCATTGCCACTATCATTTTTAAATTCATATTTTAAAATAAGTGACTGGCCTGGTTTAAAATCCATTTTAGGACCATCAAAAGTTAACCAGACAACCCCATTAGATTCTTTCTTAATTTTAATTAACTTATATTTCATCAAATTAAATTTATACAACTTAGTTTAAATAATTTGTGGTGTATAGAAAAATAAAAAAGAGGTTTATAATACATAAATAATAAAAACAATAGTTTTATACTTATATGTAATAAATTATTGGAAGGTATAAAAATGAGAAAAAAAATTATTGGAATTTTTGCAATTTCATTACTTCTGTTCTTTGTAATTGGATGCCAATCAAATACAGTTGAATACACAACAGAAGATGCTCATGTTGAAATTGACGGAAATGATGTTGAAGGAACAGTCGTAGTTGAAACTGAAGATGGAACACAAACAGTAGAATACAAATCGGGAGAAGATAGTTGGTGTCAAGAAGGTGCAGAATGGTCAAGTACTGGATTAGACGCAAATACTGAAATGATTATAGTAGGCATTGTTGAATCAGGAAAGTATGAGGGATATTGTCATATTACTTATGATATTGAAACTAGCGATACTTCAGCTAACATGGATTATTATTTTGATGAAGATGGCAATGGTTACCAAGTAATGGAAATCAATGGTCAAACTTATGAGAATAGTTGGACTGGATAATTAAAAGAAAAAAGGATAATAGTATAAATTAATTAACTATCTTTTTTTAATTTTCCTTTAAGTTGATAAATCTTAGTAATCATGTTAGACCTTTTACATTTTTTACTCATCAACATAAATTGAGAAAATTGTTCCATGTCCATTTTATTATAATCTAACCCAATTATATTAGTAAAAATTAACCTCGCACCAAGTTTAATATTAGATAAATTTAAAGTACCTGGATAAACTAAATTTTTTGCTTTTCTTCCAGCAGCTGGTCTAATATCCACTATATCTAAATCGTTATGTGAGAAATCACTAGCATCTGAATGTAACTTTTTAGCAGAAAATTTACACCTGGTACTTTCTGGTTTAAATGTTAACCTATAACAACTACCACTTCCTGTTTGAACTATATATTCCTGATGTATTATTGTTGGCATATTCTTTCACCTCTTAAAAATAATTTATTTTTATATAAAAGAACAATTTATATTTAATTATTTCTATCAAATATGACTTATTCAAACAGATCAATTACTTCAGAATTAGGATTCTTTGCACGATAAAAATTATCTACCCAATTAAGAACAGTCCTAGAAACATCCACATTATTTTCTTTAAAACTGTTTAGTTTTCTTAATTTCAAGTATTTAGTAAATGCATCACTACCATTAGTCACATTATATTTATCAAATAAACTAGATGAACCGTTACTATGAATATTTTCTTCAAGAATTATTTGTTCAAGTGGAAAATAAAACGCTTTTACCGTTTTAGGATTATATTCAAGGTGATTCCAATTTCCTTTGTTTATAGATGGAACTTCAACAGAATATTCAATTTCATGTAATCTTGTCTTTTCATTTACCAATTCTAAACCACCGCATAATAATCAAGGATTAATCTGATTTTCATGAATTGAGACATCCACACCAGTACCTTCAGCCAAATATCTTGCAAAATTAAGTTTATTAAAATCATCTTGATTTTCTAAAGCATCTTCATAAGCTACATCTAATAAATTTTTCTCTAAATTCATAGTGTTAATACCAAATAAAGTGCTCAAATTTCTTGCAGTCCTAACTCTTTGCTTGATTATATTTTCAGAATAATTA
The DNA here is from genome assembly GCA_018696395.1 of archaeon. Classification (GTDB taxonomy): domain Archaea; phylum Nanobdellota; class Nanobdellia; order Woesearchaeales; family GW2011-AR9; genus JABHQR01. The sequence goes on along the minus strand of JABHQR010000011.1, from coordinate 133,867 downwards.
TCCTCGATAGACTTTTCTGTTTGTTCATAAGCTTCTTTGATGATCCCAAAATCAAAACATTTTTCAGGGTCTAATTCTCTCGCTAAATATCTTGTCCAACAGATTAAATCTTCTCTTTTACTTTTTGGAATCCCAGCATAAAATCCAACAAAATCAGATAATAAATCATCATATGAAAAACCAAATGACTCCCTTACATAATTATACCCAACTTGAGTTTGTTCATTACTTTTTAAGTTCAATAATCCATCATGAGGTGAACTAACTATTGCATCAAACAAATCTTGTGGGTTCTTACCATAACGGCCATTACAATTTAGAGCACCTTTAAGTTCTGCTTTTTTCCCAGTATCGTGAGTTGAAATTTGTTCAGCTTTATTTTCATTAGATTGACCTAAATAACTTTTCTCGCCTAGTTCAGACTCACAGGAGATTAAACCTAACCCAAGACCAAATAAGATATAATTTAATTTCATAATAAACTTCAGATTAATCTTGTTATATAAATCTTTTGAACTAATACTACTCCTCAGAAACAAATCAAGAGTTGAGCATAACTTAACAAGTATTGCAAAAAAAGAATAATTTTGAACAGTAATTCATCAGGTTTATAAATAAGACACCTAACACAATCAATAACAATTATTGATAAGGGGGTTTGACTTAACATGAAAAATAGATGTGTACACCGTCGTGAAACACCACAAAGAAAAGCTATACTATCATATTTAAAATCAGTAAAAACACATCCTAACGCGGAAGAGGTCTTTCGAGCAGTAGCAGGACAATACCCTAACCTCACTCTTGCTACTGTTTATCGAAACCTCAATTTAATGGCTGACCAAGGAAGAGTTCTTAGATTTGAAATAAATAAAGAATTTAGATTTGATGCATATATTAAAAACCATCAACATGGAATTTGTAATTGTTGTAATAAAGTATTTGATTTTTTCAATGAAAAGATATCCAAATACGCATTCAGAAAATTTGAATGTAATGAATTTAAACCAAATAAAGTAGATATATTTTATTATGGGACTTGTAAAAAATGCGAAAGTAAAAAATTGAGATAAACATAATCAATTTAAAACAGGAGGTGTTTAAAATGATTGAAAATGAATATCAAATTGTAGACGAATTAAATTGTGAAGAGTTATATTTTCTTAAGAAAAAAGACCGTTTCCAAAATAAAGGATTATTAAACAAAATTGATAACAAATGTAATTTTAACATGGACAAATTACTTTAAATTAAGTAATTGATTCGTTATAATACATATTTTAACTTTAAAAAATAAGGAGAAAAATAAAAATGGAATGTAGTAATTGTGAACCAATTGAAATTAACACAAAAGCACCAAAATTTAGTGCAGAAGCTTATCAAGGTGGTCAAATTAAAAAAATTAGTCTTGATGATTACAAAGGAAAGTGGGTTGTATTATTCTTTTACCCCGCAGATTTCACTTTTGTTTGCCCTACTGAACTAGGAGATTTAGCTGATAAATATGAAGAATTAAAAAATATGGATGTGGAAGTAATAAGTGTAAGTACTGATACTGTATTTGCTCACAAAGCTTGGGCGGATGATTCACCAACTATTGCAAAGATCAAATTTCCAATGATGGCAGATCCAACAGGGAATATATGCAGAGATTATGGAACATACATCTATGAAGAAGGTCTTAGTTTAAGAGGTACATTTATCATTGATCCAGATGGAATTTTAAAATCATTAGAAATTAATGATAACAGTATTGGACGTAACAGTGATGAATTGTTGAGAAAAATTAAAGCAGCTCAGTTCGTAAGACAAAATGGTGGTGAGGTTTGTCCTGCAAATTGGCAACCTGGAGAAAAAACACTTAAACCAGGATTAGATTTAGTTGGAAAAATTTAATTCTTTTTTATTTTCAACAATAATTCTTCAAATAAATTAAATGAGGTAAACAAAATGTTTGAAAAAACACAAGAAAATCTGGCATGTGATTTATGTGATGAAGAGTTAAATCAAAAGAAAACGTCATCATTATTTCATTGTCAAGAATGCAACAACATAAAGTCCCAATGGAATAAAATTACAAAAAAAATGGGATGTAATTGTAGAGTAGGTTAACAAAAATAAAAAATAATTTTGGAAAACAAAATTAGGAGAAAATAAAATGGTATTAGGAAGTCTTATGGGATTGATTGGTTTAATTTCATTCATATGGATAGTATATGATGTGTTAGTAAATCAAAAAAGAATGAAAACAACACATAAAGTATTGTGGGTTGTGTTAGGATTTTTCTTCAGTATAATTACAGCAATAGTATATTATTTCATGTTTAAAAGTAAATGTTGTAAAAGATAAATTCAAAATAGCTAAATTAACATATTATAAATAATAAAAGGAGAATTAAAAATGAAAATATTAGAACCATTACCTTATGCATACGATTCATTGGAACCTTACATTGACCAAGAAACTATGCATATACATTTTGATAAGCATTATAATGCTTATTTTAACAAATTCATAAAAGCAATTGAAGGAACTGAGTTAGAAGGAAAAGATGTAAAAGAAATTTTAAAAGAGTTAAATTTCATCCCAGAAAAAATCAAACAAACAGTAATTAATAATGGAGGGGGATATTTCAATCACAGATTTTTCTGGAACATTTTGAAAAAAGATGTTGAGTTTAAAGGAAAAATTGCTGAGGAAATTAATAATAGATGGGAATCATTTGAAAAATTTAAAAAAGAACTTTCTCAAGCAGCTTTAACACAATTTGGTAGTGGTTGGGCATGGTTAGTATATGATAAAAAGAATAATAAATTAAAAATCATAAAAACAGCTAACCAAGATTGTCCATTAAGTAATGGATATGAACCCCTGATAGTTATTGATATCTGGGAACATGCATATTACTTAAAATATCAGAATAAAAGAAATGAATTTGTTGAAAATTTCTTTAACATAATCAACTGGGAAAAAGTGGATAAATTGTATTCAGAGGCAAAATTAAATGAAAACAGAAGTTGTTGAAAAATTAGCTGCATTAATAACTGCAGCATTTGGTTTAGTTGCAGCATTAGCATGGAACGATGCAATCAAAGCAGTATTTAATGTTTTATTTGGAGAAAATTCAACCATAATCGCCATGATGATTTATGCAATAATTGTTACAATCTTAGCAGTAATTGCAACTATTTGGATTGGTAGAGTTTCTGAAAAACAGAAATAAAAAAAAATTTATTTTTTTATTTTTAAAAATTATTTTTTTATGAATTGTATTTAACATAGTTTTTTAAAGATTAACTAAAATATAATAAAAAGATGGAAAATAAATATGTTGGATTAATTATCATAGCAATAGCAATAGTTTTCTTTTTCATAGTAATGTCTTTCAACAGTGCATTAGATGAAATTGTAAATACAACTTGTACCCATGGTGAAGCTTGTCCAATGCACGTCACCCTAAAAACTCAAAAGATTGTAAGCTATAGTTTGATTGGATTAATTGTTATAATTGGAGGAATTGTATTCTCATTTAGCAAAGATAGTAAAAAAGATCTCAAAGAGATAGTGACAAAGTTAGAAGAGAATAGTAAACAAATTAGAGATAATAGTAATAACAATAATTCAATTAATAAAGAAGAATTTAAAGAAAAAATAGAAAAATTATCTAATGAAGAAAAATCAATCATGAATCTAATAATGAATAATGAAGGATCATCTTATCAAAGTGATTTAATTAAAGAAACTAAATATTCTAAAGTACAAATGACCAGACTTCTTGATAAATTAGAAGGTAAAGCATTAATTGAAAGAAAACGAAGAGGCATGACAAATATAGTCATCCTCAAACATAAAATTTAATTATTATTTGAACATTTTTAAAGTAAAATACATTTTAGAAACTAGTTTCACTACTTCTTTTATAAGCAGTTTCAAATAAGTTTATTCACAAGAGGTGAAATTAATTATGGAAAAAATGAAATTAAATGTGAAAGGGATACATTGCAAAAGTTGTGTAATGTTAATTGAAGATTCATTATCTGAGATAGGAGTTAAAATTACAGATTCAAACCCAGACAAAAAGATCATCCAAATTGTTTACGATGGAGATCCAAAAACAATGATTGAAATTAAAAATAGAATTAAAGAAGAGGGGTATGAAGTAAAGTGAAATTAGTTAATAAAAAAATAAAAATAAAAGGTATGCATTGTAACAGTTGTGAGAAGATCATTTCAAAAGAAGCTTTGAAAAATGAGCATATAAAAAATATAGATATAAATTATATAACTGAAACAGCAACAATCACATTTGATGAAAATAAAATATCATTAAATAATGTTAAAAAACAAATTGAAAATAAAGGTTATAGTTGTTCAGATCTAGATACACCTACAAATAAAAAAAACATTAAAAATTATTGGAAAAACTTATTTGGATGGTTTTTTGGGGCAGCTGGTATTATCTTAATTATTTATTTCATATCACAACTTTATGGAGTGTTCAATTTTCCTGAAATTAGTACTAACATGGGATATGGCCTACTTTTTGTGGTTGGGTTATTAACTGGGTTTCATTGTGTTGGAATGTGCGGTGGTTTTGTAGTATCATATACTGCTAAAGGTGTTAAAGAAGGTAAGAAACCTTACCATTTACACTTCAACTATGGATTAGGAAAAGTAATTTCATATACTTTAATTGGTGCATTTTTCGGATTAATCGGAAGTATTTTTGCATTTACCCCATTCATGAGAGGCATGGCAGGAATCATTGCAGGAATATTCTTAATAATGTTTGGTCTAAAAATGTTAAACGTGTTTCCTAGTTTAAGAAAATTTAATATTAAACTGCCCTCATTTGTAAATAAATTTACTTCTAAAAGTCAATCAAAATATTCTAACAGTCCTTTAATTATTGGTTTACTTAATGGACTTATGATTGCTTGCGGACCATTACAAGCAATATACATTATGGCCGCAGGAACTGGAAGTATGATTGAGGGGGGTATATTATTGTTCATTTTCGCACTAGGTACTTTACCAGTAATGTTAGGATTTGGGTATCTTACTAGCATCATTACTTCGAAATCAACACATAAAATATTGAAAGCTTCAGGAGTGATAGTAATTATTTTAGGAGTTATAATGTTAAACAGAGGCCTAGCTCTTACTGGTAGTGGTTATGATTTCAATACATTAAGTGATAGTGTTATTACTAGTGCATATGCAGCGGATTATAATGATGTAAGTAATACAGAAATTGAGGGATTAGCTCAACTAAGTGATGACGGATATCAAGAGATCACAATGACAGTAACACGTTATGGTTGGGACCCAGATAGATTTATTATCCAAGAAGATGTTCCAGTAAGGTGGATTATTAATGCCGAAGAACTTACTGGGTGTAATAATGCAATTTCTGTGCCATCATTAGGGCTTAACTTTGATTTAAAAGAAGGTGAACAAGTGATAGAATTTACCGCAACTGAAACAGGTACAATCTCTTGGAGTTGTTGGATGGGCATGATACCAGGAGTTTTTATTGTTGAAGAAGAATTAAGTAATATTGGTGATATCAATACAATCCTTGAAGAAACAACAGTTCCTGAAGGAGGAAGTTGTGGAGGAGATGGTGGTTGTGGATGTGGCAGTAGATAAATGGAGCACAAAAATGAAAATTAAAAAGGTTAACCTTAAAATTAGCGGGATGCACTGTCAAACTTGTGCCTTATTAATTAATAAAAGTTTAACTAAATCTAAAGGTATTGCAAGTGCTAATGTAAATTATTCCACTGAAAAAGCAAGTGTTGAATATAATCCAACACTGATTAATGAAAAAGGAATTCTTTTGAAGATAAAAAATAGAGGATATTCAGCCAGAATTTTAGGTTTTGACAATAAGAGTTCAGGTAATCAATTAAGTGAACAAAAGAAAGATGAATTTGAGAAGAAAAAGGAACTTAAAGAATTAAGAAATAAAGTTATTTTTTCATCTATTTTTGCTTTCCCAGCATTAATCTTAGGAATGTTTTTCATGAAGAACCCAATTCCTTTTCAAGATTATATTATGTGGTTTTTAGCTACACCGATTCAATTTTATATTGGAAAACAATTTTATCAAGGTGCTTGGGCAGCTTTAAAAAATAAAACATCTAATATGGACACCCTAATTTCTATGGGTACTAGTGCAGCTTACTTTTATTCTGTTTTTGTAGTTTTATTATCTGAATCAGGACATCAATACTTTGAAGCAAGTGCAGTTTTAATTACTCTAGTAATATTAGGCAAATATTTAGAAGCAATTGCAAAAGGAAGAACAAGTGAAGCAATCAGTAAACTTATGAAAATTGGTGCTAAAACTGCTACAGTAATTAAGGACAAAAAAGAGATTAAAATACCTATTGATGATGTTGTTACAGGAGATATTATCCTTGTAAAACCAGGTGAAAAAGTACCAGTCGATGGAATTATTGTATCAGGCTATAGTTCAATTGATGAAAGTATGGTTACTGGTGAGAGTATCCCCGTTAGCAAGAAAAAAAATGATGAAGTTATTGGTTCTACCATTAATAAACAAGGAAGTTTTACTTTCAAAGCAACTAAAGTTGGTGCTGAAACAACCTTATCAAGAATTATCAAATTGATTGAAGAAGCTCAGACAAAAAAAGCACCAATACAAAGATTTGCAGATAATATTTCATCTTATTTTGTACCGTTTGTGTTAATGACAGCATTAGTTACTTTCACTGTATGGATATCATTAATTCATGCTGAATTAAGTTTTGCTGTAACTGCTGCCATTGCAGTCTTAGTTATTGCATGTCCTTGTGCATTAGGACTTGCTACTCCAACAGCTATTATGGTTGGAACAGGTAAAGGAGCTAAAGCAGGAATTTTAATTAAAGGTGGAGATGCATTAGAAACTGCACATAAACTGAAATATATTATATTTGATAAAACTGGAACAATTACTAAAGGCAAACCAGAAGTCACAGATGTAGTTATTTTTAATGATGGAAATAATAAAAGTAAGATAACTCAAAAAGAATTCATGCAAATTGCTGGAAGCATAGAAAATAGTTCAGAACACCCATTAGCAGAATCTATTGTTAAGAAAGCTAAATCATCGAAAGTTAAGTTCAAAAAAGTAACTAACTTCAAAGCTATTACAGGTAAAGGTGTACAAGCAAAAATTGGCAAGAGTGAATATTTTTTAGGAAATTTAAAATTGATTAAAGATAAAACATCAGTAACCAATGCAAAAATTAAAAAAATAATAACTAAAGTAACCGAATTAGAATCTGAAGCTAAAACTGTTATGATTCTTGCTGAAAAGAAAAATATTTTAGGGATTATTGCGGTAGCTGATGAACTAAAAAATTCTTCTGCAAAAGCAATTAGTAATCTTAAAAAATTGGGTCTAATACCTTACATGATTACAGGAGATAACAAGAATACAGCTAAAGCCATTGCAAAAAAAGTTGGCATTGAAAACTATTTTGCTGAAGTTCTACCAGAAGATAAAGCGAATTATGTTAAAAAATTACAAAAAGGTAAAGGTCGTAATAAAGGGACTAAAAATTATGTGGCAATGGTCGGTGATGGGATTAATGATGCACCTGCATTAGCACAAGCAGACATTGGTATTGCTATGGGTTCAGGTACTGATGTTGCAATGGAAAGTGGAAACATAGTCTTAATGAGAAATGATTTACTAGACGTAGCTAAAGCAATTAAATTAAGTAAAATGACTATGGCAAAAGTTAAACAGAACATGTTCTGGGCATTGTTTTACAACACATTAGGGATCCCTATCGCAGCAGGAGTACTTTATTCGTTCACAGGTTGGTTACTTAATCCAATGGTTGCTGGTGGTGCGATGGCATTAAGTTCAGTAAGTGTAATCAGTAACTCTCTGTTGTTAAAAAGAAAGAGATTGTAAATAAAATCATTATTTTATTTTTTTTATTTATTATTTCTTACAAACCAAATCAACCATATAATCATACTTATGTTCTTTAATTATTGAAGCAGAATCATACTCTTTAATTATTTTTGAATATTTTTTTCTTATGTTCCACATTACTTCATCAAAATCAGCTAAATCCCTAGCAGCAATAGCAATTGTATAATCCCATTTTCCAGTTGTTTTTGCAACATATACCACATTAGAATGTTCTTTCAAATAACCCCTAAATGATTTCTCATCCTGATTATTAAAATTGTGTAAAGTGATATTAACAAATGTGTAAACTGGATAACCTAACACCACTGGATCAATAACTGTATGAAAAAATCTGATCACACCTGAACTTTCCATCCTTTTAATTCGATAAATTACACTATCTCTTTGTATCCCCGTTTTACGACTAATTTCAGCGACTGATTTCCTTGCTTTTTGAGATATAAATTCTAAAATTTGTTTATCCTTTTGATCTAATTTTATTTTATTTTCTGAACCCATAACCCTTAAAATAAGAAGATTATATTTAAAACTTCCGTATTTAAAGCAAAATTAGATTAAAAGATTAATATATGTTGAACAGTATAAGTAGTTACAAGATAAACAACAAAAAGTAGTAAAAAAATTAATGGAGAAGAAAAATGATACCAAACATACATGAAAGAATTGATGAATATCAAACTCAAGTTATATCTGAAGTTGAAAATATATTTGAAGGAAGACAATCTTCAACTGTCAGAAGAAAAAGAGTATTTGGAACTGAAATAGATGAACACATAAGATTAAGAGATCATGTAAGTCAATTATATATAATGATTGAAAATGGATCAAATGAATTAATTGATGCAATTAAAATCTTAGAAGATAAAATGATGGATAATTATGATGAATATCAAACAATGATAAAAATAGAAACTAATCTTTCCGGCAACCAAAGTTATAGAGATTTAGCTATAACCTACGCACATGAATTAATGAGAACTAAAACTTTTCAAGAGGAGGTTCCAGAAAAAGCAAGATTAGCAATTCAAAGAGAAGGAATTGAAAATTTAAGAGACATTTTAAGTAAAAATTTAGAACCTGAAACAGTAGCAACAAGAATTGAAGAACTCCAAGAATTTAAAAGACAATATTTATTTTCAACAACCCCAAAAGTGATTGCAATTAGAAGAAATCCTTATCCTAACAGAACTTCTGCAAGAGTTAATAATGGTGGATATAAATAATTTATTATTATTTTGTTCTTATTCAGTCCCATAACATTTCATCATGTCAAATCCGGACCAAGGTTTACAATCAGCCCTACTGAAACCTAACATCTCAGCATACTGGTAAATAATTTCAGCATCTTCAGCTTCAATTTCTAAAAAAGCAGGGACATATTCCAATTCACCTAAGAACTTATCAATTTCAAACCTAACATTATTTAATAAAAATGAAACTCGATGTTTACTTATTTTTTTTCTTTCTATTAAACCTAAAGAATCAATTATTTTTTGAGTAATTTCAAAATTATCAACTTCCACTTCAAACTCATCACTAACTTTAACATTTTCAACACTTAATTTATGTTTAAAAGCTAGCATTGCTCGATCACCTTCTTTCCTTAACCTTAAAACTTGTTTTTTCTTATTGAGTTTGCCATCCGGAAAGTCATAAATAAAACCAGAAACTTCACCATCAAATATTTTTTCTGCACCTAAAGCATACAGTTTATCTTGAACTTTTTTAGGATCAATTTCAAGTATTTTAACTTCTACCTCTTGCATATAATTTCATAATTTTCAGAATATAAAAATGTTTTGGATTGAAAATTAATGAAAATAAAATATAAAGAAAGAATTATGATAAATTAAAATGAACTAATCCACTTCAACATGATTACTTTAATCTCTTTCAAATGTTCATTTTCACGAAAAGTATGAGCTGCTCCTTGAATAACATGTATTTCTTTTAGACCAGATAAATGATTATAAAGGATTTCTTGATGTTTAAATGGAGTTCCAATATCTAAGTTTCCCACAATTAATAAAACTGGCATTGTTAATTTATGTGCTTCAGTTAAAATATCATATTTTTGTAAATCAGGACTAAAATTATGCCAGTTAAGTTTTTTAATTACTCCTGGTTTAGACTTACTTTCAGCAATTTTCCAACCTGTTTCTTCATATTTATCTAATTTATTTGGTGGAATTTCTTCATGATGTAATTTTCCTGAAACAACTGTTGAAATTGGAGCTAATGCTTTTACTTGTTCAGGATGTTTTTCAGAATATAATGTTGTTGAGATACCACCTAAACTATGCCCACATAAACAGAAAGGTTCTTGATAAAATGGTTGAGATTTTGCCCATTCAATTACATCTTCCAAATCTTCAAGATAATTAGTGACTGTTGCATTTTCATAATTACCTTCACTTTCACCAAATGTGTTTGTTGTATCAAATCTAATTACTGTATAATCCAATTCAAAGAAAGATTCTGCAAATGTTTCTATATGTGGTTGTTCTTTAAAACCACCTAAACCATGCATAACAAAAGCTAACCCTTTTTAATTTTCTTTCTTGCTTAGAACTACAATTATTTTTTGACCGTTTCGATTAGTAATTTCTATTCTTTTAATTGGTAACATAATTAAAAAAGAAAAATAGAACTATATATAATTTTCTGGATCAAAAACCATAGATTTTACCATACTTCTCATTTAGGTATTCTAAGAAATCGTCTGGTGAGAGATATTTCCCTGTAGCTTTCTTAACAACATCTTTAGCTAAATATTTGCCAGCATGTTTATGGACATGTTCTTTTAACCAACTTCTAACAAAATCAACTTTACCCTTTTTTATTTCTTGCATCAATTTAGGATTATCTTTACACATCTGTTTAAACAACATTGCAGAATACATTGTCCCTATAGCATAAGTTGGAAAATAACCAAACAATCCTTCTGACCAGTGCATATCTTGTAACACGCCTACTTTATCATTCCTAGGTTTAATGTGTAAATATTCTTGATACTTTTTATTCCATTCTTGAGGTAAATCTTTAACTTTAATTTTTCCTTCTAACAATGCAACTTCAATTTCAAAACGAATAATGATATGCAAACAATAAGTTACTTCATCGCATTCAATCCGAACTAACGACTCTTTCACTTGGTTCATTAGTTCATAAAACTCTTCTCGTTTTATATTTTTGAGTGAAGGAAACTTTTTCTTAAATCTTGGAAAATAATATTTCCAAAAATCTTCACTTCTCATTATTTGATTTTCCCAAATTCTAGACTGAGATTCATGTAAACCATACGATGGTGCATTGAATAAGATTGTATCCCTAACCTTAGGATCAAAATCAAGTTCATATAATGCATGCCCACATTCATGTGCAGTAGAAGTAAATGCAAACAAAGGCTGCCCTTTACGATAAGCAGTAGTAATCCTAACATCATCAGAAGAGATGGTATTAGTGAATGGATGCACTGATTCAGCAATAATTGTTCTATCCATATCTACAAGTATCATTTTCCTAATTTCTTCAATGATTTCTCTTTGTTGTTCTAATGGGAAATCAAGTTGGGATAATTTGTTAATTTGTCGTTTAGACTTCAGATATTTATCTGTAGTTTTAACTTTAGAAATGATTTCTAATAATCCATACTTTAATTTTTCAAAAACTTTCTTAACACTTTCAACAGTCATTCCTTCTTCATAGTCATCTAACAAAACATTGTAAGGATGAGATTTAGAATCAATATAACTTACTTCTTGCAATTTCATTTCAAGAACTTTTTGTAAATATGGTTGAAATATTTTAAAATCATTTTTATTCCTAGCTTTTTCCCATGATTCTAATGATTTAATACATAACCTAGAAAATTCTTCTACATGAGACGTTGGAATTTTAGTTAATTTCTTCAAATCTTTTTGATATTTTTTTACTATTAACTGAGAGATTTTATCTAATTTCTTAATATTATTTGGTTCAGACAAAATATTAATAATCCTTTTCAATTCTTTAGAAATTAATTTTTCATGAATTAACTTAGATAGATAAGCTGCTTGTTCAGACCTTTCAGGCACAGCTTTAGCTGGTAAAATCGTTGCTCGATCCCAATAGAGTAACGCACTAGCACTTTTCAACATGCTAATTTCTTTTTCTATCTCTTTTAATTTAGACAGTTCAACATTTAACTTAAATTTAGTTCCATTTTTGAGTTTCATATATTGATTAATATTTTATCACTAAATAAATTAATGTGACAACTTCAAAGTAGTATTGCTAGAAACATTTAAAAAGAAATTAAAAAATCAAATAAATAGAATGGACAAAGATTGTGGGATTAAAGATTATTTTCTAAGTTTACCTGAAGAAAGTAGATTTGATCTTTTTAGAAAATTAAGACATGAGATAGTTCAACCGATGCATATGTTATTAGGATATTCTGACTTAATTGAAACAAACATTAAGGGAAATGAAAACACTAAAAATATTTTAGGCATTGAATTACTTTTAGAAGAAACATTAGACTTAGGTACAACCATACATAATCTTTCTTTACAAATTAATGAAATTAGAAAAAGTGGCCCTAATGAACTTGAAAAAAATTTAACTACAATGGAAGAATTATTTATGAAATCAATATATCCAATTACTGAAGTTCAAATAAATGGTTCACATCCAAAATTAAATTCATATTATTCTAAACTAAAATCTGCTAAAGGTTGCTTGAAATTTACTCTTAGTGAAATATTCAATTGTCAAGAAAATGAAGGATTTTATTTTCATCAATTTTTAAATTTAACTTATGGTCTTAATAATGAAGTATTTGAAAATAATGGAATAACTTTTCATAATACTAAAAATGAATTAATAACTCGGTTAAGTTATGGTTCAACACTTAACAGTTTAATCGGTAATGCAATCAAACATTCTCGAGCATCAAAGATAAGAATTCAATTTGAAGAAAGAAAACAATTTCAAGATTATAAAGTCTCAGTTATAGATAATGGAAAAGGAATTAACCCCTTCGCAATTTACCAATCTGCAATTGAAGAGGGGATTATTTCCTATGGAACTCAATTAAGTGATTATCAGAGATTACAGTTAGTATTTGAAAATGGAGTTAAAACAGAGTATAGTAACGCTAATAGTATGTTATGTAATTTTGGCACATCAGAAGGATTAGGTTTATCGGGAATTAAAGATAGAGTTATAGGGAGAGGAGGCCAAGTATGGGTAGAACCAGTTCCATCTGGAGCATGTTTCTGTTTTACCATACCAAAAAAATTGGTGATATGATCACAAAAGAGGTGATTATGGTGATAGATTATTTTTCTTAATTCAACTTATTACATTAATTTCAAAAGTATTTAATAATAGCTATTAATTTAAAACATAACTAAAATGTTAAAACAAAAAACTTTAACCACATTATTACTTACAGTAGGAATGAATTCTGATAATTTTAATTCTGATTATACTTATTATTTAACTCAAAAAGGTTCAAACCAAGAAGTAATTTATTACCCTACATTGAAAATGTTAGATGAAAACTCACCAGAAGTTAGAATTTATGATAATCGTGCTACTTGGACCAAAGTAATAAGAACCAGTTTAGAAACAAGAGAACATCCGAGACATCAATTATCAGATTCTATTGCAGTAAATTATGATCTAAATTTAGTCAGATTTGGAGTTAATATTGAAGATGTCGTTGAAGTTTATAACATTGAAGAAGTTGTTATGTACACCTTAGATTTAGATAATGTTAATGTTTTAGAATCAGAAGAGAAATATACAGAACACACCATTAGTTATGAATTTTTAAAATCAATTAACCCATCACATTTTATTGATGAACAAATCTTATGGCATAATTTAGCTCAAAGAGAAATCTTTTTGTATGGGGAAATTTTAGAATCAAGGTCTTCTGAAGAAGTTGATGTTCAGATTATGATTGAAACTAGTTTGAACTTCAGTGGCCAATATCAAAGCCTGGAAGGACATGTTACATTTGAATATCCATCACAATATCCAGTTATATTCACCTCAGAAAAAGATAGTATTGAAAATAAAGTTGATTTATCTTGGTTAGATGAAAGTTGTAAAGATATAGCTAAACAAGCGATTATTTCTCAAGCAGAACAAATCGATATGGAAATTTATGTTAGAACAAAACTAAATAACCCCTCAGATTATTTAACCGAACTAGACCATAAATCTTATACCATTCCAGTTTTCATTGGACCGAGTATGGGCTCAGTTAGAAAATATTGTAATACAAAACAAAAGTTAGTTAAGGGAGATTAAGTTAGGCTATTATAGAAGATTATTTATATTATTATCAACCAAAATTAAAAAAAATGGTAACTAATAAAGAAAAAGTGATAATTGATTTAATAAAAACAGTTAGAGCAAACTCCATTTCTTTATTGAATGCTATTAAATCAAAAAATGAAGAACAAATTAAACAATTAATTGAACAGTTAAGAAAATTAGAAAGAAACATTTACAAAAGAGTTAGAAAAAATAAAGAATTATCACATCAAGAAAAATCAAAAATTTATGTTCTACTTGCTGAATTACAAGCAATTTACAAAAAAGAAGTTTCTGAATTAAAAGATAGACATTTAGAAAAATTATCAATCTTTGTTGGTGAGGAAGAGCAAATTTCTGAAAAGTTAGATGAACTAATTAAAAAAAGAGATTACACAGAATCTCCTATTTATATTGAAATCTGTGAATTAGCAGGAGTTTCACCAAAGACAGATTGGCAAGATTTAGGTCAAAGATTACTTCAAATGGACCAAGATGATATGGGTAGATGGATAAAAACATACTATTCTGGCCCTAAAAGTACAAGTTTATATCCAATCATAAAAGTAATTGAAAAAAAATATGATGAAATTCTTACAATCCCTCACCTCCCTGAAGCTTTACTTTTCCTTTTCCTTTGGTACCAACATATTGTTGAAGGGTTAATATTCAGGAAAAAGTTTAATTTAGCAAAAAGATATATTAATGAACTGTTTACTTTATTTTCAATTCATTTTGAATCTCCTGATTCAGAAAATGCTCCTAAAATCCTTAGAGCATTCTTATATAATCACTTATCAGAATATGAAAAATTAACAAAAGAATCTTGGCAATTAAGAGATGGTTTTGGTT
This sequence comes from archaeon, assembly GCA_018696395.1. Lineage (GTDB taxonomy): Archaea > Nanobdellota > Nanobdellia > Woesearchaeales > GW2011-AR9 > JABHQR01. The sequence goes on along the minus strand of JABHQR010000011.1, from coordinate 118,742 downwards.
GGGATGGAAATGTAACTTATGCTCATGATTTATTATACCTAATGCATGCTAGACTAAAAAATGTTTCCTATCCTGAAATTGATAGAAACTTAAAAAATGGAACTATCAAATTGGTTACTGGAAAATTAACTTCTTCTTTATTAGATCAATTATAAAACATTAAATTAACGAGATAAAAATGAAAGAAAAACTATTAATGGGATTATTAGCATTAACAATTGGATGCAAAGAAAATGTTTGCGATACAGAAAATCCAATTATTAACGAAATTTATTATAATGTTGAACATACAACATTAAGTAATTATGATGTTACAGTTGCTGCACCAGAAACAATTTATGGGATGTATTTGATTACAAAAAATCATGATTGTAAAGCTGATCAAGTAGATTGTAGTTATGGAAATGAATATATGGTATGTACTTGGCATTTAGATAATGATCACCCTATAGGTGTTAGACTTTACGACTCTTGCCATGACCCATTTGAGATTAAGTTTAATTAAAAAAATCCAAGTAAAAAAAGTTAACAAATGAAAATTATCTTGTTTATCTTAAAGAAGTTCCTTCAAGAATCAGTGAAGATGGTGAAGCTAAATATACTGTAATCAGAGCTTTTGTAAAAAAAATGGGGTGATAGCCTAAGAAGAGGAGGGCTATTTGATCGATAAAACTATATTTGAATTTACTAGGAAAGTTCAAGTAAAAAAAGGCGTGCCTTATTTGTACTTAATCAAACACCTAAGACATGCAGAAGGATTCTTTGAAGGCAGAGAAGTGAATTGTAAATTACAAGTTGGGGAAAAGGTTAAGTTAGTGATAGAATTAAACTAAAAAACCCATCTTGTCCAACAAAGCATTGATAGAATTTTTCTTAACAAAATCATTGAAAGAAGCAACTAATTGTAAATAAAATGGTTCAATGAATGTTCTTTCCCTTATTTGATATAATTCACCCAAACCAGATTCTAATGAAAAATATTTTTCTAACCAATAAGCATAACCTTCATAATAATTATGATGCTGATTAAAATAATTATCAAACTCTTTTCTTAATGTAACATATTGATTAAATTGTTGATGATTTTTTGATAATTTGAATGATGAATTATCTTGAAACTTATCAGACCCAATAATTTGTTTTTCAATTTCTTTAAGTTCTAATTCATACTGAACAATTCTATCTCCAATTTGAGAATGTTCACAAAAACCACCATGTCCATAATACTCATGGAATTTATTAATTTCAAAATAAGGTGTATCTTCTTTTAGGTGAGCAGTTAACGTTCTTGGTAAATAAGTCCCATCTAAATTTTTGTTAGATTTTCTATGTTTAATGAATCTTAACCAAGAGTCAGAACTATGAATAATTAATGAAGAACTTTCTGGCAGGTAATGATCTAACATTTTATTTAAGATTTAAAATCCTTTAAATTCAGAGATATCTTTTATTTTATCAAGAACATCTTCTCTATTTTTTTCTTCAGTTCTAATCACTACGATTATTTTGTCTTTTCCGTAAAATATTTCTAAATCATAAGATTGGTTTTGAGTTTGTTCTAATAAGTCTACTTTTTCATTAATATCATATTTCTCTTCTACAAATTCATGTAAAGAACTAGTTTTGCTTAGATCTAGCTTTTCTAATAATGTTGGAAAAATAGATAAGAAATGATTATCCTTTTGAAATATAAAATAATTCCAATACCCATTATTTCCTAATCCAATTAATTTAAGTTTAATCATCTTTCCAAGGTATTCTTAATGGTTTTACTTCAGGCAATTTAATTGTAGTATGACCACCATAAATATTATCATAACGATCATTTTTAAATGTATCGTGCACATCTCCCCCTAATTCAGTCAAATTCCCATAAGGTATTACACCACCAATTGGAGTTGGTTTAATTTGACCAAAATCACTTTGATCCATATGATACCTATCGTGATGACAGAAAAAACCACACTTACCACAATCCATTTGAGAATATCCACTTGTTAAAATGTCAATAGTGTTATATTCTCGTGTTGTCCCAATTTTAGGAACTAATTCTAACATTCTTTCTAATGCTTCAACCATTTTTGTTTTTTAACCCCTCATTTGTTTAAAATGATCTAAATCTATCTAAGAGGTATAAATAATTAAGCCATATAGTATTATACGACACATATGTTGAACATATGTTCAATTCATTTCCCACCACAATATTTAAATAAAAATTCACACTTTCAAGTAGTAAAGGTGAAACTCATGAAAAAATACATTCCATTACTGGCATTAACTGCAATCAATTGTAAAGATCCTAGCAATCAAGATCTTGAAATTCTTGTTAAAGAAGCAACTACCAATTCTCAAGGTATCGCTAACCATTACGATGATCAATCTAAAGAAGATGTTCCTGTATACATTTTCGATTCTGAAACTGAACAACCAATCGAAGGAGTTTTGGTAACTTTTGCTGACAGTAACAGGTTTGAAGCATTTTCTGTTTCTGACCCTAATGGAAATTATTTTGAAAATTTTAAATGTAGAGATCACAATTCCGGATTAGACTTAGAATTGTTTGCCAAGTCTGACAATTTAGTATATTGGGATTCTATCCACGAAAGTAATCCTGACGATGTTTCTGCGTTAGACGAATGGTCAGAATCTATTGAAGATGGAAGTTTTGATGAGTATCAATATTTAGGTTGTTATTCTAAAGAAGAACTAGAAGCTCAAGCAGATAATGCAATGAAAGTTTTGAAAATCGGTGCAGGACTTACCAGTGGACAAGCAGGTTATGAATTTGTTAGTAAGATGGAAAGTATCAAAGATCAACTTGAACTTATTGCCGACATTTTAGCAGATTATGAATTGGTTGATAAGTGTGACTATTTCGATTATTATGTAGCTAACAACTGGACAATGTCAGAACTGTTAGTATGCCGAGAAGAACCTTGCGAGAGTGTGGATGTGTGTACTGGTGATGAATTGTTTTGTGATGATTTTAATGGAAGTGCGTTGGATAGCGGGAAATGGCCTCAGGTTGCAGGGGAGTACAATCTTAATGATGGTTATCTATTTTTGGAAGTAGGCGGAATTCAGACTGGCGAAATTAATTTTAGCGGGGAAACAATATATCTTAAAAGCCCAGTAAGAGTTAATAGTAATAGTAATGCTAAAATAGGATTTACTGGATTGAAATCAGATTATACTTCTTCGTTTAATTTTGGAATTAACAATAACAATTCAATTATTTGTTCTACTGAAGAAGATTATTTTGAAGGAGATATTGATTTAGGAGACTCATTTAAAGAATTAGAATTACAAATTGGAGAAACAGGTTCTAAAGGCTACTTAAATGGAGAAGAAGTATTTAATGAACCTAATTGTAATATCACACCTCAAGAAGTAAGTTATGTTGTAATAGGTTTGCAATGTTCAGAAGGTTTAGAATCAAATTATGTTTTATTGGATAATAATTAACTCTCCGAGCATTCTCCATTTTGATTACAGTAACCACTAAACAAACCGTCCATATTAGAATCACAATAATCACCAACATCAACATCTGAATCATAACAACCACATCTAAAATTAAATTTACCTGGAACTAAATCACTCTCAGAATCAGAAGTTGCAAATGTTTCTATAGCCCATTTATTAATTTCTTCATCATGACCAGGGGTTGTGTAATAATCACCCACATATACAACAGCACTCGTACAAGCCATTTCACATCCCATCTTTCCATGACACCAATAATCATTCTGACCATCATCATTTGAATCTCTGTAACCCCATGCTAGATCATCTTCACATTTAGGACTTACTTTATCACACTGATTTTCACCATAATGACCACACCTTAATTCTCCTCCCGCTAATTGATAATTAGAATCACCATCACAGATATTACCTCGATCACCACTACAATTGATGTAGTGTTCTTCTAAAACATAACCAGTTTCATAATCAGAATAAAAATAACCATTGCCTAACTTATTATAACAACCAGGTTCACTTTGGTAACAGATGGTAGAAGTTGGTTCATAAGTTCCATCACTTGCACAACATTCATGCCTTGCTAGGAAAGGATTTATTTCTTCTTCCACTGGTTCATGATTTACTGAATCTAACTTTAGTTCATCAGTACTAGAATCAACATAAACATAATTATGATAAGTTTTTCCAGGAACATATGGATACGGATGAAGGGGTACACCAGGCCAATCAATACATTCCTGCACTTTAACTTTAATCGAATCATCACGTTCTTGTTGATATTGCGAACAATAATTTGCAGTAAATGTTATTTCCATCACACCAGTATCAGTTAATTGTTGGAAGTAAGGTAAATCTAATGTTTGTAAAAAATTAGTATCCCAACCTTCTATGTTAGAACCTACTGCCACACCATCACTGTATTCTTCCAAATCGCAACTTAAACCGCCTTCCCCCGCAACATTAGGCAAACTTAAACATTGTTCCCCCGGTTCAAAGTAAGGAATTGTTAAACTAAAATTCTCATCATTGTTACCTTCATAATCCAAAATTAACATTTCGAAAGTTTCTTCGTCAACAGAACTTTCCGGAGCAGTAATGTTAATGAACACTGGATCTTCGATAGATAATATCGCTTGACCAGAAGTAAAAGTTTCGTAAGGCGTAGCAATACTAATATTAACTTCCATATTTCTATCAAGCAAGACACGTACAACTTGCCAATCCATTAAACCATGTTCATCGTCAGCGTAAACTGTGAAATTGTACAAGCCAGGATTTAAATTATAATTACTTAAATCCATATAAAAATGATCATAAGGATTTATGAAAACATTATATCCACTTAACAAATTAGAATAATCATATCGATAACTAACGTTATCATCATCTGGATCAAGTGCGTTAGGTGTAATGTTTATGAACCCATATTCAGTTTCATATCCATTAATTGCCAAATAATCGTACCCACCACAACTATCACGAGAGATATAATCTAACGCGGGTGGTCTGTTTTGAACAGCATACTGAAACAAATATTCATCGTTCTGTAAAATAATGCCTGAACCTAAAGTAAAGATAAAAACGTTATCACCTTCACCAGTTTCTTCCCTAACAAGTATTGGAGATAATTCTTCATATATGTGCGATTCTTGCAAAGTATCTTCATCAATCACATAAGTCACATCACCTTGATCAGAATTTAAGGGAGTAGTTACAGCCCTAGTTAAAAAATCACTAATTTCTGATAAGTAAATAAAACTAAAATCTTCCATATGAAAATAATTTTTACCTTCAGTGTAAATATTAATAGGATATTCAACTTTTATCATAATTCCATCCGGTTCAAAACTAACATCCAATTCAATATCTTCTGTTAAAACATTAGTTACTAAAGAATTTTCACCATACAACAATTCTTGCACACAGAATACACTTTCGTTAATCATATAATCTTCCAAATCATTTTCAACGTTAGATTTAGTAAGTTTTTGTTTAGTACCAAACTTCCCATCATCACCAGTCACGTACCTACAAAAGTCTGGTAAGTTGGTAATATTTTCTTCACAAGGATAACTGTTTTCTGGATCTTGTTCATTGTAAGTAATACCATAATAAACTTGTGAAAATTCGCCCAAAGTAAAACTGAGACCATTTTCCCCTTCAACAAAAGTTAATGTACTTCCAGGTTGACCGTCCCATAATCTTCCTTGTTGACCAATAAGAGTTAAACCATCTTCTAAACTGTCCATTAAACAATCTTCAACGTACAATCTTAAACTTTCACCTTTAAAACTGTCAGAGATAATTTGTTCTTGCCCAGTTTCTAATTGATTCAATCTGGTTTGACTAATAATAAATAAGAGAAACATTACTGAAGCTAGTATAACTATACCTAGTATTATAAAAACAGTCACTTGACCTTTATTATTACATCTACTTTGACTTAATCCCCTTTTTATCAACATCTATTAATAAGATATTATTAATGCTTATAAATGTTTTTTGTTGACTAGATAAGATATTACAATAATATTTAAATATAATTTTGGTTATAACTTGTTATTAGAAGAATTATGTTCTGATTATATGTAAATTTGGGGAAAAATTAAAATGAATAAATTAAATCAAATATTGTTAGGATCAACTTTTGTAGGTGTGTTGGGGTTGAGTGGAAATGTTGATGGAGCTGCGTTAGGTAATACAAATGCTCAAGGAAACAGAGCACACAAAAGCCAAATTGAAGGAGAAGCTTGTAATAATCCATTAAAAAAGTATCCTAGTGTTACTGAAACTGATTTAATCAGTGAAAGGTATGAATGGGTTGAAAGAAGAAGTAATGAAAGAGTTACTGACCATAGCGATAATATCACACAAAGGTTTAGGTACGCTTTTTCTAATAATTATTTTGCAGATTTAGATAATGATAAATTAGTTGTAATGGTTCAAGGACAAGATATTGAGAAAACAGTCAGAACTGAGAAAGTTAGTTGGGACAGAGAAAGAATTATGATTAGAGAATATAAAGATTATATTTATGAATGTGAAGCAGTTAGCTCACACAATTTTCAAGTAGGTAGAGATCCAAACAATTCATACCAAATGACATCATCAGTATTTGCTTATGTGTTAAATAATACTAAAAGCAGAACTAATAGAGAAGATCTTCCAGACAGAACTGAAAATGAAATTAGGGAAGTTGAACTGGAACCAAAAATCTTATCTTCCTCACCAGCACCAGGTATTGAAATAGCTGTTAGTGCAAAAGCTAGTATATTGTTTCCTGAAGGGTTAGATAGAACTTATACCTCAGACAATGAAGGTGCAATTGAAATTGATATGAACATTGGTTATCCTCACATCATTTCTGAAAGTATCAGCGATATGAGTTTAGATAATGTAAATTTAAGTTGGTTACCTTCCAGTCAAAGACAACGTGCATTAAATTACATCAAAACACAAACACAAAGAGAAACTGTAGAGTTAAGTTTAGAAGCGCAAGGCCTGGAAGTTGAAGGGGGAGATTATTCTATTGGATTACTTGTTTGTCCAGAGAAAGATGTGGTTAAGGAGTATTTAGGTGAATAATGATATTATTTTAATTTTTATTTTTTATTCTTCAGTTTATTCTTTTTTATGATGAATTTCTTTTTTGACAATATGTTTTACAAAGACTATTCTGTACCAAGCAAGTATAAGTACAAAAATGATTAACTTGATTAGATAACTAACTAACTCACTTAAAGTAAAGAAATAATTTAAAGGTAAAAAAATTATAACAGTTAACAAAATTAATGTTAACCATTCAAATAAGCAAATTTTAAGAGATTTTTTGAGATTATTTCTAATCAATCCAAACCCTTTACCAATTGAATCCCACACTTTATACGATTGATTAAAACTGAACTTGATTGCAAACATTACATTGATAAACATAACCATTAGATATAATCCTATAAAACTGGAAATTAGTTGTGCAACATAATAATATATTTCGGAGTAATAGAATAATAATAAAAATTCTCTAATCATTACAATTAAAGATGATAAAAGTAATAAGAATGAGATTATAATTAACCCTAAAGAAAGGACCATTACAATCCATTTTAAAAAGTAATGTTTATGTTTTTTAGTGGGAGATAATTCTTTCCAAATTCGATACCTAGAATAAGTGTAAATCACTAATCCAGAGATTATAATTACTGTTAATCCAATTAGAAAAAATATTAAAAAAAACTGTAAATCATTAGAAAACAATTCTAACTCTTCGGCACTTTTTTCAAAAATATTAATATTCAGATTAGTTAAATCCCATGTTTCTAACAAATTTGCAGAAATTTTGTTCAAATAAAACCCATAAATTGTTGCTAATAATGAAAAGAATAAAATTGAAATAAAGTCTATGCTAAAAGTTTTCATGAACTTATCAGATTTCAGTTCTCTGAGTAGGTTGAAATAATTACTTATACTTGATTTGACAAAACTGAGATTAAACTTTTTCATTTTTTATAATTAAGATCTACAAGTTATTCATAATGTTAAGGATAATTTACTTCAATATCATCATCATTAGAATCTACATCGTCATCACTATTTGAACTTTTCGTGCTTAGACTATAACCATCAGGGTTAGTTAGTTGTACTATACCAGTTTTAGCTTTTACGATGGTATTGCATATGTCAGACATTTCAACTAAATTCCCAGTAATCAAAGTCCCAGGATTTTGAGATTTCCAGAAATCAGTACGCATCGCATCACCACCAGAAGTATATATTCTAGTACCGCACCTTTCCCACAAGATACAAACTTCATGTCCGGTATAGTCCTGATCACTCCACCAAGTAATCACTGCTCCATCAGATTCACCATTAGACAATTTTAAAGGACAATCTTCAGAAGAATCCGATTCATAAAAGTTATAATAATCATTATCATCTTTATCTAATACAACATTATATTCTACAGCCAAATTTCCTTCCATGACTTCAGGTGTTAAAGCTTCATCTGCAGGTGCACTCATACCCCAAGTAACTTTATAAAAATAACCATTTGCTCGTTCATCATTTTCATTATAACAAAAACCATCATTTTCGTTACATTCCAATCCTTCAGGACAACTGTACTCTCCTTCATCATCTTCATCAAATTCCAACGAACAAAGTAAAGCACTACTTTCAGTAACTTCTGCATTAATCATTGCAATTGCTTGTTTGTTACCATAAGAATTTTCAATCACAGCAATCCCATCAGAAGCCATATCTTGTGGACTATCGAAAAACATATGATCACAAATTAGTGAAGTTAACGCTTTTTCAGGGTTACCTAAAATTGAACTTGCAAACCAAGAATCAATCTTATTAACTAATTCATTATAACCATCAATCTGTGAGAAGATTAAGCTATTGATAGAGTACAGATCATTTGATAATGAAAATATATTTGCAACTTCATCATAACCTTCTGCAAATGAGATAATATTTTCTTCATGCTGTTTCTTTTGTGCTGCTGATTCAAGTGCTTCTAAACATGAACCAGTACAAGTTGATAGAGTATCACCCCAATTAGTTCCTTCATTACTACTAAATTGAACATTACCTTCATTATCAATTTTAATATAATATTGTACATACTCAAGATTACCCATGCCATTTGCAGCAGCATCATCATAATTAAAACCAATCAAATTACCATCACCATCATATACATATCTTGTTCCACTTTTCAATTGATCTCCAAAACCACCAGTAGTTCCTTTAAGTTCATACTCAGTTTCATACTGCAACCCATCACTCGTTGTACCATAATCAGAAGTTATTTGCCCATCATTATAATTCTCAGCCCTTCTATTACCTTCACCATCATCGATTGTCTTTTTGTATGTTACGCCATCATTAACATATTCAGTGGTAGTGCCATCTTCAGCTTTATTACTAACTCTTGCTAACACATCCCCATCATCATTTACTATGGTATATTCTTTAAGTTTTGAAGCATATTTTAATGTTCCCTTCACTCTACTTCCACCTGAATCTAAGATTGCTTCAAATTCTTCATCAAAAGTGATAGTACTACCATCTGTAAACTGGTATTCGCCAGAAGTTTGTTTGAACTCAACTTTTCCAGCTTCACTTGAAGCATGATATATAGACAAGACACCATCAGATTCTCCTACTGAAGTTCTAGTTCTACCATCCTCTGGTTCACCAAAAGTAAATGATTTAATACCATCCTTACTTTCATAATAATCACTAAATCCACCAGCGCCTTGTATTGTTTCACCAACAGCATCGTACTCTCTTTGAGATAGAGTTACATCAGTCTTACTAGACTCAGATTGCATAAAATAATGCGTTGCACCATCACCTTCACCAGTAACAATGTAAGGCATATCACCTATATAATCTATTGATTTAATATTACCAAAGTCAACGCCAGATCCTATTTTCTGGTTTTTATGTCCATCTGGGTTTTGAGCATCATCAGTAGAACTTTGGACATAAACATTACCATTACTACCAATAACAATCCCATCTGGAGTATAATAATAAGTTACTTTATCTCTCTTTGCAGTTCTAACAAATCCAGTTTCAGGAGTAAAAACAACTGCACCATCTTCTGTTTTCAAACTTTCTGACATGATATCATTACTACTGGTAGCAACTTTTCCTTTTTGATCACCACTTAACCCATCTTCATCCCACATAACTTTTTTAGTCCGATCATCAACATACCAACAAGCAGTATATCCACCATCAGCACATTTAGTGCCATGGTCAGAATCATCAACATCAACACCATTGTTCATAACAGAATCTTCTAAACCTGGATGGATACAAACATTACCAGGTAAAAAAATACAATCCTCTGTTGAACCAGCACCATTACCACTACTACCACTCGTAGTTCCCCCAAAAGTAGCACCAACAACTAACCCAGACATTACCAACATCATTACAATTCCAATCGCGAATAGTTTATGTTTCATTTTTGATAATCCTTATAAATTTCAACTAGTCCATGAACATTCCCATACACCAAATGATTTTTCTTAATCTCTATAGCTAAATGATTCTTTTTATTTAACGATTTTGCAAAACTGTTCCAAGTAACATATTCAATATTAATTTCTCTTGGAAAAATCTTTATTTCGTCCTGAATTTTAACTTTACTTCTAGGAGATACTACAACCAAGTCAATGTCTGAACTGTTTTTCTGTTTTCCAGAAGAAAAACTTCCAAACACAATTACAGTTTCACATAAACTAACAATTTTTTCAATAACTAATTTTAATTCAACATTACTTAAAGCATTTCTTGCTTTAACAATTTCAGCAATTTGAAGATAATAAGTACATTCAAAACTGTCAAGGTTCAAATAATATAAATTACTTCTACCTTTCTTAACTATTGTCAAAACTTTTTCTTTAACTAACTGTTTTAAGAGGTTCATAGCAGTTTGGTGGTTAATCTTTACTAAACGTCCAATTTCTCTCCCTGAAAAATATAAATTATAATCAGACAAGTATAAAGAGGTTATGTCTATTTTTTTAGACATATGTCTATTTTTTTGTACCATCAAGTTCACCTCTTAGTTTAGACAAATCAGTTTTGTTCAATATAACTTCACACTTATGGACAAATAATTTAACTTTTTTAATCTGATTTTCATTAATTTTGTAATCTTTCAAATAATATTGTACATCAATCCTTTTATCTTTTAAATTCATTAAAAATTCATAATCTTCATCAGTAAATGACTCAATAAATTTCATCATTTCAATCGTACAAGAATGTAATTCACATTTAATTCCAGCTTTCATCAATATTGAATATAAAGCATTGTAACATGAATAATAAGACATGATAAGGTCCCATTTATCGTAATTAGTTCGATTACCATCTTGTACTATTTTTTTCAATGTTGTTCTTGCTTCGATTAGATAAGCATTACTAAGGTTAGTGTTAGGTTCAATTATTTCAAACCCATTTTTCTGTTTCCAACACCAACTGATTTTACTCATCTTTTTATTCATCCCCACTATCGCTTGATTCATCTTCACCTGAACTATCACTACTACTTGAATCACCATCACTTGAACTACTATCCAAATCGTCAGTAGTTACTGATTCAGCTTCTTCTTCACCCGCTTTATTTGCATTAACTTCATCCAACATTTCTTGGACACCAGCTTCTGCACAGACATCATATTGAGTAACTTTAAATCCTTGTACAACACCAACAACATCATTAGCAATATCTAATAATTTGTAAAAATAACCAAAAAACCCACAAATTTTTACCCAAAGACCACCTTCCACAGGTAACAAACAACCTTCTAGAGAACACAATTTATTTAATACTGCAAAAAATACTCCTGTTGGATTTTTAACTATATTCATTAAGAATTGAACTCCCATAGTTAATATGTCAAAAGGTAACATTTCCATTACTTCACCCAAGATATATTTACAATATAAGTACCCTTTAGTTTTCTGACATATGTCAACTGTAGTAATTCCATTAGCTACATTTTCTTTAAGGCATTTGATATAAGTACATTCAATCTGTCTCATCTGATCAAATTGATAAAATATCCCAGGGATACACAATCCTATAAATGAAGTAATTATATTATCATCTAATCTTGCACTTCCAGTGTTAGCAGTTATTGAAACAATATCACTCCAAGCTTCTCCTGAAGCTGTTTTTTCTCCAGAATCACCAATTTTATCAGCGAAAGCATTTCCAATCCAATCGCCTTTAGCAACTTTCCAAATTTCAAGTACACCTTGTTGATAATTATGTACTGCAGTTGCAGCTCCAGTACCACCATCTATTTTAGTAGGACTAGGGTTACAAGACAATATTTGAAATACAACTCCAAAATCGTCAAAAAAATTGATTAAATTTTCTTTAATCCCTACATTAGAAACTATACAAGCATTTGATGCAAAGAAATAACCACCACTACTTAATACCCTAGTTTTATCAAATCCAATCTGAATAATATCTATAACATTTATTAACGTCATAAATGCAGTGATAATTTTACCACCCCACTGGATCCAATTAATTATTTTCTGAATCTTACCCATAACGTTTAAAAATCTGAACCAACCCTTATCTACAGCTTCGTACATTAACAAATCAACATTTTCGTCCAATGCACCCATTTCTGAATATTCAAAAGGTATTACTAAATCAATTTCTTGAGTTTCTGCATAACTTAATGCAGTATCGTCAAGCACAGAATAAATCCTCATCTGACAAGTATACTCTAAATCAATACCATCAAACTCATCATCACCATCTTCAGCTAATGCCCCTAAATCTACCACTTCTGAAGCTGCGAAAGATTCAAATTCTAAAATGATTGTTAAGTCAGGACTAGAATCTGGCTCACCAGAAGCACTACCGCCAAACAATAATGATCTTGAAATTGTAGGGGTATATCCAGTTTCATCTTCACTTGGATAACATTCATCCAATTCAATTAAAGTAGCTTTAGCATCATTGTCTGACCTTAAACTAGTAGTAAGAGCAATTTGCGGATAAGTTAATCCTACAATATCTAAATCTACAAACGCACTATTCAATGTTGAAGAACCACTTGACTGTTCCCAAAAGTCTGGCTGAGTTTCTTCGTCCAAAGCATATATCTCGATAGAATATTCTCCTTCACTTCCACCGATAACGTTCTGAGCATCATCGTTACTGTCAAGATATTCCCAGTTAGCAGAATTACCAGCAGTGTCCATAATCAACACTTCAAAATTTGCATGACTATCGTACCCACTTTTAATAGAATCTACACTGAATGAACATTCCCAATCAATAGTTTCTTCATCTCTTGAACAACTACTTTCATCAAACTCTACCCAACCAGTCATGTTCTTGCCATACTTCAAATCGTCGTACAGATACTTATTTTCAGCGTCCATAACAATATCGTTAACGTCAACATAAACTGCTAATCCAGAAGTTTCAGTAACAGTCATTTCAATTACTAAATCATCATTACTTTGAAAATAATCTTTCTGACCGATAGCAGAAAAACCATACACTTCCAATTCTGTAATTTGCGGTTGAACACCATCAACAATAATTTCATAAGATGTTAAAGTTCCATCATTACCAACTTTATCACTAACATACCTTAAATTAACTTCTTCAGTAGTAGTCATGCCATCAGTTCCAGCATCGTCAATTTCCCATTGACATTCATAATCATAACTTCCTGAAGTAGAATTTTCACAAACGTCAGGTTCTTGCCAATCACTTTCGCCGAACGCGTACAAATTTAATGCGATACTATCTTCGTCAATCCCTGAACCACTTTCAGAAATTTGCATGTATAACACAGAATCGCCATCAGCAGGAACGTAACTATAATCATCATATTGATACTGAGATCCGAAATATATTACTTCAGGAGCATCTGAATCAAGATCAAAAGTTGAACTTACAGTTGAACTTGCAGAATTGCCAGCTTCGTCAACTGCAGTGATTTCAGCAGAAACTGAACTGCCATCAGCATTAATTGAAATATCTTCCCAGATACATTCCCAGATACATTCTTCATCATCAATCTCGTCACAATCAGCAGATTGACTATAAAATTCCATATCGTCAGAAGTTGCAGTAACATCTGCAATTTCGTCACATTCAGTAATGTTAATTGCAACATCACTTGCTTGAATTTCTTCACCAACATAAGCGCCAAAATCTAGAAGTGCTAAAGTTCCAGTTTGAATCACCGGTGCAACAAAGTCTGTTGCGAAACTGTAAGCGGAACTGGTTTCTGTATGACCTAAAAAGTCTGTTGCTTGAACTTTAATATATCTAGTACCTTCACCATCAAGTTCAACAGATAACACACCAGCATTATCTCCATCATTAATATAATCAAATTCACAAACACCTAACCAATCTTCTTCACTTAAACTAATAGTTTCTAGTGAGGTTCCAGTTTCAGAATCAAGAATTTCAATTTCACTTAACCCAGAACATAATCCATCAGGTTGATCTTCAACAGTAAAGTCAAGATAAACATTACCGTCCATTTGATATATGTCACTAATAGAAATACTTGGTTCAGAACCATCTGCAGTAATAGTTTCAGAATCTGATGCCAACATACCTCCTAAATCACTACTATTAGAACCTTCAACCATATCATAAATGACAACATCAAAACTGTAAGTACCTTCTGCAATACCATCTTCAAGTACACTTTGAAATTTACAGACTGTATTTCCAGAACTTGCTGAACAAGAATTAAATTCCACTTGAGAACTTCCAATTTCAGCAATAACTTGATCTGGACTAATCGCAGTTTCACCAAAATCCGATTCATAATCAGTGATGGTAGCTTCTAAATTCCAAGTATCACCTTCAGCATTAAGGTAACCTTCATAATTACTATTACCTGTATTGGATGTAACTGAAAGTGATGTTGCCATTGCATTAGCAGAATAGATTGGTAAACTTACAACTAAACATATAATAAATAAACCCACAAAAGACCAAATCTTTTTCGACCTTATACTTTGAGCAGATTCCCAATTAGTTGATTCATTTTCAATAACATTTTGCCTTTCAATTGGCCTGTTCAAACTTTCTAAATCCATCTTATCATTTTTTTTAAAATTTTAATTTTTTTATTTAAACATAAATTTCTTGTCTTTTTAACATTATTCCTCAATCCAACTTGAACTCCATTCTGGTTCAAGAGTTGCTCGAGCATTTTCCATCGCAGCGATTTCAGAGATATATCCAGAAACCATCAAATCTTCATGCGTTTGAACATTAATTTCAATTTCATCATTATCGTCATCATAACTTATTGTTGATTGAGGTGCATCATTAATATCATACAATAATGCATGGAAAGTTAATTCGTCTGAACTGTATAAATCTTCAGGATAAACATACCAGTAAGTATCTTCTGTATCCCATGAATAAGATCCACCAACATAATTGTCTAATGTTAAACCAGTCATATTATTACAAGTATAATCATCTTCTTCATCATCGTATAAACAACGATCATCCTCATATATTAAAACATCGTCATTAATCATTACATTCAAATCTACTTTGTAAATCCCAGGAACTAATGTAATTGTGTTTGTTTCATTTCCCTCTAAATTAACAAACTGAGTATATTGAGCACTACCATAATCTTCTACAAGAGGACTAACTCTTTCCAAAATTAATGTTGCTTGATAATATTCAGGTAAAAATTCAATTGAACCTGAGTTAGCATAATATTCGTTACTTCTGGTAATACTACCATTAGCTGTTAAAGTTAAAACTGAATCTGAAAAGAATGCTGAACCTAACATTGAAACATTACCATTACTGAAACAGATTTGGTCAGCATCTTCATTACAATCATCTTGCCTATAATTCCACTTACTAATACAAACTTTTGGAGTGATACATTTTCTCAAAAACAAACCATCAATACTAACTTCTAATTCTTGTTCTTGATACATCATTAATACTTGATAATCTAATCCAGCAATTGAATACCCATAAAGTCCACCAGACTCTTTAAAGAAATTAGTATCTATCAAGTATTCAGTTGTTAAATAATCATCATGTGACAATTCAAGTACCCCACCATAAGCTGAAGGATAATTATCTTCTAAACTTCCTAAATTATCAGTTTCACCCATATAACAACTGTCAAATCCAGGAAGTTCAAATACTACATCCACCATTTCAATAGGTTCATTAGTATAAGCATCAACCACGATAGTTTGAATTAGTTCAGTATTTCTTTGTTCTTCATCACAAGCCAAACTTGCCTTGTTAGATGAAACTGTTGGAATTGGTAAACTTTCAGTAGATTCAGCAGGGATATTATTAATTATGTTTGATTCTAATGCAAGATTAAAAGTGTAACCTTCACCTTTGAAAGCTCCATCATCTTCAATTGTTACAAGTACAGGATAACTTAAATCGTAAGTGTTATAATAATTTAAAAAACCAAACTTAAATGGAACAACATCAAAAGGACTGGTAACTACCATCCCACTCGGTTCAATTTCTTCTTGGCCACCATTCATACTCAAGTAAGGTTCCCATGAAAAATAACTAAAACTTACACCTAAATCTTCAGCACCACCTAATGGAACTACCATATTATCAGATATTTGTTGATATAAGTCAGTTAACAGTTCATCATCAGAATATTCATAACGCATAAAATTTTCACTCCCATAATATCTTAACACAGGAACATATGAACTTAACAAACCAATAACCTTAGATTTAATTTCAGTAGCTGACCAAGTAACACTATCTGAGGTATCACCAACATCCATTGAAGACATTGGCGCTAAAAAATCTGAATCTAAACGTGAATAAATACTCAGCAACTCCAAAGCTTGATTTTCTAAAAAGGTATAGTTCTGTTCTGCTTCAGTTATCTGGTTAGCAATATCGTAAATGTGTGCTAAATCTAAATCATGGCTCGCATAAAAAGTGGTCATTTCTTGTTGAGCACCACCTTTAACCGCACTTAAATCAAGTTCTAAAATAAAATCAACATAACCGCTGTCCCAAACCCTAGCAGTAGCTTGCATTCCAGAAAAATCTGCTGAAACATTAAATCCCTGACCACTGAAAACTTCGTAATCGTTTAAACAATCATTAATCTCCTCTTCAATATAACGACCAAGTTGAGCTTCAATACTCATATACTCACCACCAGCATAATCTTTATCTAAATCAGAATCATAAAGTGAAGGTTGTAAACTAGCCAATGAAACGCTAGGATTACCATTATATTCAGAATTGTAATGCCAGTATGGGATTAGTAAAGGATCAATAGAGATCCCAATTGAATCTGTTGGATTTGTTATTGAGAAATCGCCTAATGAAGTTGGATAAATGTAGCCACCTTGTTGGCCAAGAAGAATCAAACCATTTTGAGCTGTGCTGTATAAGCAAGTTTCAGTATATCCTTGAATTGCAACAAACTCTTGAGTAACAGTATCAACTATTGGTTGACCTTCAGCTGCAAATTCTTCAGTAATAAATGTGTTGCTGACATACAACATAACACCCATAATAGCAAGAATTAGAATTCCTATAATCATAAATACTGTAACTTGCCCCTTTTTCAACATCCATTACCCCTTTGAGCCAAAAATCTATCTCGAAATTTATATTAAAAACAATCTCTGAAGATTTATAAATGTTTTTATTTTATAAAAGTATTAAAAGTATATAATAAAAGAAGAATATAACATAATAAATAAATAAAATAATTGCAGTGAACTATATTTAATTAACTGATCTTAGCACCATCACTTACATCAGGCAATCCTAATTCTTTCCCAGCAACATTAAGACTTTTCTCTTTCCAAACAACTTTACAACCCAAAATTTTCATTTTAACTTTCAAGAATTGTTTGTAATCAATTTCATCTTCACAAACAATTAAATCACCAAAAGTAGCAAATTCACCCAATTCAACATTTTCAAACTGGCTTGGTTTCAATTCAAGCAAGGTAAGCTTTTCACCACCTTCATCCTTTTCTTCAGCAACAAGTATCATCCCTTCACTCATTTCACCACGCAGTTTAACGGGTTGTAAGTTGATACAAAATAAAAATTTGTGAAATAAAAGATCGTTAGGTTCAAAATGACCACGTAACCCTGAAACTATTTGTTTTTTACCGATCTCCCCACCAAAATCTACTTGCAAAACATACAATTTTTCTGCATTGGAATGATTTTTAATTTCTACAACTTGACCCACTCGTAAACTTAAAGGTAAACAATTCTCTTTTTTAGAATCACTTTTAACATCTCCACCAGTTACAACATTCAATCTTTCTTTTGCAATTTTAGCATCAATCCGATCAACTAATTTATCTACCATTTCAATATGGCCAGTCCAATCAAAATTGATATCTTCCCATTGTAACCCATCACAACCCTTACCAACAACAGATTCTACACCGAATGATTTTTCAATTTTAGCAGAAAATTCTGGTAAAATTGGTTTAATTAAAATTGATAAGTTCCGGGCCAGATTTAATATAAAAGCAATTTTCTCACAAACCAGTTTTTCACCTTCCTCACTTTCCCTTTTCTTCCAAGGTTCTAATTTTTGAAAATAAACATTACCCAGATCAGAAATTTGTAAAATAAGTTTAACTGCACCTTTAAAATTTTGTCCATAATAACAATCTTTAACACCATTCGGACTATGAACTAACTTATTAAACTCCTCAACCAATTTCTGTTCATCGTCACCATTAGCAACTTTATCAAACCCCTGAGAGTAATTCTTAGCAGCAAAACTTAAACTCCGATAACAAAAATTACCCAAATTAGCAATTAAAACTTTATTGTTCACAGCTTCAAAATCATCTAAACTTAAATCTAAGTCTACAATTGAACGATCCAACCGATTAGCATAATAAAATCTTAATCCTTCCGCTCCAAACAATTCAAAAAATTCTGCAGCAGAAAAATAGTTTCCACGAGATTTGCTCATTTTAGAACTGTTCAAATTAACAAAACCATGAGTAGTTAATACTGGTAATGGAAAACCAGCACCTTTCAATACAGCTGGCCAAAACAAGTAATGGAAATAAGCAATATCTTTACCGATGAAATGTAATACTTGCCCTTTGTCAGACTTCCAATAATCTTCCCAATTAAGATCTTTATTTTCACTGGACATTTTATCACAATAATTTACTGTTGAAGAAATGTATCCAATAGGTGCATCTAACCACACATATAGATACTTTTTCTCACCTATTTCATCTAAACAGTCCGGAACTTCAAACCCAAAATAAGGTTCATCACGAGAGATACACCAATCATCTAACCCGCCTTTTATCCAGTTAGTGATCCAATTTTTAATTTCTTTTTGTATCAAAGAATTATCATCATTAAACCATGCTTGTAATTCTAAAGAAAAATCTTTTAACTTGAAAAAGTAATGAGAACTATTTTTATGTTCAGGTTCGTTACCACATAAAGTACATTTAGGGTTAACTAAATCTATCCCTTTCAGTGCAGTTGAACATTTTTCACAGATATCACCGTACTGATCTTCTTCATTACAATGAGGACAAATACCTTTCACAAACCGATCAGGCAAATGACGGTTACAAGAAGAACAAAACACAGTAGGAATTTCTTTAATGTAAATGTAACCTTTATCTTTCAAAATTTTGTAAAAATAGTAAGCCATTTCTTTATTTTCAGGAGAATGAGTTTTGTAATAATTATCATATTTCACTAAATATTTAGCAAAATCTTTTTGATGTTTTTTGCAAAAAGGTAAAGCATATTCTTCTGGTTGTTTACCTACTTTCTTTGCATTAACTTCAATAGGAGTACCATGCATATCAGAAGCACAAATTAATATTGCATCTTTTCCAATCAATCTTAAAAATCTAGTATAGATGTCTACTTGAATATGTTCTAAGACATGCCCCACATGCATTTCTCCATTTGCGTAAGGTAATGCTGCAGTTACGACAATTTTCTCTTTTGATTCTAACAATTTTTTTATACTTGCCATGATAAAGAATTATAGTAGTTCAATATTTTATAAAGTTAACTAGGAAGAAGTTTGAATTAAGTTAAAAAATAGAAAAAAAATCAAACACAGAAATCAAACTCATGCTCTTTTACAACATTAGCATCAACAGTGATTACCCGTTTAATCTTACCTTTTTTCTTAGCATGTAATCTTGCTAAAGCAAAATCGTCCTGGTATTCTTTAGGTATTTCCGCACCATCAATAATAAAAGTGATGTCGACATCAATTGATTTTGCTTTGGAATATTCACTTTTATCGATATCAAACAAAAAGTTTTCAAGTATTGGAGTAGCATATTTATTATCAACTTTAAATGTAGCAAATTTTTCCACAATTTTACCAGGTTTAGGTAATGATCCTTTAACTTTCATAGTAATACCTGCCACAGAATAATTTAATAGCATAAAATATTGAGATAATGAAACTACCGCTTCCCTAAATTTAGATACAGGCATTTCAAATTTAATGTTATACTTTTTACCTTTTTTATCTATCAATTCAAACCCAGCACTTTCAATATCTTTTTCCAAACCTTTAGTGGTAGAAAACACAACGCCCTTACCTTCAATTGTAACATCTTCTTTAACTAACAAATCTGCAGTTAGTAAATAAAGATCAATTGCCAACTCAAACCCAGTTTGAATTTGTAACTTTTTAGCCATTTGTTTGATAATGATTTTTTCACGAGGAAATTCGCCAATGCTAAACCGGATAAATTTTCGATGAACAGCATCATCTGTTTTCTTATCGATTATTTTTTGAATATAATTTGTAGATTCCATAATAAAGAAAAAGCAAGAAGTAGTTTATATTCTTTTCGATTAATTAAAGTATTGATAGTTAGTTAATAAACAATTAATGTTTCAATTGATTAAAAGTATTGAATTATATCAAATATTTAAGTTAAAGAACACCTGTTTTTAAAAAAGAAAAAATAATGAAAAATTATGACCCATGTTTAATCGAATTATGAAATTTAGTAACCAAGATATTAAAACTGTTACACTCATCTTCCATATGCAACTTAAATTTCGTTGCAGCATTTTTAAGCTTCCTAATTTTAGCCTTGTTTTTACTTAAATTATCTAAAGTAAATATACTAGTAATATCAAATGAAAGAACACCTAAAAGATCCGCACACAAATCTAAACTGTCATAAAGACCAACAACTGGAACATCAGATTTTTCAAAAAATAGATCAAAATTTTTTAATTCTAATTTTAATTGTTTAGTTTCTTTAGCCACATTGTTTAACATTGACTGAGAACTAAGATTGGACATAGAAGAAGCCATAGAAATAGATTTATTTTTACTAAATAAATCACCCACTTCTAAACCTTCTGAAAAACTTAAAGAACTAAGCGTACCTTCTAACAATTTCAAATAATTAGTGACATATTTTAAAGTCCAATCAGCTTTTTTCTTAGCATCAGTAATTTCAATGTACATATCGTCAAACTGAACTAGGCCATTATGAATTTTCTCACCATTTGCAATTTTAATTTTGTTCAACTTATTTCTAAGCTTACTAATCTCCCCTTCTATCCCCTCACCAACACGAAAAATAGAAGTTCCCCAAAGCGTACTTATAATTTCTTTTTCTCTTTTAACTGACGCCTTATCACTACTGAAAATACCACCTAAAAAAGTTTCAGTAAACCCAAACCTTGACCTGACCTGTTTTAATTCTTTTTGTAATATGCCAATTTTAGCATCTAACTCTTTAATCTTAACTTCTAATTCTAGTTCTAAATCAACTTCGCCCACCATAGAATGTTTTAATTCTGAGTTTAAACTAGATTCAATTGATCCTAATACACCTTCAAAAGAAGGAAACTTTTTAAGTTCATCCTCAATTACTTTAACAACATCAGATAATTTAGAATCGTCTTTTTCTGCCTCTTTTAACATGACCTCAATTTTACCACCACGAGAAAGAGTTTTAACAAAAAAATTGTGATATATCTTTGCTTGTTCTAATAATTTTAAAGTTTTTTCTACTTCACCAGGGAACTTTTTTTTATATTTAGTTTGTAAAGATTTTACCGTAGTAACCATTGAATTAAAAACTCTTCCTTCACGCCTTTCAACCCTCTCGATACCAAACATACCCCTTAATTCTTTTAAACATTTTTTTGCTAATTTTTTATTACCTTTCTTAGCATGAGAGATTAGATGTAATAATTTTCTTGATTGATAAAATTCCCTCATTAAAAAATCATGTAATACTTTGACATTTTTAATTGATTTTTCAAATTGCTTATTTTGATTTGGGATTATTTTGTTTGCCATCATGTAAAATTAAATTTGTCAGGTATTTAAAGATTACTATTTAAGTTATATTGGAAAAAAACTAACACATTATTAATTTATTAAAAATAATTTAATTTCAAACTTGTTTAAAATTTTTTGCAGCATGATAAAACATACCAGAATAAGCACCTAAAAATTCTAATGACATAATTCCTTGTTCATGACTGTAATCCAAATTGACACCCAACAGATTATGTAAAGATTCACCAATAAATAAAGGTGTGATTACCGCATCAATACCAATCAAAACAGAACCACCTAGAGTCAATTTTTCTAAATTAGAGAAATTAACTTCATTTTTAAAATGCTCTTTTTTTATTTTACCACTAATAGTGTGCCCATAATTGAATAAAGTAAAAAGCCCATACATCCCTTCAAATATTGCCATATTAAACTATTTTCAAACTGATTATATAAGAATTTTCATTGTGGTGGATATATCGGGAGATATTAAAATACAAACACACAAGCATGATTATATCAAATATAATATAAAAGCTTAAAAATATGACGCGCACAAACATTTTTATGTTCAATGATAAATCAAGAAGGGAATCGTTATACCATTGTGCCCTAATTCTTAGCAAAGACAATCCTAAACTTAAAAAGATAGGAATCAGTCGTAAATCAAATAAACATTTAAGAAATTTGCTAGAAACTTACGGTAATCTTGAAAATACATTCTATGCACACAAACCAAAAGATATGTTTGGACAATTTGCTGATCCAATAACACAATTTCCAGGATTTGAAACAATCATGAAAAGATTAGACCAAACAAGTTTCAATTTTGGCACCATTACAATCAAAGATAAAGAATATCCAGAAACATTAAAAAAATATGATGACTCCCCACCGGTTTTATATTATAGAGGAGATTTAGAATTACTTAAAAGACCATCAATGGTAGTTATAGGCACACGAAAATTAGAAGAACAAAAAGACATAATCCACGGTAAATCTGTCTTAGAGAGATTAATTTATGGTGAAAAAGCAAAGTTCAACACAGAAGGAACAGGTTATTGTATTGTAAGTGGTCTTGCAAAAGGTTGTGACACATTGGCACATAAAACTGCCATCAAAGATCATGGGTCAACCATTGCTGTTATTGGAACTGCTTTAGACAGATATTTTCCAGCAGAAAATCAAACACTTCAAGAGTATATCTCTACCAACCATTTAGTTCTATCCCAATATCCAATTGGATTTAATCCTTTTAAAGGCACAGGTTTTGTTGAAAGAAATTATACTGTATCTTGTTTATCAACACACGGAGTGGTTGTAATTCGTGCAAGTGATAGTAGCGGCACCTTACATGCAGTAAGACATTGCATTGATCAAGAAAAACCATTGTACGTTTTAGAAAATAATATGTGTCAGGATTATAATTGGATCAAGACACATAAAAATAAAATTAACGTGATTAAAAATCAAATGTCGGGGAAAATAGATTAAATGGTAAAAAGATTTGCTATGCCAAAAAAACATTTCATACTTGATTTAGATGAAACTATTGTTGATACAAAAAACCTTCAACCTTACTTGACAAATCCTGCTGGAAGAAATTACTTAAAAAATAATCTTAATATGATTAGGTCTGACACCTATTCCAGAAGAATAGAAATAATGCTCCACAGAATTGCTAAACACCACAAGTTAACTATTTATACTAATTCTCCCGAAGCTTACGCTAGAGCAATTATTAAAAAACATAGCTTACCCGAAGTTCAAATTATTGGAAATGCTAAAAAACCTAACAAAGAATTATTAGAAAAGATTATTGAAGGATCTGGAATCCATAAACAAAGAACATACTTAATTGGTGATTCAGCAAAAGATATTCTTAACGCACATCAAGTATCAATAGTACCAATCGGTGTAACTTGGGGTTATTCATCGCAACAACAATTAGCTAACGCAGAAGCAAGAAAGATTGTTAATACCCAAGATGAATTTTTAAATTTATTAAGTTATATTTCAAATGGCATATTAGAATACCAACCTAGAACAGTACCATTTGATAAAGATTTTTTTATGGATGGAAATTATGATCCGGGAATAGAACATCACTTTTTAGAAGAATATTTCCCTTGGAATGGTGGTAATAGAAACCCGTTTACTAACTGGGTTCTAAGTTTTAAGAAAACAAAAAATTTCACCCATGACCAAATTGAAAGTTGGGCTAAAGAAGAATTTTTTTATAATGGAAAAATCATAAATGAAAGGTACGCTTTAAAAACTAACTTGGCAAAATTTCAACATAGACTAAATCATTTAGTTAACAATTTAAATTTAAAAGGAAAAACAGAAGTAATGGCATCTCCAAACTCTTGCCCCCATTACTGTTACAAAACTGATGTTAACAATTTAGTAGCAGGAATTATTGCTGAAGAACAAAATTATGAATTTTACCCAGACAGAATATTCGAAAGAGTCCACCCTTGCCGAGAATCACATTCTTCAAACAACAGAAATACTATCTATGATCATCTTGAAACAATTGGCATAGAAGAAGATTTAGATTATTTATCTCATGCAAATAATTTGATCATTTTTGATGACATATATACTACTGGAACCCAAGCAAAGGCTTTAGGTATAATTGCTAGAGAAAAAGGTTTCCAAGGTAATATCCATTTTATCACACTAGGTAAAACAATTAATAGATATTGAATTATTCAAAAATTAACTCTAAGACATATGTGCCCATGGTTGGATCTTTCATATGTTCAGGATTAGCTAAAGCAGGCAAATTAATTCTTTGATACATTTTATCTAACATTCTTTGGTAAACACTTGCAACATTGATATTAACACCTAATCCACCGTTCATTAATCTTCGATTAATATCAGATCTCCCATCTTCTGCCAGGTTAGTATCCCTACAATATTCAGTATTTTTGATTATTAACATTGCCGTATTTATATCATTTCTAGCGATAGCATTTCCAAAAAGAACAACTTCTTTTCTAATTGCAGTTTCAATTCCTTTTGTCAAAATTTTTGACCTTAGATCTTTTAATCTTTGATCTTCCCCAGAATTTTCAACACCAACATATTTCATAGCTTTTCCCAAATCCCATATACATGAGAATATACTTGAATCATCAATAACCTTGTTAAAATATTTATTTGCTTCATTTAAATTTCCTTGTAACATTATTTATTATAATATATCAGAATATTTAAACCTTTTGGTTATTTGTCACTGATTAGTGGCACAAAAGATTGTGAAGCATGTTAAAATTGCATAAAATATAACAAAATATTAACAACATTACAACCTTTTCAATTCAATAGAAACTGCATCCCTATTAATTCTAATTTCCCTTGGACACATCGTATATTCAAGATTATTTTTCGTACAATAAGCCACAATCTTTAACCTATCTGTTTCACTTTTTGGCACTACTATAACAACAAATCCAAGTTCATTATCTTTGCCAATAATTTCAAATTCTTTTAGATCATTAATAATCTCTGTCCTCTTATCTAATAAAAACTTGATCCGGCCATCAAGAATATTAAAATGATGTAATAATTTTTCATAATCTCCTCGAAAAGTCATTGCTGAAAATAAAGGTTTAAAATGATTAAACAATTTAGGATTTTGAAACGAAATAAACCCACCTTGCCCATAATCAATTAATTTCCAATCACCAAAACTTCCTAAACAGATATCAGCATATTTCCCATCACATAATCTTGTTCCGATTGTTCCAGAAACGTCCATAATTACTAAACAATTTTTTTCTTTACAGATTTTATAAATTTGTTCAATATCCTGCTCGGCAAAATAACCACCTAAAGGATGATAAATAAAAACACATTTTTCTTCCAATCTATTTTTCAAATCATTTAAATCAATTCTAGCATCATGACATTTGATAGAAACAACTTCTTTCCCAAGATTCTTGGCATATTTATGATAAGTCATCCACCCACCTTCTTCTGGATAAAACACTTTCTGACCTAATACAGATAAAGATAATAAGATTGCAGAATTAGCCCTATTAAGAACTTCCACATATTCATAATTTGTTCTTTGTTTAATTTCTTTCAGTACAGACTCTTTTATTTGTGACAAATTCATTTTTAATGAGGTCATGATATTAAGTTATAATTCAATAATGTGATTAATATATTAAAAAAGTTTCCCCCATTTACCCAAATGTGTTTCAGCATAATGTTGAGATATATCTTGATAAGGTTCATGCTTAAAATAAGTTGCATTGATTGTATTTGCAAAAATCCTTCTTTTTGAAGGTAAAATTTCGGCATCTGATTTGATTAATTTAAAATAAGGATTACCCCTAGAATCAACATTATTTTTTTCTAAGTTAGGAAATAAGCATGACGTATTTAATGACATATTACTATTAATAATTTCAATATCAAAATGTAAATGAACTAACCTTGAAAATAATTCAGAATCATCATCACCATATAAATGGCCAATTACTTGACCTTGCTTAATATAATCACCCTCATCAATACAAGTTTCAACATGCCCATAATTACAGACTAAACCCTCATACTTTCTTCTTTTTTTAAGATTTTCAGAATTTCTAATGGTATGATCAATATATATTGAAGAAGCGTATCCTTTTTCAACAGTAAACAATACTTTCCCATCAGCAATTGCTCTTACAGGAAGCTCTTTTGGTAAACTAAATCTACACACACCATTTTTTGTTAAATATGCAGCAAAGTCATAACCCCTATGTGGAAAACGAGTCCCTGGACTTAATGCTCCAAAAGGAAGCCATGCAACCCATTCTTTAAAACCACCCAATAACCTAGTATCAATTGGTTCCACTATTTTTTCGGGGAATTTACCTTCAGATTTCAATCTATCAAATTCTCTCTTAACATAAACTTCTGAATCAAATAAATTAGGTAATGTATTACTCATAATACTTTAAAAAGAAAGGTTTTATTTAAATGTTTTTAATAATTTGTCACTTAAGAGTGGCCACATTACAAGTCACTTTTTCTTCATTACAACCCCATACTTCCTTTCCCAGACTAAACTTCTGATTAATCTTTCTTTCCACATTAAACCAACAACTTTACTTTTATCAATTACTGGTAAGATATTCAATCCTTGCTTAAGTAAAGTTCTTAATGCAACATCTGACTTTTGGTTAGAACTCAATGTTTTCAAATACTTTAATGGGTATGCAACCTGTTTTACTTTAATTCTCTCTTCAACCTCTATGGTCATTTCACCCATTTTCTTTAAATCAAGAACACCTAATAAATTCTTTTTTGAAAATGAAGAAATTTCTTTTTTAGTTGACTTTTTTCCTTTAACAACTAAAAATGAATCATATTTAGAAGAAAAATTTCTTGTTAAGAAATGTGCTAAATCTTCATCACCATACGCTACTGGAAACTTTTTTTCCATCAAATCTTTAACTTTCCATTTCTTTAAAATTTCAGAATAAAGTACTTGTTCAAAACTCATCCCAGCCAAGAAATGTAAAAATATACCTAAAAACATTAACCAAATCCCACCATAATCACCACTTAGAATCCTAAAAAAACCTACTGATCCTAAAAACCAAGCAAAACCTTTTCCTAACAATGAAGCAAAATATGTTGATTTTTTCAAACTTTTAGTAAAATAATGTAAGATAGCCCGTAATACCCTTCCACCATCCAAAGGATATGCAGGAATCATGTTAAATATTGCTAATACAAAATTTATTTGGTAAAGATAAAATGTGATAGCGTTAAAGTAAGCATTTGAAATATTAAAGTAAAAAAACATTAAAATAATTCCAAGTAAGAGGGAAAATATTGGACCTGCTGAAGCAATTAAAATCTCGTCCCAAGGTTTCAAATCTTCAGTATTAATTTCTGCCACACCACCAAAAAAAAATAAAGTTATACTATTAACTACAACTTTTCTTGACTTTGCAACTAATGAATGTGCAAATTCGTGTAATAATACTGAAACAAACAACAAGAAAGCTGATACTAACCCAATTATCCAATATTGCATTAAAGATAAACCGGGATAATATATTGGAAAGAAACTTGAAGCTAATCCCCATGCTAAAAGAACAAGAATTATCCACCATGAGAAATGTACCTTTACTTCAATCCCAAATATCTTGAATAATTCTAAATCACCTTTCATACAGTATGCCTCTTTTAATAAGAGTAATATGTTATAATGTTTTAAATTTATCGTTTAGAGGATAGTATTATTGTTGTATTAAATAATAAGAAAATTAATAAAAGCTAACTTTTGCCTTAATCACTATGACTGAACCAGCAGCAGGGCAAACAAAAAAGATAGTAAGTGTATTAGATATACCTGAACATTTGTTAACTCCAGGTATGAAACAATACAGGGATGCTAAAAAAGAAAATCCTGATTGTCTGATCATGCTTCGAATGGGGGATTTCTATGAAATGTTTTATGAAGATGCCATTGCTGCAGCCAGAGATTTAGAGATCACATTAACTTCCAGAGGTAAAGGAGAAAAAGCCGCCCCATTATCTGGATTACCATATCATGCTCTAGAAACTTATCTTGGAAAGTTAGTTAAGAAAGGTCACAAAGTGGCTATTGTTGAACAATTAGAAAACCCAAAATTAGCTAAAGGTCTTGTTAAAAGAGGATTAGTAAGAATAGTTACCCCAGGAACTTTAATTGAATCAACACTTCTTAATGCTAACGAAAATAATTATATTATAACAATTAAATCTTATGGAGAATCTTATGTTTACTCAATCGCTGATTTATCAACAGGAGAATTGTTATGTGGACAAGCAAGATCCACAGAATCAATTTTAGCAGAGATTCAAAGAAGAAATATTTCTGAATGCATTGTACCTGAATCAATGATGGTTAATACTGAATTAATTTCCACAATTAGAAAGTTAGGCTCTTTTGTAAACAAATTCCCAGATTATTATTTTCAGTTTGATAATGCCAAAGCAATTTTACTAGAACATTTTGATGTTAAAAGTTTAACGGGATTTGGTTTGGATGAAATTAACATAAATAAAAAAAATGAAATTAGTGTAGCTGGAGCATTAATGAAATATTTACAAGACACACAAAAAAACTCTTTAGCACATTTCAAATCAATTAATTCTATTAATGATACTGAAATAATGTTACTTGATAGAAGAACATTAATCAATTTAGAGATTAGTCAAAATATTCGTAATCAAGGTAAAGAAGGAACCTTATTATCAGTTCTTGATCACACAGTAAGTTCTATTGGTTCACGAATGTTGAAAAAGATTATCAAAGAACCCTTACTAAACAAACAAAAAATAGTTCAAAGACTTAACTCAGTAGAAGAATTAAATGAAAAAGTTATTGAAAGAGAAGAATTAAGAGATTTATTAAAAGAAGTTTATGATTTAGAAAGGTTAATTGGCAGGGTTAATTATGGTAATGCCAATCCAAAAGATTTACTTTCATTAAAAAACACATTACAAAAGATTCCTTTAATTAAAAAAATAATTTCTAGTTTTAATTCTAATTTACTAAAAGAGGTTAGTTTGATTGGATCAATGCAAGAACAATTTTTACTTTTAGAAAGATCAATCAAAGATGATGCACCTACAACAATTAGAGAAGGCGGAATTATTAAAAGTAGTTTTAATCAAGAATTAAAAGAACTGGTTGAAATTAAAACAAATTCTAAAAAGTTCTTAAGAGAAATTGAAGATCGAGAAAAAGCCAAAACTGGGATTAATGCATTAAAAGTTTCTTTCAACCGAGTGTTTGGATATTTTATTGAAGTTACGAAAAAAAATGTACATTTAGTTCCAAAAAGTTACATTAGAAAACAAACTACTGCTAATGCCGAACGTTACATCACAGAAGAATTAAAATTAGAAGAAGAAAAAATCTTAGGAGCAGAAGAAAAAATTTATGAATTAGAATTTAAATTATTTCAAGCAATTTGTGAAGAACTAAAAAGGTCTACAGAAATTGTTCAAGAAGCATCACAAAAATTAGCTTTACTAGATGTACTATCTTCTTTCAGTAAAGTTTCAATGGACAACAATTATTGTAAACCACATTTTAACGAATTAAATATGATTGAAATTACTAATGGAAGACATCCAGTAATTGAAACTATTGAACAAAAATTTATTTCTAATAATGTTAAACTAGAAAATAATGAGATCATGATAATTACCGGACCAAACACATCAGGTAAAAGTACTATCATGCGACAAACTGCGCTAATTATTTTAATGGCACAAGTTGGAAGTTTTGTCCCAGCAGATAATACTTCATCACATATTGTTGATCAAATATTTACTCGGGTTGGTGCCCAAGATGATTTAAGTTTTGGCCAATCAACATTTATGGTAGAGATGTTGGAAACAGCTAACATTCTTAACAATGCTACTGATAAAAGTTTAATAATCCTAGACGAAATTGGCCGAGGCACATCAACATTTGATGGTGTTGCTATTGCGTGGAGTACAGTAGAACATATTTACAAAAACATTAAAGCAAAAACTATGTTCGCGACACATTATCATGTTCTTAACAAAATTTCAGATAAATTTGACAAAATCAAAAATTTCAATGTTGCAGTAAAAGAAAAAGGTCATGAGATCATTTATTTAAGAAAATTAATAGAAGGTGGAACTGACCAAAGTCATGGAATCCATGTAGCTAAACTTGCGGGGATGCCAAGTTCTGTTGTAGATAGAGCTAAAGAAATTCAATCAGTTTTAGAAGCAGAAGACGAAATGGTCAAGAAAATCAAAGCTAAGAAGGAGAAAGAGCAGTTAAGTTTGGATGGGTTTTGAAAGAAAAAATAAAAAAATCATTGTTTATTGTAATGTTCACATAATTCAATATGATTAAATAATTTCATATCCTTATGCATGATTCCTTTCCCATGTAATAACTCTCTGTTCTGGTTAACCAATTTAATAAATACTTCACTTGCTTCAGCTAGTAATTGATTTGCATCAATAAAATCAGCTTCGTCTTTTGATTCATATAATTTCTTGGCATTTAATAATAATGTTAAGTATTTCTCAAAATTGAAATCATTATTATTATACTTTAAACCTAATTTTTTATATTGATTTATTAAACGTCTTGCATCACTAATTAACATACCTAACATGACCCTTATTGTACCTTCATCACCACTAAAATCTCCCATAAAAATATGATGCATTAAATTTTCTAATGTTACATGATGTCTTATCATTTTATTCACCTCAGTTGTTTAAAATTATAATTACAATTTTATTAATTTAGAAAAATATATAAACATATTGATATTAATTAATAATCAATGGCAAGTTTAATTTGGGATTTTAACGAATTTATGACAAGAAATTTCAAATCATTAGCAATGGGATTAACACCTTCTGGCCACATACATTTAGGCTTTCTTTCAACATTAGCATGTGCATTTATGTATCTAAGAGAACATCCTCACACACATTTAACGATTACAAATATTGAAAATTCGTTGTCATCAAGTGTAGAAAAATATAATGGAGTACCTTTACGTTTTCAATATTTAGAAGAGGGAGATTTACTTATTCCAAAAGATTATAACCAATTAATTTCTAGAAATAGTGCGGGTAGAAGAGTACAAGGAGAGATTACAAGTTTAATTTGGAAACTTGCAGCAATGTTTGATGAAACTACAGAAGATGAAAAAAGAAAAATTAAAAAAAGTTTCATACCTCCAAAACACAAAAGATTTCTAGAACTAAAAGAAAATAAAGTATTTCATGTTTTTGGAACACAAATTTATGTTTATAGTTTCATGAGAATGTTAGAAAAAGATCGAGCATTTAGAAGAAAGATGATTAAAAACTTAACTGATTTTGAATTTGCAAAACAAGTTGCACCGATGTGTGGAATTAAACCAAGATGGAAAAGATTTGCTAGTCAAGTTAAGATAGGTACTAAAATCTATCAAGCAAATTGTTTTCAGATCCCAGTTAGATTATATTGTCCAAATTGTCATCAATTATGTAGAGATTGGGCAGTAATGGTATTTGGACACCCATACCACCATGGACCCACATTAGCAGCACCTTGTAAAAATACAAGAGGTAATTGCCCTAGGGCACTTAAAACAGTAGGATATGATGGGTATGTTTATAGAAATTTAAAACAAGAGTTAGATATGACCGAATTCCATTTTATGCTAGATCCAATGCGAGATTTTTATGACCCATTTAAAGCAGATTGCCATATTTATGGAGGAGATTATTTTCAACTTCCAAATATTAAAGGAATCACTGGAGCTCAAAAAATTAAAATTATGTTTGATTATCTTGAAGAAAAAACAGGACAACAAAAATTCTTATTTGGAGGACCCTTGATTACAATCAAAGGTGAAAAAATGTCAAAAAGTGGCCAAGCATTTAACATAAAAGACATTAAAAACATTAAGAAAGCATTCAAAAACATCATGAAAAAATTAGAAAAAGTACGTTCTGAAACATATCCAAATGGCATTCAAGTTGAATATACTGAAATTATGAAAAATGTTGCTTAATTAAAGATTGATTTATATTCATTAATTCTAGGGATTTTTAAGAAATGATACACTTCCCCTGTCTTCATACTAAAAAGATCATACCTTGGTTCATTAGATAATAATTCTAAAACAAAAGAAGGAATACTTCTTGCCAATACAATTGAAAAATCATCAATTAATTTTTTATTTAAAGAATATCTTGATTTTCTAAAGTGAGATTTTAATGTTCTATCAACAGAAAATGACCTGGTATTAATTCCTAATTGAAGAGGTAACACAACATTTCTAACAATCCCACCATAAGTTTTTAATTTTTCATCACAAATATCAGGCAATCCGCTTACTAAATCATATAATTCCCTATGGACTTTATTTTGATCAAATAAACTATGCATTTCAGAAGAACTACAATATTGATTTAGAGATTTATCTGTTTCAGGGGAGAATCTTGTTAATCTATCTTTTAACTCACCATTATATTCAAAATTAATCTTCATATTAGTATAATAATTAAGTTCTTTTATAAATTTTTTGTAATGTTGCTCCCATTAAGTAGTTTCAAGAACTATTTATACAAATTAATTTATCTTATAAACAATGGTACGAATTAATTTAATCCAACCAAAATACTTAGCAGACCAACATCTCATTGCAGAATATAATGAAATACTAATGCTTCTTAAACATGTGAAAAAGCATCCAAAGATCAAAAACCAACCAGAAAATTACTCCTTGGACCAGGACATATTAAATTCTTCAAAAACAAGTTAAAATATTTACAAAAAAAAGTTTGAACTTCTCAAAAAAGAAATGATTAAAAGAGATTACAAACCTAACCAAAGAGATTTCAAAATTATAAAAGAAAGATTAATTGAAAAAATAAACCTCAAACCAGATTATTATAAATATTATGGAGAAAACAAAAGTAAAAAATATTTTTTAAATTTAATCAAAAAAAACAAATAATCCTCTAAAAACAACCATCTCCCCGAAAGATATATAACTAAACCTCTATTTTAAGTTATTATAGCGATAGTTTTTGATTAATTCTGTTGCATTTTATAGAAACCGATATACATGGCAAGACTAAAATTTAAAGAAAAATGTAGAATATGTAAAACTAATTGGGTTCTTAAAACTAGAAGAGATTATCCCATTTGTGTTGATTGTCACATGAAACAAATATTTAGACAAGAAGTTACAGATAAAAAATATATCTTCTTAAACATTGATAAAGATGTTTATGAAAAATCTCGATTTCTAAGAAACATTAGGCAAGCATACTTAATGTATGAAGAACTTACTGAAAAACAAATTGAAACCTTCAAAGAAGCTGCTAAAAAAATCAAAGATGGCACTGATGAAGGAGACGATGATGAATAGATTTATTTTTTTATTATTAATTTAATTCTTAACACACACACATTTAAAAATAACCCTTTTTTCCACACCACTTAGTTACGAATAAGTGCCCCCTCTATAGTAAAATATATAAATAATAGGAGTTCGCAATTCTTACTACTTAACCGAGAATAAAATATTATGAAAAATTATATTAAACAACGTTAAGAATAATAATCAAAAAATAAGATAACTTAGGGGGTATACTGAAAATGTCAGTAGCAATTTTTGCAATTATAATGAGTTTAATAGCATTACTATATTCTGCATACCTTTCTTTCAAGATCCTAAAAATTCCAGCGGGATCAGAAAAGATGCAAGAAATTTCTAACGCTATTAAAGAAGGAGCTATGGCTTACATGGCTAGACAATACAAAACTATTTCAATTTTCGCAGTAATTATTACAGCAATCTTATGGGTTTTATTTGGATTTCCTATCGCAGCAGGTTTCGTACTTGGTGCATTATTATCCGCAGCATCAGGTTATATTGGAATGAATATTTCGGTAAGAGCTAACGTAAGAACCGCAGAAACTGCAAAGACAGGACTTAAAGAAGCTTTATCTGTAGCGTTCCAAGGCGGAGCAGTAACAGGAATGGCAGTAGTTGGTCTTGCTTTATTCGCAGTAAGTTTATTTTATGCAATATATCCAGAACCAGCATTACTTGTAGGTCTTGGATTTGGAGCATCATTGATTTCCTTATTCGCAAGAGTAGGTGGTGGAATTTTTACTAAAGCCGCTGATGTTGGCGCAGACTTAGTTGGTAAAATTGAAGCAGGCATCCCTGAAGATGATCCTAGAAATCCAGCAACTATCGCAGATAATGTTGGCGATAACGTAGGTGATTGTGCAGGTATGGGTGCAGACCTTTACGAAACTTATGTTGTAACTTTACTTGCAGCAATGTTATTAGCAACAATTCCAAGCGTATCAGCAACTTATAATATGGCAATTGAATATCCTTTAATCTTAGGGGGAATTGCAATAATTTCGTCCATTATTGGAAGTTGGTTTGTTAAGTTAGGTAAATCTAAAAATATTATGGGAGCTATGTATAAAGGTTTAATTGCTTCTGGTGTTATTGCAGCAGTAGGATTTTACTTTGCAACTATGTACACTAATAACCCATTAAATTTGTTCTTAGCAGCAATTGTTGGTTTAGTAATCACATTATTAATCAATGTTATTACTGAGTATTATACCAGTACAAAATATGCACCAGTTAGAAAAACTGCTGAAGCTTCAACTACTGGAGCGGGTACAAACTTGATTACAGGTTTAGCTTTTGGCTTACAGTCAACCCTATTACCGGTATTAGTTATCTGTGCAGGAATTTTAGCATCTTACCAATTTGCAGGTGTTTATGGTATCGCTATCGCAGCAGTATCAATGTTATCATTAACAGGAATGATCATTGCATTAGATAGTTATGGTCCAATTACCGACAATGCTGGTGGTATTGCTGAAATGAGTGGTTTAGATAAATCTGTAAGAAATATTACTGATGAGTTAGATGCAGTAGGTAACACCACAAAAGCTGTTACTAAAGGTTACGCAATTGGTTCTGCAGCATTAGCAGCACTAGCATTATTCGTAGCATTTACTGAAGAGATTAGTCACGTATTAACTGAAGAACTAGTTTTCAGATTAACTGACCCAATTGTTCTGGTAGGTTTATTCATTGGTAGTATGTTACCTTTTATCTTTTCAGCATTATGTATGACTGCAGTAGGAAACACTGCTCAGAAAATTGTTGTAGAAGTTAGAAGACAGTTTAAAGAAATTAAAGGTATCATGGATGGTAGCGGCAAACCAGAATATGCTAAATGTGTTGATATCGTAACAAGTGCAGCATTAAAAAGTATGATATTACCAGCTGTATTAGCAATCTTAGCACCATTATTAGTGGGATATTTCCTTGGAGTAAAAGCGTTAGGAGCATTACTAATTGGTGTAATTTTATCAGGTTTGTTAATGGCTTTATTCATGGCAAATGCTGGAGCAATCTGGGATAATGCTAAGAAGTACATTGAAGATGGGAACTTTGGCGGTAAAGGTAGTGAAGCACACAAAGCTGCCGTAGTTGGTGACACTGTAGGTGACCCATTCAAAGATACTGCTGGACCTGCATTAAACGCGTTAATCAAAGTAATTAACACATTCGCGATAGTTTTCGCACCATTGTTAGTGGTTTATGGATTAACATTATTTTAATTTTTTTTCTTTTTTTCTTTAATTCTAATATTAACAATTATACTTCATTTAAAATAGATAAACAGAGAAATCAGCAGATAAGTAAATAAATAAGGTTACAATAATAAATAATATGACAAACAAACAATTAACACTTGCACAAATTCTAGCAGAATATAGTACAGTGAATGAATATAGAAAACAATTACAATCATTAGATTATGATCCTAATTTTAAAAAAG
Source organism: archaeon (assembly GCA_018696395.1). GTDB lineage: Archaea > Nanobdellota > Nanobdellia > Woesearchaeales > GW2011-AR9 > JABHQR01. The sequence goes on along the minus strand of JABHQR010000011.1, from coordinate 82,014 downwards.
AAGATGTTATTCAATTTGGAAAACAAATTGTTATAAATTATTTTGATAGAAATGTCAGAAATTATGCTGATGATTTTAATAAAAGATATGATTGTTTCAACCTCATTAGAACGACCTTTATCGAAAAAGCATTAAGAGCAATCCCAGATAAAACAAGAAGAGAATCATTAAGAAACTTTGTTAATATTGAAATTGATTATGAAGATCAAGATTTAGAAATTTTAGCTAATTTATACAAAACAGATTATGGTAAAGAATCTTTAACTAAAGATTTAATTGAAGTTGAGAAAAAATTATACTTAGATTATCAAAAAAGTGGTAGAGACAAATTAACAGAAATCAGGAACAACTTAACAGAAGAACATTATGAAAAAAAATCCCTTATAGATATGATGTTAGATATTGTTAATAATGGTATTGGCGCTTATTTCACACATTTAACTAATTTAAAAGAGGAGTATACAAGTTAAGATAAACCTTACCACCAACGTTTTCCACCTTTATCAACTCTTTTCAATATTCTTTTTATTTCCTCTAGATCTTTTTGAACTGCTTGGATTTCACGTTCTGCTTTTCGATTAACTATATAATCATATTTAGCATCTAACCTATCTCGTTCTGTTTGTCTATTCTGACTCATCAAGATAATTGGTGCTTGTAATGCCGCTAAGCATGATAAAAATAAGTTCATTAAAATAAAAGGATAAGGATCCCATTTAAATATCACAATACAAGTATTAAGTATCATCCAAATAATCAGTATTAAAATCAATGAAATGATAAAATGCCATGAACCTCCCCAATATGCAATAAAATCAGCCGCTCTTTGACCAAATTCAAGTTTCTGTTTGAATAATGGATGTTTACCATTTTTTTTAGAATTAGAATTAATTTTACTATTGTTATTATTTTTTAATTTGAATAGATAAGATAATTTCCCTCTAAAGTCTAAAGATGGTGCATTTTTAGATACAACATTATTTTTTTTAGACTTCTTTTTGTTTTGTACTATTTTCACCCACCACTTAAATTTACTTAATTATAATAATTTTAGAAAAGATGTTTTCATTTATATATGTTTGCGTTTAACAAAAAAGTGATCTTAATCACAACCTTTAAATAACCTTACTTTTTGCTAACTACCATGTGCATCAAGGACATAAAAAGAGAGATAGATAGCTTAAGCTGCGTAGATACCAACTTAAATTCTTTTAAAGAAAATTGGTTACAACCATTTTTAACTCAATCTGGTAGCATAAATAAAAAATTATCTAAAAGTAAAGCTCACCAAATTTTAGAACATCTTAATGCCGAAGAACAAAAACAACTTCATGATAAACTAGTTAAATGTTATAATTCATTTGAAAATCTAAAAAATGGAAATTCTACCCACCAAAAAATGAGAGGTATTAGTAATGCTATTACTGAAATAAAACTTCTTAATTTTCAATCAAAAAATAATGGATCACAAATTAAAGATTCAGTTGTAATGCAAGGAAAAGTAGACTATTTAAGTAATAAAATCTTAAAAGATGATTTCCATGGATTTCAAACAACAATAGAAGAGGTTAAAGGATTTGATAATCATTTAACAAAATTGGCATCAATTTATGATGAAATAAATTTGTTCTTAAGTCAAAAACTTTCATTAGAACATTCAGTGGCACTGTTAGAAATGCCACATAGAAAATATTTGGCTAGTTTAAAGAAAACATCAGAACAAAGAAAAGATATTATCAAAAATTTAGGAGACCACTTTTTAGAATTACAAGGTTTATTCAATAGAAGAGAACAAGCATTTCAAAAAGCAGAAAGTTATTCTAGGTCAAGAGTGATATAATTAACTGATAAAATAAATATAAACTATAACAAGATGATAAACACAATAATTGGATTAATTGGTATGATATTAATTCTTCTAGCATTTTTATTAAATGAATTTTATGAAAATTTTAATCAAGAAAATAAAAATTATAATCTTATCAACATCATTGGAGCAGGATTATTAACATTATATTCTTTCATGATTATGTCATGGCCATTCATCATATTAAATGCGATTTGGTTAATAGTTGCAGTAGTTAAGTTAGTTAAGATTTTGAGAACAGATTAATTTAAATTAATTTTCTATTCCAGAACTATGTTTCCTATACCAACTCTGTTTAAATGCAGCATATTGCTGAGAAGAGATATTAAACCTTTCTTTTACTGCTTCATAATTACCAGATCCCTCACTAAACATGTGGTATAATTCAACCTTATCATCTTTAGATAATTTTCTTTTCTTTTTAACTCTAGGATTAATTGTTCCTAGTCCTTCAACTTCAACAACTTTACTTCTCTTTTTCTTCCCATCGCCTAACAATCTTCGTTCAGATAAATCCTTAACTAAAAAGAAATTACGATATAAATTAGAAATTTCATCATAAGCATTATCAATAATTTTTGTTAATCTATTTTGCTCCCTCAATTTTAAAGTATTAAAAAAATCATTATACTCCTCAACATTTTTTTCTCCAAAATATAAAGGCCTTATTTTTTCTTCTTGAATTAACATATTCAATGTTTCAGCCTTCCTGTCAAGAGCAAACATATCAGTATAAAATAGATTATGGCCATCTTTTGTATAATAACAATTTCTTTCAAGATTAGTAATAAAATAAGGTTGAGATTCTGCAACACCAACTAAAAAAACCAGTTTAGCTAATGTTTCTTGCTCTTCACCTATAAAATATTCCATTAACCCTTTTCTCATAAGATCATTAGTTCCAATATACCATGCATAATCTTTATTACAATCATGATGAGAATCATGATAATTACCAAATTTTTCTTTCATTTCATCAGGCATAATACGAAGAACTCTTTCATTTAATTGAAATGTATCTTTACCCATTAAAATTTTCATGGATAATGCGGTAATCCCATTATCTCTTAAATCATGATAACCATTTTCTTTCTTTTGATCAATAATGTCATCTTCAAAATGGTCAGTTACTGAATCCCCACCAACTAATTTAAAAGAGTCTAAGTCAGAACAAACTAAAGGTTCAAGATAAAAAAATTTTTGTTCTTCTTGTTCCCTATTTCCAAAATAGTTTGTCATTAATACAGATTTATCTTTTAATAATTGTCTTCTAACTATTTTTTCAAGAATCCTTACAGTATCTTCTTTAACATAACCATCATAATCAATCAAATAAGCATCTTTCTGATTGTTATCAATAGATACAAAGTGCGACAATTCTCCTTTAAATAAATTTATGCCAGGAACATCTCTTTTAATCAATTCAGCATAGGCAATTTTTCTTTCTACACTAGTTACATTTTCTCTACGAATATTTAATCCGTCAAAATAAGGTTGTTCTAAAGCTTGTGGGCCAGACAAATAAACTAACGAAGTTTTAGGAGTAATTAATATATTATTTTCTAAAAAAGAGATTTCCCTTTCACGATTTAATTTTTTATTTGGATAATCATACCTGGTGATATCATCCCCCTCCAAATATCTATTAATTAATAATTCTAATTCCTCATGATCAGTAACTTCAATAAAAGATAATTCATCAACTGGGGGAAATATAGCAACACCCCCTTTCCTAGGCTTAGATATTAATTTACTTTCACTTTGCAATTTAGTAGTATACTCAACCGGATCATAATCTGGAAAGTTTTTTCTAAACCAACTATTAAAATTACTGTAAACTGAATGGACACTTTTACCTTTTCTTAACAATAATTTATGTAGTGTACCTAATACTTTTTCTTCCATTTCACTTTCATCATAAATTTTTCGAGGAACAGAGATTCTAGAATCAACTTTAGGTTCAGATATTTCTGATGAAAAGTTTCGCCTGTTAAAAAGATTTTTTGATTTTTGTTTACTATTTTCAACAACATCTTCAATCAATTTTTGCATGCCAACAACAGGAGTAACTTCTATTAAAGGAGATTCTTCAATTGGATTAAGATAATTATGGATAGAACTTCCAACGATATAATTAATCCCATCATCACCAACAATAACTTCTAAATCACCAGATTTCACTTTAGAAATAACTTCTAGTGGTCTTAACCCTAACCTTCTTGCTGCACTGATATAATTAAAGATTTCAGTTTTCATTTCTTCCTTCTAAATAATGATTTAAAAAATCGTAAAGAACAGTTCCTTCAGTGATTACTCCCCAAGCAGGATTTAATGAATAACAAGTCTCCTTAGCCCTATTACGTTTAGTGAATAATAACTCATTTGGTAAAGACTTAAATATCGATTCAAATGGGGTTTTTATACAATGAACGCCACCAGTATTTAATGCTCTTCTAAAATTTTTATTTACATTAGTCACACTTAATGTATTATTGCCAATTCTCGGATTACTACTACTTTTATCTAAATCCAAGGCTTTAATTATTCCAGCATATAGATATATTGGGTCATATTGTTCACTAATTAAATTCTTTACTATTTCAATTGGGCAACCAATTTCTTGAGATATTTTCCCAATCTCAAGTTCAGATTGCAACTTATTTCCATCACTTACACCATTTCCATTATTGGTAATAGATACTAAATCTTGTTGTAATTGAGATTCTAATTTTTTAATATTTTCAGGAGAAAATATTTGAGGGTTTAGTTCAATATCATATTTTTCAGGAATACCAATCTCAAGATAATTGTTAACAATCAAGTTGTATACTTTATCAAGATCAACAATATATCCTGACCAAAAGGTATCATTTTTAATTTCATCAAAAAATGATTTAATTAAAGAATAATCATTATTTTTATCACAAATTTGTTTCAACTTACTTAAACCCACAATACCAAAATATTGTCCTAAACAAGGAATTAAATTTCCAACATTCATTTCACCATGTTCTTTTTTATATTCCAATACTTTACTTCCTAAAAGTGTTTTTTCTAAATCAACAACAGGATTAACATTAGTTGAACCGATTTTTTTATAACCTTGTTTATTGATAACAGTTGAAGAATCAGATAACAAGGTGGTGGTCTTTTCAGATATAGGTATAACAGGGTCATTATCTACAGAACTAGAACTATCAATTTCTTCAAAAATAGATCCAGCTCCAATAATTTCTGCGCCTACATGTTCTTCTTCAGTTAATTTTTGTACTCCTGGTTCTTCAACGATATAAGAAACATTTTCTTTAACTCTTTCCAATAACATATTGGTAATTACAGATTCTGAAACATAAGACATCCCATCAGATAACATTACAGTTTCTAAATTTCCTGGCCTAACTTCTTTAAATATATCTAATGGTTTAACTTCTAGTAATCTTGCTGCTTCAACATAAGTTAAGTTTTTGTCTTGATTTCCAGTTGTCATTTTATATCCTTATTTTATTTATGATTTAACTTTTTGATATCTATCGGATGAAGAACGATTCATCCATTTCCCATTACTAGAATATTTAAATTTCCTAATAAAATCACACATAATTTCACCAGACACAGTATTATTTTTATTAATTTGATATCCATCTAATTTTTCTAGTTTAGACACTAAAGATTTATCGTTTGTATAACCTAATAAATCTTTCAATTGGTCAAAATTAAAAGAATCAGCTTTATGGTCTTCAAAATAAACTTCTATAAAATAATTACCCATACCAATCTGAACTAATCTTTCTGAATAAGCATTAATTTCAACATCACCCTTTGAAGTTTTTATTGCTGCTAAATAACCTCTTTCTTCCATTTCTTTAACAATGTCCCTAGACTCATTAATTTCATACTTAAACCCCCTTGATTTTTCATCAAACAAAGACTTAACTTGCTCAGCAAAGATAAAGTTTAATTTAGTATCATAATGTTGAGTAAACGAAACATACAAAGAATTTACTTCAATTAAGGTTGCACTTTTCCTCCCTACACCACCATTAGTCTTTGAGATCATATTACCACCTGCATGATCCAAAAACCTATAGAGAGAGGTATATTTCATTCCAGTAAATTTTTCAGTATCAGTTATAGGAATAAAATCACCTGGTTTGAGCCTAGTAACCGAATAAAAGTTAGTTCCTAATTCTGCATCAAACTTTGCAGGGTCAAAATTATCTTTTACATCCTTAATTCCTAATATCTCTTGTTCTAATTCATTCAAATCAATAATATGATATTTCACATTATGTTCAATAAAATGCGATGGATTTCTTTCTCTTAATTCTTTAATCAATTGAGATTTATTTACATTATCAATATTATACCTAGTAACACCTTCAATTTCTAATTCATCAACATCACCAAATTCAATATCAGTTAATGCATTCAAAAAATGATGATTTAAAGAATCAACTAATAAATTATTTTTTATTTGATCTTCTTCAATAATAAACATTACAGGAAGATATACATCAACAGAACCATCTTCTTTTTGATATACAACACTACCCACTTCTAGTTCAGGTAAATTTTGGATTTGTTCTAATTCTTGTTCAAAGCTAGAAATATCTGTTGTTAATGTTTCAATACTATTTTTTAATTCTAATGCCAAATCATATTGAGGTTGTAATTGATCTGCAATAATTTTAATATGTTTATTTTGTTCATAAACTGAAATTAATTTTCCAAAATCATCTTTTTCAAAATTTTGTGTTGAAATTTCAAGTTTATCTCTTTTAAGTCCAACATTAACCCAAAGAAGATCCTTTTTGATTACAACTGAATCATAATCACTTACCCTTTCTTGTAATTGAACAGTATAAGATCTAACTTCATCAACTAGGTCATCGATCAATGAACTACCTAACTGATTAAGATTTTGAGTAAGATCTTCTTTTCTAATTTGATATTGATTAATCTCTTGTTCTAATTTTTTTATTCTTTGATCTAACTCAGACAATTCTACTTTAGCACCTACCCTCTTTTGTTGGTTATTTCTTAACCTTTCAGCCAAATCTTTCATTTTGAATTTTCTCCTTGGTATTAATTTTAATTATTATTCCTATCACTAAATGCACGCTCAATTTGATCATAAGTCCTACTAATTCTTCTTAAATGTCTTGAACCACCAACTTTATCAAAAAAATCTTGAGCAGTTTTAATTTGAACATTTTTTCTTAAATCCAGTACTGAATAAACTACATTTGCAGATGTAAAATATTCTGATGGGTTGAGATTTGAAATACTTGGGTAAAGAGAATTCACCATATTGTTAATTTTATTTCTCCCACCTATATAGACTAAAGAAATAAACCCATCGGAATGATCATAATCCAAATTACCATTATTATCAATAACTTTTCTTCCAACTCTTTCCATCAATACATTCAATAAAGGAAAATTAAATGGGTCGGTTGTTGACTTAATTGGCAAATAGATATTAATTTCGGTTCTACTTACAGGATAAATTATCGGACCAAGATATAAAGTTTCAAGCATACTGTCATATAATTCATTCCTGATTCTGTTTCTTTCTTTAGATAATTCAATCATCTTTTGAAATGGGATGGGGATATCTTGATTTTTTTCAATACATTTCTCCTCAGCTATTTCTAACATCAAATCGTTAAGAATAATATGGTAACCAAATAGATCCATCCCTTTATCCTGCTGAGTCATTTCATAACTAATCCTTGCCCTTTCTTCAAACTTTGAAGTCATTATTTCTAGATTTTCAAGCATAATTTCTTTCAAAGGTTTAGGATCAGAATCCTTTTGCAATATTGTTTTTTCTTCAATTAATTGAGAATATGTACCTTGACTAGATTCTAATTGAGAATTCATTTGAGATAAATCTAACTGCAAATCTCTTCTTGCTTCTAAATTTTTTCTTAATAGTTGTTCTAATCTGGACATTTTTATCCTCATGAAAAATCATATAATTAATTTTTTTAATAGATTAGTTAAGATAATAAAAAATAAAAAATATTAACTTGATTGATCTTTTTTCTTATTTGCGAGAGTCATTGCAGCTTCTACACCAGCAATTGCTTGTATTGGAACTTGTGAATATGTTTGTCTGATAACATTTTTGTCAATACCATTTTCAAACAAAACTTTAATCTCTTTTCTTAACCTAATTTTTTCTTTTTTAGGCAAAGAACTATAAGATTGACTAATGTTTTTCTCATTTAGATCATTCCTTGACCTACCAACAGGTTCTATTTCAACAACTGACCCTAAATCTTGTAGTTCATTTACAGAATTTCCTTTATATTTAAACGCAAAATTGTCTGCAATTCTTAAATAAGCAATTCTTCGACCGTCCCCATTTGTTCCACCTAATTGTTTAGGTGCATTATCCATAATTCTCTTAGCTAAATCACTTCTATCAACAACATTTGGCACTGAAAATAGAACATATCCCTCCCAAATTTTATGGTCACATACACATTGATATTCAGCTTCTAATTTTGTACAAACTTTTTCAACAGACTCATAAAGTTTATTTGGCAAACCATTACTTTCTAAATCATCTTCTTTAACAGGCATTATCACATCTAATGTACCATTATACTGATTAATAATGATATTAACTTCCCTATTTTTTATGGATCTTCTATTTCCTAATGCATCCTCTTTATCAGTACAATAAGTTTGGATTTGAGTCATAAGATCATTACTATCTTCATCACCAACACCACCTAATGCACCAACTAAACCCTTAGCTAAATCTAATACAGTTGAATATTTTTCAGGTATTTCAGTATCTTGAATTACCCCATTAAGTATACCATAACTATCACCCATTGACAATCTAGCCACTTCATAGCTTAACCCATCAAAAAAATCTTTTAAATTTTGCATTTTAATTTCCTCACATGTTTACATTAATTTTAACATAATTTACCTATCACTCTTTAGAACATCTAAAACTCTTATATCACACCAATTCTCGAACATTAATATGTATAATAATACCTACCTATACCTAATAACAAGCTCCATTTATAAAGTTTTTTGTAATTTTTAAGTGGTTAACATATACATCATATAATTAAAGAAGGCATACTACGTATCTGACACAGATATTGGAACAGTCAATTAAAGGGGGTAAATGAATAATTTATATTTGAAAAAATAAAACAGAAATCCTTTAAATGATTAATTCTTATTAAATTTACAAAATTCTTTGATAGTACACATTTCACATTTTGGTTTCACAGGAGAGCATATTCTTTGACCATGATCTACAATTAAACGATTGATATCATTCCAATTTTGTTTTGGAACAATTTTCATTAATTCTTGTTCTGTTGATTCAGGGATTTTTGTATTTACCCAATTTAACCTACCAGAATTTGTTATTCTATGTACATGAATATCTACTGCAATTGCTGGTTTGTTAAAAACATAACAAAGGATACAATTAGCAGTTTTTCTTCCAACCCCAGGTAAAGAGATTAAATTATGAATATTGTCTGGAACTTGACCATTAAATTTTTCGATAAGAATTTTACTAAGCTCAATGACATTTCTTGCTTTAACCCGATAAAAACCAATTTGATATAACTTTTTTTCTAAAAAAGTCACATCAATATTAATAAAATCTTCTGGAGACGGATATTCTTTAAACAATTTTCTCACAATTGGAATCACAGTAGAATCTTTTGATCTTGCACTCAACAAAGTTGCCACTAATAATTGAAATGAGGTATAATTACTTAACTGTTCTAACATAGTTGGTTGATGAGTTTTTTCAAGAATTTTTAACACTAAAATAATTTTATTGCTAGTTTCAGCACTCACCTTATTTTTCACCATTACATCTTCTAACATCAAAATATTTTTAAATATATTCCTAAAAAAGATGTTTATAATGGTTCATACAAAAATTTATACAAAAATTTTAAGACCAATTTTTTTCAAATTTGATCCTGAATTTGTTCATGATTTGATTACTGAAGTTGGAGATTTATTAGGTAAAACCCCTTTATTGAAAGATATGTTAGATTTTTGGTTCAATTATCAACATCCAATGTTAGTTCAAGATATTAAAGGAATACGATTCAATAATCCGGTAGGATTAGCTGCTGGTTTTGATAAAGATGCAAGGTTAATGAATATTTTACCACATGTAGGATTTGGTCATCAAGAAATTGGATCAGTTACAGCTAAACCATGTAAAGGAAACAAAAAACCGAGGATGTGGCGTTTACCGAGATATAAATCAATAGTAGTTTATTATGGTTTAAAAAATCCGGGGTGTCAAGCTATCGCTAAAAAGTTATATGGAAAAAAGTTTAAATTAACTTTAGGGATTAGTATTGCCAAAACTAATTGTAAAGAAACTGCTGATTTAAATGTTGGAATTGAAGATTATTATAAAAGTTTTAGATTGTTAGAACCATTTGGAGATTATTTCACAATAAATATCAGTTGCCCAAACGCATTCGGTGGGCTTCCATTTACTGACAAAAAAAGTTTCAATGAACTATTAACAAAATTAGAAACTGTCCATACCGATAAACCGATATTTATCAAGATGTCACCTGACTTGACAGATAAAGAACTTAATGATATAATTAAAGTATGTGACAGTCATCGTGTAGATGGGTTTGTGATATCTAATTTATCAAAAAAAAGAGAAGACCTTAACATACCAGAAAAAGAATTTAAAGCAGAGTTTAGTAAAGTTGGACCAGGTGGATTAAGTGGAAATTTAGTTAGAAGAAAATCAATTGACATGATAAACAAAGTTTATACCAAAACTGAAGGAAGATATATAATCATGGGAGTTGGAGGAATTTTCTCAGCTAAAGATGCTTATGAAATGATCAAAAGTGGTGCTAGTTTAGTACAACTGATTACAGGAATGATTTATGAAGGGCCAGGAGTTATTGAGGAAATTAACAGAGGGTTAGTTAAACTCCTTAAGAAAGAAGGTTACAATTCTTTAAGTGAAGCAATTGGTGCTTATCATAAAACAAAAAAAGTTACAAGAAATAAAATCAATTAGGTACTTTCTTGTAAGCTGTAGAATACTTCAAACCTAATTGGTCACATGTTTTTTCTAAAGAATAATTTAATCTAAACAAAGTATTATCACAACAACCTTCTTGTACAAGATCATAACATTCCCTTGAAGATAAATCCATTGTAGCAGCAAAATAGATTTGATCATCAACAGAGTGATAACAACATTTAATGCAACCGATCAAATCTTGTTTTTCTAAACTTACTTCCCCTTCACTTAAAGATAAACCATTACTTTGAAGAGATCTCCTAAATACTGACCCAATTCTTCCTAAACTGTATCCAGTATCTTCTAATTTCCAACTTGGACTAGGTACCATTAATTCATTAGGGAAAGTGAATTCTATTTAAGCTTATTGTAATTAATGAGTAGGGTTAAGAAAACTGAAAGATGATTGGAGACCATCATATTTAATATACATGAACATAATGTTTAATTGTTCAAAGCGCATTGTTTTTTTTTGTGAAAAATATTTTTCTTAATATGATCCCTAATAACTATTATGAAACACATATAGTCATAGGTAAATGTTATTAAATAATCACTCACTAATTTTAATTAATGAAAACTGATCCTATTGACAGAGCATTAATGTTAAGAGAAAGTTTAATTCAAAATGATAAAATTCTTGTTGCAGATTTTAGAGGAACATTACAAGGTGAAGACACATCAAAGGTAATTGATTTAATGCCAATAGTTGGTACTACAGACTATCCTTTTAGAACAAAGGTAAATGTTAAAGAAATTGACCCATTAGCTTCTGAAAAGTATGAAACACCATTTTTTGACATTACAAAAAAAACAGAAAATGAAATTGAAAAATTTTTAAGAAAACAAGAATTTGATTTCCCTTTATGGTACAAACATGAACGTCAGTTTAATATGAAAAAAGTTAATTTTTATAATGCACCTTTCACATTACAGATAGCAGGATGTAATTTTCATACAGGAAATTCATCAGGTGGATGTTGGTATTGTTTTGTTGATGACAAAAATAATAATGGATTACCAGGACAAGGTAAAGTTAACTTAGGGATTAATGAAACTATTGATAGTATGCTAAGTGCTAGAAAAAAGATAGTTAGCCAATACCAAAGATTAGGTCATGATACTAATTTAAAGGTATTAAGAACTTCTGGTGGAGAACCCACAATTGTCCTAGACTGGATTTTAAATTTATGGCGAGAAATTAAAAAGAGAAATTTAGATTTTGTAGGGCAATTAGATAGTAACCTTTCAACCGCAACTTTAGTAGATTATTTTGAAAGTGAAAGGATATTTGAAAAGTTCACATTAGAAAAATTAGCAGAATATCCAATCAAAGTTCTTACCGCCTTAAAAGGAGTTGATGATTGTAATTTACAACAGAATGTACAATCAGTAACTAGTATTGAAGATCAGATGTATTCCCTTAAAAGATTTGTTAACTCTGGATTTGATATATTCCCACAGATGTATAATCCTGACCCAAAAAAATTAAGAAACTACCTAGAAAATGTAGATAACATAATTGATAATATTTCATTAAGAATTCATATAGGTCCTTTAAAATTGTATGGTCCAAATTCAAAAAGATTAACTTTTGAAGCCCAAAGAAAAGGTGTTGATGAAGTAAAGTTCATTGTTGACCGTCAAATTTCATGGAACTCTAATTACATACAAAGTTGTGAAATAATAAACAATTATTTGAAGGAAAAGTATGGTGTAAGTTACAAAGAAGTAACTAGATCAGATGTTAAATTAAAGGTGAAATAAAAAAAATGACAAGCATAACCGATAAAACTAACTTAGAAGAACTTAACAATATGAATTTAGCTAATTTAATTTATGAAACTGAAGGATTAGCGTGGAGAATTGGACATGATGCATCACATGGAAGAATCCCTAAAGATGTTGTTAAAAAATCCACAGCACAATTATATTCCACTAGAGATCAAGCTGCTGAAATTTTAAAACAAAGAACAAGAATTACAGAACACAAAGCTCTTTCTGATTATGTAATGAGTCAAGTCAAAAAACAAGATCAGATTTGGGAAAATCAATGGAATGAATTTTCTGAGATTGGAACTGTTTTCAAATTTAAAAGTTCAACCAATCAAAAATTACTTGAAACAATTGGATCATATTTACCTAGATATGGAACTAGTGGTCCTAGTTCATACATTTTATTCAGAGTTCAAGGAACTAATAAAATCAATGACATGGATAATAGAAGAGTTACAAATTTAGTAAAAGTTTCAAATGAAGATAAAGTAATTTCAATGTATAATGATTGTTCCCCTCTTGAAAGAGGTTTAATCAAATTCAATGAAGATATTGATAGAAGGTGTGGTGAAAAGGCAGCTTTTACACCCAAATGGCATAATTTAGATCCTTTTGATCAAACAGTATTTTATCACAGTGGTTTTGATGAAACTTTTGAAGTTGTAAATAAATATAATTTTAAAAATCAAGAACGTAGTTATGAAAATGAATTAATAGTTGCTAAATCTCGTGATAGGCCAGTGTTTGTAGAATTTAGAACTGAAGAATTAAAGTTAATTACAATTTTAAATCAAAAACCAAAATATAGAAATTTAAGTAGGTACACGTTAGATTTATAATTAACACACATAAAATCAGAGGTTAAAATATGGATATCATACCACACAATATTGAACTAGAACTTCAAAATAAAAAAATAGATATTAATGGAAAGAATTATTCTGAAGTTATGCAAACTATTGATAACATCATTGAACCAGGAACACCAGTATTGTTACAAAACTTTTCTTGGAGTGGTATGGGTTCAGGCATACCTGGAAAAATAACCAAAAAAATCTTGTTTCTTTCAGGTGGACATTTATCTTCTCAAGGAGTATTCAATTTAGAAAAAGGTAAAAAACACCATATTTATATTAATATTAATATTAATATTAATAGTAACAATCAAGAAGATTACAGAATAGTAAAATGCCATAATCATGGATCCCTCGATCAACATAAATTAAAAATACCTCACTCTTGGACTAGGGATCAACATAACGAAGGTACATTTTCACCAGCCCCACCCCAAAATTGGAAATCTAGTCACAAAGCTGGAACAGAGAAATTAATCATTGGAGATCAACTGATTGAACAATATTCAGATGCACTTTTTTCATTAATGTTTTCTAGAGATGCCATTAAATTTAACCTCAACCCTTTTTATGGACAACCGTTTTATTTAGTTACAGAAAAGGATATTAATCAAAATGGAGAGGAAAAAAGAAAAGATATCGCAACTAGAGGTGTTAACTTAACTGCATGTATGAATTTAATCAAAAAAGCTAACAAAGAGATTAATGATTATTGGGATGCTATTACTGCTTCACAGATAGGTTATTTCAATGAAGGTGTAAAAAGATTCAGAGAACAAAAATTCCCTGTAGATGAAAAAGATTATTTAATTAAAGAGCTATCACATCCAAGAAGAACATTAGGATTTATTAAAATAAATCAAGGAGTTATAAGAGGAGAAAATTATATTTTACCATTAAATGAAAAGATGGAAGAATTAACTGAATTAGCATTTTCAGATGAATTTGTAAAGAAATTTTATCCTTATGGATTCAAAGATTAAAAAATATTTTTTAATCTTCAAAATCACCTTTATCAATTTCAACAATTTCTAGATCATACAAATATTCAATCCTATAGAACCTTTTGACATCTTCAGGACAAATTAATGTTAATGAATAACCGTTCTTATCAACTCTACCAGTCCTCCCAACACGATGAATATAAAACTCATTTTTAGTAGGGACATCATAATTAATTACAAGATCAACATCTTCAATATGAATCCCACGAGCTGCAACATCAGTTGTAACTAAAAGTTTAATTTTACCCTCTTTGAATAAATTTAAATGTTTCAACCTTTCATCTTGGTTAAGATCACTACTAAGAGATTTAGCATTAAAACCGTTAGTTTGAAAAAATTCTGAAATATTGTACGATTTAAGTTTAGTATTACAAAAAATCATTGCACGTTTAAATTTAGTTTTTGAAAATAGATTTAACAAGATAGAATTTTTTTCTAATTTATCACAATATATTTTTTCTTGTAAAATATTTTTTGGAATTAAATACCCAATTTCTAATAATTCATAATCAACAATTTCCTGGTTAATAAAATCTTTAACTTTTTCAGTTATTGTAGCTGAAGATAATATTATTTGTGCATCTTTACTCACCCTTTGTTTTAAGTAAGCACAGGACCGATAAAAACCATGATCAAACATTTGGTCAGACTCATCATATACTAAATATTTTACTTCACCAACCCGAATTTTCTTTTCATTTACATGCAATAAAAGTCTTCCAGGGGTCCCAACAAGTATTTGATTCTTTTTCATTAATGTTCGATAATCACCAGCAACATTTCTTCCACCATAAAGCATCCCAACATTAATATCAAGAGGATCACAAACTGTTTTAACCTCCTTACCTACTTGAACACAAAGTTCTCTTGTTGGTACAAGAACAATCATCTGAAGAGATTGTTTCTTATTGATTTTTCCTAAATAACCTAACATATACGCTAAAGTTTTTCCACTTCCAGTTTTAGAAGTAAATACCACATTCTTCCCTTTTAATGCTAATGGTACAATAATGTCCTGCACATCAAGGGGTTTTTTATAATTCAATCTAGATAAAACTTGAAGAATATTTTTTTTCAAACCTAACTTGTTAAAATCTTTATTATCCTTATCCTTTAAATTGATTAAATTTTTCATGATAATCATAAAACAAAGGTTAGAATATATAAGTTTATGTGAAAAAATATTAAATTAGAGATAAGAAAAATAAAATGAAAAATGAATAAGAATAAATCAATTATAATTCTTCTTCAACTGTTAATTCTGGTTCTTGTTCACTGTCAGTTTCTTCAGTAGCATCTTCTACAGTTTCTGTTTCGTCCACAACTTCTTCTTGACCCATACTATCAAAATAATTGTTACAATCTTCTTCAATTACATCAATATAGATATCATCACAAATTTCTTGGTCATCAGCCAATTTAGCAACTTTTAGTAAACATACATCTTTATTAAGCCCAGAGTTCATCATATAACAACCATCAGTTTCTGCAATCTCTTTTGAAATGATCATTAAACATCTGTCTAAATCTGTTGTGTTAGTCAAATAAGTACAAACTCCTACCTCATTTGAATCAGTTGCAACATCATAATAACAGTCAGTTTGCTGATCGCCCCTTACTACTAGACTACAATAATCCGCATCAGAATTGTTTAATGCATAAGTGTTATAACAATTATTTAACCAATATTCACTATCAATATTTCCACATAACTCTGCATTATTATCTTCAATTGCAAATTTATAATAACAATAATCTACAGAAGAATCACTCTGTACCAATTCGCAAACTTCTATATTTTTAGCTTCAAATGCTAATTCAATGATACATGAATCTTTAATTGAACTTGAATTGATTTCACTACATTGTAATTTTGTCAAGTAACAATCATCCTTTACAGAACCTTCTAATACTGAACAATCACTGTAATCAAAAGTTGGGATTTCAATACTTTCTGTATCATTACAAGCAACTAACAGTAAAGTCAAACTTAACACAACTGTTAAGATTAATGCTAAACTAACTTTTTTGTTTATCATAGAATTTCTCACACACAATCCAATTTATAAATATTATGGGGTTAGAGTGAAGATTTGGGTATTGTTTATCTTAAACATAAAATTGTTCAAATTAACTTAATTTAAAACAAAAGATATAAAAATAAGTGATGAAATTCAGAATAATTAATGTGGGCGTGCCGGAGTGGTCAAACGGGATAGGCTTAGGCAAGACTGATAAATCATTATCAACTTGAAGATACCTATTGGCTTAGTGCCTACGCAGGTTCGAGCCCTGCCGCCCACATTTTCTTTTTTAGAACTGATTAAAAATTTAATCATTAAAAACTATTTATACTTAATCAAAACATCAATGTTACCTTTAAGAATTTCTTGCATGTTTCTAACTGAAAAGTATCTTACATTTTCTCTTTGTGAACTTAATTGTTTCAATTGTCCACCTAATGAACTACTACAAAACATATCAAAGTATAAGAAACAATGATTTTCTTGCCTAGTCAAACTTTCAATTGCCTGATAAACTGCACCTGAATTAGAGATTCCACCATCAGTGATAAAATTCCAAACAGTTCTACCATCTCTTAATTTTGGTTTAATCATATCAAATATTCTAGTATTAAGATTGGTCACACCACCTTGAGGAATTAATAAATTTCTTTTGCCATCACTTTTTGCTGATTCATAAAACTGTTTAAAATCGTGTGGGCCAGTTAAATATGTACTATTAGAAAAATTTCCAACCCAAGCGCTAACTGGTTTAGGATTTTGTTGTAATGCTTGATACAAAGTTTTCATAACACCATACTCAACATGCATTAAACCGTCCCAACTTGAACCACCTCCAGGTTTACCACCACCCATACTTCCAGAAGAGTCATTGATAAAAATTAAATTATCTGCAATGTCCATCCCTCTACTTTGAAAACAGTATGATTCTAAGTGAGTTTCAACCTTTTTGAAATAGTTTACAACAAAAACTTTTCCTTTTACTAAAGGTATTAGTACAGGTAAACCATTTCTTAATCCAACTTCTATCATTTTATGATGTTTGTGAAGTTCGTTTGCAGGCACCCTGATAGATCTGTGCTTTTCCCAAGTCTTAATTTTACCTTGATCAAAAGTTTTCAGTTCTTCATCAGGTGAAGATATTGAAACATCAGGAGAGTTTAATTTGTAATACTTATCTCTGCCCAACATTTGCAATTCTACTGAATTAGGATTACCACCTTGGCCACCACCTGCTGCTAAACCATTCAATAACTGATTTTGCTGATTCTGATCCATTCCATTCATAATCGCATCAAGTACATCACCTAAATCTGATGGACCTGAACTGTTTCCACCATCACCTTGACTTGGTTGTTGTCCTGGTTGATCACCTTGCTGCCCTTGACCCTGTCCCTGACCTTGTCCAGGTTGTTGTTGTCCGGGTTGACCTTGACCCTGTCCTTGACCAGAACCGCCACCCCTTTGTTCATAATTTTGTACTGTAATTAAATGTGCTAATGGTTTGATAAAACCTTTAATAGCATCATACCTTGTTTTTTTGTCCATAAACAAAGAAGTCATGGTTTCAACAAGATATTGATTATCATAATTTTGAGATAATTGGTCAGCTAAAATTTGATCAACTGAATATTGATACTTTTTCATAACAATTCCTTTTTCTAGTAAAGTATCGTTATCAATTTTAGAGATTATTCCTTTTAATGAACTGGAAACTAAATTTTCAATATTGTGCACTCCACCTTTTCTAATTTTATCACCGAAATAATTTAACAAGTTTTTTCTTGTATCTAAATCTCCACAAAACAATAATGAATATGTATATCTATTTAATCCAATTACACTTTTATCAAGCTTATCTTGATCTGAATAACTTACTACATCAAAAATAGGTATTACTCCTTCTGGAAAATGTCCGATTTCTTTCCCATCAATTTGGTAACCTGACTTTTTCAATTCCCTAGACAAAGTTCTTGCCAAATCTTTATTTTGAGATATAAAATAATATTGAAATGTGTCAATACAAAAATCCCATACAGCATTTTCTACATTTCGGGTTTTAGTAAGTAAATCTTTTTCAGAATCCGTTGGTAAAGCTTCTTTAATACCTTCATAAATCGCTTTATGAATTAGCTCTTTATCACCTAAAATTACTTCATTAGTTTCTTCATCAATTCTTTTAGTACTATCAGGCATATATCTTGGATGAAACAGTTCATGGATTAACAAAGATAAACTGTTATGAAAAGATAAAGTTCTTTTAAATTCATCATCATTGTTTTTCTTTTTAGAAAATATTGAACTTATTAAAGATTGAGCAGTAGTATTAGCTTGATTACCATACGCAGTTTGGTACAATTTAGCAACAATAGTTTCAAATTTTTTATCAATTTCTACTGGTTTATACAAATTAGCCATCACTTGACTACAATCTGTTGCAAATGACCATAACGATTTTGAGTTTGGATCAGGATCAACAGTAACTACTGGCATTTGAAACAGTGGACATTCTACTTTGACTATCCTTTCCCATCCTCTGATGGCATCTTCCAATGTAGTTGTTACGATTGCAGTCATTTTTTTGGTTTTGCTTATTTTCTCAAGATTGTATTTTTATTGTTTTTATTTTGTTTACTTTATTTCCAATTTATTTTAATTTGAGTTATAAAAATTAAAAAGAAAATGTTTAGCTTTTCTTTGTAAGACTCTCTACCCTAGATTGATACATTACATGTAAATTTTGAGTTAAATTAGTGAGGTCAACAAATTGTAACCCAGTACCATCTTTTTGTTTAATCTCTTTCTGATAAGTTGATTCGAACTGACCATACTTCTCCATTAAACCAACTAAATCAAACTCTTCTGATTTAGAATCTAACTGACTTATTAAGTTTAAAACCTTATCAGGGCAAAATAAACTTACGCCACTCCAAAAATTATTTGATCCTAAGTATTTATTTCCATGAAAATCACTTGCAACAAAAAACATGGGGTCTCCACCATTGTAAGTTTTTGGTTTATCAGTCCCCATATACCCAAGATATTCTATAAATAATTGACCCATACCATCAGGAAAAAATAGAGGGACACAGTACATATCTGGAATGATTAAACTACCTTTAGATCTTTTTAATACATTTCCAAACTTTTCTTTGTATGCATTTACAGCTTTATGATAAAATCTATTATCTGGTGGAATTGGTTCGCCTATTTCTACATTAATTACATCTGGAAACAAAGTTTTTAGATTAGTATTTTTAATTATATTTCCTAAATTAGAATCAGCCAATTCAACAAGATCTAAAAAATCATCCCTATCCAAATCTGAAGCACATAATTCCATCTTATCGTTGAAACCAACATATTTTGCAAGACACATTGACTCGCCACGATTTAACTCATATTCCTTTCTCAAAGTTTTACTATGGGCTTGAATCATCTTACCAATACAATGAAGTTCAAACTCACTATTAGCTACAACAATTCTATCATCATCACTTATATCAGACAGATCTCCTTGTTCTCCTTGAACTGGCCCTTCTATTTCTGGTGTTTTTGGTTGTATTACTTTTGCCATTTTTATTTACCTTTATTTTAATTTTTATTTTTATTTTGTTTATTTTATATTCTAATTATTTTTTTAACATCACACCATACCACTTGATTATAATTCATCAGGATCACCCACTGATACATTTAACAAGTTCATTGTTTTATCATATTCAGCATAACCAAATTTTTCTCCTAACTGGGGCAAACATTCGTTTGCCTTTCGATCGGTGAATATTTTATATTCACTTTCAACTTTAACCCTAAATGCATAATCATTTGGCCCAACTGTCTTTGATTTATTCAATGAATGTTGCCCACTAAACAAAAATTCAATCTCTTCTATTTCAAAAGGGGACCTAATAATTGATTTTCCATTTTTTAGAATAGTTTCATAATTTCGGAAATCAACAGAGGCATTATTTGCATTATGATTATATATACTCATTTTATCAATTTTGAAAACATACATGCCTACTGCAGAACCACCAAAAGTTCCATTTTTGTACAGAAGAAATTCACCTACTCTTCCTATTTCCATATTATGACTTTTTTCCCCAAATCTATCAGATAAAACCAGCCCAATATTTTTAACTTTCAAGTATCTTGATTCTCTCCCAAAATTTTCTAAAGCTATTCCAACATAACCTATTGACAAATCTTCACTATCTATACCTAAAGAAGAATGTGCCTTACTTATACTACCAATAGTCATTGTTTTAGAAAGAGAACCAAACCTGTCACCAACTTCATTGATTTTATCAACAGTTAAACCATTACTCTCACTACCAAAACCAGTACCAACTTTACCAGTAATTTCTATTCCGGATAAATTTAATGAACTTAAACCAAAATGATCTCCAACATCGCCTATTTTTACAAAATTTAAATTTGTTGAATTGGTTCCAAAATTCATCCCTACTTTTTTAGCACTAGTAAGATGAAAATCTTTACTCTTAACAGCAAACCCACTATCAGTAATATCAACTTCATCAACTTTACAATTTTTACTACTGAAACCAAAACTACATCCGGCCATTTTAATGTACTGTACTAATAAGTTATTACTAGTGGCACCAAAATTACTTCCACTGTGATCAATTTCATAAACTTTTAAATTATTAGAATTTGAACCAAAAAAGTCAACATGTTCACAACTGACTTTACCAATTATTACACCATTACAATTAGATAATATGTTCGATCCACCCTCACAATCAACATATTCAATGATTGTATTTGTTAAATTGTTAAGTAAATAATCTTTACCAGCTAAACCCAGATCATTCAAAAAGTCAAGATTTTTTAAATGTAACACCTGATCTGCATTACGACCAAATTTAAGTTCTGTGTACAAAGATGTTAAAATTCCTAAATTTTCTTTTTGACCACGATCTAATAAATCATACAATTTAACTGCTTCAGTGATATGATCTTCTAATCTTGAACAAAAAGTACTATTTTTACTTACTCTTTTGTTAGCATTATAAAATGCTTTGATAACAGGAAGTTTATGAAAATCAATAAGTTTTTCTCTATCAAGTAACTGATGTTGTTCTGAATTAAGAAAGTCAATTACTTTATCTTCTAGAATAACTTCTTCTTCTGGCACTTGTTCTTCAATTTCCAAAGTTCCTGGTGTTATTACGCTTACCATTTTTGTGTATTTTTATTTTTAATTTAGTTTAATCATTACTCTTTATTTGCATTCTTGTAAATAACTAATAACCCATCAGTCAATTTATCTTTATCAACAATAACATCACTATTATCATCCCAACCTAAAGCACTACTAACATATAGTTGATTAATATCATGCAATTCTTCAGCTAATCCTTTAAAATCAAGATCTTCAGGCTTATCATTTTTATATTTAATATAATCTAAGACTGCCTTAGGGTTTAAAATATCATATACACTAGGTAATTTTTGACCAAATTCTTTATATGAGCCATCCCTACGTTGAATTTTAACTATACTATTACCAATTGAATTAACTTTACTAACAGAACCTCCTGCTTGATGTTTCAAAAAACTGGCAAGTAATTCACTTCTATCAGATGTTAAGAATAAAGGAAGTGCATGAACATCTGGAATTATTACTTCTCTTCCAGAAACACGGAGAAATCTACCATAAGTAGTCTCAATATTATTAAATGCAGTCAGACATACTGAATTTCTTGATTGAGTTCTAGTAGTTCCATCCAACCTTATTCCTTCTTCAGGGAATAATTCTTTTAAGTTAGTTAATCTTAATAATTCACCTAAATCTTTGTCCACTAAATTAACTAAATCAATAAACGAGTCTCGGTCTAATTCTTTAAATGATAAAGTTAATCTATTACCATAAGTCAAATATTTAGATACTGCTTTTAAATCTTCATTAGAATAGTTATTTAATAAATTACGATCAGTAGATATAATATAAGTGCTTAAAACTCTACTAAAACATTCTGCTTTAACATCAGTGTTGAAAGAATTCACATCTGTATTTCCCACAATACCATCAACAGAAACATCTGCATCTGATTTAGTTGGATCTTCTCCTTGAACTTGTTCTTCAAGTTCCAGTGTTTTTGGTTGAATTATTTTTGCCATTTTTTATATTATTTTATTTATTTTGATTTATCACATAATTAATACATAATCAATTGCTTCTAAAATCATAAGCAAAATTATAATAAGATTCTAGTTAACCTGTGTTCATACAATGGATCAAAATCAGGGTCATCCCCAGACTCTTGTTCGTAAAGAGATTGAATTTTTCCTCTTAGTTCCATTTCATTTCCACTAGATTCTTTGATATACTGATTAACTTCTGATTCATAATCTTTCAAGAAAGATGCACATACTGCTAAATCTGCTACTGTCCTAGCAACAATTACTTTTCCAAATTCTGAACCAGTAGTGATTCTTTTAAGTCTTCCAACACCTTGATCAATTTTTCTAACTATTTCATCAGTGTTTTTTGAGTCCATCAAAGAGGTAGTATATATGAAATATTTTAGTCCAATATTAGGATTATCTGTTCTAAAACTGGTGTAACCTTTAATTTTCATTTTATCTGCCAAGTCATCAACTAACCTGGTATAAGTTTTCAAGATAGAATTAACAACATTTAATGGATCATTAGTACTATCTCT
Organism: archaeon; assembly: GCA_018696395.1. GTDB lineage: Archaea > Nanobdellota > Nanobdellia > Woesearchaeales > GW2011-AR9 > JABHQR01. The sequence goes on along the minus strand of JABHQR010000011.1, from coordinate 58,730 downwards.
TTGCTTATTTCTTGCTAACAGAGTTGTTGCAGCTGCTACATCTTCAATAGTGATATAACCTGAATCATTCAAATAAGTTTGTAATACACCACTAGGATTAGTTCTTCTCACTGCATAAGCATTCTTTAAAGCTTTTTGAGTTGCAATTAAATCTGCTAAATCTTTAATTGCACGATCATCTCTTTCAGTAAGATCTTTATTGAATGAAGATAAAATTTGCTTAACGTTCTTAACTTCTTGAGAACCATCATCAACTTTATTACTTAAATTAAAGTTATTTACTAAACTACCTAATCTTTCACTACAACCACGCACAACTTCTTTTTCTCCTTCATAAAGTTTACCAATGTTACCTGATAAAGCTAACATTAAATATCCACCAAATTCTAAACTTGAAGTTATAATAGCTTTTTCTGTCCTACTTGAATCCATGGTGTAAGCATAAACGCTTAGCCATTCCTTTTTCAAAGCATCTTGATCAATATTTTGACCAGTAAGTTTCTGATAATTTTTACAAAACTGTTTTAAAAAATCTTTATGATGGCCATTTAATGATTCTTTTAACCACATAGTTTCTGCTACACTTTGTAAAATACCTGGATATTCTAATAATAATACTCTATTTTTCATGGAAGCACTAAGTTCTATCCCAGTAAATTGTTCATCTTGAGATTTTGGTGGGTTTTGTGAACCAGATACCCATAACCTTTTCAAATTACTTTTTTCATGATAGTTAGCTCCTTGCAAAGTTACTTCTGGCACAGGGATACCTGCACATCCTCTTTCACGAGAAACCATTATTCTCGCATAAGTTAATTGTAATAGTTCATTAGTGTTACCTAAATTAAATTCATCAATATACTCTGCTGCAATTGTTCTCATCTTTTCCCAATCAATAACTCTTTTAGGAATACCAGCTTGATTTTCTCCAAACGAATCTGTTTTGAATGGGTCACTTGGACTGTCAGAAAAATCATCCATACTAAGACTCATGATAATTACACTTTCTTCAGGTAAAATTGTTTTCAAATAAGCTTCAGTAGTAATAGTTTTACCTTTACCAGTATCACCTTGTAAAATTAAAGGCACGTCTCGATTATGACATGCAAAAATCATATCTAACCCATCCAGCACATATTCCCCTTTCTTTTTTGGAGCAGTGGTTGAGCCACCTAAAACTTTAAATTCTAAATTGTTAACCTCGTGATCATATTTCATACTGTAAAAAGGTGCAGATAAAATACTAGTTTTTACAACTTTCTTTGCCGCAGCGTAGAAAGATAATAACATTGCTGAATGTAATATTTCTTCTTTCTCAGTATCTTTACTTCCAGGTGTATTCCTTAATAATTGTGTTAACAAATGATCTTGTTCAGTTTTTGATATTGTTTTTGATTGTATTGACATTTTTTTATCCTCTATTAATATTTATTTGATATTCCAAGTAGACATATATCTGTCACTTGCTTCATTCAATGATTTTATAATTGGCATTATTGGAAATTTTCTATCTTTAGCCACATCATATTTTTCAGCTGTATGAACAATCTTACCTAAATTTGGCACCATATTATGTAAAAAAGTATCTTTACCTATATTATCAGCTTCAAGAAATACATTATTAGTATTTACAACATCTTCTTTTATTGACAATACAACTAAATCTCTATATTTCTTAGGCATATTCATTGCAACAGCATAAACAGGAATACGAGCCCTCACATTTTTATCTTGATTAATATGATTAATTAATGCACCAAATTCAGAAACATATTCAGATAATTGTTTTGGATCAGTAATTATTGCAACTTCATCATAAAAATCAAGATTTTTAACATAATCTCCTAAAGAGAGAACTAATAATTTTCTAGCTAAATCAACATTAATTTTGTCTGACAAATTATATTTAATTGAACAAGGATTTCTTCCAGTACTTTTTAAATAAGGTGAAATTTCTAATAATTTAGGAAACATAAATCCGGCAATAGGGGACAAATTACCATCAAGGTTAAAGAAAAAAGTACTTAAATAATTCTGAAAACATTCCCCAATTGCTTCATCAGCAAGTTCACTGACATCATCACTTACTAAACTATCAACATCTTGTTCTAAACCAGAACCAAGCTGAGGTTCAGTTCCAGAACTATCATCATTATTTTGACCATCTAAAGGTTTATCTTCAACCTCTAATACTCCAGGTGTAACTACATTTCTTGGCATTTATATCATTCCTCGTGATTTTTCATTTAATTTTCAATATCGCAAAATCTAATTTAACATCAACCACCAGGACCAACTCTTAATTCACCACTTACTTGTGCGTAAAATAGTTTCATTTATAAATCTTTTGCATATTACTACTATTAAGTGACCTCAATTGAGATAATTATTAAAATAATTATAATATATAAGATATTTAGACATATACTAAAATAGGCCTTAATAGAGTAGCAAATTATAAAAATCAGGATATTGTAAATTAACTTATACAGCCAATACTTAATTCTTAGTTATGAGTTCAGTTACGCATATAGACCTTAACATTAAAAGAATCAATAGATTAAACTATCCCGGAGAAAGAAAGTTTATGATTGTACATTCTTTAGATGGTATCCTAGAACCGATTAGACCAGAGAAGTTAAGGTATGTTATGCAAGAGTTAATGTCAGAAGTAAAACAACAACATGGCATACAACAAGGAGATTATATTTTAGGATTGGATTCAGGTGGAATTGTTCCAGGAGTCACAGCTTCATTAATTACTAAACTTCCATTATACATTGCTTACAAAGCTGAACTAGAAATAGAAAATAAATTAAATTTTTATGAGCCAGGTAGTGCTAATCCAAATGTTTTTGTTTATAATTTGCCCATTCAAGGCAGAGCAATTATAATTGATGATGAGATCAGAACAGGAAGAACCATTGAAAATTGTATCATGTCTTTTGAAATGTTAGAAAAAGATATTAATTCCATAGTTGTCCCAGTTGAATCTACAAAATTTAATGCCAGAAAAAAAGTTGAAGAGTTAGGTTATAATTTATTCAGTTATGGTTTGCACGATTTTTAGAATGTAGAAAATCATTATAAAAAAAAGAAAAATCAAACACTTTTAAACAACTGCGCAACTTTTTCTCGTCCAATTTCTAAGATAAAAGAAGCTAACCTAGGACCTTTATCCTTGTTAACCAAAACATTATAAGCTAGCTTAAAAAAATCTTTTGGTGGGAATTCATTGTTTGTACAAAGGATATACATTTCTTCATGTAATTCTTTATCTGTCCATTCTTTTTCCAAAATTTTGTCTGCTAATTGATGTAATATTTTCTTTTCTTGATCAACTAAAGTTACTTGAACTTTTTCCTGCACACAAAATTTAAATTCTTCAGGAGCATATTTCTTAATCCAATTCTTAGCACATACTGCCCTTATTCTCAACCTTTTCTGATCATGCTTATTTTTCAATTCTTTCTCAAAATATGTTACGGTTTTGTCAATATCAAAATTGTTAATTTGTAATAAAGTAGTCAAATGTCTTATACTTGGTTGATAAGGGATACTTTTTGGTATATCACCAATATAACTTAATTCATAAGCAACTTTTCTTTTTTCAGCTTCTTTATCTTTGACTTTATCTAACCCAAAATATACCCTTTCAGTTTTATCAAAATCTTCATAAATTGTAAACACGTCAACATCAAAACTTATTGCAAATTCCCTATTAGGCCTAGTACCTGCAAACAAATATCTTAATACTTCTGGTTCATAAACTTCTAAAACATCTTTAACAGTGATTACATTACCCGAAGAACTAGACATTTTACCAGCACCATCTTTTAACCTAATAAAATCGTACATCACATAAGTTGGCGCTTCATAATTCCAAACAGCCTTACAGATTTGTTTACCAGTATCAAAACTTCCACCATTAGTAGAATGATCTTTTCCACCTGGTTCAAAATCTACATTTTCATAACACCATCTCATTGGCCAATCAACTCGCCATTTTAATTTTACAATTTGTTTCTTTCGAAAATCAATTTCTTCTTCTTGACCACATTCACATTTGTAACTAATGTTATAATCACCTAACCATTTCAATTCAGTGATGGTATCTTTATTGCAAGCATCACAAAAAATAGCGATAGGCAACCAATTTTCAGGCAAAGGATTTTCTCGATAATTGTTTAAAATCTTTTTAATTTTATCATTATTTTCTAATGCAATCTTAATTTGTTTACTATAATCTCCTTTACGATATTTTAATGATTGTCTAATGAACTCTGGATAAATACCCACATCAGGAATATCTTCTTCAACAGCAATTTCATTATGTTCAGCATAACTGTCATGACATTCATAAGTATCAGGAGTATCAACAATAGATTTACGAAGATTTTTTTCTAAAATTTCGGGGTTAGGCATTCCTTTAGGAACTTTTCTAAATACATCATAATCATCCCAAGAATAAATAAACCTTACAATTTTACCCCTTTTTTCAAGAGCCCGCTTAACTAAATCAACAGTGATTATTTCTCTAAAATTACCAATGTGGACAACACCACTCGGAGTTATACCTGCCGCTACAACATATTTATCTTTATCACCTTTTTCTCTAATAATTTTCTCTGCAGTCACATCTGTCCAATGGAAAAATTGATTTTTATTGTCTTTATTATGATCTTTAATCTTTTCATCTGCCATAGAGAATTAGCTAACTACAAAGCTTATTTAAAGATTTCCTAATTTATTTTATGTAAGAATATATTATTAAAATAATAAAAATATTAATCTAAAATTATTTTAATTCAGTATTCAACCAATTCAAGTAAAGATCATTACATTCAGCATTAAATTTGATAATACAAGGAATATCATAAGAATGTTCTTTTTCAATAAATTCTTTTATTTTAATCCAATTTTCTTTTTTTGTTTTTATTAAAGAAACTATTTCTTTACTTCTTTCAATATCATTTTCCCAAAGAAATGTACCATTAACTTCAATATTGTTAACACAAGCCACAAGTCTTTGTTTCAAAAGCATAGAATTAATTTTATCAGCTTCTTCTTTACTAGAATAAGTTGTGTATATGATTATTAGTGACATAGAATTATATTTAAATTACTAGTTATTAAAACTTTTTATTAAAAAAACTTAGAAAAAGTAAAATAAAAAAAATTATTTCTTGTTCCAGTTATAATTTCGAGTAGTAGTTGTATCACCATAACCACAAGATGAACATCTTTTCTTAGTTTTATGATAAGAACGTCCACCACATCGCCTACATCTGATATGACTACATGACTTATTATGTCTTCCTCTACTTTCAGTACCTTTACTCATTTCTTAAATCTCCTAAAATTATAATTTAAAGTTTTATGCTGGTGAGATAATTGTGATGGTATCTCCTCTGATAAAAACTGTACCTAAACTCCTTGTAACTTCGCTATTTTTAGATTCTACAGCTTCGTCAAGTACAACATTAATATGAATATCGAATGCTTTTAATTTACCAGTGTACCTGGTTCCATTCTTTAAATCTACTATAACGTTTTTTCCTCTAGTTGCATTTAATGCGTCTAATGGTCTTGATGCTCCTTCCATTTTAGTTTTCCCCCTTAAATAAAAATATTTTTTATACACCTAATTTTCAAGCCTGATTATATAAATGTTGTGGTAATTTATTCTGAAATAGATCAGAAATACTGACTTAAAAAATGATCTAACATCAAACATATTATCTAAAATATCTAGTAAATAATATAAATAAAGCACTATATTAGATAAACATCACATTAAACGAGGAATAAAATGGTAAATTTTGAAAAATTAAGAGAAGACATTTGTAATTATGAAGAAAAACGTGACGAACTAATCAAAAAAAGTAGGGATGTCATTAAATTAAGTAAAAGAGTCATATATGCAGTTTTAAGAGATGAACTTATTGAAGCTGAAAAATTATGTCAAGACATTGAACAAGCTAAGTTACAACTTGACAAAATTACTAAACATGATAATAAATTACCTTACGAAGGAAGTTATAAAGTTGCAATACAAGAATATGTTGAAGCAATTTTATTTTACAGTTTTGTAAAAGATGGACAATTCAAAGAATTAAATGTACTTAGCCACCATTACTTATTAGGTTTAGCTGATCTTAGTGGGGAGTTAGTTCGAAGAGCAGTATTTTTAGCAGGTAAAGGTAAAATTGATGAAGTTATTAAAATCAAAAATGAACTTGATAAATTGTATGGAGAACTTTTGAAGTTTGACTTCCGAGACAGTGAAATGCGTAGAAAAATGGACGCTGTTAAGTACGACTTAAGAAAGTTGGAAGATTTAGTTCTTGACATTAAAATTAGAGGAAAGTGAAAATAATTTAAGAAAAACAAGATGATTAGAGAAAAAACTACGCGCTTCAATAAGGGATAAACCTATTGCTAGAGACATAGGTAATTTGGTAACAAATTTGTTAGCTCGAGAAGGATCAAGTATTAAGAGTATACAGATCAATCTTAAATAGTAAATTAAATTATAAATCATACCCATATAATTTTTTAACATCACCAACAGAATTACTTTTTGATTGTAAAGTATATGCAATCACGTTAACCGGTGTTCCATCTTCTTCTACATTAACTTCCATAAAAGTACCAAAATCAAATTTACGTACTGAATTTAATGTTTGTGGATCAATAAGTTCAAACTGACCTAAATTACCTGGATTTAAAACAAATGTAGATTTATTATTTCTAGGATTTTGATATTTACTAATACCTTTTACACCTTGAGGATTATTTCCGTTAGGTCCTGCTTCATGTATGTGTCCACTAAGAACCAACTTTGGGGCAGATTCCAAGATATATTTCGTTGTTGCAGGTGTACCTACATTTTGTCCATTGAACATATTGTCGCATAAACCTTGAGGAGGATTATGAATCATACAAATATCTGGTGTTTGATTAGTTAATAGATCATATAATTCTTGATGATCAAAACTTTCCATTTCACCTAATTGATATAATAACATAATATGAGAGGGATTAGCATCAGCACCGCCATATCCAACAAGTTTAGCATCACAAAATTGAGTTGTTTTTTTATGTAAATTATTATCACCAAAAACTGCTTCTAAATCACTATTTCCATCATAATTTCCAGGAATTACTAAAAAAGGTATTCCTGTTCGGTCAAGAGTTTGCTTCATTTCACCAAATACTTGCCTAGAATGAATTCTCTTCGCTTCAACAAAGGTATCTACATTTCTAGTCTTAATCAAGTCAAACAAATCTTGTGAAGTGTATGGCCTAAGGCCCATATCACCTAAGATAATCACTCTATCAGCATTCTGTGCTTGAGCATAATCTACGAATGTACTAAGCGATTCTAAATCGTCATGAATATCCGAACAAACCATTAATTTTCTAATCATTTTTTTATTTTACCCCATTTATACAAAATTAACTTTATCCTTTATAAAAGTTTCTATGTTTACCACCCACAAGTAGCACACACCAAAACATTTATAAAACAACCCTTCTTTTTACTTAATATGAAAGTTCTAGCAGTTAGTGATATACATGGAGATCGAAAATTCATGGAAGAAATGGCTCAAAAGGGCAAAGATTCAAACGTAGATCTAGTCATAATTGCAGGAGATATTGCAGGACATGATGGTAATATTGATGGTATGATAGGGCCATTTAAAGCCCAAGGATTAGAAGTTGCTATAATCCCAGGAAATCATGAAGGGTTGGCAGAAGTTAATTTCTTAGCTGAAAGATATAAGATTAAAAATTTACATGGATATTCTATGGTAAAAAATAATGTAGGTATTTTTGGTTGTGGTTATGCTGATGCAGGATTACATCAATTAACTGAAGAAGATTATTTTAAAACTTTAAAAAATGCTCATGAAAATGTTAAAAGTTTTGCCAAAAAAATCATGGTAAGTCATATTCAACCAAGTGATAGTATTATTGGGATGGGAATTTTTGGTGGAAGTACTAGTGTAAGAAAATTAATTGAAGAAATTCAACCAGACATTCACATTTGTGGTCACATTCACGAAACTGAAGGCATTGAAGAAAAAATTGGCAAAACTAGAGTTATTAATGTAGGTAAGAAAGGAAAAATTATTGAGATATAATTCAAATGAAAGTTCAACCTAAAGATATTATTATTTTAATTCTAAAAATTGTTGCAAGTCTAGCATTAATCCTAATTTTTGGAATCATTGGACTAATCCTTGGAGCAACTATTGGGGGAAATTATGGTTGTTCCCCCATCATCGATTCAATTTTTGACATGAAAGGTTACGAATCATGCGGAATGTTATTTAGTTTAGTAAGTATGACCCTTGGAGTTATTTTAGTAATTTATGCTAACATCAAACTAATTAAGAAATAATCAAATTTACATCCCAAACCCTTTCGGCATTTTTCCCTTAAGTTTAGACATCATTTTATTTACGTCACCTTCCCCTTTAAACATTTTCATCATTTTCTTACTTTGACGATACTGCTTCAGAAGTTCACGTATTTCTGGTACTCTTAATCCAGAACCAACTGCGATCCGATCAATTCTTGGTGCATTTAAAATGTCAGGAGTTTCAAGCTCTTCTTGAGTCATACTATCCATCGCAAATTTCCATTTTTCTAATTTTCCTTCCTGAACATCTAACATTTCCTTAGGTAATTTTAAACTTCCCATTCCTGGAACAAGTTCCATAATTTTCCCAAACGAGCCCATTTTTTTCAGAGATTTCATTTGTTCATAAAGGTCTACTAAATTGAATTCCCCTTTCAAAAATTTTTCACTCATATCTTTTGCTTGATCTTCACTGAACGCTTCTTGAGCTTTTTCAAGTAAAAGCGTTATGTCACCCATCCCGATAAGTCTTCCAACAAATCTTTCAGGATCAAAAGTTTCTAAATCATCAACTTTTTCCCCAACACCAATAAATTTAATTGACGCGTTAGTAACAGCACATGCTGACAATGCACCACCACCTTTAGCAGTACCTTCAAGTTTTGTGATAATAACTCCAGTAACATTACATGAATCATGAAACATCTGTGCTTGTTTTTGTGCTGCTTGACCAACATCAGCAGAAATTACTAACAACCTTTCATCTGCTTGAACTGCAGCATTAATCTGATTAAGTTCACCAACTAATTCATCAGAAAGAGCGTCCCTACCCGCAGTATCAACAATGATAATATCATAATCTTTAAACTTCTCTTCAAAATTAAGGTATACTGCAACAGGATCTTTTTCATTCTTCATACCAAAAAATTCAACACCAACATCTTTAGATAACTGTTGTAATTGTTCATAAGCTGCTGGCCTCCAAGTATCTGTTTGAATAACTGCAACTTTGTACCCACGCTTTTTGTAATATTTAGCAAGTTTCCCAGTAGTAGTAGTTTTACCGCTACCGAATAAACCAACTAACATAATTTTTGTTGGTTTTTTCTCAATTTTAATATCTTGAGCTTCTTTTCCTAAGAAATTTGTCAATTCACCATACACTATGTTAACCAAATGTTCACGTTTAGTTAAACCAGGGGGTGTTTTATCTTTTGCTCGTTCTTTGATACGTTTAGTTAAATCAAAAACTAATTTCACATTAGTATCTGACTGTAATAATGCACGTTGTAAATCTTTTACAAGTTCATTGATTAGTTTTTCATCTACGAACACAGATTTAGTAATCTTGTTCAATGTTTCTTTTAATGATGAACCTAATTTATCTAAAACCATATTAACCTAGAAAAAGGACTTACTTATATAAATTTTGTTGGAAATGTAGTGAGTACAAGAATTAAGTTTAAAAAGTTTGAGAAATAACAAGTTATATGCAAACTAAAGATATCAAAAAGACCATAAAAATAATTTTAAGTAATCTTAAAGGTAAAACATTTATTTGGAGATTAGAAGGTAGTGCTAACCTAGTAATCCAAGGAGTAGATACCACTGTAAGAGATTTAGATATTACTACCAATTATGAGGGTATTAAAATTTTCCGAGAAGCTTTAAAAAAGTTTATTGTTAAAGATTTTATTAGTGAAAAGATTAATGGACGTTCTATTGTATGTGACATCCTTGGTTTTGAAGTAGAAATTAATTATTATGGTGACAGAACATTAAACATGTTTGATAAGTCTAAAAAAATAATTTGGCAAAATTTAGAGATACCAATACTCCCATTAAAATATGCTAAACAATTCTACGAAACAATTAAAAGAACAAAAAAAGTAGAATTAATTTCTAGATATTTGTAATTTAAAAAATAATCAGCAGATTAAAAAACAAGATATGAGCTCGGGAGGATTCGAACCCCCGACCTGCCGGTCACTTCCCAAAACTTTTTGATCAAAAATTTTCTAAAAGTTTAGTCCGAAGCCGGCCGCTCTGTCCAGACTAAGCCACGAGCCCATATAATTATTAAATAACTTTCATTACTTATTTATTAATGTTTGGTTAGAAAAAGATTAAGAAAATTAAATTTAATATCTATTGGTTCTCAGGCACATACATCTCAGCTAATAGCTTAACTGCAACCCTAGCTAGTAATGGAGATATCACTAACTCAAACGTTCTCAAGTTATCCATTCTTTTAAGCCTATGAATAAAAAATAATAATTCCCTTACAGTTAAACCTCCTGCCCAACTACTTTTCACCACAGTATAATCTAACACTTCAGAATCTATCAAGATATACAAATCAGAAAAGTTTCTGCAAAGATTCATTATTGATTCAGAAACTTCATAAGCTCCCTCCATAGAAATTTCTTTCATGGAAAAATAATGTAACTTATTCCCCATAATAAAATCTTTCTCTGCTTTACTAAGCACATGCTGACCTAAAAAAATAATGTTAGAAGGTTTAATTGAATGATCAACCAATAACCTATTAATTAAATCGTTCTTTTTCAAATGACCTTTACTTGATATAAAAATAAAACCAGGATTATTTTTACCTAAAGTAAATCCTTTAACATTTTTGTAACAATTAGGCAAACTATTATTTAGATAAATTATCTTTTGAAGATCTTTCTTCATTAAAATACTAAAATTTGATCTTACTTCAAGATCTAGTTCTGTTCCATCTTCGTTAACTTCCTCTTTTTTAAGTCTCCTTACGATAGGTAAGAATACTTCTGACTCATAAACTAGTCTCATGTTAGAATTAGTTAAACTTTTGGCCTTTATTTATTTTTCTGATAATTAAGAGCTAAATTTACTTTTTCAGTTGAAAGATTTAGAAATACAATCATACCAAAATAAGTCACAAAACTTTTTCCGATCATTTCTTTCAACTTCAAAGAAAGAATCTTTTACAGAGATTTGTAAATGTTGAACTTTATCAATTTCATCTAAACTTATCTTTCGTTCATAGTATGAATCTAAACAGATCGTATTCTTAGAAAATTGTGAATTAATTAAAATATGTGGAATACCATTGAAATTTTTCACAATATTATTCATTAATTGCCTTGCATGACAACATTTTTCATCATACCAAATTGCTAAATGTGGAAAATCCACACAATTCCCATGAAACCCATAACAACTACCAAACTCAAATTCAGTACAAAGAGTGGGTAAAAAGTTAAGTAATTTTATAATTTCACTAATTTCAGGATCTAACCCATTTGAATCAAGTTTAAGATTGTTATAAAACTGGAATGATGGTTTATAATCTAATTCCTTTAACATTAATTCTTGAAAGTTAATATAGTGTGGATGCAACATAAGGTTCTAGATTAAAGGCGTATTTATTAATTTTAATGCATTTAGAATAAAAATAATTAAATACTAATTTAAACAACATATTAAATATGGAAAAATTTCAAGCATTAGATTACATTGTTATGACCATGCCAATTTGGTTACCCCCTATTACAATAGGAGTAGGTATGGCAGTACTAGATTACCATATGAATAGAGTAGATAAAGGATATTCTCGTTCAGAGTCATTAAGTAAAGTTTACAATTGTTACATTAATGGAAGTGCTAATTATTCAAACAGAAAGACCAATGAATTAAACAGCATATTACAAAAATAAACCATCTTAAAAAAGTAACAAATATAAACCCTAAAAATATTCTTTAAACTATGATTAGGAAAAGTATGTTTCTAGTAGTGTACTTATATTCAACATTAATATTTGGCATTCTCAACTTTGTAAATAACATCCTTATTGTCCTTAATGTAAATTTAAACTATTTTCCAGAAATCATCTCAATAATAACTTTCATATTTTACTGGTACAGTTTATTTGCCTTATTTATGTTTATTATTCAAGGTTTACCAAGAATAACATTACTATTACCGATATATCATTTAATTATCAGACTAGTTATTTTAGGTGTAAGTATTTATTTTGCTTGGTTCAATGCACCAGATTACTTAACATACTTAATATTCGCATTAGGAATTGTTGGATCTGCATTTGAAATTGCAGTAAGTTTAGAATTAATTGGTAGATTTCCTTACCATAAGAAAAAAAATGAAGTTTAATCCTAATTAACAAAATCTTTCAACAATTCATTTCTGTCCATCAATAAAGAAAAATCTAACCTGCCTAATTTCTTACTTTCAACAAAATCTAAAAATCTTTTTTGAGTTTCAACAGTCCATTTTTCAAATTTTTGTGCAGTCAGACACAAATATTCTGTTTGACAATGACCAACTCTGAGATCATTACCATCATTCAAAGCTGGATGTAAAGGACAAAGAATGTTATCACTTTTGCTATCACGAATAAGATTTCTACATACCCCATTCAACAAATCATTACAATGTGCCCTATTCATAAAATTAAGAAGCTCTGATTCAGTTTTAGGATTAAGTTCCTTAAAGTCTTTTGTATTACGCACAATAGCTTCTTGAATCTTCTCTTTAGAAATAAAATCATGACCACAACAGCCCATACAACCACCATTCAATTGACATAATATGCTAAGTCTTGCCATTTTATAATTTTAAATAATCTTTCATTTTCAATAATGCTTGTTTACGCATACTAATCTTGTTTTTTTCTTCAGCATTCATTTCCCCAAAAGTAAGATCATAACTTTCTGGTTGAAATATTGGATCCCAACCAAATCCAGTTCCTTTTGGTGAAACAATTTTACCTTTAATTTCTCCTGAAAAATATTGAATGTTACCTTTATTAACATAACCAATCATCGTTTTTGCTACTGCTCCTTGATCTTGATATTTACTGACAAGTTCATAAATCCCTTCATTCCCTAAGGATTGTAATAACCATTTAATTTGTGGACCTGGAAAACCATTCAAACAGTTAAGATAAATAGAAGTGTCCTCAACAAAAAATTTACCTTCTTTAATTTTAATAGCTTCTTTCAGTTTAGCTTCAATTATTTTCATTGAATCTAGTTCTTGTATTTCCGGCAGATCAAAATTCACAGATTCAATATCACCTAAAATAGATTTAGCTTCTGCTAATTTACCTTGGTTCCCAGTAATAAAATATAATGTCATAATTGATAAGTCTATCGTATTTATTTTAAAAGTTTCGAAACTATTAATTTTAAAAAAATAATCAAATTAAGTTAAATTAAAAATTAGATAAGCAAAATTCAATCAACTTAATCACAACTCAACATACTGATCATTCCCAGGACCAACACCAATGCAATCAATCTTTCTTCCTAAATATTCTTGCATAATTCCAACAGCATTAGTTACTGAGTTAGGTAAATCTTCTTTTCTTCTAATCCCCGTAATATCTTCTGTTATATGTGGTATAAAGTCAACTACAGTTTCTAATCTTTCACATTCAGCATTCGTTGTAGGTAAATAATCAATAGATTCACCATCAAGTTTGTACCCAGTAACTACTGGAATTCCTGATAACCATTTAGCCCTTGAAAAATGTTCCAGACAATCAAACTTGTTAATACCTAAATAATCAGCTCCATTTTTCATACATGCTTGCTTTAATAAAACTAAGTCTGGCATGCCCATCCTTCTTGGTCGTTTAGTTGTTGCCCCATATTCACCACCTAAAATTCTTAACGCAATTCCTAAATGGAAATAATCTCCTGCATTCAAAAATTCATTTACATTAAAGGTAGCTTTCTCAATTTCTGCAACATACCTATAACCACCTTCTTCTGAACAATGATCGTAAGATAAATCTCCACCTAGTTCAGAAGGAAATGGACCATTACCCACCCTTGTCATTGGAAATTTAGCAACACCATAAACTTTTCCAAGATATTTTAAAGGTACTTCTGCCCCTAGAAAACCACCGGCAGATCCGGTTCTACTACTTGTCACAGTCGGATGAGTTCCTTCAACCAGATCCAAAAAATAACCATTAGCCATATTAATTAAAGCATTTTCACCTACCTCTAATTTTCTTATAACATACATTGGATCACAAATAACATGACTTTCTAATTTATCTGCAGCTTTTTTAAATAAAGTCCACGCTTTATCAATATTAATCTTACCTCCAAGTTGAGGAAAATCATTAACTAATTTTTCAAGATTAAATTTTACAATTTGTTCAGCTGACTTTTTATTAACAAAATAATCTCCAATTCTAAGGTCAACTTGCATATTACCATGCATTCTTTTAGCCCTATCTGAATAACCAAAACCAATACCTTTACCAGTTGTACCTACACCACCACCTAATAAACCATCAAGATATTTATGATGAGGTTGAATGAAAGAAACTTTTGAAGAGATCCCTAATCTTCCTTCTAAATTAATTCCTGCATTTCTAACATCAGAAATTTCTTCACATAAACTAATTGGATTTGTTAAACAACCATTACCTAAATATAACTTCATTGTTGGATTTTTAAACCCAGGAGGTATTTGATGCATTCCGACTTTGATTCCTTTAACCTTTTCATGCCTACCTGCATTATCTGCACCATTTGGTCTGATTACTAGAGAATAATTACCGTTCTTTAATATCCTTTCACCATCTTTACCCTTACCACAATCACCCCAAACATAATCACTTAATACATCAGCTTTTCCAACCATTTTATTTCCCCCAAATTAAAGTATTTTAAGATAAAATATAATTAACAATCAAAATACTTATTTTCATTTTTATTATCTTTCTTGTTCCAAAACAATTGTTTTCAATACTGTGTTTTAGAAAATAAGCATTTACCTTAACAAACTAAATAATAATTAAATATAACGAAAAGATAATTTATCAAAAAAGAATAAAGAGAAAGAATTATTAGAAAAAAATAAGAATCCAATTAAAATCAATTAAACCCTACATTTCATCAGGTGCCTTAATACCTAATAATCCAAGACCGTTCTCAAGTACCTGCCTTACTGAATTCACCAATAACAATCTAGCTTTCATTTGCTTTTCGCGATCAGAAATTACTGGATGTTTATGATAAAACTCGTTAAATTTTTGTGCAAGAGTTATCAAATACATTGCTAAATGATGTGGTTTATATGACTCTGACACTCGAACTAAAATTTCTGGATATTTTTCTAAATGTTTAATTAGGTTAAGTTCTTCATCTGATTCATAAAGATTAAAATTAATATCCTTTACCAATTTTTCAGTTAGATTAATTTTATGTTCTTTTTTAGCTTTCCTTAAAATACTACACGACCTAGCATGAGTATATTGTAAATAAGGCGCAGTTTCTCCTTCAAAGGATAACATTCTGTCCCAATCAAAATTAATATTCCTAGTACGTTCATTACTTAAATCTGAAAATATTACTGCTCCTACCCCTACCATTTTAGCGATTTTTGTCTTATTTTTCAGATTAGGATTTTTCTTTTGAATAATATCTTCTGCTAATTTGATAGATTTGTTAAGTACATCTTCTAAAAATATCACGTTACCTTTTCGAGTAGACATTTTTCCTTCAGGAAATTTAAAAAGTCCAAAATCTACATGTACAAACTTATTTTCATCTTTTCCTGCTAAATGTAACACTTTAAACAATTGTTTAAAATGTAATTTTTGTTCAGAACCAACAACATAAATCAGTTTACATGGTTTGTAATGATTTAATCGATACAATGCTGCTGCAAAATCCCTAGTGTGGTAAGTTGTCGAACCATTAGATTTTTTTAGAAGTACAGGAGGCATTTTATAAGCTTCTAAATCAACAATTAATGCCCCATCAGACAAAGTAATTGGTACTTTTTTTTCTAGATAAGTCATAGTTTTTTCAATTTGATCAACATAAAATGATTCCCCATTATAAGAATCAAAATCCACATCTAAAATATCATAAATTCTCTTAAATTCTTTCAAACTTAATTTTTTAAATGATTCCCATAAAACTAAGTTAGTTTTATTTTTCAATTCTAACTCTTTAAATTCTTTCCTAGCATCTTCAATTAAAGATTCATCTTTTTCAGCTAGTTCATGAAATTTAACATATAATTTTAACAAATATTTGATTGGTTCTTTATTTAACTCTTTTTCATCACCCCAACGTTTGTACGCAGTGATTAATTTTCCAAATTGCGTACCCCAATCACCTAAATGATTCACTGAAACTGGTTGATATCCTAATATTTGAAATGTTTTATACAAAGAATTACCAATCACTGTACTTCTTAAATGACCAATCCCAAAAGGTTTAGCAATATTAGGATGAGAAAAATCAATTACAACTTTTTTATTTTTACCAATGTTTTGTTTACCAAACTCTTTCTTTTGTTCAAAGATATTAGTTAATGTTTGTTCAGCGATTACTTTTTGAGATATATAAAAGTTCAAATAAGGTCCCGCCACAGTGATTTTTTGTAAAAAATTTGGCAGTTTAGTTTTCTTTTCAAGTAATCCCTTAAGTTTATCAGCTTCTTCCTTAGGATTCTTCCCTAATTTAAAGCAAGGAAAGGCATAATCTCCCATTTGTGAATTTGGTGGTACTGATAACAGTTTATCTAATTCTTCTTTATCAAACTCAGACAAACTAGGTATTTTTGACAATAACTGGATTATTTCGGTTCTAAAGTTCATAGAGTACAAGAATTGAAGAGAATATTAAAAGGTTGTGGTTAAGAAACTAAACACAGATAATATACAAACAAACAGATACATTTAAATAACAACATGATAATTCCAAGGTATCTTAAGAGATTATGACTAAATAATTAAGGTTGTTTAGTTACGCGTTTTAAGGTAAAAAAACAAAAATTAGTAAATAATAGGAGAACACAAAAATGAAAGGAACAGTAAAATTCTTCGATACTACAAAAGGTTTCGGATTTATTGCTGCTGACGATGGAAAAGAGTATTTTGTTCATCAAACTGCAATAGGCGAAGGCATGGTTTTACGTGAAAACGATGCAGTTACTTTTGACGTTGAAGAAGGGGACCGAGGTCCAAAAGCAGTTAATGTTAGTTTAGAATAATTATAATAATCATTTTATCATTTTTATTATTATTACTTAACATTCAACTTTTTTTCTTTTTTTTTCTTTATTAAACTTCTAATAAACAATTATTCAAGAAATTAAACAAAATTTATTTATCAAATATTTACCATTCGATCATATCATTCTTCTCAGTTAGAATCACTTTACTACATTTTGCGTTAGTAAAACTATTGATTAACCCGATCATATCATCCAAAATTGAATTTAACTGTTTATTACTAAATGGAGGAAGAACTTCAACATGAATTAATGCAGATTTAGTATTAACACTAAGTTTTGTCCTTGAAGATTTCCAAAGATCTAATTTAACACCTAACACCCTATCTTTTCTGGCACTATCTTGATATATCAAAACATTATTCTCAATCTTTTTTCTCCCAGCTTTTTCAGTTCCCCTAGAAACTTTAAACAAGATATCACCAACAAGTTTATCATGATCATCAATTGATACTGGGATAACATTTTTTAAAGAAAAATAATTTATCAAATTATCTAAAACATTCTTTGAAGATAAAGTTTTCTTACTTAATACATGATCAAATACACGTTCAACAGAACTATGATGTTTACGTGCCTTTTTACCTAATCTTCTTTGTAAAATTGACCATGAATCAATAAGATAATGATTTTTTATATTCTCTTTATTATAAGTTAATCTAATATAATCTTCTGCATCTTTAAGTAGATTAATTGATTCTTGTAAGTTAGTTTTATTATCAATATTTACTAACTTGATTAATGCAACCCTTAATTTAGGATCAATTTTTTTATACACGTCCCTTTGAACACTAATTTTCATTTTTTAGATCTTTTTGATTTTTTCTTAGACTTTTTAACATCTAACTCTTTATTTTCTTTCTTTTTGAAAATACCACAAATTGAACACATTAAAGTTTTCTTTTTAACACCATTTAATTCAGGAAAAGTGTTATCTTTCAAAAATTTAACATCGTCCCTGATAGCTCTTAATAATCTAATTCTTCTATAATCAAAATAAAGTTTAATTATTACAAATATTAAGTATAAACCAAAGAAACCACCCAATAACCAACTAACTGTACTTAACATTGGAGTTATAACATCCACTATTGGTTGCAATGCATGTACAGTTTCTGCTGGAACTCCCACCATACTTGTTGTACTTGCACTTACTGGATCTATCGCCATTGTAATAGAAACAATATTTTTTGGTATATAATGTTTTCGGAAATATGGTTAGTTAGACTACAATAAAAAATAAACTTAGAATAGTTATAACTATCAATTCAAAATAACTTTTAAATTCGAGAAATTTATTTAAATAAGGTTATTAAAAAAGATAATATGATCGATCCTGAAGAAAATAAGAACAATGTAAAAAGATTGAATGAGATCTGTAATGAAGCAATGGAAGAGTCTTATGTTGGTTCAAAAACACATAAAATAGTTAAGAAAGGAATAACATTAGGATCCTTCTTTTCTGGGATAGTATTAGGATATGCCCATGGGCAAGGTATGAATATAGCTTTACCAGCAGCAGCTTCTTTATCAGTGATGGCAATGAAATCTATTTATAATTTTCAGATGCAAATTATGAATTCTAACTTAATCAAAGAGTATATAGATAAAAACACTGAGATAATCAGAGATAAAGATAAAATCAGAGAGAGGTATAATTCAAAAATTGAAGAATTAACCCAACATGAAAAAAATAATTTAGATTTAGTTCAAAAGTCAATGACCCACAATAAGATTACGAAAACTGTTGACATGGGTGATTTTGTATTTCAAGATTATTTTAAATCTTATCAAGAAGGCAATGAAGAAAGAATGGATAAAACTCTTAACATGATTGCTAGAGATGGATTAATAATAGACCACCTTAAATTAAACCCGTTCATAAAAACTGCTCTTTATGGGATACAACATCCTAAAATGAAATATCTCTATGGAGGATTAAGTATAATTGGAAGTTCTTTAGTAACAGGAACAGGTTATGGTATAGGTAGAGGGATTGCACATTTTGTTTAAAAATACCTAAGAAGCTTCCTTAACTTTCCTGATTAATAGTTGTTCAGTAGTATACTCTTTCTTAACAATTTTTTCAAATTGAACTATATTATAACTTATAGCAATTTTATTCTCACGATATTGTGGATAACCACTCAAATACTTCATAATTGGATTTACACGAGATTGTACAACTTCTAACTGGTTCATGAAGAAAGGAGTTCCACTAATTAAATTATGTAAATTTTCTGGCCAAGATGAATCAGGATTAGCGATCTTATTTTCCTTGTATAAAGGGATTAAATAATTAGTATAATTTTCACTACACATTTCTAACAAATCTGCTGCACGTATAATTGATTGTAAATTTAAATCATTATTAACATCATAAGAACTACCAAACACTTGTGTCGCGCTAATCACATTCCTCACTGAACTTAAAATTTCATCAAATCCACCAATCCCTAACTGTTCTATTTCATCCTTCAAATGTCTTAAATAAGTTTCTGCGTAAGCAACAGATTTATGTTCATGACCGACATGGTTCATTGAACTTAAATAGCCGGGTGCAGAATGCCTGAAATGTTCAGAAAAATATCCAGTATCATGTAAGGTGGCAGAAGCAATTAAAATAAAAAAATCTTTTAAACCTAATTTATTAACACGATGATATTGAAAAAATATTCTCATACCTGTTATCGTTACTTGAGACATATGTTCTAACCCATGATAAGGTGAATCACATTTGTGTAAATATTCTCTTCGAATAATTCCAATCAAAACGGACAAAAGTGAAATTACTTGTTTTATTTGTTTAGGAGAATATTTACTCAAAAAGATTTTATCTGATAACAATTTTTTACTTTCTAACAAAAATGTTTTTTCGGGATGTTTATAATTTATCTTTAACGATCTTGCCCTTCTAAACTGAACACCTTCACTGCCCAACTTTTGATAAATGATTTTTTGTAAATTAATATCCCTTACTTTCAATAAATCAATAAGTTTATTATTAACAGCGTTAGATCTTTCAAGAAATATTAACACAGTTATAATTTTCTGAATACGATTAATACTATGTTCAATTTTGTTATTAAGGATAGAATTAAATTTATTCAATTTAATAATCATTAATTTAACTTCCCCCATAGATTCTGTTTTCAAATCAGCTGAAATTTGATCAAATATAATTTGGATATAATTTCTTAATCTTATTCTTAATCGATAATACCTTTTAAAATTAAAATCAATGTTACTAATAATTTTACTTAATGATTTAACAATGAACTTCCCTCTTAAATCAGTTTTATCAACACTATTTTCAGATCTTAATTTTTTAGTTTCAGAAATTAATTTTTTTGCAAAGATTTGTCTTGAAGTTACTTTTCTAAAAAAGTTTTGATGACCAATTTTAGAATAGCTCAATTCTTCTTCTGCAATTTCTTTATGAATATCATTTAGAATATATTTTGTACTTTCTAACAATTTAATTAAATTACTTAACCCACCAACTCTTTTTTCTAATACTCCAATTTCTCTAATAATTGGTTCTTGAAATCGTCCAATATTTTTTATTTCTTGATATTCTAATTGATCAATCTGCCTTTCAGACATCTCAATTAAAGCAATGATAGAATGTAATTTACTTTTATTAAGTAAAGTATTTTTACCCAATATCTTCAATTTGTTAAAATTGATCAATAACTCTTTCTGAATTTGGGATAAAGCCATATAAATTATAATGGTTTTTAGTTTTTAATAGTTTTGTTTATTTTATTCAAAAAAAAATAAGACAATCCTAATTTAAAAAAGAAAAAAATATAACAATTAAACAAATAAAACGCCTAATGCCCATAAGGATAATACAACATAAATTATAAAAGGCAAAATAAGTTTTCTTTTATCTTTTAACATCATCCTAGCTAATTTGTTATAAACTTCAGGATATTGTAAAAGTATTATTCCCATTAACATATGTCCAAATAATAATGATGCTAATACAGTTACCACATCAATGTTTGTTAATACAAAATATCCTACTAAAATTATAAAGCCATAAATTAAAAAACTTAACGAACCAGCTTTTTTAGGTACTTTCTTAGCCATTTTATCAAACATTTTTGGACATATCAGTAATGTTAAGAATTTTAATAACACAATTATTGAAAATATTAATGCTAATATTTCTACTGTATTCATGTTCATCCACCTCTTTAATGTTTATCTTTCATATAAATGATAAAATCAAGAAAAATTATCAATATCCTAATTAGTAAAGTTTCCAAGTTTTTAATATTTACTCTTAATTATTTAATTAAGAATCAATCGCTTAACATTTGTTCCAATTTTTTTAATTGATTATGATTAATATAACGAAACATTTTACTTACTTCAGATACAAGAACCCCTTCTGAAAGTATTCCACTATACTTCCTAGCATATAAAACATCATAATTTGGCAATGAATGACCTGATTGTTTTTTAAAATATAAACTCCCACAATCAAAACATTTTAAGATATCTTCACCTTCTCCTTCACCACATACCATTCCTGAATCAAAAATAGTACTACCTATAACATTAATACTAAGGCAATCATTAGAACATTCTTTATTTCGATAAATTCTTTTAGCTGCATTATTAACAAGGTGAATTAAAAGATCCTTCTTCTGGATGATCTCTGGAAGAGGATTATCCCTATCCTCGTTAATTTCATAAACATTCTTGCACCAATCACATAAATAAGAACCAGTATATCCTTTTAAAGAATAACTTCTACTAACGCATTTCATTCCGTCTAAACAACAATCTGAAAATAAACTTTTATTTTTTTCTGGCATCAACACCACCAAAAGAGATTATAATGTAAATAACTTTATAATATTTGTTAAAGAAAGTAGAGATTTAATTAAATTAAAAAAATTATTTTCTTGCATAAGCTAATAATTTTAACATATCTCTGTCTCTTCTTACACAATCACTAACAGCATGAATCAATCCCCTATGATTTTCGTCATCATTAAATCGATCTAAATTTTTACAATTAGCTTTATACAACCTTGATAATTGAGCACCATTAGTTAAGAAAGAATTAAAGTTAGCAACAGTATTGGCTTCTTCATTACTGATACCTAATTCCAAACCACTTAAGAACCCAGGGGAACCATTC
The DNA here is from genome assembly GCA_018696395.1 of archaeon. GTDB lineage: Archaea > Nanobdellota > Nanobdellia > Woesearchaeales > GW2011-AR9 > JABHQR01. The sequence continues at coordinate 36,143 of JABHQR010000011.1, read as the reverse complement.
ATTCTCTTAGCATAATCATTATATATATTTAATAAATTTTTACTATAAGGTATAATGCCAACTTGAAAATCAAGAGTAAATATTGGATTACTAGCAAATTTACCGTCCAATTTTTCAAATTGTGATAAGTAAGTTAACGCCATTAATTCTGATACAGAACTAACCCCTGCTCTCACATTAAATTCTATAAATTGATCAAGACAAAATCCCCCCAATTCATCCCATCTAACTGTTTTATTAGATATTTTTTTATTGATTTTTCTCCAATATTCTGGTTTATGTATCATGTTCAATTTTACCTCATTAAGTTTAATCAAGAAAATTAATGAGAATTGACTTAAAATAATTGCTTGACTGAAAAATAACTATTTGATAAGTTAAAAGAAAAATATGGTCCCACACAAATGATAATCTGTCAATAATCCAAGAAGTAATAACCTAAATTTATATAAACTATTTAACCTTTATCAATTTGATGAAATTAAAAATAATATTTTTAATTAGCCTTTTAATATTAACAGGTTGTAGTACTCAAGATCTCGTTTATGATGGTTTGGTACTTTTTGCACCACAATCAGGTCAAACAATTTATTTAATTGATTCAGAAGAAAATATAATTCATAGTTGGGATACTGGTAAAGACTCCCCTTATGGGCAATTATTAAATGATGGGACCTTATTGTACATAGCAACAAAAAAAGCAATACCAACAGATAAAGTAAATGAAGGGGTGATCAGAGAAGTTGATTGGGAGAATAATATCCTATGGGAATATACTGATTTAAATATTCATCACGATTTTGCAAAATTACCAAATGGAAATATTCTTGCGATACAATGGGAAATAATGTCTGAAGAAAACCTTGAAAGAGTACAATTAAAAGATCCTCCAGAAGTGTTATGGTCAGACAAAATAATTGAGATTGATTATATAACTAAAGAAATCGTTTGGGAATTGAGCCTGCAAGATGAATTAAATATTGAAGATTATAAAATAAAATCTGATGAAAATAATATTGAATGGACACACACTAATGCAGTTGAATATCTTGAAGAGGGGAATCCATTTAATGGCAAAGAATCAATTTTAATAAGTTCAAGAACATTAAACCACATATTTATTATCGATAAAGAATCAAAAGAAGTTGTATGGGAATATAATGAAGGTTTATTAAGACAACATAATCCCAATTTACTAACAAATGGAAATATTTTAGTTTTTAACAATGGGCTAAAAGCTTCTCAAGTTTTGGAGATTAATCCCACAAATAACCAAGTTGTATGGACATATGAGTCTGCTGATTTTTTTTCACATTATATCAGTAGTGCTCAACGCCTTTCAAATGGCAACACTTTGATCTGTGAAGGGTCATCAGGAACAATATTTGAAGTTACAAACACTAAAGAAATCGTTTGGGAATATAATGCTAATTCACAAAGTGTATTTCGTGCTTATAAATATAGTGCAGATTATACTGATTGGCCTTTTGAAATATCTTAACCACAAAATTTAGTTTAATCTATGAAAATGGACTTAAAACAATTGCTTGACTAAGAAATAACTATTTGATAAATTAAAAGAAAAGTATAGCCCCACGCGGATTCGAACTCCACAACAATCACCAATGTTGATTGTTTCCGCGGTCAACGCCTCCAAAGGGCGCTATGACTAGACTCTAATTGCCATAAGACAACTAAAATAGTCCACTACACCATGGGGCTATAGTTTTGTGATTGAATTAAATATCATTTTTTATAAATCTTTCTAGAGATTATTTTTCGAACCGACGAAATATTTATAAAAAATAGAACAATTTTATATAATGTGAAATATCTTAAAAATTTCAATAATAAACAGTTATTAAAAATCTTAGCAATTTTAGTATTAAGTGATGGTCACCTATACAAACATAATGGAGTTCCAAAAAACATCAGACTAGTTACCTCAGAGTCAGGTGAAGACCAACATAAATTATTTAAATTTCTCTGTAAAAAAATCTTTGGAAAAAAAACTAGAAGTAGAACGATGACTAGAAAATACACAAAACAAAAATGTTTAATTTCAGATTTCAATTCGGTCTCAGAATTACCAAAATTATTAAAATTATCACCAGAATATAATACAACGCCTGGAAATAAATCCCAAGAAGAATATCTTAAATGTCAACAACCAACAATTAGTTTCTCTTTTAATGAAAATCAAGAAGTTAAATGGGCCATAATTAGAACTTATTTTGATTTTGACGGTAGTATCTCTCCTTCATTAAAATTAAGAAAAAAGAAAGACATGAAAAATGAAAAAATTTATGAATATTTTCAAGTTCAATTTGAATGTGAAATTAAGATATCTGAGACTAACCTAAGTTTAGTTAAAGATTTAATTAAGTTATGTAAAAAACTAGACTTAAAAGCATCAATTAGGAAAGACAATAGAAACTGGAGTAAAATTTCAGGGAGATGTATTTCAGAAATTAAAAGTGTTAAAACTTTTTTGAATAAAGGAGGCCCAATAACAAATGTTAAAATATCAGGAAAAAGTAATCGTTTCAAAGGAATTTCTAAAAAAATAATTTGCAAAAAAGTACTCTAGATATTACAAAATAAAGAATTATTAAACTCCAAATCTTTTAATAATTATAAAGAAGCTTTCAAATATAGAAATGATTACAATAATAAAATTATTAAGATTTTATCTAATAATCAAAAACATTTATAAATCAGAGTCACAATCAGGTTAATATTCAAGAGATAGGTCGGTTAACACTTACCTATACTGGAGAAAAATGCTAATGCTTTTTCTCATAAGATATAAAAAATAAACACAAAGGAGTGAATTAATATGGCAAGAATGTACTCTAGAAAAAGAGGTAAATCTGGCAGTAGTAAACCAGATAAAGCAGTTCCAAGTTGGGTTTCATACAGCCCTGAAGAAGTTGAAAAATTAATCTTAAAGTATGGTAAATCTGCTAAAAGTACTAGTGAAATTGGAATGTTGTTAAGAGATAAATATGGTATTAACAGTGTTAAAGCTATTACTGGTAAAAAATTAGGACAAATCTTAATTGAAAATGATATTACCACAGAGATACCAGAAGACCTTCTTAATTTAATTAGAAAGATGGTTTCCATTAAATTACATTTGGAAAAGAATAAGAAAGATGAAACTGCTAAACGTGGTTTAATCTTAACAGATTCTAAAGTTAGAAGATTAATCAAATATTACAAATCTTCAAAGAAATTACCAAGTGATTGGAAATTAGATTACAAGAGAATTAAGATGTACTTAGAATAAACATTTTGTTTATTTTTTCTTTCTATTTATTTTTTAAATATATTTTTGATTTAGAATTATTTAATTAAAGATTAAGAAACAGGTTCAAACATATTTTTCTCATTTAATAAAAATCAGTTTAATAAAATATTATTTATTATAATTTAGAAATAAAATAAAAAAAAATTAAAGCATAGTTCTTATGCTTTCAATGTTAGAAGCGATCTGATGACCTTTGCTAGTTAATTCTAACAATTTTAATCGACCTTCTTTTTTGAAATTAATTAACTCGGCTTTCTGCATTTCCTGTAGAATTTTAACTACATGAGAATACGTGCAATCAATTTGTTTAGCTAAAATTGACGCATAAATTTGTGATTCCGCGTTCTTTAATTCCACCAACATCATTGCTGGTTTTTCTCTAAAAAATACTTCAAAAATTTGTTTTCTATTCATCAATGTCAAACACCTCGCATAGATTAAATCTTGTTGACATCTAACCCCTCAACTGAAAAAAAATTATTGTGAGTTATATTTAAACATTTATAGTTCACAACATGTATTTTATATCACAACATTTGTTTTATTTAAATCTTTTGCCTAAATAACATATACCTTTCAACAATAGTGACACTTTTTGATCAATAATCATTTCTAAACCATAGTCACAAAAGTAATTTAAACTATTGGTTTCAAAACTACTTTGAAGACATATGTTACCTAAAGAAATAATTTTCCCACACGAAACTTTAAGAAAAGGACAAGACAAATTAGTTGAAGATATTTATGAAACTCTCACTAATAAAAAAATTTTATTAGCAGATGCACCCACTGGATTGGGTAAAACTGCTAGTGCTATTTCTGTAGCTCTTTCAATCGCATTAAAAGAAGATAAAAAAGTTTTTTTCTTGACTAACAGACATACCCAACACAAAATTGCTATTGACACATTAAAATTATTACAAAAAAAATCTCAACAAGATTTTGTATGTGTTGACTTAATAGGAAAAAAATGGATGTGTAATCAAGAAGTTGCTAACTTATTTGGAAATGATTTCAACGAATATTGTAAAACAGTAATTGAAAAAGGAGAATGTGAATATTATAATAATTTCAAAACAAAAAAAGGCATCACAGTAGAAGGGAAGTTGGCAATGGAACTTATGAGAAAAAAAGAACCAATGTCAAATGAAGAAATTAAAATTTTTTCAGAACAAAATAAAATTTGTGCACATGAACTAGCCATGGCAGTTGCCAAAAAAGCGCAAGTTATTATTGGAGATTATTTTTACTTGTTTAATCCAAGAATTCAAGAAACTATTCTTAAAAAAATGGACATTGAATTAGACAAAGTAATTTTAATTGTTGATGAAGCCCATAATTTACCTAACAGAATTGCTGATATGATGAGTCAGAAACTTACTTCAGTAATGTTAAAAAGGGGTGTTATGGAAGCAGAAAAATTCAGATATGATGGATTAGTCTTCTGGTTAAATTCTTTGAAAAATATTATTGAGAAATTATCCGGTGTTAATACTAAACAAAACAATTCATTTGAAAGTTCAAAAAAAAATCAACAGTCAAGTTTGTTTAGTACTGCTTATGATTTAAAATCTAAAGAAAAAAACAACCCTAATAATTCATCAAGTGTACCCAATAAGACAAGTAGTTATACCACTAGTTACTCTAATAAAGAAAAATTAATTAGAAGAGACACATTTATTTCTGAAGTAAAACTAATTACTGATTATGATGAACTTATTGAAGAACTTAACAGTGCTGCAGATGAAGTTCGTAAAAAACAGAAACGTAGTCAGTTAGGTGGAATTGCTTCTTTTTTAGATGCTTGGCAAGGTAGTGATGATGGATTTATCAGAATCATTTCACAAAACGAGGGGAAATATGGGAAATTTATTTCATTACAATATTCTTGTTTAGACCCAAGTTTAGTTAGCAAAAATGTTTTTGAAGAGATAGATTCAGCAGTATTAATGAGTGGAACACTTAATCCCACTTCAATGTATAGGGACCTGTTAAGTATAAAAAATTCTTTAGAAAGAAAATACAGTTCTCCTTTTCCCCCTGAAAATCGAATGAGTATAATTATTCCAGAAACAAGCACTAAATATGATATGCGAAATGAAAAGATGTACAAAGAGATTGGAACAAAATGTTCACAAATTTGTGAAGTTGTCCCAGGAAATGTTGCATTTTTTTTCCCATCATACTGGATCAGAGACAAAGTTTATCCATTTATTAAAATTGATAAAGAGATATTTTTGGAAAAACAAGATATGACTAAAGAAGATAAAGAAAAATTTCTTGTGGAGTTCAAAGAAGGTAATGTCAAAGGCGGAGCGTTATTGGGAGTTGCAGGTGCTAATTTTGCTGAAGGTATTGACTTACCAGGAGATTTTTTACAAACAGTAGTTATCGTTGGATTACCTTTAGCCAGCCCAGACCTTAAAACCAAAGAAACCATCAAATACTATGATAATAAATTCGATAAAGGTTGGGACTATGCATACTTATTCCCTGCAATGAACAAATGTTTACAATCTGCAGGAAGATGTATTCGATCAGGTACCGATATAGGCGCAATAGTCTACCTTGAAGAAAGATTCGCATGGAAAAGATATTATGACCACCTCCCTAAGGAAAGACTTATCGTGACTAAAAATTTCTACCACATGCTTGAGAAGTTTTTTAGGAAATATTAAACTAATTTTATTACACCATAATAAGTCTAAATAATTCAAAAACCCTAATTTTCTCTTTTTTTTAGCTAAAAAGCCAAATTTGACTTGATTATACTAAGAGCCCCTTTGTAACCTTTAGAACCCCAGTATACAAAAACGTAACATTTATATACTTGTCTTGTTTTACCTACATTATCACAATTAGTTAGGCCAGGGTCGGGTCCTTGATTTCTACCACCCTCACCCCCTCAAAAAACATGGACTCGGCCTTGTTGGTTTTTTTCTAAACATATAATTAAAAACCATTATCCTTTTAAGTTAAATATAAAAAATTAATTTTATGAAACTACAATTATCAACACTTATTGCCACTTCATTAATCTCCTGTCAAGACAAAGAGTTAAATTCTTATAGAAAAATAATTGATAATAACACATTTTATTCTCATTCTCAAAGTTATGATATGGTATACCATATTAATCAAGTAAATTCTTTTCAAGATTTAACTGAAATAGAATATTATTTATCCAATTTAGTTGATTGTGAAAAACCAAAGTTAGATTTTGTTAAATCTAAATCAATTAATATGCATTATAATTTTAAACCAAAAAAAACTTATGAATTTTCAGGAAGAGTTACTTGTAATTATCAAGAAAAATACCATAGCTTAAGTATTCTTGCAAGTGGTTGCGGAGAGATTACTATTACATATACAAAAAAAGAAATTAACAATGAAAAGATAGATGAATTAAAAAATATTTTCTATTCTAATTAATTTAATTTTAAAAAAATTAAACTTTCAACATATAATATTTAACAAAATTTTCTTTAGAGACTTGTAGTCCTGCTTCTAAAAAATACTTAGCTAACATAGGTGCATCTTGATTAACATCTTTACTTTTTTTGAACTCTAAAATTCTTTGCAAAGTAAAACTGCACAAAAAACCATTATTCAAAGAAATTATTGCATCTTTAACTGTTTTTGATTTAGTTTTTTTATGTAATGTTAATTTATTTTTATCAAACATTAAAAGTTTCAAGTTACAATATTTTTCTTGATCTTTAAACCCAATTGAAACCAGTTCTCTTAAAACTAAATCTTTCAAAAAACTAGCCCTATTTCTCGACAAAATAAGTTTATCAACATCAGATATATTTTTATTTTCAAACTTGTAAACTTTACCAAGATATTTCTTAACTTTTTGTCTTGATCCTTTTTTTGTTTGAATACTTTCAACTAAATAGGCGTACTCATTTCCAGAAATTTTCTTGATCCTTATATACACCATATACAATTGTTACGCAACACATATATATAAGTTTTTACTTTCGCTCAAATGTGCTTTAAAATTATTAATTGGAAAAGTAATTTCCATAAAATGTTAAATCAAGCACACTTCCAAAAAGTTCTCCTTCAAGTTAGATGAGTTCTACTCAAACCTTGAAGTTAGAACTGAAAGGAGAAAAAAGAGAGGTGTATAGAATTGGTTGCATTACATGCAAATAGCTGGCAAGAGTTTGGTTGGCAAAACGAAAGAAAAAAGCAAAAAGCTAAACAAGGTATTTACTGCCGATGTGCTGACTGTGATGACATCATAAGTAATCCAATTTGTCCAGAATGTTTAATGCAGCAAATGCAAATTTTTCTTAACGAATCTAATCCTCAGCTTGCTAAAGAAGTCATTTCAAATGTTGAAATTGAAGGAGATATTAAATGTTTATCTTGTGGCAAAGGCATGGGATTATGTGCCCATTGTTTCAGTAAATCAGTTTATGAAATTCTTAACGATAAAGACCAAAACCTAGCGGAGGAATTTTTAAGCAGGTTTGATTTTGACATTAGAGAGAGTATGATAGAAGACGAACTTTTTGGTGGGATAAAAATACAAAAAGAGTAAAAATAAATTAAATTAATTCTAATGTAATTCTGTCACCATGTTCTTCATAATTCTGTTCTACTTCAGAATAAACTTGATTAACAACATCAATTAATTTTTTTGAGGTTAAAATATAAGCCCCATTAGTCCAAATACTAACATTTAAACTATTCCAGATTCTTTTATCTTCGTAACACGTTTGAGTTCCTTTTTTTGGTAAGAACAAATTTTTACCATTTTTATTCAATAAGATATGTCCTAAATCTTTTGTCCGATATCCTTCAAAGTCAGATTTTTTCACCCAACCACTATCAGGTCCTCCCTGACTTAAATAATCAGGGTTAATTTTTAACATCCCATCTATCCAGTTCTGATATAAATCATTATTATTAGTATAACCCTCTGAAAAAACAGTCCCAACTTTTTCAAGAACAATTCCTTGAGGTTTAGGCATAACAAAAAAAGTTCCTTCAACCATATAAGGTTTTAAAATATCTTCAAAACTAAATCCAGTTTCTCTACGATCATAATTTCCCCTTAATGAAAATAAATTGTCAGGCTCATTTTTAAAAATCAACTTCGCAAGTTCATAATTTAAACTCAAACTATTTTCAATGGACCTTACAGGAGTATTAAATTCTCTTTCCCTTCCTTGGATCTCATTAACTTTAGCTAACATCCTATCCCAACTACTAGACAGATCTAGCACTCTTTCGTTACCATCAATTATTATTGTTTGAGTCATAAATTTAAATTAAGAACATTTGTTTATAAGAATTATTATACTTCAGAATATTTTGAGATTATCAACAACTTAATCCTCCTGCACTTAGTTCTGCATCAGTCATGCACAAATTCAAAACGTCACAATAATCATCATAATCTAAACCAGAACTAGAAAACCCTTCTGCAACATATTCAGAAGGTAAAACATAAAACTTTCCTGACGCATGATATAATTGAATATTGGTACAACTCAAATCTGTTGTTAACCCATAGAAACTTTCCCAACTTAAAAATTTCACTGCAAAATCATAATCTGCACTAGCTTCACATAAAGTATCTGATTGTAATACTGCATTACCATAAGGTGTTTTTAAAATTTGGTAAGATACAGTTTCTTGTTTATCATCTTCTACCTGAACACACAACTGTAGATAATCAATCTCTTCATAAAAACTATTTGCTTGAAGGTAATTTTCTAAAGTTGATTTTACTAATGATTCATAATCACTATCAGCCATATAATCAACATAAACCGCATTACCAGTGGAATTACTAATAAACAAAATTAATGCAGCCAATATAAATAAAGTGATTACAGTAATAACTACAATCTTTTGATTTTCTGGAGGGATTAAATTTCCTGTTACTGATTTAGGAACTTTTTTGCCTTGAGATCTTAAAAAATATTCATAATTCTGTCGAGCAGTTTCTTCATACGCAAATTTAACTTCATGTTCAGGCCAACCCATCTGAATTAACTTTCCTTTAACATCTTCTAGTTTCTTACCTTTCTTTATTTGTTCAGTTAAATATTTTCTAACATTATTAGGAATAGTTTTACCTTCCCTAATTTTTTTATGTGATAAAAAATAATAAATTAATGCTGCAAATACAGCTACAATTATTACAATAAATGAAACCGTTCGAATAAGCTCTGCCTGAGATTGTTGTTGTTCAATTGTTCCTGAAACATCTTCCAACTCACCTTGTGCACTAGACAATTCTTGTTCCAATGCTGCTAAACCTGCTAAAGCCTCGTTAAAACTCTCTTCCAAATCTTGTTCAGTTTGGTACTGCTCCATACTAATAAGTTGAATGTTAGTATTAATCAATTCTAAACTTGCGTTAATATCTTCAATCATAGCGGATATTTGTTCAACATCAAGAGTTTCTAGAGTTGATTCAATTGATTCAATTCTTGATTCTAACTCACTTAATCGAGATTCTATTTCAGAAGTATCAATTTCTGAATCAGTTGTAGATGTGTCAGTAGAAGTGATTGTATCAGTTGTTGTATTTTCAGTAGAAGTGATTGTATCAACAGAAGTATTGGATGTAGTATCAGAAGAGGAATCATCTGAAGTGTCCGTAGAATCAATTGTAGAAGTATCAGAAGTATCGCTGGACCCATCATCAACACATGTAAAAGTATTAAAATCACAAATGTATGAATCACCTAAATATTCACATTCAACATCATCAAAACAATAATCTTCAGCTAAAACAGAATTAGATAGAGTTAATACAGCTAATACTACAATCACTAGTAAAAACTTTCTTTTATACATCATATTCCTCTTTTTATACCCTTAATGATTACTTTTATATTTATATAGGTTTCTGTTATGTTAATCTTAATTATTATTATCACAAATACAAAAATTAACAAAACTAAAAATTACAATAATCATTAAATTTGACTAAAATAAGGTAATCTAAATTATCTTGACAATATTCAGTCATAACTTTTATATAATGTTCATTATTACTTAATTTCTATGTTAGACATAAAATATGTAAGGGAAAATGCAGACACTGTAAAAGCCTCCGAAATGAAAAGAGGCCATGATCCTACTATTGTAGACGAAGTTCTAAAACTAGACAAAAATTGGAAATCATCTTTACCATCTTTAGAGAAACTTAAACATCAAAGAAATGTAGTATCTGAAGAAATCAACAAAGCAAAAAAAGATAAGAAAGAAGATATTGCTAAACAGAAAATTATTGAGATGAAAAAAGTTGCTGAAGATATTAAATCTCAAGAAGAAGAAGTTCAAAAATTAAAGAAAGAACGTGACACAAAACTGAAACTTATTGGTAACATCCTTCATGAAATAGTTCCAGTTGGAAAAGATGATACTGAAAATGTTGAAATCAAAAAATCAGGAGATATTCCTAAATTTGATTTTCCAATCAAAGATCATATTGAACTAGCATTAGATCTTGACTTAATTGATTTAGATACTGCTGCAAAAAATTCAGGTGCAAGATTTTATTATCTAAAAAATGAAGCAGTGCTTCTTAGTCGAGCGTTACAAATGTTTGCTATCGACAAAATAATAGCTAAAAAATTTACTTTAATTCAAACCCCATACATGCTTAACCGAGCATCTTTAGAGGGTGGAGTTAATCTTAGCGAGTTTGAAGACACCATTTACAAAATTGAAAATGAAGATTTATACTTGATTGCAACTTCTGAACATCCCTTAGTAGCTTTAAGAAGAGACCAGACATTAGAAGAAAAAGATTTACCAATTAAAATTTGTGGAGTTAGTGCTTGTTTTAGAAAAGAGTTAGGAACACATGGAAGAGATGATAAAGGAATTTTTAGAGTTCATCAATTTTACAAAATTGAACAGATAATTTATTGCAAACCTGAAAATTCTTACAAGCTATTTAATGAATTGCAACTTAACGCTGAAGAATTATTTAAAGAGTTAGGTTTACCTTTTAGAGTTGTAAATATTTGTACAGGAGACATAGGAAATAAACAAGCATTACAATATGATATTGAAGCATGGTTCCCAGGTCAAAATGATAAGAAAGGAACTTATCGAGAAGTTACTTCATGTAGTAATTGCCTAGATTATCAAGCTGTAACTATGAATACCAAAGTAGAAACAAAAGAAGGTAAAAAGTACGTACACATTCTTAACAACACAGCTTTAACTGATACAAGACCAATTGCTGCAATTTTGGAAAATTACCAAACAAAGGAAGGTACTGTGAAAATTCCGAAAGTCTTAGTACCTTACATGAGTGGGATTACTGAAATTAAGAAAAAGAATTAATTTTCATTATTTTTTTTATTTAACTTAGTTTATTGTTACAGCAGAGTGATAAATACTGAGAAATATTTATAAATAGTACTAATTTCTCAACATTAAAATAACAAAAGGTGAATATTATAATGAATTTAAATAATAATTATGGGTTTCCAGATAGTACAAATAAACTAGGCCCAATTAATGCAAAGTCAGTAAAAGACACTACACTAAGATTATTCAATGAACCAACTTTTGGATTTATTGATTTAACTAGGCAGACCTTCCCTAAATCATATAAACCAACAAATAGTTTATTAGACTCAATATGGGCGGCAGAACCATTCAATGGACCCACATCAAGTTACATTAAAATTGCCCTTGGATTATCAGAACCAAAACCAAGTACTTTCGAAAGATACAAAACTGCTTTGTTTGGTACTAATGACATAAAAGATAAAGACACTTCAAATTTACCATTAGGAAGATTATTAGGACAAAATTATTCTGGGTTAATCAAACCATGGAATATGAGAGAAGAATTAAGAAATGCTGAAAGAGAATTAGCTTATTTCGACACATACAAATTATTCACATTGTGTGACCCATCAGCAAAAGATGCAGCAAAAGACGCAGTTTCTAGATACAAAACTAGAATGGCCCAAATTGATAAAGCTGAACAGAAATACTTAACATCATTTGAACAAGCTTGTAAAGCAGGATTAATAAAAGTTTCAGACATAGAAACTAACCCCCTTTCATTAAGTGGACCTTTCTGGAATGCAAGAGTAAAAGCCCAAGAAGAACTTGATGCAACTATTTCTAAAGATGTTCAAATAGATCTCGCTTTTAAAAAGATTTTAGAAAAAAAGAAAAGAGATATTACTAGCTTATTTTAATTTATTTTATTTTTAATTAATTCCTAAATTCTCATCCAAATCATTTAAATAAAATTAGTTAACATTCTCAAATTTTAACAATAATAAAAAAATACTTAAATTAATTAGAGAGGTTATTACTATGAATACAACAATGAACTTAATTAAATATGGTGGGTCAAGGTTAAGTCCAACTGAAGATTCTTACGATAATGAATTTGTAAATTACTTAATCAGTTTAGTAAAAAAATACCATGATCAAAAATTTATGATTATTATTGGTGGTGGAGCACTTTGTAGAAAACGTGTTAGAGAAGAAATGATTATTAATCCAAACATAACTAAAGATGAAAGAGATTGGATAGGAATTAGAACTACTTGGGAAAATGCAAGTTATGTTATTAAAAAATTTCAAGAAGCAGGTATTAATGATGTTTGCTCAGAAGTTGTTAAGGATCCAACTTTAAAAGTAGACATAGAAAATGAACAAAATAATTACAGAATTTACATTGCAGGTGGTTGGAAACCAGGTAATAGTACAGACTTTGTGACAATGACATTAGCAAAAACTTATGGTGCAGAAAACGTCATAAAGGTAAGTGATTTTAAAGTTGTCAAAGATATAAGCCCATTAGCAATAAAAGATTTAACAAAAGAAGAAATGAAAATTGAACTAGCTAAATCAAAAGATCTTCCAAAAGCAACTTGGCAAAAAATGCAAGATTTAGTTGGCACTGAATGGGTTCCTAGTTTAAACACACCCCTTGACCCTTTAGCTGCAAAATTAGGTGTAGAAAACCCAAACATCAGTTTATATATTTGTCAAGAGACTGAATTAGAAAAAGTACTTTCAGGCTCAGACGATTTTATAGGAACTTTGGTTAACGGGTGAAGTGATTAATTTTTATTTAATTTTTTCAATTTATTATAATTCCCCTACACAACAATAAACTTAATAAAAGCACATACTTTCTCATTAAACATGAGTTTATTCAAAGAGATGTTACGTAGTGGGGAAACTTTGTTTAGAGATACTGTTGTTCTAGATTATGAATTTCAACCTAAAATATTAAAATTTAGAGAAAATGAACAAATGAGGTTTGCTACTGCAGTTAGGCCTTTATTACAAGGATATAATGGTAGAAATTTGTTTGTTTATGGTGCACCAGGAATAGGTAAAACTACTGCATGTAAACATGTTTTAAGAGAATTAGAAGAAGAAACTGATGAAATTATCCCAATTTACATTAATTGTTGGAAAGAGAATACTTCTTTCAAAATATTTTCAAAAATATGTGAAGATTTAGGTTTTAAATTTATTCAAAATAAAAAAACTACTGAACTGTTTGCTTTAATAAAAAATAAACTTAACAAAATTTCAGCAGTGTTCATATTTGATGAAATTGACAAATTAGAAGATACAAATTTTCTGTACACAATTTTAGAGGATATTTACAGAAAAACAATTATCCTAATAACAAATTATCGTGATAGTTATTCAGATATTGATGAACGTATCAGAAGTAGACTTAACCCAGAATTTTTATTTTTCCGACCGTATAAAGAATCCGAAGTTGCAGGAATTTTATTGCAAAGGAGAGATTATTCTTTCGTTCAAAATGCTTGGGAAGAAGATGCTTTCAAAGAAATTGTTGAAAAATGTACTGATACAAAAGACATTAGGATTGGACTTTATTTAATGAAAGAAGCAGGAAATATAGCAGAAGAAAAAAGTTCTAGGACAATATCACATTCACATGTTTCTGAAGCAATTAAAAAAGTTGACGATTTCCATATTAAACCAAAAGAAGATTTGGACCCTGAACTTCAAGAGATTTTAGAACTTATCAAAAATAATAATGGTAAAAAGATTGGTGATATTTATGAAAATTATCAAAAATTGGGTGGAAAGCTAAGTTACAAAAGTTTCCAAAGAAGGATTAACAAATTGAAAGAAGGGAGATTTATTTCAACTGAAAAAATTTCAGGCAAAGAAGGTAACACAACATTAATCAATTATGCTTCTGATAAAAAATTAACTGATTTCTAAGATTCTTTAAAAATATTTTTAAATCCTAATTACACTTTTATTCTTAACTCAGAGATTGGCTTTTCAACAGGGATACCAATGTCCACAACCCTGACTTGTTCTTTCAAATCTCCTCTTTTTTCAAGACCAAGTTTAATGTTATGGAAAGTAACTATTAAGTCAACATTACATTCATGTATTTGCCCTTCTTTGTCAGACCCAGATTCACCAGTGTCAGGATTAACACCAGAAGGAACATCAATTGCAACTTTCAAATATGCCTCACATTCATTAAAATAATTTATACCAAACAACAACGGTTCACGTAATTCAATTTTAATACCTGTACCCAACAAAGCATCAATAAAAATGTAATCAATATTATTTTGTAATTTGAAACATTTCAAATCATTAGAAGTTTCAACTTCAAAAATTGTAACATTATCTTTAATTTTCAGATAATTTTTTCTAGCTTCATCTTTTAACTTTTCTTCTTTGCCAAAAAATAAAACTAATACATTACAAAATTCTGCAAAATATCTAGCAATAACAAATCCATCGCCACCATTATTTCCGTGACCCGCAAATATAATGATATGTTTACCTAAAAAATCATGCTCTTTACTAATTAGCTCAAAGACAGCCTTACCAGAATTTTCCATTAATTCAAACTTAGAAATACCTTTTTTCTCAGCATAATCTTCTAATTCTTTCATTTGTTGAGATGTAATTGCCATATGTAAAAAAAATAGAGATTTATATATAATATTTTCTATAAAATAATTAATTAAGAATAAAATATAAAAATTATGCTTGGAACGCCAAGATATCTTCAGTAGAAAGTTTCTTACCTTTACGCATCTTTTCTTTAACTTCTTTCTTTTTCTCTTTAACTTGATGCTTCATAGTTTCTTCTTCCCTGATACCTAATTCCTTTTTCAAATCATTATATCTTTTTGAAGATTCATCAAAATTCTTTTTAACATCTTCATACTCTTTTTTTTGCGCTAAATATTTTTCAGCTAAAGGTTTTTCTTCTTTTCTTAATTCCTTAAGCTCATTAAAAATTTCGTTAATTTTTTCGTGTTTAGATTGAGATTTATCAGCAACTTCTTGAACTTGTTTATGTGATTCTTCTGCCTGTTTCTTAATTTCCTTCATATCTTTTAACTGGTCAGGATCAATCCCTACTTCTTTTAAAGAATCATTAATTTTATTGAACTCACCTAATTGAGATTTAAGTTCCTTAATTGTTTTAGTAATTGCTTTTTCTTTAGAAAAAGGCATAACTTCAGTTTCAATTTTAGTTTGTAACATCTCAATTTCTCTTTTAATTGACCCAGGAGATTGTTTTACATTAACTTTACCTAAAATTTCCTTTTTCTTATCAGCAATTTTTTTGAATTCGCCAGAATTATCTTTAACTTTTTGATTAAGATCATCACGAACTTTCTTTAAACTTTTAACTTGTTTAGTAAGATCATCTCTTTCTTCTTTAAGTGATTTAACTTTTTGATTCCTAGCCTTAATTTTATCAGTAACAGATCTCAAACTACGATAAGTTGATTCTTTATTTTGAGAACTAGCATTAAGTTTAGATTTTAAAGAATGAAACTCTTTTTTAAATTTATCAAATTCTTCTTGTGACAAGTTATTATTAACCTCAACCATTGAAAATTATTCTGGTTCATTGAACATATCTGCTTATTAATGTATGTCATTAACAAACTCTTATTTTAAATTTTTGTTTTTTGTAATGAATTCTGTAATTAATTTAAATTATAATTAAAAAAATTAAAAAAAATATTAAGAAAAAATTCCTTCTTAACCGAATAAAGCGCCAAGACCTGCTGCTGCAGCTTCTTCGTTCTTCTTTTCTTCTTCAGGATTCTTTTCTTCTTTCTTTTCTTCAGCTGGTGCATCACTACTTACTGCTGCCACTGGTGCAGCTGCAACAGTTGCTGCTTTACTAATAGCTTCTTCGATATTAACTCCTTGAAGTGCTGCAACTAGTGCTTTAATCCTAGCTTCATCAACTTTAACGCCCGCTGCAGTAAGAACTGCTTTAACTGCGTCTTCAGTGATTTCTTTTCCAGCTTTATAAAGTAACATTGCACTGTAAATGTATTCCATTTTCGTCCTCCTTCGACACGTATTGTGATTCCTTTATTTTTATTTGTAAATTTTGTCTGATTTTTCAAACAAAACCTTTCTTACGAAATTAATTTTTGCAAACAAAAGCTAAACTTCACAATTTAGCTTCATTTTTCAAAGCCATTGCTTGCGCTTCAACTTTTGCTAAAATTGCATCAGTTGTATCTGCTGAAAGAATTCCAGCTTCTACTGCTACGTTTTTAGCTTCTCTAAATGCTTTCTGAACAAGAGGTTCAACTGTAGCTTCACACAAGTAACCAGTGTCCATTGCTAAATTAAAAGCCCACTGTTCTGCTTGGGTAAAGTTTGCGGTATACTCTGCTTCGTCAATCCTCAAGTCTTTAGCTTTGAATATAAATCCATCTTCCCAGACAGCAACTAAATCTAAACCAATTTCCATTGGTTTAATATCTAACCTTTTCAAAGTTTCAGCTAATTTAGCTGAAATTTCATCTCCTTCTTTTGCTACAACAACATCATCTAAAATTGCTAACTTACCACCATCAACTTTAGTTTTAATACCAACTGATGCTAATTCTGAAATAATTGGCCCAGGTGCAAAATTTGTAGGTCCTGCCCTTACAATTATATCCCTAGGAGCTATTTGTCCTGCTTTTGCAGGTGCTTCTGATTTACTTTTTTGAAGTGTGGAATATAATGCGAAAGGATTATCGTTGGTAAACAATAATGCTGGCATCCCACTTAAATTTTCAATTAAACTATCAATTTTATCTTTATCAGCAGTTTTTAAAGATCTCTTTATCAACTTCTTCCGAGTCATGATAATTTCTACACCTTTTTTCCTCAAGGTACTTCTCATCTTCTGTAATTGTTGAGCAGGAAGACTTTGCATGTTAACAACACCAATAATAGGATAAGTATTAGCTTTTTCAATAAGCACTTTTACTAATTTGATTTTGTTGTCGCTAGGCATTTTATACAGTCACCGCCTTACTCATTGTTAATTTAATTTTAACATTTTTAACATTTTGAAGTTCGTTAGGTAATTGTTTTACTGTTGAATGATATACCGAGATAATATTTTCAGCAATTTCCTCATCAGACATATTTTCTTTACCAACAATACATTGTAAATTTGTAGCTTTCCTTGCAACCATTTGAATAGTTTTACTTAATTTTGTTATTAAAACATCCAAAGAAGCGTTTGGCGGTATAACACAACCTAATTTAGGGTTTGGCATTTTACCTTTAGTACCCAAAATCTTACCGAATGCAGCTGCTACTTTAGGCATTAAGCTTGCCTGTGCTATGAAATAATCATATTCTTGAGCAACTTTCTTTATTTTTTTAGCATCAAAATCTTTAAATTGAGCTTCTTTGATTACCAAATCACAGAATTTATTTGCTTGTTCATCAAGTTCAGGACCAACAAAAGCAGCAACTTTAATTTTTTTACCTTTTGGAAATGGCATAATTACAGAATGATTAACAGAATTTTGTTTTATATTAATATTCTTTAAATTGATTATTAAGTCATATGACTGAACGAAATTTCTTTTCTTAGTTTTTTCCTTCAGTTCTTTAAGAACTTCAAATACTCGTTTTTTATCCATTTAATTCCCTCCTACACACAGGTAGTTCATGCGGTTTAATGCTCAAGAAACCAGGTTATTTATAAACTTTTTGGTAATGCAATAGATTTTGTGTTAAATTACTAAACATAAGACATTTTATTTAAGATTAATTTAATAAAAACCAGCCATAATGCTTGCATTACAAGGAATTCTTTCTGTTTTTTCATTTAATCCAAAATGAACCCTTAATTTATCAAAAAAATCATAATCTTTCTCAGATTTAGATATATCAAAATTACCACAAGCACCCATTTGACTTACTAAATCATTAAATGATACCTTGGGATAATTTTCAAACCTTCTTTGATGAAATCCTGAACCTAAATGTCCACGTAATTTTGGAACCATCCAATATATGTCTCTGATCCCCTTAAAACCAGCTTGATGTATTGATTCTAAAGAAAAATTGATCTGTTTAGATTCTAAAAGTTTACCTTCGGCCACATAATGAGAATCATGAAAATCAATATTTTCTTTCAAACTAGTTTTAATTTTAGACCTAATTGAAGAATCATAATTTAGCACATTATAAAAACAATTAACATTTAAAGAACCAACCTTTAATGGAATTCCAATTTCAGAAGGGATATAATCATCATAATTACCCCCCCCTGATTCTAATCTAGCAAGATAAGTGTGAAAATATTGACCGAGTACAAAACCATCTGACTCCAACTTTTTAAAATTTTGTTGATATACTTCTAACAAATCTTGCCTGGTATAATTCTTACCTAATACACCCACCATACTTGCATGAAATTTGTTAGTACTTGTTCTCAATTGGCCAAATTTTTCTTGCAAATCACTTAGTTTTAAACTTAAATCAACTTCATTACCAGTCCAAGCATTAACAATTCTTGCAAGATTTTGTATTCTTTCTTCAGGTTCACAAAAAGCATTTAATGGATTAAATTCAAATCTAAATTTGTCAGTATCATAAGAAAGTGCAATATTACTTCTATCACAATATGCTTTATTATGAGATAAAACAGTAGGGGTAAATTCCATAACGAAAGTTACATCTCGCACCAAATTACCTTCAACTTGAAATTCCCTTAATAGTTTATTAACAAAATCTAAGTCAGAAGATCGAATTTCCCTACCTTCAACAAAACCATTAGGTTCATAACGTTGAGGAAGATTATGTTGAATTATCCACCCTTGTTGCATTTTAAAAAGTGATTATACTTTAAGATATAAAGATTTATTGCTTCTGACACATATAATACATTAACTCATAAGTTCATTCATACTTCTGAAAACTTTTATAAACACTGAATTTATACTTAATATTATGTCAAAAAGTTGGAAGAACATTCACCAGATGTATGTACGTTATGAAGGCCTGTTTGATTTTGATGGATTATATGCTGCAATTGTTGATTGGTCAAAAAATTTTGGTTATCGGTGGCATGAAGCATCATATAAACATAAAGTTCCTTCAACAAAAGGCGCAGAACAAGAATTTAAATGGATCTTAGAAAGAGATGTTGACCAACTAGCAAGTTTTAAAATTTTGATTGAAGCCCATACGTGGGACCAAATGGAAGTTGTAATCGAAAGTGATGGTAAACAAAAAACATTAACAAATGCTAGAATTGAAATTGTTATTAAACCAAGCATATCATTAGATTGGCAGAAAAGATTCAAAGGTGGCCCATGGAAAATTTGGGACAAAGTATGGGAGATATACTTTAAATTGGTAAGGGAAGAATTAGAACTAAAATATGGAGACACATTAATATATAGGCTATATGGATTCCAAGCAATGCTAAAGAAATTCTTTGACATGCAAAGTAAAAATAACGCATACAAAAGATACTTAGGCGATAATTAGTAAATATAAAATTAAATTTATTATTAATACTTTTTCTTTTCAATACTTTTTTAAAAAAATACTATTGTAACTAACATTATGACAATTATTAATCAAAAAAAAATTGAAATTATGGCACCGGCAGGTTCTTACGAATCTTTAGCAGCTGCAATTAAAGCAGGGACCAACTCCATCTATTTTGGAGTCGGAGACCTTAACATGAGATCAAGATCAGCCAATTTTGAACTTGACGATTTAGAAAAAGTTGCTCAGATCTGTAAAGAAAATAATGTTAAATCTTATTTAACACTTAATACAGTTGTCTATGATAACGAACTTGAATTAATAAAACAATTGTGTGACAGAGCTAAACAAACAGGCATCACAGCAGTAATTGCAAGCGATATTTCTGTAATTGAATATGCCCATTCAATAGAATTAGAGGTACACATTTCCACACAAGCTAATGTATCTAATTTTGAAGCAATCAAATTTTATTCAAAATATGCAGATGTGATTGTACTAGCACGTGAATTAAAAATTGAACAAATAAAAGAGATTTGTGAAAAAATTAAAAGTGAAAATATTTGCGGTCCTAAAAATAATTTAATTGAAATTGAAATTTTTGTTCATGGAGCATTATGTGTTTCCATTTCAGGCAAATGCTATATGAGTTTAGCACAATACAATTTTTCAGCAAACCGAGGAGCATGTTTACAAGCATGTAGACGTTCTTACCTTGTTACTGATGAAGAAACAGGAGATGAATTAATTGTAGATAATAAATTTATCATGTCACCTAAAGATTTGTGTACCATCAAATTTTTAGACAAGATTATTGATAGTGGAGTTTCAGTATTAAAAATTGAAGGAAGAGGACGTTCACCCGATTATGTTTATACAACTGTAAAATCTTACAGGGAAGCTACAGATGCTTGTTTAACTTACAAATTTAATGAAGAAAAAATTAATAATTGGGTTAAACAATTAGAAGAAGTTTTTAATCGAGGATTTTGGCATGGAGGATATTATCTTGGAAATAAATTAGGTGAATGGTGTGATTGTTATGGTTCTAAAGCAACCAAACAAAAAAAACAGTTAGGAACTGTAAAAAATTATTTTTCTAAAGTTAATGTTATGGAAATTGAAATTGAAGCTAATGAAATTGTCAAAGGAGATGAAATTGTAGTTATTGGTCCAACTACTGGTGTTGTAAAAGAAAAAGTAGAAATTATTCGTAACAGTTTAGACAATAAAAATATTGAATCTGCTGAAAAAGGGATGAAAATAACAATTCCAATTAATGAAAAAGTGAGGATGAATGATAAAGTTTATCTTTGGGTTAACAGAAATTAAATTACATATTCAAAATATTAGTAAGTTTAATATAATGTAAATGCATTCACTCAATTATGAAAAAAATCCACATAATTAATCTATTAATTCTCTTAATCCTTATAATTGGATGTATGCCCACCACCATTAAAGATTTATACGAAGCTGGACCAGAAGGTCCAACTGGAAAAGTAACCCTAGAACTTAACCAAATTTATTCTATGAATTCATTTTTAGGATTACCAGATTCAAATGCATTAAAAATGTATGATGTGTGTTATGATGAATCTATTGACCAAGCATATTCGGCAGGGATTATGACTTCCGATATTGCAGTCTATGAAAAAGTTGATGAAACATACAAAGTTGTTGATTATTTACCTACAGAAATTGGCATAGGGGAATTTGAATTAAAATATTTATTATGTGGTGAAGGAAGTTTATACATAATTGTTGAGGATGCAATGTATGGTTATGATGGGATTACATTTGAATTAATGAATAGTTTTCATTTTAAGAAAGAAATTTCTCTTGCTTCAGCATACCTAGACAATGAAAACATAATTATTTCAACTATCGAAAATAATACCAACATAGTTTTAGATAAAACTAATTTAAACCAAATTAATGAATTTGAACTAGGTTTAACTACAAAATTTTCTGTTGAAGGATCAATGTATTCACTTGGAATTGAAGATCATGACATATATTCCTATGACGAAAATTATGATAAAGAATATTATGGTTCAATTGATTTTTCTACAAAACCAGATTCAATTATTTATTCTAATAATGAACTTTGGATGTTAATTAAAGGAAAATTAATGATTTATGATTTTGAAAATTTAGATGAAAAACCAATTGCAGTTAATGGAATTGTACCAGATCCTAACGACCTTTACGTAACTAAAGATTATGTAGTGGTTGTAACTGAAAATGGTTTTGATGATGGAACTATTGAAAATTATAAAGGTGGTTTTAGTGTAATCAGCATTGAAACAAAAGAAGTGTTATATGAAACTGAAATAGTTAGTAAACATAAACGAGGGAGTGTTGGATTTGAAGACAATTTATTATTTCTAACAAATAATGATTATAATTCCATTACAATAATTGATTTAGAAAGTGGTGAATATGACATTATTTCCCAAGGTAGTTCTGTTGAAGGAGGCATTATCACTAAAGAAGGAAAATTATTTCTAAGAAACAGATTAGGTGGTGGAGATAAAATTTTCATGTTAGATTTAAATGATAATAGTTTTGAAGAATTAGAAGTTGGTGGTTGGCCAGTAGGTATTGCATATGACCCAGATTTAGATCAAGTATTTACATTTGATTTTTTAGCAAGTGAAATTAGTGTATTGAATTCCTTAACGGGAGAAAAGATAGATGAATTTGAACTTGGCGTTCCAGAAGGTGAAACAGATGGTATTGGGATCATGAGTTATGATTATACAAATAAAATTTTATATCCAGTAATACCTGAACAAAATGTTGTTGTAGCAATTGATGCAGTAAGTGGTGA
Organism: archaeon; assembly: GCA_018696395.1. Lineage (GTDB taxonomy): Archaea > Nanobdellota > Nanobdellia > Woesearchaeales > GW2011-AR9 > JABHQR01. The sequence continues at coordinate 13,194 of JABHQR010000011.1, read as the reverse complement.
AGTGATTAAAGTAATTGATGTTGAAGAGTATGATGTAAATTATGAGGATTTAGGCGGCCCAGGAGTATTAATTTCAGCGACTTATGAACCAGAAATGAAATTGTATGTTTATGCAAATGTTCCAAAAATGGTTTATGTTTATGATGGATTAAATGATTACCAATTAGTTGAAGAGATTTCAATAGATAAAAATAAAGGCCTAGTTGACTTTCCTTACTCTTTGTTTGTCGATAACTTCCACGATAAAATGTATATTGGCGAAAATGTTTATGATGCAACCACTGACGAATATTTAAGGGATACAACTACAGAATATTCAGTATTTGCAGTAGATAACGATGATGGATTATTGTTTTCAGTGAAAGTTAAAGAACAAGATAATGAATTAGAAAGATTAATTGTCATGAATACTAACATGGAACAACTAGATGCAATTGATATGGCAAGTAATCAATATGTTAAAAGCAGGTTTACATATGATCCTAATTCTAATAAAATGTATGTTTTTTACATGGTCAGTTCTGAAGTTTGGGTATATGATGTGTTGATTGAATAATTTTTTTCTTTATTTTTTGTTAATTTTTATTGATACTAATAAATTAATAAATTTTTGTATATTTGCCTTGTTTTGGTAAGGTTAACTACTATCAGGTAATGAAATAAACGAAAAGTTTATAAAGTAGAATTGTTCTTAATTGATTATGGTTAATACTGTTAATCAAGCGGCACAAGCTCAAGCAGCAGCTGCCAAAAAGAGGAAAGATGAAGAAGCTCAAAGGAGTGCTAATTCAAGCACTTATGGGAGAGTTAATTCTAGTTTCAATGGACTTGAAGATGAAGTTACCCCTGCAAGAGTTTCTGTAACAGTAAATAAACAACCTAAAAGAGGAGATTACCAACTTAAAGTTGAAAGAAATTTTGGAACACTTGAAGATGGTACTGAAGTTTTTGTTAAAGACATCACATTTCCAGACCATATACATTCTGTTGACAAAGAAAAAGAGTTAAGAAGAATTGAAGACCAGGTTAGAATTGGTCATAAACTAAATCACCCTAACCATATGAGTTTAATGGGATATGAAAGAATCAGTGAAATGGAACACAGATTAGTTTACAATAAAGCGCCAGGAAAAGATTTGGCTGAAATTGTTTCTGAACAAGGATTAAAAACAGAAGAAGTTCTTGACATAACTGAACAAGTTGCATCCGCATTAGAATATTTGCATGATGAATTTACTCCCGCAATTAAGCATGGAGATTTAAGTCCAGGAAATGTTCGTTATGATTCAGAAACTGGCCAAGTTACAATAATTGATCATGGTTCTGCAATTGATGAAGTATGTGATGAATCATCTCATACCACCAGAGCAATGACGCCAGGTTTCGCTGGACAAGAGGTAGGTATTGGAAGAATATTTACCCAGTCAGATGTTTATGGATTGGGAGCATTAATGATTTATATGATTACTAAAAAGGACCCTGCTGATTTCTATGATTTTACCAGGGGACAAATTAATTATGAAGAACTTAGGCCTTTGGTTGAACAAGCTACAACCAATAAAGATTTGATTACACTTATCGAAGATATGACAAATATCAATTACAAAGCAAGACCTTCTGCAAGAGAAGTTGTTGCTAGAGTTCAGAGATTGAAAGGATTGGAAAATGAAATTGAAACTACTTACGATTCTGGAATACAAGGAAGTAAAGTGGATAAGAAAAACGATAATTGGTTTATTCCAGATTGGAACATTCCTTATGCAGATACAAGTAAAGTTATTTTAAGTTCCTTAAGAAATAAAAAAAAGTCATATGAAAGAAAACTAAAAGCACTTAAAAAATATCGTAAAGCATTATCATATTTAGAAAGAGATTCTCAAATGGTAGATTTAGCAATCAAACTTTATTCTGACACTAGTAAGCCAGTAAGTGAAATTGAAACTGCTGTTGAAAGATTCGACAGAGAAAATCCAGAGAAAATATTTGGATATACAAGAAAAGAAATTGCTTTAATGTCATTAAATTATTTTTCTGGGCCTAGCCACATAACAACTGAGCAAAATCCAAATCTAAAAAGATATTGCTCAAACCAAAACTTCAGAAAATTTATTGAATTATCAGCCGAAGCAGGTTTAACTGCCAAAGAAGCACAGGATATATTTACAGGAATCAGAGAGTTTAACAGAAGTAGTTACGAAAGTATTGATGAAGAAAAATATCAAACATATTTGAAATTGTTAAGCTCAAATGAAGAGAAAAGGAAAGAAGCAGAAAGAGAAGAAAAACAGAATCCTTATGCAAGACCACAAATAAATCAAGATTTACAATCAAGAGTGAATTCTTTAGAAAAAAGGTTAATAGATCAGCCAAGAAAAGGCAAATATAAAAGAGATATTCGTGAATTAGCAGTTTTATTATCTTTAGAAGATGAAGGGTTAGAATTTAAGCATCAAGAATCAAGTAACGATAATGAAGACACTTGTAATATAAACTTAGTGTTTAGTAGAAGTAAGAAAAGAGAATTAAATAATAAAAGTAATTATAATGCACCCAATGAATGGCTTACAAAGAAACTTTTAACTTTTAGTTTTTCAATTTTTCCTTACTTGACTTTAACAAATTTATTAGGTATTTCGGGGATTGCCCAAGGTGCAGCAGTTTTAGGAGGGTCTATTGCAACAGGAATAGCTTTACCAGAAGCAATTGATTACATCAGAAGAAAACGTACTTGGAATGAATTCCATGGGGAGGTTAGAAGGAGATATTCTCCAGAAAAAGTACTTAATGCGCTTGTTAGAACAATGGAATTAATCCCAGTAAGTGAAAGGAAAAACTTAAGTAAAAGATTAAGAACAATTGGAGTAGCTAATGATAAAATGCTTTCCCCTTACGAAATGTTAGATAGAGTGTTAGAAGAATACGAAACATTATCTCCGGAATTAAGTTATGAAGCTAGAATTGCAAGAATTACTGATTGGAATTCAACCCAAGAATCAGAACCAACACCAGAAGAACAAAGAAAAGCAGACGCACATCATTCTACAAGTGGGGTATCGACATCTTATAATGAAAGAATGAGACTAAATAAAAGAGAAGATCATTTAGAACAAAGAACAAGTGAAATAAACGAATACATATCAAATTTGGAAGATATAAAGATTCTAGAACAAAAAACAAATGTTTCTGAAGATCACAATATCACACAAGAGATACCAAGAGAAAAAAGAGACAAATCAAGTTCAATAATTGGCTACATTGGAAATAATAATTCATTGAATAACATGATTTTGGAGGATTTTGTAATCAGGCCAAAAAGAAATAATTATATTAAAAATAAAAAATATAATTTGAATAACTACTTAATTTTTAATAAGAAAGATAATTTCTAAAACACACCACAAACATTTAAATAAAATAACAGCTATCATTTTTTTATGCTAAGCCAACTAATTTTAATCAGTACATTCTTAACAACAATTAGCACTACTACAACCACATTAACAAGTTCATAAACACACAATGATGCTTGTCAGGAAGAAAATTCTTACTAAACTAATGCGGAGTGCTAAGCTAAAATACCGCATGCTCAACAATAAATAATTTAAATAAAGGAATAAAGAATAAAGAAAATAACAAAAATCACAATTACAAGAGGTTACCAAAATGAAAATATTAACTATACATGCAGATTTTATTGAATTCAAAGCTAAAAAGAAAGCTTTGAAACAAGCTGAAGATGTTGACACTGATAAAAAACGTGCAGAAGAATGTTTAGTAGTGTTCACTGCAGTAGAAAAAAGAGATGAAGCAAACTTAGATTCTACTAAAGAAAAGTACATGCATGAAATTAAATCTATTGCTCAACAAGTTAACACAAAAAACATTGTACTTTACCCATATGCACATTTAAGTTCAAAATTATCTAATCCAAAAATTGCAGAAGATTTAATGAAACAAGCAGAATTGGAACTTAAAGAACAAAATTACGAAGTTTTACGAGCACCTTTCGGGTGGTACAAATCATTTGATGTAGCTTGTAAAGGTCACCCATTATCTGAGCTAAGTAGAGAATTTACTGGGGAAGGAGAAGGTCAAGAAAGTGAAACAACAGAATTATCAGATAAAGAAATTAAGAATTTATTAAGTCAGATTTCAAAATCAAGATTAGATACTTCCAAACTAAAAGATAATGATCACAGAATTTTAGGTAAAAATTTAGATTTATGGAGTTTTAATGAAGTTGCTTCAGGAATGGTATTCTGGCACCATAAAGGGCTATTGATAAAAAATCTATTAATTGATTATTGGAGAGAAGTTCATAATAAAAATGGATACTTAGAAATTTCTACCCCTCAAATCATGGACAAAAAATTATGGTTATTATCTGGACATTGGAATAAATACAAAGAAAATATGTTTATCACTGATTATGAAAAAAGACATTTTGCAGTTAAACCAATGAACTGCCCAGGAGGAATGTTAGTTTACAAAGCTAATCCTAAATCTTACAAAGATTTACCATTAAGGATGGGGGAATTAGGTATTGTCCACAGACAAGAATTATCAGGAGTATTAGCAGGATTGTTCAGGGTGATACAATTTACTCAAGATGATGCCCATATATTCTGTACCGAAGATCAAGTTGAAGATGAAGTTAGTAAAATCATTGACATTGTAATTGAAATGTTCAAAACCTTTTCGTTAGAATTTGACCACATTGAATTATCAACTAGGCCAGAAAAAAGGATTGGCGAAGATAGAATCTGGGATTTAGCAGAAAATGCTTTAGCTAACGTGTTAAAGAAAAGAAACATTGAATACAAAGTGAATGAAGGAGATGGGGCTTTTTATGGTCCAAAAATTGATTTTCATTTGAAAGATTCTTTAAGTAGATCTTGGCAATGTTCAACCATCCAATTAGATATGGCACTTCCAGAAAGATTTGATTTAGAGTATATTGACAAGGACGGTTCTGCAAAACGACCAATCATGTTACATAGAGTAGTTTATGGAGCAATTGAAAGGTTCATAGGAATTATGTTTGAACATCTTAATGGAAAATTACCTTTATGGATCAGTCCAGTACAAGTTAAAGTATTAACAATTAACGATAGTCACATCCCTTTTGCAAAAGAGATTGCAAAAGATATGGAAAAGGTGGGATTAAGAATAGAACTTGATGACCGAACTGAATCCATGGGTAAAAAAGTTAGAGAAGCCCAGTTAGGAAAAGTTAATTATATTGTAACTATTGGGGATAAAGAACTTGAAAATAAAACCTTAGCTGTTCGTAACAGGGCTGGAGAAACTAAGTTCAAAGTTAACCCAAAAGAGTTCATCAAAGAACTTGTTGAAGAAGTTGAGAAAAAAGAAGTTAAATAAAAATAACGAGAAAACTTAATTTTTTATTTTTTTAATTTACTTCTATTCAGATAGGCCAAATTAATTTACCACTTATTTCATAAACAGGAACCCCGGTAATTTTACCAAATTCTAAGGCTATACTTAAACTTCCCTTTCCCAAATCAATAATTCCAATAATCTTATTTGTTGGAATCATCCCTTCAAAAAGACCTTCATAAGCAAAAGCATTATCATGTTCAGGAAAAAATTGCATTGTATCATCAATCAAAAAAGTAATTTGTCCCACAGTAATATTTACCCAAAGAAATTTATTTAATTCCCCCATATAAATCATAGATTCTCTAAAAAATTTAGCAAACGTTCTTCTGTCAAAAAGTCTTAGTTCTCGAATAATTTTTAGATTAGCATTAAAATTATTCATGATATTCAAATCAGGATTTTCTTTTAATATTTCAATAAACTGATCCTCAGTCAACAACCCATTAATTGCATCTTCAACTAAACCTTTCTTTTTTAGAGAAAGATAAATTCTAAAATAAGTATATGTATCAAAAACAGAGATATAATCTTTTCCTTGATAATTTCCAACACTTTCCTTTATTTCTTCTTTCAAAACTTCTTCTGCATACTTAATCGATACAATACCCTTGTCAATTAATTTTTTAACTCTATGCCCATCAGTATAGTGATAACACCCTTTTTCAAAATGACTTAATTGAAGTTTAGCCAACTTTTTAGCTTTCTTTTTCAACTTTTTTTCTTCTCTTTCTTCTTCTTCAGCAGAAATTAATTTTTTCTTAGATTGTTTAATATCTTCAAGAAAATTACTCATATCTTTTAAAAACACTTTTACTTTATGCTTCAATTTTCTTTCCTTGATATAAACTAAATATCTTTCATCAAAAGGGTTAATTTGTTTAACTGTATTAAGAAGATGTAAAGTTCTTGCTTTTTTTTTAATTAAATCTGTTTCAATTTTTTGTAAAGCTTGAACTTCTAAGTAAAGATGTTTTAATAAAGAAAATACTTGGTCTAGCTCTTCTTCAGAAACATCATTTTGATCAGATAAAATCACAGTCAATTTATCATACAAAAAATCAAAATCATGATCCATCTTTTTTAAATTTATAAAAATAGGATCTCCAAAAAAATCTAACATAAAATAATTAGATTAAAGATAGTTATAAATATTTTGTAAAAACTACCCGCCCTTTTTGTCTTTAATTAGTTATTAAAATATAGTAAAATGATAGTAAAAGTTATATACTTACTATATTCACAAAATTTTCATGACAGAAAAATTTAGTTTATTATCAGATAAAAATCAATTTGGAGCAATTGATTATGCACTAAGAGAAAATCAGATTAATGTGTTTCTAGCAACATTAACAAAAAATAAAGCTGCATTATCCGTTTATTGGGATGTAAGTATTAACAAAACAAAAGAGCAATATTTTGACAGGTTAGTTCAGTTTGATAAAGAACTAAAGGAAGGCAATTATTTAGACAATAGTGATTATGGACCAGCCCCAGGGTTTGCAAGCTTTGTTTCTTTGAACAATGGAACATTAGAAAAACAGTTTGCAAAATTAGAAGAGATCAAAGATGAAAAACCTTACCAAGATATGTCCCTCATCTGGATAGGTGGAGTTCATGCAAACTACACCATGGAAACATTAGTAAGCGAGCAATGGAAACCTGAAAATGGCAGAATAAGTATTCAAACTAACCAAGACATTTCTGATCACTTGGCACCATTCATCGCAGATACGTCTATGGTTCAAGTTACTTCAGAAGAGATTAAACCATACCTAACACAATTATTCAGCCATGTAAAAAGACAATAAAAATAAAAGATATATTTTATCTCTTTAATCTATTCACCCATCTTAATTAAACTCCAAGTAGTAGTTTGAATAGATACTGCTTGTCCACCAGTTAATTCTTGATAAGTTGAATCCTGATGACTTCCAGAATGAGCTTTTTCTTCACCAACAATAATTTTACAAGTGTTTGGCCCGGTTATTGAATTATCAGGTTCACTACCACTACAAGTTTCATCATTGCCACCACCAAAACTTAAACCAGATACAAAAGCAGTAGATTCTCTTGTATCCACTTCACCACCAGAAGTTGTTGTCAATAAAAAAGTCCCACCATAATTATCAACATAATATCCTGGAAATACTGAAATGTATAAATCTCCTTCTTCATCAATAGCCCCAATTTTCGAAGGTGAATCAGAACTAGTTGCTGTATATGACATTGAATCTTGGTAAGAACCAGTAGTTTCACTATCCCAATCACCATCCAGTTGATCAGAAGAATCTTCATAAGAGTAACTATATGCCCCATCTAAACTAATTAAATAAAATATTGACTGATTGCCAAAATCTACTCTTATTGCTTCAAAATTATAACTAGTACTACTTGAAACATCCATTTCATTACCCCAATATTCAGTCAAAGTACTTTTCATATAACTATAATCTTCACTAATTTTACCAGTGTAAGGCACAATATTGTCTGCTCCAATAAAATCATTTAAATCATAAGGGCCATACGAATCCAATCCTTCTTCACCATCACCTTCATCTTCTGAATCCATAGTTGCACCACCTGAACTACTAGAAGACCCACTAGAAGAACTACTTGAACTAGAAGAACTGGAATTATCACTAGTTTCAATATCAGTAGTATCTAAACTACAAGAAGATAACATTAGTATAGAAGTGATCATCAAAATTAAAGTAAAAGTTATTTTAGATTTCATAAAAACTTAAATCACATAGTTAAATATAAACCTTTTCCAAAATTATCATACCTAGTTATAACTATTAACAATTGATCAAAGAAAATAAGAAAGATTAAATCACACTTTCTTCATATTCATCAGCACATTCCTTACAACAAAAATTAAAAACTTCACCATTAACTTCTCGAGATACACTATTGTTACGAATTGCTGCGCCACATTCTTCACACTCTTCAACTTCTTCCTCATCTTCGAAGCCAGCTAAGTAATCATCTTCGGCATCCATCTCTTCTGCAAGGTAAGTTTCACCTTTATTTTCCCCATTAAATACCATTAGTTTCATTTTTTTTGTCTTAAAGTATATTCTTTTTAATACTTATGCTTATAATGTATATACTTTGGTTATATAGGCCTATTTATCTTCATAAAATTTCTTTTTCAAGATCCTTTTTATCCGATTAATTGACCGATCCCAAGAGAATGAGTATGCTACAGTTTTCCTAGCATTGTAAGAAATTTTTTCCCTATGAATTTCGTCTTCTAAGATTTTTTCAATTTTTAAAGTTAAAAGTTCAGAATTATTCCTAGCAATAAAAATCCCGTTATAATCTTTTACAATATAATTCTTAATAAATCCAACTTTGGTTACAAGCACAGGTAAACCGCTAGACATCGCTTCTAATGTAGCTAAGGAAGTAGTCTCAGTTTTACTTGGCATCACAAAAACATCCATTGCTTTCAAATAATCTTCAACATTTTTTACAAACCCAGTAACTTTACATTTCTTTACTTTGTTCAATTCATCAATAATTTCAGAGTTCCCATCACCCACAATTAACAAAGTTTTATTGTCAATATCTATTTTATTAAATGCATCTAATAGCATTTGGAGATTTTTCTCATTAGAAATCCTTCCAACATATCCAATTACTTTATCATGAGCTTTAATCCCTACTTTCTTCTTAGCTTCAGAATTATTAAATACTGGTTTAAATTTATCAATATCAACGCCTAACCTAGCAATTTTAATTTCTGTCCTAATACCTTCCTTAACTAACTCTTCTTGAAGTTCATGGTAAGGAATAATTATTAATGAACATAAATTTAAACTTATTTTTATAACTGGTTTCATTACAATGTACAACATTTTTGTAATAGGAGTTACTAAAAAGTTTTTGAAAAATTCCCAGATCTTAACATGCATATAGTACACACATTTCTTTCTTAAAATTTTACTAAACAATATGGTCAAGGTAGTTAACAAAGCTGGACCTTGAGCAAATACTATGTCTGAATTTTTTACTGCACGATAAATTTTCAAAAAATTACTTATCGACAATAATTTAATTGAAGAATAACCTGACGTTTTAACTACTTTAGAAACATCTAAAAAAGTAATTTTAGAATTACTTTTCTTACCTTGAAAATTTGGAACTAACATATGTATCTCAAAATCGTCTTTTGACCTTTTAACAAACTCTTCCACAAACTTCAAAGTCCCATCTATTTTAGGATAATATGTATCTACCGCAACTAGTAATTTTATTTTGTCATTCATTTTTGTTAACTGATTTGCCTTATTGACATACCTGATTATATTTAATTATTTTTATTTTATTCTATAAAACATTTCCCCAAATAAAGTTCTAATTTTAAAACCTTCTTTAATTCCTCTAAATAAAAGTAAAAAAAAAGGATAAGCAACATGAATCTTTTGACTTTTAAAAGTTTTTAATGCTTCCAATTTTAATCCAAAAGTTTTTGTCACATTAATATAAAGTGAAGGCCATTTAGTTTTGAATGATACTGGGTTCCAAACAGAATAAACATAAATTTCTGGTTTAAGTTTCTTAGGTAATTCATCATAAATTTCCATAGTCATTTGATTTACTGCTTTATGATCTGGATGAGGATCTTCAATACTGTGAGTAAAAATTTTAGTTGGTTGTTCTTTCTCAATTATTTTAATAATTTTTTCAGTAATATTCTTTTCTTTATATTCATCGAGGAATTTTCCTTCCTTCAAACTGAAAAAAATGTTTCTACATTTCAAAACTTTACTTGCTTCAAAAGCTTCTTCTGTTCTCATATCTTGAACAGCTTCTTCTTTTAACCAGGGGTGTGACATTTCCCCATATGAAAATGAAAATGAAATGACTTTTTTACCCTCATTAACATATTTTGCAATCGTACCACCTGCACCAATTACAAAATCGTCCGAATGTGCTCCCAGAACAAGAATAGTTTCTTTCTTCTTAGTGTTTTTTACTTTTTTACTATCAGCTTTAGATTTAACTTTAGTATTGTTCTTTCCCTCATTCTTCCCCATATTAAGTTAAATCATTTTTTTTATATTAATAAAAGCTTCGATTAAAGTTAATACTGATTAGAATTTATGATTGTATTACAATTATTTCTTTTATAATTGGACCACCTTTTCTAAAAGGTAGATCAAACCATCTTTCTTCAAACCATCCTATTTTATACTTTTTTAGTTCTCCAAAATGCGGATCTGCTAAAATTATTTTTCCTTGATTAAAACCCACAACAACAGAATAATGTCCAGCTTCTTCAGGAGAAAACCAATCTACAATCACAGGAATTCCTTTTTTAACTAATTTATTAACTTCATTAATTGAAGAATTTTGTTTTACATATCCTTTAAATCCAAATTGTTCTGCAGCTTTTACAATATTATCTTCATAACATCCTTTTGTTCTACTGCTATTTGTTATTTTCGCTAAATAATTTTCTGATTTATTTATCCCATAAGCAGATAAAACCATCTTTAAACAAGCAGGACCACAATAACCTTTTGATTGTTTGAATAGTTTCAGTTTAATCATAACAAAGTAAAAGAGACTATCAATATATAAGAATTTTCCTTAAGATAAACTTTTTATTTTAAAAAAAGATAATTTATTCAACCAGACTAATCTCGTGAACAGAAAGTTTTACAGCGCTTTTAAGCTAACCACGTGGCTTTTCTAAGCTAAACTTTCACATATGCACGCTAACCTGATCAAATATTTAAACACATTAAATAAAAAATGTTATTAGTATTTATTATTTTCTTACCACTGTAAGTAAGAGAAAATTACACCCACAAATTTTAAATCATTTTCCAGAGATAGTATTATTATCAGATATAAAATAAGAATTCAACCAGAACTTTCAAGACAGGTTTTACGATTTCTTAATGAAATCAACCACGTGGATTTACTAAGCTAAACCTCTTCTTTTGAATCTGGTTGAATTATACAAAAAAAGAAAGAAGTTGTTTATATGTTTTTCTGTGTATTACTTTAAACTAGCTTGACCCCACATAAGTTCAAAAACCCTAGTTTGCGTTTTTGCAAAATTCTTATCTTTAATTAGCAATGCATAAGGATTATCGCCATAACTCAACAGATAAGTATAATCACCAGCAACTGCAAATTCAGATTCATTTTCCATATCAGAATAACGAACTTCAATTGGTTTAAATTTTACTCTCTCGCGACCATGTTTTTTAAGCCTACTGGGCACAATTAATTGTTGTTTAATATTTTTATTTTTCCTTACAGGATGCCACAAGTCTAACAAAAATGCGTTCCATTTATCATAAGCAATAGGTGCAGAAGCCACATAAACTGTTGAATTCTTTTCCCAACTATTAATAAATTCAGTGAACATTGATCTTACACCATTAATCCCCTCAAAATATTTAAAATCATTTAGTTTAGTTTCTTTAACCTCAATTTTTTTTAAGTTAGAAATAAAAAATTTTAATTCTTTTTTTTCTGTTTCAATTTTTCTTTCCTTTTCTCTAAAAAGAGAATAAAGACTTTCAGGATCAACAGGCCTAAAAACCTTCACATTATTGACAATTTTATAATTAATAATCCCTTTATTCATCAATTTGTCAAGTAACCCATAAATGTGTGAACTAGGTATATTCAATTTTGAACATATAAACCCTGTCTTTGCTTCTTTATATTCAATTAAAAAAAGATAAACTCGAGATTCATTTTTAGTAAGTCCAATACTTTGCAATTTTTTAATAAATTCATACATACTACTACAAGCATGTAGTAGAGAATATTTAAATAGTCCTAACCCCTCTTAAGTGATAACAACCCAATTATTGGCAACAGCCACTCAAAAAGAGGAAAATAAAATGAATTATGAAGAATATGAACTTGAAAAATTAACAGACCTTTTAGATATAGATAATAAATTAAAACACACATTGATTAAGAGAAGTCTCCGTAGTATGTCAATAAGTAGATTTATAGAAATTTCAAAAAAAGTTCAATTAAAACAAGACATATATGTATGTTTAAGGCTGTTTTCAAAAAAAGGTGAAAATACAAGTTATGGCCACATTTCCTTATTTGACCATTTACCAAATGTTCACAACATAGAAGACCATAAAGGAGATAGTTTAGGATCTGCAAAATATTGTTTAAAAGAAGGAGAGGAATTTAATGCCCTTGAAGAATTTTTAAGAGACAAGGAATTACTAAGAATAACTAATCAGACCAATGTTTACTGCATAAATTTAGAAAGAAAAGAACCAATGAAAGTTGCAACACATTATGGATTTATGTTGAATAAAAAAAGCACTTCAAGTGGTTACATATGCCATTCTGAAAAAGACCCGATTGTAGAATATAGAAAAAAAGACCACCTTTATCCAATTTTCCCTGAAGATGAACTAACTGCTACAATAGAATCTTACTATGAAGACCATATTTACCTCTTAAGAAAAATAGATAATTAAGAATTAAATGCACCGGCCGGGATTCGAACCCGGATCACCGGCTATCTTTCGCAAGAAAGATGCCAGGAAAGCAAGCCTTTCATTGTATGGAAGGCCGGGATAATAGCCATTATACTACCGGTGCATAATATCTTTAACTTTTTGTATTACTTTATAAAGTTTACTTCTCTAAGGCGCTGTCCCAAAAGGAATAGATTAGTATACTGGTAAGTTATAACTTTAGGTTATGACACAAAAAACCATAACAAACCAGTATAATACTAGATTACATTCAGAGATTATTAAACTTTGCAATTCTTTAGAGCTTCCA
>JABHQR010000009.1 GCA_018696395.1 archaeon | reverse complement strand
TTTTTTAATCCTTTGCATAACAGTAGTAGGATTAATTTTCGTAATCTTAGAAATTTCTCTAAAACTTAATTTGGAATTTTCTTTTAACACTTCAAGAATTTTAAGATCAAGTTCATCAAATTGTTTCATTTTGTAACTTTTGAGTTAAAACAATATAAAAACATTTCGGTAAAAAAAGTTAACATATGTAAACATTTTTAGATTTATTAACAAATGTTAATGTTTTTCATCGGCAAAATTAAGTATCTCTGTATTTTTGTTAAAAAAAGTAAAAGAGGTGATAACATAACAAGAAGGTGGTTATCATTGAAAGAAAAAACTATAATAAAATGGAAAAGTAAAGTTCAATATAAAAAAAAATTACCTTATATCCATTTAATTAAACATCTTTCTCATAAATTCTCATTAGCAAAAGGTAATGAAGTTACTTGTGAATTAGTGATGATAAAAGAAAATTTAGAAATAAGAATTAAGATTTAATCAATAATACTCTAAACATTCTGTTTCTTTATATGCTGAACTTCCATCAATTGATTCACAAGCTTTTTCTGTACAACCATCAATTTTCCCATCAACAACACTGCAAGTGTTGCAACCATCAAAATAAGTTTTACAATCACTTAAGCCTACTGTTAGTTCTTCTTTTTGATTACATCCTGTTAATATAATCAAAAAAATTAAACTTACTCCAATAATTATTCTTTTCATATGTTCCTGAATAAACATTGATTATAAATATGTTCTGATAACTTCAATTTTGGTTGAAGTATATGAATTAGTGGTCATATTTGCACCCCCTTACGTGACCAGATTACAAATATATAATATCTTGTTCTCATTAAATTCATGGTTATTAATCATACATTTAGAGTAAGAGTAACTAAAGAACAAATTAGCAGGATTAGGAGAGATGCTAATAACAAAGGATTTCAAAATGTTTCTTCATACCTAAGAGATTTAGCTTTAAAACATAATGATTTGATTGAATCTAAAATAATTGAAACTAATAATACTGTTAAAAAAATTTTGGAGGTATTAGAAGATGAAAGAGGAAGAACAATTCAATATTCCAGAATGGATGAAGAAGTTAGATAAATTGAAAGAAAAAAATAATCAAAAACCAATGCCTTGATTTCTGAACTCTAACATTTTTTCTGCTAATAGTGCTTGTACTCTGTGATCTTCTAAGAACAAATCCATCAATTGATCTTTCTTCTTTCTTTGATTGAAATAATCTTTTTGTCTTTGCTCAATCTCCATCATACTTTTTAGATTAAGCGAAGCACCACATTTGTAACAGAACTTGTTATCATTAGCATTAACTGCTTCACATCTTGGACAAAAGCTAGGTTTAGCTACAGTTTCTTGTCGTTCAACTTCTTTCATCCCATTCATAGCATAAATTGCATCATCAACACTTTTACCACTCATATGAACATAAGTTGATGGCATGTTTGAACCTTGAATCCAACCAAAATACTGATTCATTTGAAATTCAGTAAGATGATTTGCCATAAATGTTGCTCGAGAATGTCTAAATGTATGTGGATTACACCTTTTCTTAATACCTGCATTTTTAGAAGTTAATTTAATTATTCTTGATAAACCACCATAATTTATTTTTTTAATATTATTTCTATCTTTCATTGGTCCACCAATAACAACCCATAAAGGAGAGTTAAGATCTTCTTTAAGTGGGTGTATTGAGATCCATGCTAACAAATACTGCGTACTTGAAATTAACCTTATCTTTCTAGAACCAGTTTTACCTTTTACACTAATTACTACGCCAAACTTATCAAAACAAACATTTTTAATTTTCAAATTACCAATTTCACTTATTCTTGCACCTGCTTCCCATAAACAAGATATAATAGCCTTATTTCTTGGATGTTCAGCAGTATCAATAATTTTTTTAACTTCTTTTTCAGTTAATAAATCTCCTTCTGAAGGTAAGTTCATATCACTTCTTTTCATTCTAATAGTAATAAATTTTACAATCTCTGGGTATTCTTTGCCTTCACATTGGTATAACCATTTGAAGAATTTCCTAATTATTATTTTATTAGTATGCTTAGTCCAAGTTGAATAATTTGATTTTTGAAGTTCACTTACATATAATTTTAAATCATCTTTAGTTAATTTATCAAAATCAACATTAATTGTCTTGGCATAACTTAACATTACATCAATATATTTTAGAAGTCTTGCTTGAGACAATCCATCAATGATAAAATCATCACACATCCTAAAAATAAAATTTCTATTTCTTGATGTGATATTGGCTTTTTTAACTCTTTTTATTGCATTATTGTATCTTCTTTCATAGTTATGTATACCCATCTTATATTCTCCTAAGAATTCATCGTATATAAACTTCGTAGCCACTTTGTAGCCATGGGGCTCCCTGCATAATGTAAGAAGCCTCTACCGGGATTTGAACCCGGGATCTCCACCTTACCAAGGTGGCGCTCTACCGCTGAGCCATAGAGGCGAAAGTTTTGTTTATTACTTAAACTCAGAAAATTTCCTTTTCTTATATAAATATTACTAATT
>JABHQR010000015.1 GCA_018696395.1 archaeon | reverse complement strand
GGAACCATTATGAGTGTTAGTGAGATCAGTAAAGTCGGCGGACAATGGATGGTAATAAGTGGTGCAGTAACATCAAGTGCAACTGATACAGGTAACACCACATTAGAAATTTTGGCTAACGTAGGTTTGAATGTGGATGATACGACTATTGATTTTTTAAGTGGTTATGTGAATTCAACTCAAGCTGTAGCTATACTTGATTCATCTGGTACTAATATCACTGATTGGTTAAATAGTACAGGTAGTCCTTTCACTAACTTTGCAGATACTAGTCATAGATTAAATAATACTGGTTCAACTCCAGTAAATGTTACTGTTTCTATGGATAAGGATAATGCAGAACATTGGTTATGTGGTCAAAGTGGCGCAACATGTCCAGGTGACAATGCTATGGTTCAAGTTAAAGCACTTGATACTACATCTGCTTGTATTGATGGTGAGGTAAATACTTATACTGAAGTTGCAGATTATGACAGTAAATCGACTGTATTATTGTGTACTAATTTTAAACCAACTGATGGGTCAGATACTCTTGAAACACTTTATCAATTAACTCTCCCTCAGGAAGCTCCAACTGGTACTGTGACTGCAGTATTCACATATACAGTAGAAGCAATTTAGGGTTTAGTGCCTTTTTTTTTTTTTAATAAAAACATAATAATTGATTTTCATAAAAAAATTTTTAAATTTCTTTCCAAACTTTACTTGTTTTTTAATAATTTTAAACTTTTTCGTTAGCATTAATTTTTCAAATTCTTTTTCTGTTGAATAAAAATGTTCTCCTAGGACTATTTTTATCTGAAGAATATGGAATAATTTCTCAATCAAAATAGAACATTTCCATCTTGGAAATTTGTCAATTATTATCACTTTTCCCTTAATTGGAAGTTGTTTGTATAATTCATCAATTAAATGGTTCTTATTCTTTATGTGATGAAACAAATATTTTGCAATGGAAATGTCTACTTTTGGTAATTTAGCGGTTTCTAAATCTAACAATTTTGTTTTTACGTAAGGTATCTTTTCGATTTCTACAAATTTCAAAACTTCTTTACTACCATCAATAGCATGATATTGTTTTATATTTGGCAAGGTTTTTGATAATATTGCTATGGCACCAGTACCACAACCTAATTCAGCAATACTAATTGGTTTTTTGTAATGTTTAAGTTCTCTTTTAATGAATATCCAGTCTCTACTTTTTTTCCTAACAGATTGTTTTAAAGTATTGACTTCTTTCTTTGTGTAAGTACCCGCCATAGTAAATAAATAATCTGTTCAGTTTAAAATTATTTTGTAATTTTGATGGTTTGTTTTATATAGTTCTCATTTTCTAGCAAAACTTATAAATTAGTGCTTTATTGAGAAATTTATGTTAAACGAAATAATTAATTATAATTTTGAAATTTTAGTTTCAAAATTTCCCATTATCTCTTATCTCGGGAATGAGTATGTGGTTTCAGTATTGATATTGCTTGGATCAGCTTTATTGGCTTTGTTGTTAATTTTTATATTTAAAAATTATTTAGAGCGATTTGCAGCTAAAACTGAAACAGAATTGGATGATTTAATTTTAGAAAGGGTTAAAAGACCTTTTTTTTATCTTATTTTGGCGCAGGGATTAAAATTGGCGTTATTCAATTTGCAGTTTAATAATCAATACCTCACTAGTTTAGTAAACACTTTAATGGCGTTAGTGTTTGTTTTTATATTGTCCAGAATTGTTGATGTTATCATTGATGTTTGGGGACATACCTTCGCAGCTAAAACCGAAACTAAATTGGATGAAGTTCTTTTACCTTTATTTCATAAATTTTCAAAAGTGATTTTTATTGTAGTTGCTTTAATGTGGGTATTAAACATTTGGAATGTTAATATAACACCTTATCTTGCAGGGGTTGGGATTAGTGGGATTGTAATCGGTCTTGCTTTACAAGATTCATTGAAAAATATAATCGGCGGAGTATCATTAATATTAGATGATTCTTTAAAGATTGGTGATAAGATTAAATTAGAAAGTGGTGAAGTTGGTGAAGTGTTTGATGTTGGATTAAGAAGTACTAAGATGCGGACTTATGACAATGAAATTTTAACAATTCCTAATGGTTATTTGGCAAATACTAGGGTTCAGAATTATACCCAACCAAACCCTAAAATGAGGGTGTATGTTGATTTTGGTGTGGAGTATGGTACTAATCCAGATAAAGTTAAAAAAATAATCTTAACTGCTTTAAAGAATGTTGAAAAAGTTTTGGATGATCCAGTTCCAGCGGTTCAATTTGTATCTATGGGTGATTCTGCTCTTAACTTTAAATTATATTTTTGGGTAAAAAATTGGAAAGATGCTTATTCAAAAAAGTTAGAAGCTACAGACTTAGTATATAAAACACTTAATAAAGCAAAAATTGGAATTCCATTTCCTACACAAACAGTATTTGTTAAGAAAAGCAAGTAAGTTTGTTTTTCTTTTTTCTTTATTTTTAAATTTTTTAAAGTTAGTTTTATATACTCAATTACTTTTTTAATGTTGTCATTAATGTTTTATAATTAACTATTAGGGGTGATTTTATCTGAAAAATAAAACTATTTTTGCTTTACTTATAGTAATGCTTATTTTTTCTTTAATCTGGTCTAATGAGGTGTTAGCAATTAACAATTCGGGAGATAATACTACTCTTGAAATTTTATCAGTAGTTGGTCTTAATGTAGATGATTATAATATTAATCTAGGTAGTGGTTATGTTAACAGTACTCAATATTTTGCAACAATTGATACGAGCGGTATTGAAACTAGTCATTGGTTAAATGAAACTGGCAATTTAATTGTTATTAATGATAAACATACTTTGAATAATACTGGCGACACGAATGTTAATGTAACTGTTTCTATGAACGATTATATTGATGCAGAAGATTGGATCTGCGGTGCAAGTGGTTCAACTTGTCTTGGGGATAATGCTAGGGTTGAAGTAAAGATTGAAGAAAATGATGGTGATTCTTGTATCAATGGGGGGCAAACAAATTATACTGTTTTAGCTAATCATTCAGATAAATCCACTATCTTGTTGTGTGATATTTTTTTATCAACTGCTGGTATTAATGTTTTTGACGTATATTATAAATTGCAAGTTCCAATGGAATCACTAACTGGGACTAAAGAAGCATCATTTACTTATACTGTGACTGGAATTGTTTAATTTACTATTTTCATAATAATAATTAGATGTATTTCCTATTTTAAAATATTAGAAAGAATTAAATAATTCTATCTGTTTTAGTAAGTTATGGTTTTAAAACTATTAATAATGTTGGCAATTTCAATAGTTTTACTTATTGTCTCATTTAAGTTTTTATCATTTGTGTTTAGGATGACAATTGCTGTTATTGTGATTTTAATAGTTATGGCAATAGTATTTTCTTTAATATCTCCAATCTCTCCTTTTGATTTATTAATTGATGTTGTTAAATTAGTATTTTAAATTAATATGTTGTTTATTTCTAATTTAAAATTTCTAGAATCTGTTTAATTTTCATTTAAACTAACATAATTTTCAAAACTTTTGTAGAACGTAATACTTGGAAAAATCATTTTACTATCTTTATCTTTGTAAACTAAACTTAATTCTTGGCCTGAACTGTTTATTTGGTAAGTTAGTCCCTTAACATAAATCTCTCGTTCAATTCCTTTAAATGTGACCAATGCTATATCTGATAATTCTTTTGGATTTTGTTGATTAAAATATTTACATTGTTCTACTGTCAATATTGGTAAATGATCTATCTTTTGATTTTCGATTTTTTTAGAATATTGTGTCATAGTTGGCTGGTATGTTAGGGTATTTATTAACAATTATGTATTTATTTTCTATATCTTAAAATCAGTATATAAAAATCATTAGTTTTTTTGGTTTTTTGTTAAATTAGATTTTAACCTTGTATTTAGATAGTTTTTTAAAGTAATAAACTTAATTTAATAAATTAGGTATTAATTAAAATGAATAATGAAGACAATGGATCGAGTGCAGTAGAAGAATTACTTAAAGATGATAATATTAATGAAGTTTCTAAGGGTTCTCAAGTGAAGAAACAGGCAATAAATAAAGAGTATGTTAACAAGTTAGAGGAAGAAAGGATTTTTTTGTTTAAAACAGTTAAACGTTTAGAAGAAGAAACTAATGTGTTAAGGGCTTTGTTTAATAAATCTCATAATGAATTAGAGGAATTAAAAAAACCTTCTTTGTTGATTGCTGATGTCGTTTCTGTACATGGCGATAATGCTATAATTAAATTAAATAATGGTAATAAATTTTATTCTTATATGAATTCAGATACTAGAAAAAATATTGCAACTGGCGATTCTGTGTTAGTTGACCAAAAATCTTTAAATATTATAGATAAAATTGAAGTTACAGATTCTTTTGAGGTAGAAAAGTATGTCATTGTTGACAAGCCTACTGAAACTTGGTCTGAAGTGGGTGGGTTAAAAGAAACAATTAACGAGTTAAAAGAAGTTATTGAAATGCCTTTATTAAATCCTGAATTGTTTGAAAAAGTGGGCATCACTCCCCCTAAGGGTGTGTTGTTGTATGGTCCACCTGGGACTGGTAAAACTTTATTAGCTAAAGCTGTGGCAAACAGTACTCATGCAACTTTTATTGAAGTTGTTGGTTCAGAATTGGTTCAAAAATTTATTGGCGAAGGGGCAAAACTCGTTAAGGAAATGTTCAGGTTAGCAAGGCGAAAAGCTCCTGCGGTGATTTTTATTGATGAAATTGATTCTTTAGCGGCAAGGAGGATGGAAACTGGTACTTCTGGTGAAAGGGAAGTTAGTAGGACTTTTATGCAATTACTTGCAGAATTAGACGGTTTTGAATCTTTGGGAAATATTAAGGTTATTGCTGCAACTAATAGGATAGATATTTTAGATCCTGCAATAATTAGGCCTGGTAGGTTGGACCGGTTAATACATGTTGATTTACCTGAAGAAGAAGGTAGGTTAGAAATTCTTAAAGTTCATACTAGGAAAATGAATCTTAAAAGAGTTAAGTTAAAAGAAATCTCTCATCAAATGGATGATTTTAGTGGTGCAGAGATTAGGGCGGTTTGTACTGAGGCTGGATATTTTGCAATCCGGGAAGAAAGAGAATATGTTAAACAGTCTGATTTTTTGGATGCTATTGAAAAAGTAAGGATAGATGAAGAAGAAGATCAGGTTCATATCTTTGGTTAGGATTTATTAATTTTGAATTATTTTGATTTTAGACTTTATGTTTTGATGAAGTCTTGAGAACTGCAACTTGCAATGATTAAGTGAACACCCTGGCTTCCTTATAGCCGACGGTAGTAACTGATGAGCAGGCAGAGTTTCTTAATTTTTAGATTATAAATTTTCATAGCCAAAGAATATTTGTACTAAATAATCTCCTTGTTTGATTCTTTGTGCTAATGATGAATTCCCATCCAAAAGTTGTTCTTCAACTTTTTCCATGGCTAAAGCATATGTTGTTTTGTTAATTCTGTCTGAATATGTGAAAAATCCTTTCCCCTCTCTTGTTTCTTCAGAACCAGGCAAACCAAATCTTGGTGATCCAAATCGGGGATATTCTTTGTATCTATTTAAAATCCCTGTCCTTTCTAACAAATCTTTTAGGACTAAAAGTTCATTCCTAACTTTGCTTAACCTAAAATAAGTCTCTTTCTTGTCTTTATCACCTTTATAATCAGTAACATAAATCTCATTGATAAAATTAATTAGTTTTTTTTCAGTAATTTCTTCTAAAGACATTGTCATAACTTAAGTAAAATGTTAAGGTTATTAATAAATTTATATCATTAAATGTGAGTTTTTTAGAACGATTATAATAATAACTATATTTAAGGGGAGATCTATTCATTTCCTTTTGAATTTATCTTCCAATTCTTTTCTTAATTTTTTACCAATTGGTTCTCCTTTAAAGAAATCGACTCTTACTGCTAAAGAAATTTTATTTGCAAGGGTTCTTGCAACAATGCCTTGTTCTTTTCTTCTTGCTTTTTGAACAAGTTGGTGGGTGAAAATAATCCCATATTTTGGTGAAGGTGCACCTGTTTTTATATGTCTAAATAATGCTTTTTCTGCACCTAATAATTGTACTGTTGATGCAGGGAGTAAAGCTAATCTTTTAAGACTTTTAGCATGTCCAAACAATTTTGCCCCAATTGTAATTCCACATAATTCTAATAAATTTGGACAGAACTCTTCCATTAAATTTTTCAAATAAATTTCATGTTTTTTTCTTAATTTGTATAATAAATCAACTGATTTTGCAAGTTCAGTAATCTCTTCTAAATCTTCTTCCTTTAGTTCTGTGCCCATACTATTCTCAGAAGTAATTCCCAATTCTTTTAACAATTCTTTTTTACTTTTATTTATTACTAAATCAGTAAATGTTTCATGGTCACTAATCATTTTGTCAAGTTCAGGTAAAGATAATTTGAACCAATCTCTTAATCTTTTCACGAGGATGTTTGTAGTTTTATCAATATCATTAATGTTGGCAATTGTTTGATTAATTAAATCATCTTTTGAAATTGATTTTTTAATATCTTGGACTGTTTGTTCAAAATTGTTCTGGTAAAATTGTCTGAAATATTTTTTGTCTTTAAGTTGTTCTTGTAAATTTTTAACATCTTTTTTATCTAACTCTTTTGCTTTATGTTTTTTCATTAATTTCTTTTCAATTTTGTCTTTACCATCATAATCTTTGATGTTTTTAAATAAATGTTCATCTAATATGTTGAAATCTTTATTTAATACAAAAGTTCCAATGAGGTTAGAATGGATGTATTTCATGGTTAAATCCATAAATCGTAAACTATATAAATCTTACCCCCTCAGCTGAAAAAATGTGATATGATTAATGGTTGACGAATTAACTTTTTTTGATTGCTTTAAATGCAATTATTGTTCTAATAAAATGGAGCAAGAAAATGCATCTTCTATCTGGGAAGGGGAACTTCATTATGTTGTTATGTCTTGTGATTGTGGGAGGGATAATTGGGTTAAGGTAGATTTAGAATCTTTTAATCCTGGTGATTTATTTAAAAGAATGGATGAAGTAAGTTCAACTAAAGAAAAAGTTTTTGAGAAAGGCAGATGAATTTTTGACCTTTTACTTCAGGCAATTTCTTGGTTGATTTTTGTGAATAAATTAATATGTTATGTTCTAATTTTAAAATATCTCCTTCAAGTTAGAAAGATTTATAAATAAGTGGCTTTCCCATACCCAAAGTAAGCTCAAGTGAACCTGAAATTCATACTGTTTAAGGTAATACTTAACCAAATGTGTTTTAGAAGATTTGGCCTGAAAAAGTAAACATCTCAGAGTTTCTTTGATGTGGACCCAAAATAGGCTGTTAAAACTTATCACTTGTTAAAAAATAAATTAGGGAACTAATTTATCAAAAATTAATCATGGCCAAGTTTATTTACAACTTTGTGATGTTGATTTAGGAAAATAAATGTTATACTAATTAAATAAGTACAGAAAGACAAAATGGGAAAAGCAAGAAATCCAAGAAGGGGAAGTATGCAATTTTGGCCAAGAAAAAGGTCCAGTCATTCTCTAGTTAGGGTTAGGTCTTGGGCTAAAGTTTCTAAAGCTAAACCTTTAGGTTTTATTGCCCATAAGGCAGGTATGACTCATATAATGGCTCTTGACAATGGTAGTAAATCTATGACTAAGGGTGAAAAAATAGCATTACCAGTTACTATTTTTGATTGCCCACCTATGTTTGCTTTAGGTGCAGTTTTTTACAATAAAGATTCTAAAGGTCAGTTAAAAAAATCAAATACTTTACTTACTTCTGAAATCCCAAAAGATATTAAGAAAAATATTGAAAGGTTAATTACATTATCTAAAAAGAAAGGTAGTGTGAGTGAAGTAACTCTTGATAGTTTTAAAGAATTGAAATTATTAGTTGTTTCAGTTCCTTCATTAACTAGCATTGGTACAAAGAAACCAAAAATTCTTGAAATTGCAATTGGCGGGAGTAAAGAAGAACAATTAGAATATATTAAAACTAATGTTGGTAAAGAAATAAAGTTAGATGATGTTGTAAATGAAATTTCCCAAGTTGATGTTCATTCAGTTACTAAGGGTAAAGGTTTTCAAGGAGTAGTTAAAAAGTTTGGTGTTTCATTATTATCTCATAAGTCTGAAAAATCTAGGCGGAAAATTGGGAATTTAGGTGCATGGACTCCTAAAAGAATTCATTTTAGTATTGCTCAATGTGGTAAAATGGGTTTTCATTTGAGAACTGAGTACAATAAATTAGTATTAAAAATTGGAACTAATCCTGAAGATGTTAATTCTAAGGGTGGGATTAACAAGTTTGGGTTTGTTAAGAATAATTATCTGTTAATGAAAGGTTCGGTTGCTGGTCCTAAGAAGGGAACAGTATTGATTACTGATGCTATCAGGCCAAGTAAAAGGATTGGTAGAGATTCATATGAGGTTACTTACATTTCAAAATGAAACTAAAAATTTTCGATAAGGATTTGAAGAATAATGGTGATAAAGAATTGCCTTTACAGTTCAATGAATCTTATCATCCAAATTTAATTAAGCGGGCAGTTTTAGCTTTACAAAGCATTGCTCGTCAAAAATATGGTGCTAATCCTGATGCTGGGATGAGGCACTCATCTAAATTAAGTAAAAGAAGAAGAAAATATCGTGGTTGTTATGGGTTTGGTATTAGTAGGGTTAATAGAAAAATTTTATCCCGAAGAGGTACAAGATTTTTTTGGGTTGGTACATTTTCTCCTCAAACAAGAGGGGGAAGAAGGTCTCATGCACCTAAGGCTGAAAAGAATTGGGAATTAAAAATTAATCGGAAAGAAAGAAGGAAAGCAATTAGGTCTGCAATGGCCGCAACAATTGACAAAAAACTTGTTGAAGAAAGAGGCCATAAAATTCCTGAAACATATCCCTTCATATTAAAATCAGAATTTGAAAATTTAGAAAGAACTAAAGATGTTTGTGAAACCTTAACAAAATTGGGTTTTTGGGATGAATTAGAAAGGACATCAGAAGTCAAAATTAGGGCTGGCCGAGGGAAATCTCGTGGTAGGAAATATCGGAGAAAGAAAGGAGTCTTAATTGTTGTGTCTGAAAATTGCAAATTATCTAAATCTGCGAATAATATACTGGGTGTTGAAGTTGTTCCAGTGAATGCTATCAATTGCCATTTATTAGCTCCTGGTTCGATGCCAGGAA
The DNA here is from genome assembly GCA_018696395.1 of archaeon. Classification (GTDB taxonomy): domain Archaea; phylum Nanobdellota; class Nanobdellia; order Woesearchaeales; family GW2011-AR9; genus JABHQR01. The sequence continues at coordinate 32,429 of JABHQR010000015.1, read as the reverse complement.
GATTAACTTTGTGGACTGAGGATGCAATAAAAACTTTAGAAGAGAAAAAACTTTTCATGTAATAATTTAGACTAATAATCATTATTAAAAATATAACCAAAAATGAAAAAAGATAAACAACCTGAACAAAAAGAAACTTTGGAAAAACAAGAATCAAATAATCCTTACGACATTTTGATATCTCCGTTAGCAACAGAAAAATGCATTAGGATGATTGAATTTGATAATATCTTAGTTTTTATTGTACATCCTAGGTCAACTAAAAGAGATGTTAAAGAAGCTGTTGAAGAATTGTTTAAAGTGAAAGTAAGTTCAGTTAATATTCAAAATTCATTTCAGGGTAAAAAGAAAGCTTATGTCAGATTAAAACCTGAATTTATGGCATCTGATATCAGTGCAGACTTGGGGTTCATTTAAAATTTAAATATAATATTGCAAAAAGATTCACAAACAAAATAAAAAATGGGTAAACGAATAATCCAACAAAGAAGAGGAAGGGGCACAGGCCCTTACAAATCTCCTAGCCATAGATTTAAAGGTGAAGTTAAACATTTCCCTTATGATTCGGAAGGGATCGTTATGGATTTAATAAATTGTCCAGGACATAGTGCACCTTTAATGGCAATCAGTTATGATTGTGGTGAATATGGTTTGAGTTTTGCAGCTCATGGCATCAAAGTAGGGGACAAAATTAATATCTGTAAAGACTCTGAAAATGCTAAAGTAGTTGCAGGAAATGTATTACAATTAAAAGACATCCCTGAAGGAACTTCAATTTATAATATTGAAGCTAGGCCTGGGGACGGTGGAAAATTTGTTAGAAGTTCTGGTGCATTTGCTAAAGTTGTAGCAAAAGTTGGCGGAAAAGTTAGGATCAAATTACCTTCAAAAAAGGAAAAAGAATTTTTACCTGGGTGTAGGGCTTCAATTGGTGTAATTGCTGGTGCAGGAAGGACAGAAAAACCTTTCTTGAAAGCTGGTAAAAAATATCATAAAATGCGGGCTAAAAATAAATTATATCCAAAAGTTTGTGGCGTATCAATGAACGCGGTTGACCATCCTTTTGGTGGTGGAAGTTCGCATGTGAAAGGTAGGCCAACACAATCTCCAAGAAATGCACCTCCTGGTAGAAAAGTTGGTAAAATTGCGCCAAGAAGGACTGGTAAAAAAAGATAAAAATAAAATTTAATTAAATAATAATATAAAATGGCAAAAGAAATTAAATGGCGAGGAATGAGTGAAGAAGAAGTTAAATCTCTTGATTTCAATAAGTTTTTAGAATTAATCCCTTCACAAAGAAGAAGGTCTTTGAAAAGAGGTTTTACTAAAGATCAAGAAGCTTTATTGAAAAAATTAAAGAAGAATGAAAAAAATATTAAAACTCATAGTAGGGGTATGATTATTCTTCCAGAAATGTTAGGCCATGTTATTCAAATCCATAACGGTAAGGGATATATCAAAATTACAATCACTTTAGAAATGATGGCTCATACTTTGGGTGAATTTGCCCCAAGTAGAAAAATGGTTTCTCATAGTTCAGCTGGTGTTGGCGCAACTAGGTCTAGTAAAGCTGTGACTGCAAGGTAAATTTAAAAAAATAAAAAATAAAATTAAAAAATGGCTAAAAAAGAATCAATGAAAGAATCTGTAAGCAAGGATCACTTAGCTAATGCAAAAGCTAAATCTTTACCTGTTTCAACTAAACATTGCATTGTAATTAGTGATAATATTCGTTATAAAAGTACTAGTGAAGCTAAAAAGATTTTAGAAGGAGTCTCTTCATTGAAAAAAGCTATACCATTTAGAAGGTTTAATCGTGACATGGGCCATAAACCAGGGATGGCTTCAGGAAGATATCCTGAAAAAGCTGCTAAAGAATTTATCAAATTAATAAAATCGGTTGAAGCTAATGCTCAAATAAAGGGATTAGATGTTGAAAATTTAAAAATTGTTAAAGTAATTTCAAATAAAGCTTCCACGCCTATGACTGGTGGAAGGCATAGAAGGGGAACAAAAAGAACTCATATTGAAATTGAAGTTAAAGAATTTACTGTTAAAAAAGATGTTAAAAAGAAAGATGTAAAATCTGGTAAAAGGAATGTGAAATCTGTTAAACCTGTTAAGGATAATAATGAATTGAAAGAAAACAAAAAAGTAGATAATGAAGTTGAAGGGAAAAAAACAGAAAATAATCCAGAAGTAAAAGAAGATATAAAAAACTCAGTAATTGAAGAAAAAGAAAAGATCAAAAAAGATACTGAAGTTAAAGAAGGTGCCTAGTTAAAATGATTGAACGTGATTTTATTAACCAGAAAACTAAGGAATATTACATTAAAGATTATGTAGAATCAAGATTGAGGGGTGCCGAAATTTCATCCATCAAATTGAAAAAGATTCCATTAGGTGAGAAAATCATTATCACAACTAGTAGGCCAAGTTTAATTGTTGGTTCAAAGGGAGCTAATATCAGAAGTTTAACAAAAGAGTTAAGGAAAAAATTCAAATTAGAAAATCCTCAAATTGAGATTATTGAAGTTAAAAATTTATTTTTAGATGCTAATGTTGTTGCTAGTAGAATCGCATCATCTTTAGAAAGATTTGGTTCATCAAGATTCAAGGGTGTTGGCCATAAATCTATGGACAATGTATTAAAAGCTGGTGCATTGGGTGTTGAGATTTTAATGTCTGGAAAAATTCCTGGTGCAAGGGCTAAACGGTGGAGATTTTACCAAGGTTATTTGAAAAAATGTGGTGATATCTCTATGAACGGTGTAAAAACTGCATATGCTTCAGCATTATTAAAAACAGGAATAATTGGAATTCAAGTAAGAATAATGCCTCCAAATTTAGAATTACCTGATCATGTTGAAATTTTTAAGGAAATTCAACAACTTGAAGAATCTAAGGATTTAGAAGTTGCTGAAGAAGAAAAAAAGCCTGTTAAGAAAAGAAAAACCTCTCCTAAAAAGTCCAGTGACAAAAAAGAAACAACTAAGCAGAAAAAAGTAACTAAAAAGAAGGTTGTTAAAAAGAAATTGGAAGAACCTAAAGTTGAGTCGAAAGAAGAAACTAATGTTGAACCAAAGATAGACTCACCAAAAGAAGAAGTTAAAACTGAAATTAAAGAAGTGTTAAAGGAAGTTGTTCAGGAGAAAGAAGTAATAAAAAAAGAAATTGAAGTCAAAACTGAAATTAAAGAAGTTCCTAAAACTGAAGAAAAATAATTGTAAATAATATTTAAGAATTAAACTAAAAAAATGAAAATAACAAAAGAATTTCAAAATTTGTCTGACCAAGAATTAAAAAACAGGTTGGAAGAGTTTAAGAAAGAACTATTTAAATTTAGAAGCCAGTTATCTACTGGAAACAATCCTGAAAGTTCAGGGAAGCTTAGGCAAACTAAGAAAAATATTGCGAGGATAAAAACAATATTTAGGGAACGTGAAATAAAATCCCTAAGATCATAATTGTGATATAATATGGCTGGAGTATGCAATCAATGTGGGTTACCTGAAGATCTTTGTGTCTGTGGAGTAATCGTTAAAGAACAACAAAAAATTCAAGTTGTGATAGAGAAAAAAAAGTTTGGCAAAAAATATACTATTATTCGGGGATTCGAAAAAGAAGTAAATATTGTTGAACTTGCTAAGAAACTTAAAGCAAAATTTGCTTGTGGTGGGACTGGCAAAGAAGGAAGGGTTGAGCTTCAGGGGAACCATAAGTCTCGAATTAGGAGTGCTTTGATTGAATTGGGTTTTCCTAACGAAACCATTGAGATTAGATAAAATCCTATTAAAATTGTAAAAATTACAATCATTGATTCAATGAAATCAAAAAAAACTTATCCTAATGAACTCATTGGGGTAAATGTAGAAATTGTAAATTCAAACCAAGTTTTATTAATTGGGGTGAATGGGAAAATTATTGATGAAAGTAAGGATACCTTAAAATTAATTAACAAAGAAGGTAAAATCAAAACTTTACTTAAATCATCTATTACTTTCAAAATTTTGAAGAATAACAAAATCATTGAAGGAAACTCCATCAAGAAAAGACCTGAGGAAAGGTTAAAGGGTTAAAAATAATAAACTGAAAAAAAATTAAATTTAAAAGCGAAATAAAAAAAATTAACATAAATTATAAATTAAATAAAGGTTAAAAATGAAATCAGAAATATTAGGTGTAAAGGCTCCTGAAAAAAAGGAAGGGGAAAATGATCAAAACTGTCCATTTCATGGGATACTTAATGTTAAAGATGAAACATTTGTGGGTACAGTTGTTAAAAAAGATGCTCATGGAACTTTAACATTAAAATGGGAAAGGTTAGTCTTTAATTCGAAGTATGAAAGACAATTAAAGAAAACTAATACTTTGAGGGCTCATAATCCTCCTTGTATCGCCGCAGAAGTTGGGCAGAAAGTATTAGTTGTAAGAACAAGACCAATAAGTAAAACTAAACACCATGTTGTGTTAAAAGTTTTTAAAGATTCAGAAGATTTGAAAAAGGCAGTTAAGAAATAACTCAAGAAAATAATACATATTAAAAATGAAAGCAATAAAATCAAATATAACGCGTGGATTAACAACTCAATCTAAAGTTGAGACTTGTGACAATTCGGGAGCTAAAATATTGAAAATAGTATCTGTGAAAGGTCACAAAACAGTTAAAGGTAGGTTGCCTTCTGCAGGAGTAGGAGATTTTGTTTTAGCTTCAGTTAAGAAAGGAAAATTGGAAATGAGAAAAACTGTGGTTCCAGCTGTAATTGTAAGGCAAAAGAAAGAGTATAGGCGGCCAGATGGAACTAGAATTAAGTTTGAAGATAATGCAGCAGTTGTATTGAAAGATGACAAAGGTAATCCTAAAGGGACATTAATCAAAGGACCTATTGCAAAAGAAGTTGTTGAAAGATGGCCAGCTATTGCAAAGATTGCTAAAATTGTTGTTTAAGTTATTAGAATATAAATCATAAAATAAAATTAAGAGATTAACAAAAAAATGAAAACAAAAACTGTTCAAGCAAGGAAGCAGAGAAAAGCAAGGTATGGTGCTGATTTGCATCAAATGCAAAAATTTATGCATGTTCATTTAAGTAAGGAACTTAGGGATAAGTATGGTAAGCGAAATGTTCAGTTAAGGAAAGGAGATAAGATTAAAATTTTAAGAGGGCAGTTTAAATCTAAAGAAGTTACTGTTGAAAAAATTGATCTTAAAAGACAAATTGTAACACTTACTGGATTAGAATTTGTAAAAAAAGATGGGTCTAAAGTTAATCGTCCATTTAAACCATCAAATTTAATGATTATAAATTTAGAGCTTTCAGATAAGAAAAGGAAAGCTAAATTATTAAAACCTGATAATAAAATATCTGGAGATAAAAAATAAAATGAAAAATCATCTTAAAAGAATTGCGGCTCCAAGAACTTGGATGTTAAGTAGGAAATCTGAAAAATTTACTTTAAGGCCAAATCCAGGTTCACATAAATTGGATGAAGGTATGCCGTTAGGTACTTTACTTAGGGATCATCTTAAATTATGTAAGACTTTAAGGGAAGCTCAAAAATTGTTAAACAATAATGAAGTTTTTGTTGATAATAAAAGAAAAAAAGACCGAAGAGAAATGGTCGGTTTATTTGATGTAATAAAAATCCCTTCATTATCAAAGAATATTACTATTGACTTAGATTTAAAAGGTAGATTAATTGTTAGAGATATTGATGAAAAAAATCTTAATGTTAAAGTTTGTAGAGTTTTAGGAAAATCAATTGTCAAAGGGAATAAATTACAATTAAATCTAATTGGTGGAAAAAATTTAATCACTGATAAAATAAATATTAAAGTAGGAGACTCAGTTTTATTAAATATTGGAAATAATGAAATTCAAGAAATTTTACCTTTAAAGAAAGATACAAAAGTACTTTTAGTTGGCGGCAAACATTCCGGAACAAGGGGTAAATTGAAAGAAATAGACCGAGTTATTGCAAAATATGTTGATGAAAAAGGTGAAGAACATCTAACTCGAAGATCATATGTATATGTGTTAAATTAATGTAAATAAGTGATTATTAAATTAAAAAAATTAAAGTTAAAAAAGGCAAATTAAAAATGACTGAAGAAAAAACAGCACAAAAAAGTGTAATTAATCTGATGAAAGAGATTAAAATCTCTAAAATTACACTTAACATTGGTGCGGGAAAGAACGAAGTTATGTTAAATAAGGGATTAAAATTATTATCTAAACTGACTCCTGTAAAACCAGTTAAAACAACATCTAATAAGAGGATTCCCGCATGGGGCTTAAGACCAGGTTTACAAATTGGAGCAAAAGTTACTATTAGGGCTGGTGCAACAGAATTATTAAAAAAATTACTCGTTGCAAAAGAAAATCAGTTATCTAAAAAATCTTTTGATACAAATGGCAATTTTTCATTTGGTGTTGCAGAATATATTGATATTGAAGGGTTAGAATACGATCCTGAACTAAAAATAATGGGTTTAGAAGTTGCAGTTACTTTAGAAAGGCCAGGATTTAGAATCAAGAAGCGAAGGATTTTGACTAAAAAAATTGGGAAAGATCATTTAATAAATAAAGAAGAAGCAATGAATTTTGTAACTAAAAAATTTGGTGTTACAGTAATTTAAAAATTAACTAATAAAGGAAAAATAAAATGACAACAAGTTCATATGATAAAGTATTTAAACAACTTAACGCGAAGCCTGTTAAAAAAGCTAAATACATTAAATTTAACAAGCCAAGAGAAAGAAGTTGTGGGATTGCTTTGTTTAAATGTAAAAATTGTGGAAGGAACAGGGGCCATATTAAGAAATATGGTTTACATTTATGTAGGCAATGTTTCAGGGATATGGCAACTAAAATTGGGTTTAAAAAATTTTCATGAGATAAATCTCAATCGAAATAATATTAAAACTATAAAATTAAAATAAAAAAATAAAAAGTGAGAAAAAAATGTTAAACGATCCATTAGCAGCAGCATTAGCAAAAATATCTAATGCAGAAAGAGTAGGTAAGAAAGAAGTAACAATTAAACCAGTGTCTAAACTTATCAAAAGAGTATTAGATATTATGAATGAACACAATTATATTGGGTCTTTTGAAGAAGAAAAATCTGATGCTGGAATCACTTTAAAAATTAACCTAATTGGAAATGTCAATAAATGTAATGTAATTAAGCCAAGATTTTCAACTAAACTTAATGAATACACTAAATGGGAAAAAAGATATCTTCTAGCAAGGGGATTTGGGATAATTATTGTTTCAACTCCAAAAGGAATTATGACTCATGACATTGCAAAGAGTAAAAACATGGGTGGAAAATTATTAGCTTATTGTTATTAAATAAATATAAACAAACTTAATATTCAAGAAATATTCAAGATTTAGAAAATGAAAGAAGAAATCAAGAAAGAAATGGAATTACCAGAAGGGGTAAGTGCAACTTTAGAAGGGAATATACTAATTATTAAAGGTAAGAAGGGAGAAAATAAAAGAAATTTTGTATATCCTGGTTTGAAAATTGAAATTGTTGGTAATAAAATAGTTATGGGTTTTATGAAATCAACAAAAAGAGAGAAAAAAGTAATTAGTACTTATGAAGCTCACATTAATAATATGATTAAAGGAGTAACTGAACCTTTTGTATATAAAATGAAAATTTGTTCAGGCCATTTCCCTATGAATGTTTCAGTAAATGGTAAAAAAGTAATTGTTAAGAATTTTCTTGGGGAAAAATGTCCCAGAGAAGCAAATTTAATTGAAGGAGCAGATGTTAAGATTAATGGGACTGAGATTTTAATCACTTCTTGTTCTAAAGAAAATGCAGGTCAAACTGCAGCTAGGATTGAAAAATTATGTAACATAAAAAATAAAGATATTAGGATCTTTCAAGATGGAATTTATATCACTGAAAAACCTAAAATAGTTTTTAAATGATAATATATTAAAAATAAACTAATTAATAATTAATGAGATATTAAAACAATGGCAGAAAAAAAGAAATTATTGGAAGTCAGAAAAGAAAGAAAAAGCCAGAAATATGATTTTGTTGTAAAGGAATCTAAATTTTCTGCAAGGGTTAAAAGTAGATGGCGATTTCCAAGGGGAAAACATTCCAAAGTACGACAAATGCATCGAGGTAGGCCAGTAATGCCAAGCCCAGGATTTGGTTCTCCTAAAGAAGTTAAAAATTTACATTCATCTGGACTTAGATTTAATGTTATAAATAATGTCTCTAATTTAAATGGTTTAGATAATAAAGAAGATGGAATTGTAATTTCATCTACTATTGGAAAAAGAAAAAAATTAAGTTTAATTAAAATCATTTTAGATAAAGGGTTCAAGATTATTAATATTAAGAATCCAAATAAATTAGTTGAAGACATAAAATCCGAATTAGAAGAAAGGAAAAACAAAAGAAGTGAAGCAAGTAAAGATAAAAAGAAGAAATTAGAATCTCGGAAAAAGAAAGCAGAAAAGAAAGAAAAAGAAGATAAAAGTAACAAAGAAGAATCAAATGAAAGTAAAGGCGGAAAAGTAAAGAAAAATTTAGAAGAAGAGTTAGATCATAATTTAGATAAAAAAGATGATCAAAAAAGTAAAGAAATTAAACCTGAAGTTAAAGAAGTCACAAAAGAAGTTGTAAAAGAGATTGTAAAAGAAAAAGAAGGGAATATTGATCAAAAATAATAATTAAATAATGTCAAAATAATGTGAGTTTAGAAGAATGATTAACAAAAAAAGATTAGCAGCAAAAATTTTGAAAGTATCTCCAAGTAAGATCACTTTTGCATCTGATGCATTAGAAGATATTAAAAAAGGGATTACTAGGGCAGATATTAGAGGTTTAATTGCAGTTAAGAAAATATTTAAGAAAGGAACTAATGAACAATCTAGGGGCCGAGCTAGGAAAAAGAAAATTCAAAAAAGTAAGGGTCGACAAAGTGGAAGAGGTTCAAAGAAAGGTTCTAAACATTCAACTTTAAGTAAAAAAGCTGCTTGGATTTTAAAAATTAGAACTCAAAGGAAATTTATTAAAGAACTTAAGGAAAGAAGTTTAATTGATTCAACAATTTATCGACAATTATACCGGAAAAGTAAAGGCGGGTATTTTAGAAATAAAAGACATATTAAATTGTATTTAAATGAACAAAATATGATTAATAAAAAATAAGAAAATGGCAAGTAAAAAAGCAAAACCAGTAAATTATCGAAGGAAAAGGGAAGGTAAAACTAATTATAAGAAAAGGTTAAGGTTATTACTCTCTGAAAAACCAAGATTGGTGTTAAGATTATCAAATACTAAAATTGTTGCTCAAATAATTGAGTTTGATGTTAAAGGAGATAAAGTTTTATTTGCTTCGGATTCAAATTCACTTAAAAAATTAGGTTGGAACTTTTCATTTAAAAGTTTGCCTGCAGCTTATTTGTTCGGTTTAGATTTTGGTAAGAAAGCTTTAAGTCAATTTTCAGACAAAGAGATCATATTAGATACTGGATTAAGAACGCCTCAAGTAAAAGGCAAAATTTATGCTTTTTTGAAAGGTGTTTTGGATGGTGGACTTAATGTATTGCATGGTTCAGAAGATGTTTATCCAATTGAAGAAAGATTAAACGGTAAAAGTATTGAAAATTATGCTAAATTATTGAAAAAGTCAAATGAAGAGTCATATAAAAAAAGGTTTGCATTAAATTTAAAAAATAAAGCTGATCCATGTAATATGAATGTTAAGTTTGAAGAAATTAAAATTAATTTATTAAAATAATTTAAAAGATAAAATTAATAATATATTCAAAATTTAAAGGATTAAAAAAATGAAAAAAGGAAAAGAAGGAATTAAACGAAAAAGGGAAAGAAATTCTAGGAGGCCTGTTTTAGTAAATCCATTAGAAAATTGGACACCTAAAACTGAACTTGGAATAAAAGTAAAAAATGGTGACATAACAGATATTGAACAAATCTTTTCCTCTGGTGAAAGAATTCTTGAATCAGAAATTGTAGATTCATTAATTCCTGATTTAACAAATGATTTATTATTAATTGGTCAAGCTAAAGGTAAGTTTGGTGGCGGTCAGCGAAGAATATTTAGACAAACTCAAAAGAAAACAAGGGAAGGTAATAGAATTAAATTTGCAACATGTGCTTTAGTTGGTAACAAAAATGGTTATGTTGGGGTTGCATTTGGTAAAAGTAAAGAAACTGTTCCAGCAAGAGACAAATCCATTAGAAAAGCTAAACTTAGTATGATAAAGATTAGAAGGGGATGCGGTTCTTGGGAAGGAGTTCCTGATAGTAATTCAATTCCATTTGCAGTCACTGGAAAATGTGGTTCTTCTGAGATTACATTAATGCCTGCACCTAAGGGAACAGGGTTATGTGTAGAAAAAGAATGTGCTAAAATTTTATCTGCAGCAGGAGTTAAAGATATTTGGTCAAAAACTAAAGGTCAAACAAAAACTAAAGTTAATTTAATTAAAGCTTGTATGGATGCTTTAGCAAGATTAAGTGAAGTTAAAATTCAACCTAAACATTATGATACTTTAGGGATACAAGAAGGAAAGTTAAAATCAAAAGAATAAAATTAATGGGTAAATAATTATATTAAATAAAATGGCATTAGAATCAAATAAAGGACTAGTAGGGAAAGTAGTTGTAGTTTTAGTAAGAGGTTTAGTTGGAGTTAAGAGAGATATTAGGGAGACTATTCATTTACTTAATTTAAAATCAGCTAATAATTGTGTAGTATTAGATGCAACTCCTGTTAATTTAGGAATGTTAAGAAAAGCAAAAGATTACTTAACTTGGGGAGAAATTGATGAAAATATTTTAAAAGAATTAGTTGAGAAAAGAGGGATAGAATATCTTGGAAGATTAACTGATTCAAAATCAAAGATTAATTATAATAAATATTTTGAGTTTAATGGTAAAAAATATCATAAAACATTTAGATTAAATCCTCCTAAGAAAGGATTTGAAAGCAAAGGTATCAAGTTTCCTTATAAAATGGGAGGGGCTTTAGGTTATAGGGCTTCTAAAATAAAAGATTTGATATTAAGGATGATTTAATTAAAATTAAATAATAAAGGTTAAAAAATGGTTGTTAAAAAAGCTAAAAAAGTTGGTTCTTACCGAGGACATACTACTCATGGTGGTGGACATCGAAAGAAAAGAAGAGGCGCCGGAAGTCGTGGTGGTAGAGGTAACGCTGGTACAGGTAAGAGAGCAGGACAGAAAAAAGCTGGGATCAAAAATAAAACATTAGGAAGAGTTAAAGGATTTGTTCCTAGAAGAAATATTAAAACTATAAAATCATTAAACTTATCATATTTTACTCCAGAAAAATTAAACCATTTAATTGAAAATGGAAAAATTGAAAAGAAAAGTGATGTTTATTTCATTGATATGAATAAATTAGGATATAATAAATTGTTAGGTACTGGTAATGTAACTGTTAAATTAGAAATTTCAGTATCCTCTTTTAGTAAATTGGCTGAAGAAAAAATTAATAAAGCCGGTGGTAAATTACTTAATGAAACAAGTTTAAATTCTTCTAAAGATGAAAGTAAAGAAGAATGATTATTTAAAAGTTAAAAAAGTAAAATTTAAAATTTTACTAAATTCAAGGTAAATTAAAAAAATGTCCATTCTTGATACAATAATTGCAGCCCTGCCTGAAGTAAAGGGTCCAACTCAAAAGAAGTTACCTTTTAAAGAAAAATTAAAATGGACACTTATAATTCTAGTAATATTTTTTGTAATGGGTTTAATTCCTTTATTTGGTTTAGGGGAGAATGCATTACAACAATTTGAATTCTTATCTATTATTTTGGGTGCGAGTTTTGGAAGTATATTGAGTTTAGGGATTGGTCCTATTGTAACTGCATCTATTGTATTACAATTACTTAACGGTACTGGTATAATTAAAATGGACATGACTTCTCCTCAAGGAAGGCAGAGATTTCAAGGAATTCAAAAGATAATGTCTATTGGTTTCATTATTTTTGAAGCAGGAATATATGTCTTAATGGGTGGTTTGGCACCAAGTTCAGGTTATATTGGAACAATAGTTTATCCTCAACTTCAAGCTATGTTAATATTTCAACTGATTTTAGGGGGATTATTAATTATGTATATGGATGAAGTAATTAGTAAATGGGGATTTGGTTCGGGTGTAAGTTTATTCATTGCGGCAGGAGTAACTCAACAAGTTTTTATTAGAGCATTTAATTTTTTACCATCTCCAACAAATCCCGAAATATTAGCTGGAGCAATTCCATCTTTATTTCAATTTTTATCAATGGGTGAAGTTACTAGTGCAATGCTTCAATTAGTTACAGTAGTTTCAACCATACTTGTTTTTATGATCTGTGTATATGGTCAATCGTTGAAAGTTGAAATTCCATTGTCTTTTGGAAGAATTAGGGGACATTCGATTAGGTGGCCTTTAAACTTTTTTTATACTTCAAATATTCCAGTTATTTTAGTTGCGGCATTATTAGCTAATGTACAATTATTTGCAACATTACTTGAAAAATGGGGATATCCTCTTTTAGGAACTTTTTCAGGAAATACACCTATCTCTGGATTGGTTTATTGGGTTGCTTCACCAGATATTTTAAGATTGGCTTTAACTGGAAGTTTTACTTTAGGTAATTTAGGTCAAGCAATAGTTTATACTGCTTTAATGGTTGGTGGATCAATAGTATTTAGTATTTTTTGGATGCAAACTGCAAATATGGATGCTGCATCTCAAGCAAAACAAATTATGTCTTCCGGATTACAAATCCCTGGATTTAGAAGGGATGAAAGAGTTTTAGAAAGGATATTAAGTAGATATATTTGGCCATTAACTATTGTTGGTGGTGCTGCAGTTGGTTTATTGGCAGCATTAGCTGATTTAACTGGGGCATTATCTCGTGGAACTGGTATCTTATTAGCGGTAATGATTATCTATAAATTGTATGAAGAAATTGCAAAACAACATATGATGGACATGCATCCTGCAATGAGAAAGTTTATGGGATGAAATTTACATATTAGTATTTTTTTTTTAAATAATTTTTAATTTAATCTAATTCTCTTGCAATTTTAATAATATCTTCGACAAAATCACCTAAATTGATCTTTTTCTCTTGTAATGTGTGGTAATTTATTTTATCAGTAAGATCATAATTTTCAATTTGTTTAGGCAATTCAATCTTTTTAATTGAATTATATCTAGTTTCACTATCGTAGTAACGAGATGTCATTGAATTAGATTCACCTAACATAAAACTTAACTCTCCATTAACTAAATCTCCGGATAATAAATGTCTTTCAGTAATTTTGGATCTTCCATCTGTTAAGCTCATTAACAACAAATTGTAGTTTTTGATTAATACTCCCTCTTCTTCGTCATCGTACTTTCCACTGCCTCCACCATAATAACTTTTTGAATAATATACTGCTTCCAAATAATTGTTTGATTTATTTGTCATTTTTTTCATCTAAAATAATTCATTTTTTCAGTTATAAATTTAAGATAACCTGAAACTGATTTGAGGTTTTGGCCAGGCCAATAAATCTCATCCATACTTAATCTAACAAATTGAAGATCTTCATCAGATTCTAGGAGTTGAAAATTGGTTGGATGAATAATTTTTTCTTCAGCAAGAAAAGTTCTTGTATTTCCATCATAAACAAAATAATTATCATCATTTTGATGTTTAGTTAAATAAATCGGTTGAGAAATAAAATCTAAATTATTTTCTTTTAATAATCTTAATTGGTTTTTAACTTTTTCATTATTCCAATCTTTATGTTCAGTTCGACAAATCTTATCCAATGAAGGTTCAATTCTTTTCATTGAATAATTAAATAATCGCTTTTAGCATTAACTTTGTCAATAGTTGTTTTGTAGTATATATCTAATGCTAACTTGAATATTGGTAGGATAGTGTAAATATATTTTAGAATAATAAATCAAAGAAATTTGTGAAAGATTATTAATCAAAATAAAAAGTAAAATGTTAATTATCTATTGGATAAAAATTTTTGATGAACTTTGTAAAGTTCTGCTGCTAATAAATCTGCACTGGCATGGATGTATTCAAAACCTAATTCTGGGTCCTGAATAACAGTATCTAAACAAACTATTTTATCAACACTATTCATTCTTTTAACTTTTTCTATCTGTGAAGGGGCAGTAACTGCATGAACTACCCAAGCTTCAATATATTTTGCTCCATAAGATTTTAACATGGTGGAAACTTTATCAACTGACCCCCCACTAGCAAACATATCATCAAGTAAAATATATCTTCCTTCTTTATCAATATTATCTTCATTAATCATACTAAATGATTTAAATGCAATTCTGGAACTTTCATAACTTAATCTTTCTTTTAGAATGTAAACTAGCATTTCATAAGGATTTTCTTTATTTTCATAAGCTCTGTTAGTGAAATTTTCACACCTATTTTCAGTTCCATCATCCAATGAAACAATATAGATTTTATCTTCATCTTGTTCTTGTAATTGTTTAAATCTAGTCATATATGGTCTTAAATTAGGCATAACTTTTTCAATGTCATTTTTGTTGATTAATCCTAATTTAGCTGGATTAATTGATCTGCCTGATTGAAATGGATTAATGTCTCCAAATTCCATCCCAAAATCGGATGCTATATCTTTAATTTTTCTAGAATGTGGATCAATGCCAATCATATTATTTAGGCCACTTTTAGCGTAAGTTTCAACCATAAAAGATAATGAATCAAATTGAAAAAATCCTACTTTTTCATATTTTTCAATACTGTGTGAACGTAAATAGGTGATGTAAGGTGCCACCAAAGTTGTTTGAGGTAATTCATTTTTCAAATTTTGATCTAATTTTCTTAAGATGCCTACAGTATTAACAAATCTATCATTAAGAGACCTATATTCTTCAGTCCCAATATTGGTTGGATTGTATAAATATTGAATAATTGCTACATGTTTTCCCCTTATTGCATCTTTTAACATATTTCTTCCAACATCGCATTGAACTTCCTTATCTGGGAAAAAATCAATTACTAAAGGTGCTTTATGGTCTTTTAAAATTCCTTTTGGAACTTCATCTCTTGAAAGTGCCCTAATAATTTCAATCCCATCTCCCATCTTGTAATCTTCTTTTAGTATTGTATAGACTTTTTCAGACAGTTCCCTACTATCTTTTAATCCGGAAACAATTAAGAGTTTAGTGTTATGATTTTGCATTTTTTAGTACCCCTATTCAAATTTATTAATTTATTTTTTAATGATATCTTAATATCATTTAGTATTGTTAAGCATTTCCTTTTTATGTTTTTCTAAATGTGAAGATATACTAGAATATTAATAAAATTATTAGACTATTGAAATACACAAAGTTTATAAAATTACGATGAAAATGTGACTTGATATGGCATTTTTAGATCCAATTTTAGATCCGGTATTGAAACCTTTACTGAATATGAGTCCTTTCTTTGGGATTTTGGTAATTGCTTTATTTATTTCTGTGATTATGTCTTTAACTTACAAATGGTTGACAGATCAAGAAAAAATGAAAGCTTTGAAAGATAAGCAGAAAGAGTTTCAAAATAAAACTAAAGAACTTAAAGATCAACCAGAAAAGTTAATCTCTTTGCAGAAAGAAGCAATGAAAACTAATATGGATTATATGAAACAATCATTTAAACCAACTTTAGTTACAATGATTCCTATCTTACTTATATTTGCATGGATGTCTGGAAATTTAGCGTATGAACCAATATATCCTGGGGAATCTTTTAGTATCACTGCAAATTTTGCAGAAGGTATTGTTGGGGATGCAGAATTAATTGTTGATAATGAAACTATTTTGGGTGAAGCAACTGCTGCAATGCAAGAGATTGATGATGGGCAGGTCATGTGGATGATGGAAAGTGAAGACGGTGAACATATTCTTGAAGTCAAATTAGGAGAAGAGTCTCAGCTTAAGAAAGTGTTAATTACAACTGAACTGGAATATGAAGATTCTATTGAATTATTTACTCATTCAGATATTGAAAGTATTCAAATAAATTATAATAAATTAAAACCATTAGGAACAACTTCAATTTTGGGATGGCAACCTGGTTGGTTAGGGATTTATATATTGTTCTCATTAGTATTTAGTTTATCTATCAGAAAGTTAATGGGTTTGTACTAAATAATTTTTAATACTTTTTTCTTTTTTTTTCTATGTGGATTAATTGATGGTTTTAGAATAATTTATATACTTAAATGTTTTTCATTGTTGTGTATAATCAATAAAAAACATTGATTATTAGAGGTGATTTTAAATGAATAATAAAACTATTGTTGCTTTACTTGCAGTAGCTCTTGTAGTTTCCTTAACCGGAACAATCATGAGTGTTAGTGAAATAAGTAAAGTTGGTGGACAATGGATGATTCTAAGTGGTGCAGTAACATCAAGTGCAACCGATACTGGTAACACCACATTAGAAATTTTGGCTAATGTTGGTTTGGTTGTTGAAGATAATGCTGTTGATTTTGGGAGTGGTTATGTTAATTCAACTACTTCTTTTGCAAGAATAGATTCTCGTGGATCTACTCCTGAAGAAAATTGGTTAAATGAAACTGGTTCATTACATGATATTAGTGATTCCATGTTATTAAACAATACTGGTTCTACTGTTGTAAATTTAACTATCCAACAGAATTCAGGATATGAAGATGCAGAACATTGGTTATGTGGTGATACTGATTCTAGTGCAACTTGTCCGAGTGATTATGCTAAGTTAGAAGTTAGAATAAATGAACCAAGTGGAGATAGTTGTATCGGTGGTGAATTAGGTGGTTGGGTTACAATGATGAATTCTACTGATGATCGGGGTGCTAGGTTATTGTGTAATGATTTTATCCCTAATGATGGGGTTGATTCTTTGGAGATCTTTTTTAGAACATCAATCCCTCAAGAAGCCCCAACTGGGACTCTTCCTTTAGTTGTATTGTATTCAGTTGAGGCTAAGTAAATTTAACTAGAAAATCCCTCGTTACTTGCGGTGGGGATTTTCTTTTTTTTTTAAATTATTACATTCAGAATTATTTTTTTTCTAACAGTAACCTTTATAAATCAGTCTTATAATTATAATTTAATTCCTTTATGGAAAGGATTTAGAGGTGACTCAATCCAATGTTGATAATTTTCATAATTAATCAGTAATTGAATTATTATCAAGTTGAGTTCTTCTAAATATATAAAATGTCAGCAATTTAATGTCTGACAGAGGTTAAATCAAAATGCCAAGTGGAAAACATAAGTCTAGAACATTAAGGAGGGTATTTGTAAGAACTCCTGGTGCAGAGACAAAGATACATTATAGAAAGAGAAAACCAAGTGCAGCTCATTGTGCGGGTTGCGGTGTTAAATTGCCAGGAGTACCATGTGAACTTCCTGCAAAAATGGCAAACTTACCAAAAACTAAGAAAAGGCCTGAACGACCTTATGGTGGAATGTTATGTTCAACTTGTTTAAGGATGTTCATGAAAGATAAAGCGAGGTCAGAAGAATGAGTATCTACAATATAGGAAGGGTATGTGTTAAGATTGCTGGCCGAGATGCAGGTAAAAAATGTGTTGTTTTAAGTAATGTTGAAGGTAATTTAGTTTTAGTTGATGGTGAAACTAGAAGGAAGAATGTTAACATTAAACATTTAGAACCTACTGAAAAAGTTATTGAAATCTCTGAAAATGCTGAACATAGTGAAGTTGACAAGATTTTATCTGAACTTGGTTTTAATGTTTGGAATAGAAAATCAAAACCTACAACTGAAAGACCAAAACAAGTTCGGAAAGTTAAAGATAAAACTGAAAAAAAGCCAGTAAAAAAAGTAGCTAAGAAAAAAGAAGATAAAATAAGTAAAAAGGAAGAACCTAAAAGTGAAGTTAAAGAAAATATAAAAGAAGCTACTAAAAATGAGCCGGCACAGAATAAAAATTCTGACCCTACTGGTTTGGAAAAGAAAGAATAGTTTTTTTTTTTAATAATTTCATTTTTTTCTTACCTGATAACTTAATTATTACAATTATATCTTTTTATATAAAAAGATATTTAATCAAATCAAAAATAAAAAAATGTCAAAGAAAATAACCCTTTACCAAGCATTGAAAAGATCTGGATTGTTCCAAGATAAACAAGAAATAAACAAAGTTGTAAATAAAGGTCTTGTTAAAGTAAATGGTATTGTAAATAAATGTTTGAAATTTCAGTTCAATCCAAATAAAAATAATGTGACTTATTTTGAAGAATCAACTTCTCAAGAACGGATTATTAAAGATATCCCTAAATTTTATTTTGTAATAAATAAACCTCGTCAATATTCTTGTCAAAAAGGAGACCGGTACCCTTATGTGGGTGATTTAATTGATATTGATAAAGATATTAAAAATTCTTTATTTGCGGTGGGTAGATTAGATATTCCAACTACCGGAGTATTGATAATTACTAATGATGGTGATTTTGGAACTAAATTGTTAAATCCAGACAATAAAATTGAAAAGAGATATTGGGTTTTAGTTAAAGAAAAAATTACTAAAGAACAAATTGAATATTTAGAAAGTGGAGTTATTATTGAAGTTTATTCTGGTAATTATTTGACCAAACCTGCTAAAGTAAAAATATTAAATGATTACGAGATGGAATTAACTATCAGTGAAGGTAAATATCGGCAAGTTAGAAGAATGTTAGAAGTGGTGGATAATCGAGTAATAGCGTTAAGAAGAGAAGCAATTGGCAGTTTAGAATTAAGAAATTTAAACCTTTCTGAAAGTGATTGGAAAGAATTAAGTGATAAAGACATAAAAAAATTATTACATTAATATGGGTTGAATCCCCAATATTTTTTAGTAACATCTTCATAAATTTCTCTAGTTGGGTATGATTTTTGTAAAGTGGGGATAACATTAAGAAAAGTATTTAAACCTAATTTGTTTTATTTGTTTTAATGAAAATTATAACTTACAATACTTGGCAGTTGCCTTTTACTAGGGATAAGAAGTTAAGATTGATAAAATTAGTAAGTTTTCTTAAAGAACAAGATTTTGATATAATTAATCTTCAGGAGTTATGGCTTGTTAAAGATAGAAATTATGTGATGAAAAATTTTTCACATTATTATGCAATACATTCCTTCACTGGCCCAGTAATTAATAAAAGTGGTCTTTTAACCTTAATTAAAAAGAAGAAAGGTAGGAAAATTGTTAGTCAAGGGATTAATTATTTTCCTTTTACTAAATACCACACTTTAAAAGAGAAAATTGGTAAGAAAGGATATTTGAAAATAATATTTTCAAATAATAATAAACAAATTAATTTGGTAAATACTCATACTTTTGATATCTCTTTACCAGGGTCTAAATTAGTGAATGAAAGTAATGTTTCATTAATTGAGAAACCAATTTTAAAAGAAAATAAAGTGATTCTTTCTGGAGATTTTAATTTATGTTTCAAAGATATGTATAAAATAACTAAATTTCCTTTTGTTTGTAAAGAAAAAACTTATGAACATGATGAGTTATATGTTTCAGAAAAAATTGATGATAAATTGGATTATATATTCTACAAAGGTTTTAGAAAAGGAAAACATGCTATAATTCATTATGGTTTTTCAGATCATTTAGGAATTGTTTGTGAATTAAAATAGTTAATCTGAATCAGATAGTTATAATAATAATAACATTAACAAGAATAAAATAAAAATTAAATTTCTTTAAATACTTTTTCTAAGTTAAGTTCAAAGACAGAAGTTGGTACTGTTATATTCCAATTTTCCAAAACTTTAGGGTTAATTTCACCAATTATTCCTATTTCTTTATTGTCAATAATAATGCTTCCTATTCTCCCCTTGATAAAAGAAATATGTTCACTTTCTTTAATTTCATAATTTAACCCTAAACTTAAAATTAGAGCATCTAAAATTTGTTTAATTTCAGTAAAATCTGTTTTTTCATGGCATAAACTTACAGATAAATTTTCAGTTTCTGTAATCTCAGTGTCATTTTTTGATTTGTTATCCTTACAAAATACTTTACCTAATTCAAATATGTTTTGGGGATATTCATTATGTTGATTTTCACTTAAGTTTTTTAACAAGCTTGGAATTAAACTTGATCTTAAAGTGTTGTGTTCTCCTAATGAATTTTTTAATTCTATCCCTTGTATTTCTAATAACATCAATTCATTTAATTGATTTTTTCTAATCAGATGATAATTTTTAACTTCAATTAGTTTAACTCCAATTAAAATGTCTCTTATTTTGTTCATGAATTTATTTAACTTATTTTCACTTCCAATAGTAGCTACTTTTGGAATAATAGATTCAAAATTTTCATACCCATAAGCAATAGCAATATCTTCTGAGAAATCTATTTGATGTAATATGTCTGTACGATAAGCAGGGATTAATACTTCTCCGGATTCATTATTTTCACTTCCTTTGTGTTTATTAATTTCATATCCAAAACCCATCCTTTCAAGATATTTTTTTGCATCTTTTTGTTTAAGTTCTAATCCTAATATCTTATTAACATATGCTAAATCTAATTTCATCTTTACGGGGTTTAAGTTAGGAGTAATTTGTTTTTGTTTATTGTAACCTGAATCATAATTTAAGTCTAACGAATAAATCTCTCCTCCCATGTCTGCTAATGAAGTTACAATCATGTTCAAACATTTATTTAAAATTTCGAAATCAAATCCTGAACATTCTACAAATAACTCTTTAGTTTCTTTTGTAACTTTACCTGTTTCTTCAGAATTAATTACTGGGGGTAAACTTAATACCTCTCCTTTTGCATCTCTGAAAACTGGATACAAATTTAATCCCTCTAGTAAATGGCCATATTCTCTGCCAGCAGTGTGTTTGCTTAATATTTGTTTTGCAGTTAATCTCTGGTTTAAACCTAATGCTTTGAAAACTATATCATTTGGTTTTTCAGCAGAATAAGTCACTGGAAATTTAATTGTTTCCATTGGATAGATGCCAATGGCTATTTTTTTCCTATTTCTACCAAATGTAACATGAAGTTTTTCTTGAATATCAATTATTTCTTTAAGTCTTTCATCATTAATCTTAATTCCTTTAATAATCGCACAAGCAGTATAAGGTCTAACTTTTTTAACAGAATTTTTAATGATGATTTTCTTGCCACTTTTTTTAATATTATACTCTTTAAGTCCCTTATTTACACCTATAAATGAAGAAAAGGCTCGAGCAAATCCTTGTACAGAAAGTAAGTCTGGTCTGTTAGGAAAAATTTCTACTTTAATTTCATCTTTATCAACTGATTCTAAATCAGTTCCTAACATACTGATTCTATCTTTAAGTTCTTCTTCTTTTAATTTTTTCCCTACAAGTTTTTCAAAAACTTTCCTGTTAACTGTTATAGTTGGCATTTAATAAAACCCTCCTGTTAAAATTATTATTGATGCAATTATAAAAAGTAGTAAAAATATCCCTATGAAAATTAGGATTATTGGTAAAATTAAGGCTAAAATAGTTTTTCCGATTGATAATTTTTGTCTTTTACTGATTCCTATCACTTGTAAAACAATCATATAAATTGAAGCTGCCCAATTAACAAAAGGTATGAAAGCAAAAATTGTTGGGGCCATAGAATAAGATATTGCTTTAAATGTTTCATTATATGGCCTTTTACCTCCAACCAATTTTACAAAAAGATGTATTATCAATGTGTTAATGAATAAACCTAATGCTGATAATACTAACAGGAATGGAAGAGCAATTAACATGAAAAATAATATGAAAATCATACTTATTCCCGATACTGTAGCTGCAAAACTATCATTTATTGCTAATGGGATTAAATTAAACGGTAAAGCTACCATAAAAAAAGCATAAAGGGCTAATAATGAAATAGCTTGAACTTTTAATGCGAAAAATAGTGCATTCTTATATTTTGTTTTTCTTGAAATTTTTTCAAAAGTTTTGGTTGGATTGATAATTATTTCTTTCCATAATTCAAAATGTGATATATTATTTGGATAATTAGTTGTTTTTGCCATATTTATTATTTAATTATTATAACTATTTTTTTTAAATTTTAAATTATTCATTAAATTAAATTTTATCAGGGATGCTAACTGGGACATCAATAAATTCAACTTCAACATTAAATTTTTTCTTAATCAAATTCATAAGTTCCTTTACACCCCAAATTTCAGTTTCATAATGTCCTGAAAAAATCATATTCAATTTCTCTTCTTTTGCATTATGGTAATTGTGATGTGCAGATTCTCCAGTAATAAACAAATCTGATTTGCATTCAACTGCTTCTCCAAGGGAGTTAGCTCCCCCACCAGAAACAATTGCAATTTTTTTAATTTCTGTTGGTCCGAAATCTAAAGAACTAATTCTCATTCCTTTTTCTTTCAAAATTTTTTTTACAGAATTTAAATTTCCGTTATAATCTCCTATGAATCCTATTTTTTTATTGTTTACTTTACCAAATTCTTTAAGATTTTTAAGTTTAAGAAATTTAGCTAGGCAGATATTGTTCCCATATTTTTCATTTTGGTCTAAAGGTAAATGGGCTGAATAAAGTGCAATTTTATTTTCAATCAAGTATTTGATTCTACCATATTCTCTTCCAACAATTGAATCCATCCAATTCCAGATCATTCCATGGTGTGTTATTACCATATTACATTTTTTTTCTTTAGCTTTTTCAAAAACTTCTAAAGCTGCATCAACTGCAAATCCAATTTTTTTAATTTCTATTTTATCTTTTGAATTTGCAGAATGACAATTGTCTACTTGAAGACCATTACAACAAGTATCTTCAAATTCTTTAATATTAAGCTCTTTATCCAAAAATGTTGCTATCTTTTGTGCTGTAACCATTTTATAATTCATCTTTTTTTGTATGTTTTTTGATTTTATTTTAACCAAGCTTTCATCTCTCTAGTTTGTTTTAAATCATTTTTATATAATTCTCTGATGTCTGAAATTTTCCAATATTCTGAAATAATTCTTCCCATCCCTTGACCCCAAGCAAGAACAGGGCATTCAAATCCAAGTAATGGTTTAACAACTTCTGGCCTGAAAATTCCTGCCCCACCAAGTTCTACCCACTCTTTTTTAACTGGGTGATAAACATCAACTTCTACACTTGGTTCAGTATAGGGGAAATGTGCTGGTCGCATTCTAACTTTTTCATAACCCATTTTTTGGTAAAATTCAGTTAAATATCCTTTAAGATGTTTTAAATTAGCATTTGGGTCAATTACAATACCTTCAACTTGATAGAATTCAAATAAATGTTTCCAATCCAAAGTTTCATTCCTAAATACTTTACCTATTGCAAAGAACTTAGCAGGTAAATCTTCTTTTTTAAGGTTAGCAATTGTTTGTGCACTAAGTACAGTTGTATGTGTTCTTAATAATAATTTTTCAGTTTCAGATTTAGAAAATTTATATCTCCAACCTTTACTTCCAGAATTGCCACCATTTTCATGGGTTTGCTTTACTCCATCATATAATTTGGTTGGAAGTTTGGCTTTTCCTTTAAGGTAGAAAGTATCTTGCATTTCTCTTGCTGGGTGATCTTGAGGAACAAATAAAGCATCTAAATCCCAAAATGCTGATTGGACATAATTGCCTTTCATTTCTTCAAACCCCATATCTAACCAGATTCTTTTAATATAATCTACTGCTTCATTCACAAAATGCTTTTTTCCAACCAATATTTTAGGCACGTTGATTTCAACATCATAAGCTCTAAATGATTGCTTTTTCCAGTCTCCTGTTTTTAACATCCCTACTGTCAGTCTATTGATAACATTATTTTCAATTTTAGATTTTGCTAATTCTTTACCCAATTTAGTTAATTTAATGTCTATTTTTTTAATTTCTTCAATTTTAACAAACTTTTTTCTTTTTTTTAGCTCATCAAAAGCAAATTTATCTAAATCTAGTATCTCTTTAAACTTAATTGGAAATTCTTTTTTTAGAAATTTTTCTTCCAAGCTGTCTTCAGTGAGTAATTTATTTCCTTGAGGACCTAATTTAAAATTTAATTTATTGTCTATTTTCTGAACTTCTATTGCAACTTTTCTTTTAAGCTGGCCGATACATGCGTTTATTTCTTCCTTACTTAATTTACTTTTCTTTTCAACATATTCAATTGGAACAAATTCATGAGAAAGAACTTCTAAAAATCTTTTTTCTGGCATTCCTTCCTTAAGATACTTTAATGCATTTTCATCAAGATTAACAACTTTTGTTTTTTCACTTACTAATTTTAGTACTTCTTTATTCTCTAACCATTGTAATGCTCTCATAATTTCAATTTCTTGAAGATTCGACTTACTGATAATTTCTAAAAAATCTTGTGTTTTGTTAAGAATGGGTAAGATTTTCCTTTCTAAAGGATGAAGTTTAGCAATAATCTTTTGATGTTTCATAGAAGAGATTATAATAATAGATAATATATAAAGTTAACTGGGTGTATATAACTGACTATATAATTAAAAGTAAGTTATCAGAAATAATAAAAAATATAAAAATAAAAATAGTTTATTTTAAGTTGTTCCATACGTGGTCAAACATATGGTCCATTGAGCTAGCGAAGAAAGGTGTTTTTACCCAAATACCTAAATCATAAGTTGGATGAACATCTTTATCGTCTAACATCATAAAAACTAAATCTTTGCTGTCAACATTAACAAATCTGGAGTTCATTTTACCTGCATGCTTAATTTCGGCAATACCTTTCAAGTTATTTTTTGCTGCTTTATTTTCTTTTGAAACTAAAGGTGCTGCAATTCTAACTTTAACTCCTCTTTTCTTAGCTTTCTCCAAAGTTGATTTTAATCCTTCAGCTTTTCTTAAGAAACCTTTATCAGTAGTTATAATGTTAACTGATTTTTTAGCTCCTTTAATTAAGAAATCTAAATGGTTATACAGGTTATGTCTTCCTTTAAGGCAACCACTCATATCGGTTGGATCAACTAAAGATATACCATTTGTATGTAAAGTTTCTAGTTCAGTTAGTAATTCTGAATTTTTTACTGATTCTAATCTTTTAACTTTTTCTTGAGCATTAAATTGCATGTTTTTCCTAACTCTATTAATTACTTCACTTGGTGGAATCGCAATATATTTTATTGGTTTACCAGTTTTCATTACAACGAAACCTTTCTTTTCTAAAGATTCAAGTACATCATAACTTCTACTTCTAGGAACATCTGCAATGTCAGAAAGTTCACCTGCTGTGGAAACACCTCTACTTAACAAAGCTGTCCATAATTTTACTTCATATAGATTTAAATCGAAATGTCTCCTTAAATCTATCAATAAGTCTTCTTTTACTATCATTTTACCCCAAAACCTCCCTCTTTTTTTTTCAAAAAATCTTTTTGAAAAAGTAACAATAAGTTTTTGTTACTAGTCTATCAGTAACAAGAACTACTATTAAAAGGTTGTGGTTATGCAAAATATACCTGGAGAGTAGTTATTTTTTTATTTCCTATGAACTTTTTTGTTTTTTCTACGTCGACAAATTAATATGTCTGATGTTTCTTCAATTAATCTTATATCTTAGTAATGCTGCAATTCCACCTAGCCCATCTACCTTTTTTCCAGCATCATTTTCACTAGATAAGATGTGAACTTCACCATTTAAGTTGTCAACCGTTTTTAATTTTGAATCAAGTTCAGCATAATTTTCCAACTCTCTTTCTTTTTTGATGAACTTGTCTGTTAATAATAATTTAGAGACCGCCCCAGCTTCAATTGAATCAATTACTTCTTTTTTTCCATAAGAATAATTTCCCTCTTTTCCAATTTCGCTAAGTAACTCTTCAACTAACAAATTTTCAATTCTATTTCTACTTTCTTTAAGAACTTCTTTAAGTTCTGGCCTTCGCATTAATTCTTGTAATGCTGGTTCACCAACTGAATTGCAAACCACTGAAACAATTTTTTTCTTTAAATCTTGTTCTTTAATTTGATTAAGTAAATCTTCTCTGTAAAATGCTGGTGATGCTAAAATTACTTTTTCTGTATTGTTTCTTGCTTGGTATGTTTCAATTGCTTTTATAATCTCATTATAATAATTAGTTGCCTTATTGGTGGTTGGGTCTCCTTTTTTTTGCATGTCACTTTTTATTCTGACAAGAATTTCAAATCCAAATTTTTTTGATAAGGCAAACATTGCTTCTTCTCTATCAAACAAACAAATCAAATAATTATATTTCTTTTTACAAGCTTCACTTAATTTATCTTTTTGATATTTTAACCAGTTAACTTTTTGAATACTAAACTCTGAACTAATCTCTAAAGAAATATTTTGGTAACTTCCTTTTGGAAATTCTTCTGGCCCTTCAGTTATTTTTCCATTAATTCTAACAATTTGATTTTCGGGAATATATTCAATTTTTTCTGCTTCAATAGTTAAAGTTACTTTTTTCTTTACAACTCTAGCATTATCATCTTCTCCGATTTTAATTTTTCTTGTAGTGGTACCCCTAATAAAATCTCCTGGATCAATAAGGTGACTTAAATACCATAAATCATCTTGATCAGTAATTCTTAACTTTACAATTCCTTTTTTAAAATCTTGTTTAATTATGTCCATTTTGATGATTTATCGTTTATACTCGCATTAATTAACAGTTGTTACTTTAATAACTTTTTGTAATTATTCTACTACAACTAATTATTGTCCACATGTTTATAATCTGTTTTTAATTTTTTAATTATAATTTAACTTAAATTATTTTAGCTTAAGAGTAATATTTATATAGTAGGGTTGACTAATTAATTGTTAAGATGATTAAATTTGAAAAAAGAGGTCAAGCTGCAGCAGCAGCAGTTTTACTTGCAATAATTGCTGGTCTTATGATTATGTTTGTTATTTTAGTTTCTCCTGATGAAAGAGCAGCTATTCTTGATGGAAATGGTGAAGCAAGTTTAGAAGATTCAGATAGTTCTGTTGATGCAGATATCTTATTAGAAGAGTATCCAGGGAAAGTTGAATACTTATCTTTGGATGAAGTTGAACATAGTTTAGCATCAGTAAGAGTATATACTGAAACTGAAAGTATAGAATTTAAAACTAAAAATTCTCTTTACGCGGATAATGGTTTGTTTTCTGGCGATATCGGTGAAATGATCTTTTCAATATCTGATTTAGAAAATACCAACAACATTTTATTAAATTTTAACATTGATGATTGTTCTGAAGGTAATTTAAAAATAACTGTAAATGAAGAAGAGTTATATAATCAACCAATGGTTAGTGGAAGTAGTCCAATCCTTGAAATCCCAGATTATTTAATTAGTGATGAAAATGATATTCTGTTTGAAGTTTCTTCTCCTGGTGCAGCATTTTGGAGGACTAATTATGCTTCATTTATTAATCTGAAAGTTGTAGGCGATGTGGCTGATTTTAGTCATCAGGAAGCTAGTAATACTTTCTTAATTTCTGAAACAGAATATAATAATGTTGAATTGTTAGAATTGCAATTTCAACCAGAATGCGATTATGATGATGTGGATAATTTAGTTATTAGTATTAATGATTATGAAATTTATTCTGGTGTTCCAGAGTGTGGGCTTAGCAGTGTTCCAATTGAGTTTTCACCAGAACTAATCTATAAAGGAGAAAATTATATTAATTTCTTTGTTCAAGAAGGTGAGTATGAATTGTATCATCTGAAAGTTATTTCTGAATTAGAAGAAATAGAATATGTAACTTATTATTTTGATCTTTCTTATGAAGAAGTTGAAGCAATAGAAGATGAAGATAATTATGTTGAAGTTACATTAGAATTTATTGATGATACTTCTACTAAAACTGGATATCTTAATGTCAATGGTGATAAGGAACATTTTGACACTCGAGAAATATCTTATGTTATGGATATTGGTGATGAAATTGTTCAAGGAAATAATGCGATTCAAATAGTTCCAAGTACAACTCTTGAAGTAAGAGAATTTATTGTTGAATTGAATTGATTATTTTTTATACTTTTTTCTATTTTTAATCTTTTTATTAATCTTTTATTATATTTGTAATTCAGCAAGTTTTTTATATACTAATGTTTTAATATAATTGTTTTGGAACCTAAATAAGTTAGTTCCTTTTAATAAGAGGTTAAATAGATGGGCGCAGCATTAGGAGCAGCAGAAGCGGTAGGTGGAGCAAAAGCAGCTGGTGGTGCGTCTGGTGCATTGGATGCAGTAGGTTCATTCTTAGGAAAACATAAAGATAAAGCTAAATCTGCTGCAGGATCATTAGGTTCAGCAGTAAAAAATTTTGGTTCAGTTGGTTCAGCTGCAACGGGCGCAATAGTTGGTGCAGGAGTTGGTGCAGTAAGTGGTGTGGCTAGTGCAGGTGTTGGAGCGGCAGCTGATCAAGTTAAAGGTGCATTGAAAACAAGTAGTATGTTTTTGATTATATTAGGAATAATTCATTATCTTATAAGATTAAAATTAGGTTTAGGCAATTCTTTTTCATTATATTTTGGTTTTGTATTAATGATTATTGCAGCTTATGCGGTTGCAAATAAAATGGATGTTAAAAGAAAAATTACTGTTTTTCCAATAATTGCATTTTTGGTATGGTACATCGCTTTTGGTGGTTCATTGGATCCTAGTTTTTTGATTCGTTATGGTATTGCGTGGATTTTAATATTTTCTGCTTTGGGAGTTTTAACTAGCGGTGAATCAATAACTCCTTTTTTGTCGGGTTTTATCCCAGTGGCAGTTTTCTTTGCAGATATTGGTGGGATTTCTGTTGCAATAACTCAATTAGGTTTAACGCCAACTAGTTTAATGTCAAGTTTAGTTTTATTCATGCCTTGGTGGTTCTTTTTTGGAATATTTACTCTTCCTGAAGAGGGAGATTCAAATGCTTTAATTGAAATAGTTAGAATAATTGGGATATTATACTTAATATTTGTATTTATGGTTCCTTTTGTACCTGCAATGGGTTATGAAAATTCTATCCCTAGTTATGATGAATTTCAATCAGCTGAACAAGAAATTAGGGATCAATTGCCTGATACTGAAAATCCAGCATATTCAAATTTAGTTTGTACTATTGAAATGGTAAAAAGTATAACTGATGAGAATCAATTTGATATAGATGAATGTGTGAAAGAGAGACAACTTAATTCTGAAATAAAATCTTTGTGTACCAAATTGGAAGGGTTTGAAGAGGGTAGCAGTGATTATGAAAGTTGTGTTGAAGATGAAAAAGAAGAAAGGGCTGAAGATGAACAAAATATAGATGTGGCTGGTACTGTTGATAATTCTTTAGTTGAACATACTGACGCTTGTTTTGATTTAGAAATGGATTCATTTCCTTCTAAAAGAACTGTTAGACCTTCTTCTGTTAGTAGTTTACAATACCCTATTATTTTTGAAGTTGACAATCCAAAAGAACAATTGATATACGTTTACCTTACTTGTAATTTTACAAACACTAAAACTAAAGAAAGTTTTTTAGGTGAAATATCTAACCCTGAAATTATTGTTGAATCCGATAGTGAATCAATTGTAAAATCTTGCAGTATTCCAGATGGTCAAGGTATGAATGGTACTTATAAGTTAACTTATGAAGCAGAAATGTCTGGGTTAGAAACCATATCTTATCTAACAAGGGTTTTAGTTTCAGAAGAAATGGTAGATAGTGAAATAATTGAAGAAGCTGAAGCAGCATATCTTTCAGGAAGTGATTCTTATTCTTCTGCAGCAGATGAGTTTGCTAGAATTAATTTTGCGTTTGGAAGTCCTGAAACAAATCCAGTTATTGAAGTTAAGGATGAAGATATATCTGATAGTGAAATCATGTTGGTTTCTACAATTGAAAATGTTGGTAATGGGAAAATTATCAGTGTGGATGCATTTTATATCGGAGTTGAAGAAGATTTTACAATTGAAGATTATAATTGTATTGTTGGAAATTCAGGTAGTGTGATTATTCCTGAAGATAATTCTAAGGGCGATACTGAAACATTATCTTTATGTTTCATTAATCCTACTGCTAATGTTATTGAAGAGGTTAATTTACAAGATTTCGTAGTCCAATCTTACAAAGCAAATTTATTATATAGTTATTTAATCAGTACTCAAAATAATATTGAAGTGGTAATTTATAATGAATAAATTAAATAAGATTAAAAAATTTTTGAAACTATTCAATTTTATTATTTTAATTATGTTAACAACTTTCTTTCTTTCTTCATGCGGTGGTTCAGAGGTGAGTAGTAATATAGAAAGTCTTGATGCAAATTATTTTAAAACGGGCTATTCTGGTTTAGAAATTAGTGTGGAAGATAATTTCCCGCCTGACGAGATGTATGATAATTCTAACCTAAATATTGTTGTTAAATTGGAAAACAAAGGTGCTTATGATTTATCAAGTGGTTTAGTTCAAGTATTAGGGTTTGATTCTGCTTATGTTATTTTATATGATCAAGAAGGGATAGAATTTCCAAGTGAAGGTTATTTTTTAAGTGGTAAGAGTTTAGAGAATGCAGATGGGGAAACTGAAAGGGCAAGTTTTTCTGGGTATGTAAATCCAATTAAAGAAGGTGCTGAGAAGCAAGTTATGAAATATTATCTTAAGGCAAGTTATGATTACACAAATGAACTTGTTGAAGATGTTTGTGTTGATTTATCCTCTTATGATGTTTATGATTCTGGCTGTGAATTGGATGAAAGAAAAAAATTAAATGGGCAGGGTGGACCTTTGGCAATTACAGAAATTGAAACTTATACTAATCCTAGTGAAAATGAAATCAAGTTTTATTTAACAGTTCAGAACAAGGGTCAAGGGACTGCAGATAAAGTTACATTGATTCAAGCTAAGTTAGGTAATGATGAATTAGATTGTGAGTTTAGGGAGGGTGAAGGAATTATATTTGATTTTGATAAGGATACTGGACAATCAACTGAACTGGAATGTAGTAAAAGGGTTTCTGGAACCAGTTCTTATGAAACGACTTTATATGTTGAGTACTTTTATTCTTATGATCTTTTAGAACAAGAAAGAATCACAATAAAAGAATGATTTTTTGATTTTCATTTATTTTTTCCTCCCTAATTAAAATATATTCGCTCTTTAATGATCTCATGATTATTAGTTTTAGATTCTTGTGAAGCAAAAGGTTTAAATAACAAAATTACTTACTTTCAATAGATGTTAATTGAAAAAAAGGGTAGAAATACTAATAATTTTAATTTTTGTAAGATTTTTATTATAATTGCATTAATCAGTATATCAATTTTTGCATTATCTTCTTGCAGTATGGTGCCTGCTGGAGAAAATCCAACTGAAACATCTGCGTCTTTAACTCAAGCACATTCCGGTACCCAGGGTGTTGAAGCTAAGTTTATTACTAACTATCCTCCTTCGAAGATATATGATGTTAATGATTTTATAGCGTTAGTTGAAGTTGAAAATAAAGGTTCTTATGATTTAGATTCTTCAGATTGTTATTTACAAATTACTGGATTTGATTCAGATATTATCAGGGGTGTAGATTATATTCAATCTTGTGGTGATATTGATGGGAAAAGTGTATACAATCTTGATGGGGGATATAATCAAATTGAATATGAATCGTCCAACATTGATTTACCTACTGGTATGTATGAATATTCTCCTAACTTAAATTTAGTTTGGTGTTATAATTATCAAACTGTGGCTAGTCCAACAGTTTGTGTTGATCCTTTATTATATCAAGTAACTAGTGAACAAAAATCTTGTACTCCTCAAAGTGTTTCTTTAGGTGGTGGCCAGGGTGGCCCAGTGGGTGTAAGTTATGTTGGTGTAGAAATGACTGGTGATACTGCAATTTTTGAAATTACTATCAATAATCATGGTTCTGGAAGTGTTTTAAGTCCTTATGCAGATATTGTTAATTGTGGTGAAGCAACTTTAGAATATAGTGATATGGATCATTTAAATTATTATGTTGAAATGACAGGTGGTAGTTTAATTAAATGTACTCCTTCTGATTGGGAATTAAGACTTAACAATGAAGCGGGTAAAATAATCTGTAGTTTTGACATTGATGGTGCAAGTGCATTTGAAACTCCTCTTTTAATTACATTAGATTATGGATATATTGACAATACTCAAAAGTCAGTTCAGATTATAGAAACTCCTTGATCTTAGTTAAACGCACTCTTTTTTTTTTGTATTAAATTACTTTTTCTTCTTTCATTTTTAGAAACTTTTATAACTAAAAAATGTTTGTCTATATTTAAGTTATTATTATTTAACTTAAATATAAGAGGTGAACAAAAGGATGGCTAAGCGAAAAACAAAACGTTCTGTTAAGAAAATTAGTAAGCCTACTAGTTCTGATATCTCTGACAAAGCTGTAATTTATGTATTAG
>JABHQR010000002.1 GCA_018696395.1 archaeon | reverse complement strand
TAACATACTTTTCAAAATCAGAACCTTGATTGAATCTATGTTGGTCTGCCATTGAAGGTTTAGGTATTAATTTCTTATTAGAATGCCATAATAAACGCAAGCATTGTTGTCCGAGCAAGTATTTAGATTTGGTTAGGAGTGTCATATGTGGAGTAATAAACTAAGCTCATTAATAAAATTAATCATAAAAATTAAATAACAGTCATAAAATATGATTATATTAAATGAAGAGAGTAATTTTTCTGATATTTGTACTATTAATTATCATACCCATTTCTATTGCTTGTGATTTTGTTGATATTGAAACATATGTTGAAGAAAGTAATTTCTTAGTTTATGAAGGCACTACCACCTATGCTGGGGAATCGATTATCATATCAGATTTTGTTAATGAGAATAATCGAAGTTCATTTTTAATTTATAATCCAAATGATTTTGAAGTAGTTATAGTGTTAAATTATACTGTTGAAGGTTATTGTGATGAGTTTAATGAATATGGGAAAAGATTATTTGCTGGTGAAACAGAACAAGTAATAGAAAATTGTTATAAAGATGATCAAGTGTGGGATACTTACATTAATGAAAGTGAAGTGTTTTATTATGTTAGTTCTCCTGATCGAATGTACTCAGCTACATTAAATATTACAAAAGAGAGAGAAGTTTGTAATAAAGAATGTTCTATAGATGATGATTGTAATAGTGGGATATGTAATATATTAGGATATTGTGGAGATACAAAGATTGTTTCTTGTCCAGAAGGATATATGAATTGTAATAATGTAAGTTGTTTGATTCCTTCTACAAAAGATAGTGGAAATATTTATTCTTGTGAATGGGAATGCAACTCTACTGTTGGTTTTGAAGGTATTTGTAAATCAAGTAATGGAACTACTTGTGAAAATGATAATGAATGCTTGTCTGGAACATGTAATCCAGCAGGTTATTGTGGAAATGAAAATAGTTTTATATGTCTTAATGGATATCTGAATTGTAATAATATTAGTTGTTTAAAGCCATCATCTAAATCCATCGGTGAAAACTATTCCTGTGAATGGGAATGTAATTCTAGTAGGGGCGAGAATAATGTTTGTTTAGAATCATTGTCTACTATTAGAACTAAAAATTTTTATGTTCTTTTGATAATGTTTATTACAATTTTAATATCTGCTTTTTTGATTGTACGAAACATTAAACGATATATAGCTGAAAAAGATAAAGAAATCAAAGAAAAAAATGATAAGTGGGGTGTTGAAAAGGGAGAATTAATACAAAAACAATTAAGATTTTTTAAAATTCTAAAGATTATTGGTTATGTTAGTTATATTATTTATATAGGGAAATATTTAGTTGATTTTTCAAATGATAAGATCAAATCATACCAAAAACAATGGGAAATGATTTATGATAAGCTTAATGGATGTATCTTAGAAGTTAATGAATATTGCACTAATAAAACTGAATATTTAAGCAAATTCCCCACATATTTGACATATAATAATAAAGATTTAATATTTAAAAAAATTGAAGATTATAATACCCATATAAATCAAATTGAAATGTTAAAAGATAAACTTCCAGAAGAGATTAATTCTAAAGTTCAAGAAACTATTAAATCAATTAAAAAATTAGAACCTCAAATTAAAAAATACAATTCTAAATTTATTATACATAGAAAAGAAAAGTACAATTATTTGTTTAATAGAAAAGATCTCAAATTAGATGATGATCAACAAACAGCTATAATCACTGATGATAAACATAATTTAATTGTAGCAGGAGCGGGATCAGGTAAAACAGAAGTTCTAGTTACAAGAATGGGTTATTTAGTAAAAAGAGAACCTGACAAGGTAGAACCCAACAAAATATTGGCACTAGCTTATCAAACGAAAGCCGCATTAGAGATTAAAGAAAGACTGAAAAAAAGATATGGTGTAGATATTGAAGTTAAAACATTCCATAGTTTAGGAAATAAAATGCTGAAAAATGCTGAAAAAATTACTAATCTGAGAATGCCTAAATTAAAATTTGGTGATAATAATAAAAAAGAATTCAAAAAATATATTGGCGAAGTATTCAATAAAATAACACAAGAAAGAGACATTACAAATGAAATGGTTAATTTTATGAGACATTTTGGAGATGAAGAAATACTAAAGAACATAGATGCATTTGATAAAAAAGAAGAATTTTATGAATACCAAAGAAACTTAACATATACAACACTTGATGGAACAAAAGTGAAAAGTGAGGCTGAAAGAGAAATATATAATTTCTTCTTTATGCATAAATTAAATGGAAAACCAATAATTTTTGAATATGAACAACCAGCAGAGTGGATGACATACAGAGATGAAAAAAATGAACCACCCAAACCGGACTTTTTCTTTACAAAATATAATATTTATTTAGAACATTGGGCTATTGGAAAAAATGGAAAAGTTCCTGAATGGTTTGAGAGTAACAATCCAACTGAAGGATATAAATTGGGGATGGATAAAAAAAAGAAAGAATTTGATAGTCAGAACGAATTTATTTTAATTGAATCAAGTCACGCTGACTATCAAAAAGGAGATTTAATTGAAAAAGTTAAAGAAAAATTCTTAAAAGCTCTAAAGGAAAAATATCCCAAAGAGAATTTTGTACTTGAACTGAAACCATACGATGAACTTGTTAACCAAGTGTGGGAAGAGTGTAAATTATTTGTTAAAAAAATAGCAGATAATATCTCCACATTTATTGAGATAGCTAAGACATACAGTATTAAACCGGAAGAATTAGATAAAAGAGTTAAAGACTCAAACTGGCCATTAAAACAAAGAACTTTTGCAAAAATAGCTAATAGGGTTTACAGATATTATCAAAATGATTTATCTCAAAATAATGAGATGGATTTTTATGATATGATTAATTTAGCAGTAGACCTATTAAAAAATAACCCTGACTTCTATAAAGATAAATATAATCACATATTAGTTGATGAGTATCAGGACATTAGCAATCAAAGATATCTATTATTAAAACAATTAATGCTAAAGAACAAAGACTGTAAATTGTTTTGTGTTGGTGATGATTGGCAAAGTATAATGGGGTTTTCAGGTTCTAATATCAAATTCTTTGTTGAATTTGAAAAGTTTTTCTCACATTGTGCTAGGACAGATTTATCAAATAATTATAGGAGTGTTAGTGAAATCGTAAATACAGGTGCACATATAATTAAACACAATGGTAATGTTCAATTAACAAAAGTAACTAAAGCACATAGCAAAAATAGTGGTCAATTAACAGTCTATTCAAGCTCACACAAATTGGACAATTATAAATCTTATAAAAATAAAGTTCTTTATCTCAAACAAGTATGTGGACATGCAGTTGATAAAATGGAAGAATTATTTAAGAAAGGT
This sequence comes from archaeon, assembly GCA_018696395.1. Taxonomy (GTDB): domain Archaea; phylum Nanobdellota; class Nanobdellia; order Woesearchaeales; family GW2011-AR9; genus JABHQR01. Next base: position 8,104 of record JABHQR010000002.1, on the reverse strand, counting down.
TACAAACCCAATGATATATTATGTCTTTCTAGGATTACTTCTAATCCGATTTTTGTTAATTTGCTAGTTGATATTGCTTCAAAAAAAGGAATCACTATTGCTTTGAACACAAAAAGTCCCAAAAAAGTTACATTAATGAGTGTCCATAAAAGTAAAGGACTACAAGCTAAAATAGTTTTTTTATTTAATGTAGATCAAGGAACTTATGGATTTCCTTGTGAAATTAACAATCCTAAAATATATGAAATTGCAACTAATGAAAAAAATGAAAATAAAGAAGAGGAAGAAAGAAGATTATTTTACGTTGCAGTGACAAGAGCAAAACATGAAGTTTTAATTTACAACAGGCATGACACTCAAAGTAAATTTATAACTGAAATCAAAGATTTTGTTAAAAGAGAAATTATATGAACTAATTCTGTCAAGAAAAAAGATTATTTTTATTAGAAGAGATTCACATCTAACGTAAAATTTATATAGTATTTAACCTATTCATAGAATTATGTTTAACGATTTATTAACACCAAAAAAGAGAAGGAAAAATTCTAGTTTCTTTGGAGAGAGTTTAGATATTGGATTAGGTCCAAAAAAAGAAAAAAAAATATCAACAAGAGAACATATTCCAATGATTTGGAAAGATAAAATTCTGATGAAACAGAACAATAAATGTGCTGGAAAAGATTGTGCGAAATTACATAATGGGAAAAAATTAATGGTAAATAATAGGAATGATTTTGACCACATAAAGCCTTTAGCATTGGGTGGAAAAAATGTTCTTAACAATCTTCAAGCATTATGCCCTGGATGTCATCGGTTCAAAACTAGAGAAGATAGGTATAACATTTCTAAAAAAAATAAAAAAGTAAAAGAAACAAAAAAAGATAAATCACCATTAGAAAAAAGTATTTTTGATGTTTATTCAAAAAGAAAAAAATATAAAAGTCCATTTGATTTAAAAATTTAAAGGCCTAGACTTTCAAATTTAAATTTTTTCTAGCTTCTTTATTTTAATTACCTGAAATTAATTAAAGTTATTTATATATATATAAAATTCTAATTATTTATCAAATATTTCTATAGCTTCTTCAGGAGAACAATTTTCTGATATTAGTTTTATAAAAACTGAACCATATTTATCACATTTATAATCACCAACCCCATTTATATCTAAAAAATCACCTAAATTTGTTGGCTTAACTTTTGCTAACTCATGTAATGTCACATCTGAAAATACTATATAAGGCGGGCTTTTAATCTCAATTGCAATTAATTTTCTCAATATTCGCATCTGCTCAAATAATTCTGAATCCTCACCAAATAATTCAACTTGTTCTTTTTTTCTAATAAAAGGAGATGCAACTTCATCAATAACTTCAGTTAAACTAAGATATTCTATATTCTTGTTAAAATCAAATCCTAATTTGGATATTGATAATAAAGGTAAACCAGAATATGTTAATTTAATTTCCAAGAAATCTTGGACAATTAATTGATCAATCCATTGTTTAATTGCAAATTTACTATAGGACTCCAAAACACCATATGAATTCAATTTATTATGTGCAAATTTAATTATTTTTGCATTTTTACTTCTAACTAATATATCAACTATATGTGTTATACCAAATTTATTATCGCATTCTGTCACACATTTAATTATATTTTCTGTAATTTGTTTGGCTTTTTCAAATTCCATTTGCTTAGTTTCACCTAAACAGATATCACATGATTTACAAGAATGAATAGATTCTTCTTTAGGAGTTTGATCAAAATGTTTAAGTAATAATTTGTGTCTACAAATTGGGGAAGTACAATATTGTCCAATTTCTTTGAAATGTATAGTTAATATTTTTTGCCTATCAAGACTAGGGATCCCATTCAATTCAGATAATTTTTTATGTAATATTATATCAGAGTATTTATACAATAAAATACATTCTGCAGGTAACCCATCTCTTCCCGCTCTGCCTGATTCTTGTTGATATTGTTCAATACTTTTAGGTATGTTCACATGTACTACAAAGCGAACATTACTTTTATCAATACCCATTCCAAATGCAACAGTTGCTACGATAATTAAGACCTTATCATCTATAAAACCATTTTGAATCAATTTTCTTTCATATGAAGACCTCCCTGCATGATATCCCACTGCAGAAATTCCTTTTTTAATCAATTTAGCTGCTATTTGATCTACTTTTTTTCTGGTTTGAGCATATATGATACCTGATGAATTAGGATATTTTTTAATTACTGACATAATTTGTTTATGTGTATCATTTCTTGGAATTGATCTATATGTTAAATTTGGTCTATCCATATGACCTATTAGTTTTATTGGATTTGTTAATTTTAATTCTGAACAAATATCCTCTTGAACATTAGGAGTAGCTGTTGCGGTTAAAGCCATCTTAGGAATATGGCTACAACAGGATAAGATTTTGGCTAATCTTCTGTATGAAGGTCTAAAATCATGTCCCCAATGAGAGATACAATGTGCTTCATCAATTGCAATTAAACCAATATGAGATTGTAATTTTTCTATTAAATTAGTAGAAGCCAATCTTTCTGGACTGACGTATAACAGATCTAATTTTCCATTAATAGCATCTAGATATATCTGATTATTGTCTTCTTTATTTCCAGAGTGTAACGCCGCAGAATTAATTCCTGAAATTTGAGTAGCGAATACTTGATCATTCATTAAAGATATTAAAGGTGATATAACTAAAGTCATTTTTTTTGAACATAATGCTGGAATTTGAAAACATAAACTTTTTCCGCCCCCTGTAGGAAGTATAACTAAACTGTCCTTGCCTTCTAAAGCTGCATTTATAGCCTGTTCTTGCAAATCTTTAAATGACCCATATCCCCAATATTTTTTTAGTATTTCTTTTGTTTCATTTATATTATTAACTATTAACTCATTATGATTTTTTTCTTCTGTTTTTTTAAATGATTTAAATTGATCGTTGTAACAAGGATTACAATAGTAATCTAATCCACCACTGCTAATTGTAAAATTTTTGGTTGCAGGTAAGTGTATTGCAATTTGTCTTGCATCAGTAAGAGGTAATTCTTTTTTACAATTTTTACATTTTACTTTAATTCCATAATTATCATTGTTTAATTTTTCATCAGGTTTTTTAATTTCCATGCTTAGGTTCCACCTAATTTTCTCATTTAAAAGATTTTCTTTAAATTATTAATTATAATTTTTATGGCGACAAGATTTAAATATTATTCATAATATATTCATAATATGACAAAAATAACAGAATATGATTTAACTTGTAAGTGTGGTCATCATTTTAAAGCACCACTTTATGACTCAATTCTAGTTACATTTGATAGAAGTTTATTAAAAAAACTTTACGAAAAAAAATTTAATGTTGTTACATGTCCTAAATGTCATACAGAAAGTTTCATTGATAAGTATTTTCTTTTTCACGACATGTTTAAAGATATAATGATTCAAGTCCAGAAAGGAGAGATAGATAGACTCATGTATTTTCTTGATTCAAAAGGTTATTTTAAAGAATTTAAAGAAACCAAAAAATGATCTTATTAAGTATACTAATATTTCAAAAGGGAGTAGTTGTAGTTAAAGCTTATCTTGTCGAGTAACTTGTCGAGTAGATTTTGTAGTTACAGGGCTTGTATGCTTAATATGTTGCTCATGTCGAGTAAAATTTCCCACCAATATATTTATTTAAAACCATCCCTTAATTAACTTGACAAAATCTTTTCTTAATAATACTTTAATCTCATGTCTAGTATAACTATTTTTTAGATCTGAATGATAGACAAAAATGTAACAATTATCTCCAAACTCTTTTTTTAAATTTTCAAATTTCTGATCATGATATCTTTTCTTAGACTTATCCTTTACATTAATTCCACTTTCAACTTCAATCGCAATAATCTTACCATGAGAATCAGTAAATATTATGTCTGGTCTTTTTGCATAGTTCCTTTCAATAACTTCTGTATGTTTCTTAAGCTCACCATATAATAGATTAGAATAATAAACATGTGTAATCCCTTCTGGTGGGCAATCTTTTACAAAATATGTTTTTGGACCACCATCTGCAAATGAATGAAACCTACCTACCTTATACCCATTATTCACTAAAAAGTTCCTTTCCTCAATACTCAACCCAGAAGCAGCATGCACATCTTTTTCAACATCAAGTTTGATGTTAATATCATCTCCCTTAACTTCAACTTTTTTATTCTCATTAATTTCATCAGGATTAGTTGTAATCAATTTATGTTCAAGTGGAGATGCAATAACTTCAATTTCTTCATGTTCATTTTCAAGAATTAACACCCCTGAACCTCGTTCTGCAGATATTAAAAAATCTCGTTCCATTTGGCTCAGGTTAAACGTTTTCATAACGTTACTCATTACTGCAGGTTTCTGTCTAAGTAAGAATGTGTAAGAAGTATTAGCTAACACTGCATGTCCTGCCTTTGACGCTACTAAATCAGCAACATCTTGAGTTATCATTAACAATCCTAAATTATATTTTCTACATGTTTTAACAATTTCAAAGATGTAAGATGATTCTTCTGCAGTTTGTAACATTGCCCATGCTTCATCAATCACTAACAGTTTTCTGTTCAAACTACCTTTCATTTTAGTATACACATAATCTAATACAAGGTACATTACTACTGGTTTAACCTGTTTTGGCATATGACCAATATTGAAACATACAAATTTGTTACTGAAATTTATGTTAGTATCTTTGTTTAAGAAAGAAAAAACTCCACCTTCTGCGTACATCCCTAATCTGTTAAGTAATGCCCTGTAAGTAGATTTTTCAATTGAAGCACAACTTTTTTCTAATTGAACTAATGTATTGTACAAATCTTGTATTTTTGGTGCAACTTTACCTTTGTAACTGTTTGCGTTAATACCTTTCTTTCCATAAGTTAAATCTACTGCTTTGTCCATGATAGCTTTTTGAATTTCAGTAATGTCTCCAAACATTATCTGGAACAAGTCCATTAAAGATAATCTCTTTTCCAAATAATCATGTCCCATAAGATCTAATGGGTTAATGATAGTATTAGAAGTTCTGGAGATGGTAATTGTTTCACCTTTGTAATGTTGTGTTATTGCTAAGTATTCTCCTTGCGGATCAATTATGATAACATCAGAACCATTCAAGAACTGCCTAGAGATTAACAGTTTGGTGAAATAAGATTTTCCTGCACCGGAAGTTGCAAGAATGACACCATTAGCGTTAGTTAGTTTGTAAATGTTTTTTATGTAAGGTATTTTGTTTTTGTTCAAACCTAGCATGATACCATCATTATCAATGTTAAGGAAAGGTGATGAGAATGGAAAAAATGCAGACAATCCTTCTGTATGTATGTTACGTTTAATTTTCAACGCGTCTTTGCCCAAAGGTAACATTGATTCATAAGCTTCCATTGACCTGAATTTAGGGACAGAACTTTGTATCATTAACCCATCCAAATCAGCTTTAACTTTTTTTGTTAACAAATCTAGTTCTTGTTTATTTTTTGATTTACACATAATGTATAATGAAACATTGAACAGTTTTTGTTTACCTTTCTGTAAATCTTCCAGAACTTTTTTAGTAGATTTGTACTTAATTTCTAAACTGGGGTTAAGTATGCCTTTTTTTGTATCTGCGTACAAATCTGCTTGTTGTTTCTGTAAATCTCTGTTAAGATTCAACATCGTAGTTTCAATTTGAAAAGGTTCAATATGTAAAGAAATGTCATAATTCTCTCCTGAAGAAATGATTTTGTCAAGGAAATTAAGTTCAACTGAATTTGGATATCCTGTTACTGTTAATATTTTTAGATAATTATCATCAGTTTGTATATTGTCAGGGTTAAAAATTAACTTTTTCGGTGAAAGTAAAAAATGTAAATAATTGTCAATTTCTTGATTTTCTTGTAACTGTTTTTCCTTTTTGTCAGCTATATTATCATAAAATAAGTTTACTAACTGTTTTTCGTTAAGTTTTGTAACTTTCAAACCTAGAGAATTTAATTTGTCTTGGCAAACTTTTGTTTGTATTTTGAGATTTTCTGTCTCTTTGATAATGATGTAAAATTTTCTGTTTTTAATGTTATTAGTTTTGATAGATTTAATAGTAAAATCTTTGTATGATTGAAACAGTTTAGGATGAAGTTTAGTTTTTTGTTCTAAACAATGGAAATGTTTGTCTAAATTAATTGTTGAACTGCTGATATGTATCTGTACAGGAAAATCTATACTGTTCAAGAATTTTTGAAATTGTTTTATAATAGATTCTTGTTCTTCTTCAGACTTTATCAAGAAATTGAATGGAGTTACTTCCAAAATTGATATTTTTGAATTTGATTGTATAACTTCATCACCTTTAACTTTGTCAATGTTTACTATCTGTTTTAACTTATCTGAATTAACTTCTACTTCCCTTGTTAAAAAATGGTTGATTAAATTTTGAAGTTTATTTTTTGCATCGAAAAAAATGAATGATGAAGTAACGAGTGCTATTACTGTGGCGATAGTTCCTGTGAATTGTATCGGCAAGTTAGTTTTGAAAATAATTAAGAAAATTAGTAAAAAAGCGGGGAGAGCATAAGCTAGCTGGGAGAAGGTCATTCCGAAAATGATCTTCTCCTTATGTTGCAATGGCGGAGGTATTTGATATGACATGAGAATTAGATTTGAAATTAATCATAAAAAATTAATTTAAATCAGTAATTATCTTAGTTAATAAATTATAAAAAGAAGCTATGTCATTGATGGTTTGATTTAAACTATTATTATTTAATGTAAAATTACTTAAATGAGAATAATCTATGTCTTCAGCATTACTAAGATATTTAATGATAGGTTCCTTATGAAAATAATTTTCTCCTAATTGGATGATTATATCTATTTTATTATTTACATTAAAAACAAGAAAATTACCAAAATATTTCAATTGATTTCTAATACATCTGGACACAATAAATAAGTCTCTCTTTTCTTTTAATAAAAATATTAATTCAGAATTATAATGGTCATATTTTCCCTCAATTAAATTTTCAATGAACTTTTTTAATCTCCCACTATTTGAAACATCTGGAAGATTATATTCACCATTATCTATCTTTATCTCATCCCTTATTTGATATATTATCCTAAATATTTTATCAATCGATTGTTTTGCAATAAAGAAAAACGATTTGACAAATAAGTTGATTTTCATATCAGTTAATTCACCACTAAGATTATTATAAAAAAAATCTGGTTTTGAAGTATTTACAAAAATATCTTGTTGTTCTTTTACAACTTCATTAATTCTATTATCTAAAGATTCTTTTAACCATCCAAGTTCTTTAAGGAATATATTCAATCTGATTAAATTTGCTTTTATACTTTCATCTGGTTTAGGAATTGGGATTATAACTTTCATATTAAAAAATAAGAATTTTAATTATTTTATATTAATTTAGGTATTTTATATCTAACAATCACCACAATCTAAATGAGAAATATTTATAAAAAAGAAACTTTATGGAATTAAATCTGGTGATAGTAATCACTTCAAGATTTCTTGAAGTTTAATGGAGGATATTAAAATGAGCAATAATTTAACATTTGGTGGAGCGTTTTTTGCGTGTGCTTTAGCATGTACAATGTGTTCTGGAGGATCAAATTATATGTCTGAAAGAGAAACTGATGCCAATTTTAAAGATCTTGATAAAAAAGTAACAGCCTTATCAACTAATTTAGAAACAGTCTGTTCAGAGCCACAATTTTTAACTAAGAATCTTATTGGAAATGATACGCCAGAAACATATTTTCTTGTAAATGGCCAACTTGCATATCTCACAATTGATGGTAAATCTGTAAATGATTATTTTGGCAGGTAATATTTTTCTTTTTTTCTAAACCACCAAAGCCATATACTTCACTGCTTGCCTTAGATCATCTTTCAACGAAACTTCTGTCGACATTTTGAACGCTGACATTAACCCGAAAATTAAACTTGCGTTAACTATAGAAAATGCTGTTATCATGAACAGTATTTGGAAATCGTCAAACAAAGCATAATCTACCATCATTGAACATGCTAAAATTATC
>JABHQR010000001.1 GCA_018696395.1 archaeon | reverse complement strand
TCAGTATCAGTTAAATTATACTCTGTTAATGATTCACAGTAGGTTTCTTCAGTTGTCAGGGAACAGTCAAGAGCAGAAGCCAAGGGTAAGAAGAGTAGTATGGTTAGAATTATGGGCAGGGTTTTCATGGGGGTGACCTCCTTTTCATGTTAGAAATTTTTTTAAATGAGACATTGTACAAGAAATTCATGACAGAATATTATGATCGATGGTTAGCAATACAGCCAGTTATTGAATAAAATGATAAAAAGAATTAATTTTTTAGGGATGAGAATAACTTATTTTGTAAATTCAAGTAAAGATGTATTTAGTGAACCATTACAATTAGCAGAGATCACAGAAGAAGAATATTCTATTGTAAGAAGAAATACTAATGAAGATAAATTTCAACAAGTGAAGTATGAATTATATCATGGTGATAGGCTTTTAAGTTTAATTAAAGGATATGTTAAAACTAAAGGGTCATTTCATATTACTAGGATTGAAAATGTAACTAGAAAACAATTTTACAAAGTACCTGGATCAAAAACATTACCCTATATCTTAAACGAGATGGAAATAGATCTTTATAATCATTTTGAGATTCGAAAATTAACAAGTAGTTCTCTTGCTTGGATTGCCCCTAAAGTTATTGAAAGATATGGGTTTCGTGAAGAGACTGGAAAAACTGCAAAACAGTTAAAAGGAAGTGTTCTAAAATATATCCCTTGGAAAGCGGTTGGTTTAGAGAAACAGATATGGGACTAATGTCAACGAGTGCATGTTACCCTTAATTCTATTGACTCGGTTTTCATATAAAACACCTCCAAAAATGGTTATTTCTGTATGATAAATATATTATAACAAGATTTAAATAGATAAATAAGAACATTTAATTTATGGAAAAATTATATATCATGACTTATGGTGTATCAACACATTACATGAAATTTAAACCAGATGAATTTCCTAAAAAAATAGAAGATATAATTAAATTAATAAAAGAAAAAAATATTTCATTTCATTCTACTAAACTTAAAAAAACAGGTGATATTGCATTATTTTTAGGATTATTTTTTGGATTTTCTAAGAGATTTATTGATATAATGAAAGAAAATGAAATTAATAACTTTAAAGAATATAAAATAAAAATTTCTTCTCCAAAAGATTGTCAAGATTTCTATTATTTAGATATAAAATCATTTAAACCAGATAGATATAAGAAAAAAATATTTATGAAAAGATTAGTTAATACTAATCCATTATTGATAATAAAAAGTGCTAATAATTACTTTAAGTATGATGATTGGGGTGGAGAACACATATTTATGATTAAAGAATCTGGAACATTATTCTGCACTGAGAAAGTAAAAAATATTGTTAAAAAGAATAATCTTAAGAATTTTAGATTTAGAGAATTAGAAATAAAAAGACACTTATTTTAATGTCATCGAAGGCACGTTACCCTTAGTTCTATTGACTCAATTTTCATGGAAAGCACCTCCAAACATCATCTTTAAAAATAACCTTAATATATAATACTTCTGCAGCATAACACTACTCATCAGTTGATACAATCAAAAGATTTATAAAAATGAATCTTTAGTTGATGAAATCATGGATTTATTCACATCTAAATATACTGAAAGAGAATCTGATTTAGAATTAGTAATTCAGGGACTTTTACATTCAGATGATGTAAACTTCCAATTTGAATTAAAAGGTAAAGAGGGAGATGAGAAATATGTTAATTCATCAGTATATCTATTACCTCTGGAACTTTATGATGGCATGATTCATGGAATCTTTAAATTTAATGATAAAATCAATGAAGTCCCCATTGGCCTTACTCGTAAAATGAATTTTCTTAATGTGAACCATTATTTACCTTGTTTAAATGGATCTTTAACAAAAGAAAATCTAATGAGGACAGATAGAATATATCTGCCTTTAAAATTAACTGAATTTATGATGGCCATTGGATCTACAAAAGACGGTAAATTTGTTCCTAATGAAAATGCTCCTTTTTCCATATATGGTGTTGATGGTAAAAAAGGAATTTTACCTTTAATTTTTGTTTCTGAAAATGAAGATGGTTTATATTGTAGAGGAATTTATAAATCTAAAAAAGAGGGGGTAGTGACTTATCGACATAATGGTATGAGAGATTCAGACTCTGACATTATAAAAGTAATTCAAGAATTTAAAGGTTCAAAATTTATTCCTGGTTCAGCTAAAAAAGAACTTGTAGCAAATGCTTCTTCTCATGAAGAAGATAAAAAAGAACCAATGGCTTTAATTGAATCTTTTGAAGAAATTGATTGGGAAAAACCGAGAAGTATTACTAATTATCTTGACAGATATGTAATTGGTCAAGTCGAAGCTAAAAAAATTGTTGCTGTAGCATTTTCTAATTATATGACTAAAGTAAGAACTGAAAGTGATGAATTAGCTAAAGATAATCTTCTTTTAATTGGTCCTTCAGGAGTTGGTAAAACTTATATGATTTCGTTGTTAGCTAAGGAAGCTTCTTTACCAATAGTTCAAAGTAAACTTACGGGAAAAACAACTGAAGGTTACAAAGGCGAAAATCTTTCTGTTGTACTTGAACAAATGCGATCAAAAACTGATGGTGAAGAACCTTATGGTATTGTTTTCCTAGATGAAATTGATAAATTAGCTGGAGATTATTGGGGTTCAGGCCCAGGCTTTGGTGCTAGGCTTCAAGATGAATTAATTGGCTGGTTAGAAGATGCAACCGTAGCTAATTCTGATAGTAAAAAACTTAGTTCTATTAGCACAAAGAATTTATTATTTGTAACAGCTGGTGCATTTCAAGGTTTAGGAGAGGGAAATTCTCTTTTGGATATTATCTCAAAAAGATTAGGTAGTGACAAAAGGCAAATCGGTTTTGGAATCTCTAGTCAGCAGGTTGAAGAAAAAGATACCAGTTATGTTTTAAGTAAAGCTAGACCTGAAGATTTAATGACTTATGGTTTAAAACCTGAACTAATTGGGCGTTTAACATCAATTGGTATTCTTAATTACTTATCTAATGAAGATAAAATAAGAATTTTAACTGAAGCTAGAAATACTCCTTTAAGAAATTATTATAAGTTATTAGAATTGAAAGGTTATGAACTTGATTTTGATGAAAGTGTTCCTGATATAATTGTTAGTTATTGTCCTGAAGAAACAGGTGCTCGAGCATTAAATGCTATTTGTAATGATTTATTTAGTGAAATTTTATATGAACCTAGCAAATATGCAGATGAAAATAAAGTAATTCTAGTAACCCCAGAAATGGCGAGAGAGTTCATTAATTTATATGGGTGAGATTTTTTAATTATACCTGCTTGGATCTCTTCAAATTAATGTTTGCAAGGGTAAAATGATTTTGTCATCGAAGGCACGTTACCCCTGATTCTATTGACTCAGCTAGTTTTCGCCTAGTGAACCATATAATTAAATAAAATTAAGAAAATACGAATTCTACTACCAAAGGTGCTACCCAAATAATTATCAAACCAATAACCACTCCTGCTGCCATTTGTTTAGCTTTTTCTTTCTGAGAATTGTCTCCACCAGCTGTAGTAAATAACACTCCAGCAAAAACTAACATCATTACTCCAATAACAGTAGCAGTATATTTGACAGTAGCATAAATTTTCATTACCGGTTCTAAGATGGCATCAACTTGGTCTTGTTCATCTTCACTTAGTTCAGTATCGAAATCTATTTCGGCTAATACTAAGGGCATAAGGAACAAACTTAGCATTAACAAACTTAACAGTATTTTTTTCATTTTTTCAAACCTCCAAATTTGTTAGAAGAAAATAATCGCCGAAATGCAAACATGGGATCACTTGACTGTATTTGTTCCAAAATTTGCATCTTTTTTTTGATAAGTTTATGATAACGTTTTACCTTGTTATGTTTCTCAAACTTTCTTTTTACAAGAAGTCCAAGTAAAGCAAAGAATACTGTAACACATTCAAAACATAACGTTATCAGAAGAATTTCAATTATACTCATTTTCTTTTCCTCTTTTTAGGAAAAGATGATGGTGTATACTCTTCAGCAATTTCTTCTGGGTTTTTGGTTGGATTAATTTTCTGTAAATAACTCCAACATTTTAAACACAATTTTTTCTTTATTCTATCGCCACACATATCGCATCTCATAGTATTACCTCCTCTTTGAAATACAGAAATAGTTGTGATCTAAGATGATTATAAAGCTTGTAGACCACTTTGGTGGACAAACAATATTAATCAAAAGTACGCATAATTACTGTTATATGAACTCGAAAGAAATTTTTATTAGAATAAATTATATGAAAAATCTTTATAATTATTCATTACTTATTTAGAAAAAGTATGAATTAATTGTTTGAACCACAAGCTATTTAACCAGTTTTTAGGATGTATAATCTGATTATTTTTAATGGGGCGTCGGCGTTCTTTACTCATAGCTACGCCGGAGCTAAAAAATTCTTTTTCTTTTATAAAACAATGATTTAGATGTTTAAAAATCTTGTCCAAATTGTCCTACGAATGTCCTACAAAGTATAAATACCTCCTTTCTCAATAATAATTCTACGAAATGCGCATTTCAAGTCATAATGGAGGTTCATTTTCATTCAATTTTAAATATATCAAATATTATCCCTTGTACAATCCCTCCAATAATAATTAATAAATTAAATATTATTGTAAAAGGCAATCCGAAATATAAAATTAACAAAGGTAATAATGGTATTTTTATTGCTCTACAATATAGAAAAGTTGCAATTAATCCTTTTTTCATACCTTTTTCATTTAAATTCTTAAGTAAAGGATACCACATGTATATTGGACCTGATGAAATAATTCCAGAAATAATAACAAGAACATATCCTTTAATCCCTGAATTTTTACCTAAAATTTTAATTATTTTTTTTGTTTTAACAAAGTAATTTATTAGAACCATTAAAATTAAAATTAAAACAAATATGGGGAATATGATTAACATTATATTTGAAAAATAACTTAATGCTTCATAAAATTTAGACGGTTTAAATATTAATGTAATGAAATAAATAATAATTAACCCTAATAAAAATAACCAAGAAGATTTATTTTTCAAATTAAATTCACTCCTATGGTTGTTATTATAGCTATAACTATTGAAAATATAAATGAAATTAAGTTTCTGATGATTGCAAATTTTTTCCCGAGTATTGTTACTTCTGCTGGAAGTTGAATCAAGCCAACTGTAACCCAACATACTAAAAATGCAGTAATAGCAATTAAACTAATTCCTTCATTAAGTAATTCTCCTCCAATAATATAACTTGTAATTGGATTTCCTGCTAAAATACTACCTAATATTCCACCAACAAAAGAGTCCATGAAATAATTACCAGTAAAAATCAAAGAATAAGTGGATTTTGGTATTAAAACATTTATCAATGAAATTAATAATATTATTCCTATTAAAATAGGGAAAGCATTCCATAAACCTTTCAATGATTTTATGATGGATTCATTAAATTTTCTCATTTTTATAAATCTCTTTAAACAATTTTTCTTTAATATCTAAAAATATTTTTTCATAATTTTTATCAAGAATGATTATTGGTATCATTTTAGTTAAAGCTTTAGCAAACTTTTTATCAAAAGGTATTTTTGAAATAATAGAAATATTTTTAGAATTAGCAAACTCTTCAATTTTCCCAGAATTAATTTCATTTATATCCCATTTATTAATTATTATACTGCAAGAAATTTTAAAATGGTTAACTACCTTGAATGCTCTTTTCATATCTGAGATTCCAGATGGTGTTGGTTCAGTAATTATAATCGCATGATCAGTTCCAGAAACTGACGCAATAACAGGGCAACCAATCCCAGCGGCTGAATCGATTAACATCAAATTACAATTATTAGATAATTCTTCAGCTTTTTTTCTAACTTTAAAAACTACTTTTCCTGAACCTGAACTTCCAACATTTAATTGACCAGATACTACTTTAAAATTATATCTTGTATTAGAATAACCAATTTTAGCATTATTTATTTCTTTTAATGATATTGCATTTTGCGGACAGACTATTTGACAAGTGCCACAACCTTCACAACTAAAATCTTTTAAGTATGGTTTATCATCTTTCCAGCCAATTGCTTTAAAATAACATTCTTCAAAACATTTTTTACATGAATTACATTTAGTCAAGTCAAAAACTGCTTCTTTATTTGTTGTTAAATTTTCCCATTCTTCTTGTTTTTCTGCCCCTAACACTAATGCTAAGTTAGATGCATCTACATCACAATCTGCACAGATGATATCTTTCTCTTTTGAAATAGTAATTGCTAACGAAGCTAAAATACTACTTTTTCCAACTCCTCCTTTTCCTGATAAGATGGTTATTTTTTTCATTTTATAATTTTTATAGTTATTTCATTGATTTGTTTATTTTCAATAGGAACCCCATTAGCATAATTATTTACAATTTCTTTTGAATAAGATATTTCAGAAATGATATCTATTTTCATATCTTTAGAAAGTACTTCAATAAATTTTTTATCACCTATGTCTGATCGATTTAATATTATATTTGATTTAATTTTTAACTTAACTAATAAATTTAATATTACTTCTAAATCATGTTTTCCTAATGGGGTAGGTTCAGTAACTGCAAATACTTCATCACACATTTCTAATGCAGCAATCACTGGGCAATGAGTTCCTGCAGCAGTATCAATTATAATATAATCATAATTTTGAACTATTTTAGTAATTATTTCGTTCAATGAGTTAATAATAAATTCTGAAACTGGTTCATTTTCTTTTAGTTCTCCAGATAATAGATGAATTTTATCTTGATTATTAAAATAAATTTTTCCAATATCTTTATTTGTCCAATTTATTGCTTTAACTGGACATTTAAAAAAACAAGCACCACACCCATTACATTGGGTACTAATAAACATTGGACTTTTATTTGGAATGTTAACAATGGCATTTGTTTTACAAACAGTACCACATAAACCACAATTTATACATTTATCTTTATTCCATGTTGGTATTCTTTGTTGAACTATTTTGTATTCATTTCTTTTTAAATTTAAAATTAAATGATCATTTGGACAGTCAACATCAGCATCAACAAGTAATACCTCATATTTTTTAGATAATTGATGTGCAATTGCTGTAGCTACTGTAGATTTACCTGTACCTCCTTTTCCTCCTGTAATTCCAATTATCTTAACCATCATGATTTCCTCTTTACAAATAAAAGTGGGAAAATAATATCACTCATACAACAAGGTATTAACACAGCAATAACTAGGAAAATAAATATTAAAATAGCTTGGCTTATATTCAATGTTGTTCCTAATGCAATCATAATATGAAATAAAGATGCCCATATGCTAAGTAATACATGTCCAGCATGAGGAAATTTAGTTGTTGGATTAAAATAAGCAATTGCTATGCCTAAAAAAGCTAATGGATTAATTAACCACCATTTTTCAATAAATCCTATGTGGATTCCTCTATTTGGAAGATCTAACAGTATTTCACCAATATAAGGGATTACTGAATCACTAAGTGTTGCTATGCCAACTGAACCAAAATAACCAATTATAATTAAAACAAAAGGATTTACTTTTTTTGCATAAATTTTGTACATTGAAGCAGTAACTAATGCACTAAGTACTACATGAATGGGATGTAAAATATAAAATATTTCATAAGATATCTCTGAAGGAATTTTATAAAATAATACTAAAATAATGACCCCAGTAATAGCCCCAAACAAAGTAAAAGGATAATGTTTATTTAATTCCTTGAATATCTTTTTTTTCATTTTTTAGTTAATTATGACCATAAGCACAACTTTTAATTTGTGAATCTAATTTATCCCAATTTTCAATAACTTCTTTAACAATTTTAAAGTTCCCTGTTTTAATTGAAATACCTTTTTCATTAAATAATTGAATTGCTCTTGCTCCAATCCCTAATGCAAAAATAGTTGTTGGATTAACAGTTTCTATGATTTGATCAACTGGTGATTTAGTCGAATTTGTATGGTCTAATTTCATTTCAATTATTTTAAGTTCATTTTTTACTTTATCATATACACCAAAATAAGGTGCATGACCAAAATGAGTTGAAATATCAGAATCTATTCCTTTATCATTAATTAATGGGAAAAAAATTCTTTCATCTGATTTCTCTTTAATAGTTTCTGTATTAGAATGTCCTTCAACTGTTTGAGAAATTTCTTTTAATTCATTGTTATTAAATTTTTCAATAACTTCTCTGATGTTACCTGTCCCCTGATATACTTTTATCTCTGACTGATTTAAAACATTTGCTGCATTTGGGCCTAAATTTCCAGTAATTAAAAAATTTACATTTAATTTATTAATTTGTTGAGCTGCTTTAATCCCTGCCCCATGACCTTGTTTTGCACCTTCATTTTCAACTGCTTTAAAATTAATTATTTCCTGATTTAAAAGTTCAATAACTAAAAAATAATTACATCTTCCAAATCTTTGATCAACTAAAGAATCTAAACTGTTTCCATTTGTACTTATTGCTATTTCCATTTTTATTTTCTTACCATTTCTACTCCACATTTAGGACATTTAATTTTATTACAAGGTTGAGCAATATTATGTCTTTGTTCAAAATTACATTTTGGACAGACACAAACTCCATTAGGTCCTGCTGAAAATGGGCCACCCATTCTTCCTTGACCAAATATACCTCTACTTTTTCCAAAATTTCTTCCTGCACCACGACCAAACTTAATTGGCCCTGTACCATCTCCTCCTGGCATTTTATATTCACCCCCATGAATTTTTATTGCCTTTCCATTAACTAAAGCATCAGTCACTTTTTCTCTTGCTCTTGTTAATGTCCTTTGAAATGTAGATTGATGAATTTTCATTTTTTTTGCAGCATCTGTTTGAGATAGCTTTTTGATATTTGATAACCTTAATGCTTCTAATTCATCAAAAGTTAATTCAACTTCAATTAGTTGATTTAATGGGATTGCTCTTGGTTTAAAGTAAGTAATTTCTGGTTGAAATCCAATTTTTTTAATTTTTCTTGGTCTCGCCATTATGCATAATGATGCATAAAGATTTATAAACTTTTCTATGTACTTCGAAAAATTAACTTAATATTGCTTGCCCTATTCTAACTTTTTTACCTTCATGTACCATCGGTTTTAAATCTCGTGGGAAACATAATAACATACTTGATCCTAAACTAAAATACCCACAAGGAACTCCTCTCTCGTATTGTTTTCCAATTTCACAGTCAACATGTATTCTGTTAACATTAAGTGATCCAACTGCTACCATGGCAATATCATACTCACCAGTTTGATATATCATTCCAATAGAAGAATTTTGAATTACAGCTTTACTAAACATTTCAATACCAATTAAATCTTCAAGACCAATAAATACTGGCCATTTAGATTTTCCTTCATTTTTTACTATATGAATAAATTTTCCTTCGGTAGGAGTTACCCAAAAATGTAGATTTAAAGGACTTAGATATAAATTTAGATATTTACATCCATAAAAATTTTTTGCATATTGTCCAATTAAATCATATAATTTTACTATTTTATTTCGTTTTGTTAATAAGACTCCTTCTTCTGAAATATCTCCAATATGATTTACTGTTGCTTCCACTGGGCTAACAATTTGATTATCTCTTGATTCAATTATTACTGGTTGATATTGGTGAAATTTTTGGTTAATTCTGGTAATATCACATAATTTTCCTAAAAGTGTATTAGCAGTTGAAATTTTCATTTAAACACCTAACAAACCAGGATTAATTAGTAATACTATTCCTAATAACAACATTATAAATCCACCAACATATTTTATTAAAGACATTGTTCTCTTACTAATTTGCTTACCATGAAATATGTAGCCAAGTAAACTAATGATTATTATTAATGGCAATACATAAATTAAATTATATAATGCTAAATAAAGATAATAAAATAAACTGTTCTCTAGAATTACTCCTGTTAATACACCAGCATAAATAATTGGAAAGCCAGCAGTACAGGGTAATTCTACTAATGATGCAAAAATTGCTAAAACTATTGAAGCTCCAATAAGAGTAAGTGTAGAACCTTTATTAATTAATTTTGCAACATGTTGGATTTTTCTTTTTAATGGTCCAACATGTTTATCTTGAACCATTAAAGTAATCCCTTTTCTGTAATAGAATAATTCTTTACAATTAATAATTCCAGCAGTTATAGCAATTATAGCAATTCCTATCCTTAATGGGTCTATAAATCCAATATACTTGAAAATATTAAGCCATGTTGCCATAAAAAGGAAATAAAATAAGTAAATTACCATGATAAAACTAAATCCTACTAAATATATTTTTTTTCTTGAATGAGATTCTGTTAACATTAAACTTAATAATAATGTTAAAACAAATAAGTTGCAAGGGTTAAATCCATCAATTAATGCTATTATAAATGTAAATAAAGGTAGTGGAAGACGTAATCCTAAATTCTCTAATACGTTAACTGATAAGTTTTTTGTTAAAAAGAAAAAAGTTAGTAATGCAACAATTGAAATTAAAAAGATAATTATTTTCTTATTTTTCATTTTAATACCTCTAAGAATTCACTTTTTTCCATTGCACCGACATAATAATTACAATCAAAAACAAAAGTAGGAGTATACATAATATTAATCCCATAATTATCTAATTCTTCCTTTTCAATATCTTCAGATATGTCAATCACATTACAATTTAAGCCAAGTTCTTCACATACTTCTAAAAAGATGGGAAATGATTTTTCGCAATGTCCACAATATTTTGACTCTAACATCAAGTATTGACCATCTAAATTTCTGTTGATACATTCTTCAGATGAAAAATTTCCAGAGGAGGTAATAGTGATCATTTCAATATTGGATGAATTCAGTGTTTCAGCGCCATTTACATTACATCCTACTAACAATAACAGCCCTAATAAAACCAAAACATTTTTTAATATCATATTGTTACATAAGTTGTAATTATACTTAATTTGTTGTTACAAAAAATGAAATTAAAGAAAATCAAGGCAATATATCTAGGGGTATCAATTATTTTAGGGTTTGTTTTTACTGTCTCTTTTTTAACAATTTATGTTTCTAGTGCTATTAACAGAGGAGATGCTTGTGGTTGTTTTATTCCTATTCCTTATATGATCTTAATATTGTCTTCTTTAGGTCTTTTTGTAGGCTTTTTTTCTTTTTATTTTATTGTTTCTAAACAAATTAAAGAAAAAAAAGATTTTACTAAAAATATCAATGAATTGTTGAATTTCTTAGAATTTGATGAACGAATGGTAATTAATATTTTAATTAAGAATAAAGGTAAACTTAATCAGTCTAAATTTGAAATAGAATCTAATTTTCATAGGGTAAAAATTCATAGAATTATTGAGAAATTATCCGTAAAAGGAATTATAATAAAAACTAAAATTGGAAAAATTAATAAAATTGAATTAAATCCTTCAATCAATGAATTATTTGTTGAGAATTAAAAATTAATAAAATACTTTGAGTAAGTTTTATTCAAATCTTTAAAAGTATTTGCACCTAGTAAAACAAGGCAGAATAGCATTTAAACAGTATAATTATTTTGTAAATGCGAACATTAGCATCATTTTAAATCTTTAGTACTTCTTAAAAAAGAGAAAAAAATAAATTAATTACAAACATTATCTTCACGATTACATGACCCACTAGAACAATCACTAGCACTTGTACAATATATCCCACAGTAACCTAAATTTTGTCCAATTTCATCATCATATAATTCTAAACATTCATAGTCTGACCCATAAAGTGAAGAACAAGTCCTAGGACTCACCAAATAAGTAGTTGTGTTATGTAAGTAATATTCTTTTATAAACGGACCTTGACAATGATCATAAGACAATAAAGTCAATGATCCAGATGAATTAAGATAAATTGCACCAGGTGTTAAAAAATCCATACCATAATCAGTATCGATATATTCCTCAGTACTAATCTCAACACATTCTCCACCAGAACATTCTTGATTCATGGCACTACAGTCTACAGTTCTTATTGCTAAGCTACTCTCTGTACAAATAACTTCTTTTAAATTAGTATTATCTAAACATTGATCTTCAATTACTTCAGATCCTTCTAATAAAATTATTGAAACAGAACCATAGTTGTCCGGATCAAATGCTGAATCTGTTTCATCATAACATTCAGGTATACAAAATTATCCACTAGACATTGCATGACCAATTAATGTACCCCCACCTAACACAGCGTAAATTAAAAATGAGAATGAAACTAATGCAATTGCTAAAGCAATAATTAAACTTATTCTTAAATTTTTAATAGAATCAAAAAATTTAATAGATTTTTTCCTAACCATCAAAACACCTCTTATAATGTTAATATAATAATAAACCAATTAGAGTATTTAAAGATTACTTTAGTAGACCATGTTTATCTCAAAATTCATAACTCATATTTAAACTTGAGGTACCCCTTGTGTACCTCTGATGTAGAAATAAATAAATAAATAAATAAATAAATAAATAAATAAATAAATAAATAAATAGTTCAACCGCTTTACTTAATAAAACAAAAAAGAAGTTCCTATGAAAGGTCTAATATTTGTTTAATGACGGGCGTTGGCGTTCTTACTTTTGATCCAATATCCGAAAAATTAATTGCGTGATTTCTAATCATGTTGTTATGAAAAGTAAAAAATTTTCACAAAGTATGAAATTACTTTAATAGATAAATTTATATATAGTTAAAATATCATATTTATGAGGTTATTATGGTGTTTAATATTAAAAAGTATTTTATGATTTTTTCTTTCTCAATATTTTGTTTATTATTCTTTTCAGTTCAAGTAGATGCAACCCCTACTGTTTCTGGTGTGTCTGCTACTTATGATGATAATCTTACTTCTTCTTATACTTTGGGTGGTACTGCTGATAGAGCAATCATTGATTGGAAGTTAGGTGATTCTTCATTTTCTTTAGTAAATCTTCCTTTTGAAGGTGGGAGCAATAGTACTTGGACAAAAGATTATTCTTCTTACTCAAATAATGCTACTGTTGTTGGTGATGCAACTTATGGTTCTACTACCGGTTATGATGGTAACGGTTCCTATTATTTTGATGGTGGTGGTAATCAGGAATCAGTTCGTGTAACTGGATTAACAATTCCTCAAAATTATTCAGTCTCTTTTTGGGCTAATCGTCAAGCTAGCAGTGGTCTTCATCCTTATTTTTCATTTTCTAAAACTGTACTTTTAAAAGTAAGTTCTTCAAACATTTATTGGGGTGGCATGTATTTATGTCATAGTCCTAGTAATTCTGAATGGCATCACTTTACCTTGGTTGTAGAAAATGGTGCTGCTTCACAAGCAGTGCTTTATGTTGATGGTGAGTTATGTGGTACTGGTGCAAATTATTTAACTCCTACTGCTAATCTTTACCTTGGGTCAATAACCACTTTAGTTAATGATAATTGGAACGGTTACATTGACGATTTTAAAATATTTGGTCGACCTTTATCTCAAGAACAAATTCAGTCTATATTTCAAGATGGTTTTGAAACAATTGTTTCTGAAGAGTTAGTAGATGATGAAGAATGGACTCTTGAAGTAACTCCTAACAATGGTACTGTTGATGGTCTTTCTGTGGAAAGTAGTTCTGTCACAATTGGTGATGCTCCTACTCCGGAATTCTCAGATTATGCAATGATATTACTTCTTATGACTACAGTTGGTGGATTTATCTATTTCAGAAAGCAAGATGATTAATAAATAAATCATAAAATAATAGTTTTTTGTGATAAGTTATTGTTCATAATTTTAATTATCATTTAATTTCTTTAAAGGAAAAAGTTTAAATTAGTCTATTTTATAATCTTGTTTTATGAACCAAGACAAATGGTATGTTTACATTTTGGAATGTAAAGATGAATCTCTTTATACTGGTATTACAAATAATATACAAAAAAGAATGGAAGCACACAAAAATGGTAAAGGTAGTAAGTATGTTAAATGGAAAAAATTTGATCGATTATTACATTCTATTAAAGTTTCTGATAAAAGTGAAGCTGCTAAATTAGAATATAAAATTAAGCAATTAGACCGGAATGATAAAATAACATTTTTTATGAAACATCCAAATCTAATTGTCAAATCAAGTAATAATAATATTTAATCCCTTGGCCTTTTTTTCCTTGACCTTGAACTTCTTTCTGGCCTGCCTGATTTGTTTGGTCTATCTGATCTATTACTAGGAGTTCTTTTTCTATCACTTGATCTTCCTCTTGAACGTCCTCCGCTTCTGTCAGATCTTTGTCTAGGTCTTCCTCCTCTAAATCCACCACTTCTACCTCTCTCAGACATTTTTCCAGGTTGAGGTTCAGAAATATCCTTATAATTACTTGCTTCTAACTCACTTTTAAAACTATACTTTAAAACTGCAGAAACAATCTCAGAGGGGTCATTATCTTTAAGAAGATCATCTGCCATATTTTTATATTTAGATGATTTATTTTTATTTGATTCAATAATATTTTTTATAATCACTTTAATCTGTGCTTCTTTATCTTCTATTATTTTTTTTGGTGAAGGTAATTTGTGTTTTTTTAATTTACAACTGTTAATTCTTTCAACAAAACTTAACTTTCTTCTTTCAGAAGGAATTACTAAGGTTATTGAAATGCCTTTTTTACCTGCTCTTCCAGTACGTCCAATTCGGTGTACATATGATTCTGGACTTTGAGGTAAAGAAAAATTGATTACATGAGTTAAATCATTAACATCAATACCTCTAGCTGCAACATCAGTTGCGATTAGAACTTTGACATACTTGTTTCTAAACTTTTGTAATATTTTCTCTCTTTGACTTTGTGTGATGTCTCCATGAAGTGCTGCAGAACTATAATTCATCCTAGTTAACTGATGTGCTAAAGTATCAACAGCTGCTTTAGTGTTACAAAAAATTATTCCATGAAAATCTATGTTAGAATCAATAATTCTTCTGATTGCTTCAACTCTGTCATGCGCATTAACATCATAATATATCTGTTCAACAGTTTCGGTGATAACATTTTTCTTTTCAACTTCAATAAATTCGTATTCACGCATATAATTTTTAGCAATTTTTAAAATTTGTCTTGGCATGGTTGCAGAAAATAGTAACATATTTTTATCTTCGGGAGTGTTTACTAAGATATCTTCAATATCTTCTACAAATCCCATGTTAAGCATTTCGTCAGCTTCATCAAGAACTGCAAATTTAATATGATTTAACTTCAAAACTTTTCTATTTTGTAAATCCATTACTCTTCCTGGTGTTCCAACAACAATGTCTACACCTTTTTTAAGAGCTTGAATTTGTGAAACTATTGATGAACCCCCATATACAGAAAGGATTTTAACATTTTTCTTTCCTTTCAAAGAATCAATCTCTTTTGCAACTTGTATTGCTAATTCTCTGGTAGGTGTAAGAATGATTGCTTGTATTGATTTAGCATTTAGTTTAATCTTTTCCAAAATTGGTAGGGCAAATCCTGCAGTTTTACCAGTTCCAGTTTGGGATTGGCCTACT
Source organism: archaeon (assembly GCA_018696395.1). Classification (GTDB taxonomy): domain Archaea; phylum Nanobdellota; class Nanobdellia; order Woesearchaeales; family GW2011-AR9; genus JABHQR01. Next base: position 76,612 of record JABHQR010000001.1, on the reverse strand, counting down.
ACATCTTTTTTTCCTTCTAATAATAAAGGTATAACTTTAGCTTGTATTGTTGTTGGTTCTGTAAAACCTTTCTTTTCTAATGCTTTAATTGTATTTTCTGATAATCCTAATTTTTCGAATGCTTCCATTTTTTATAACTTAAATTTTCCTCTTAGATAATTGATAAGAATCAACTAATAATCGAATATTTATCTATCTATTTAAAAAGTTATGTTATAATTCCACTATCAAACAGAAGAGTTCTAAGCTTCTAAAATGTAAAAACTACTTACAAACTTAACTATTGGAGGGTAGTCAATTCAAGGAAGATTTATATAACTGCCTTTGAAAAGGGTAATTATGGACATTGACATTTATGATTTTAATCAAGTAAGTGGATCTACTCATAAAGAAGTGGGTACTCACGAAATTATTCAAGACGCAATCTCAAAGGGGTTAAATGGTATTTGTGTGATCAGTTCTGGCAATTATATTCAAGCTTTAAGGGAAGCTGCTGAAGGTTCAATCATTGATGTATATAATCTAGTAAGTCATACTCCCAATAGTGTTTATGAAATTGAAATTCCTTCTGGTGAAATATTAAAAACCGCTGACCAAAGGGTTGAAGTATTAAAAACAGCTAACATTGAAGGGTTAATTCAAGATTATACTGATTATATCCCTCAAGAATATTTTCATCATGCTAAAAATTTGTTAAAAGATAATCCAGATTATGTTTTATGTCCAGCAGGTTCAGGAAAGTTATGGATGTCAATAGTTAAAACTGTAGAAAAATTAAGTTTAGAAACAAAAGTAATTGGCATCACTCCTCAGGGTAAAAATGGATTTTATTTTAATTATAATGAAGATTGTAATAATTGGGATCTTAAATCTGTTGCAGATAAACTTACTGCTCCTTATACTGCTTTAAGGGATGAAATATTAATTAAGGCACCTCGACATTACATTCTTGAAGTTAATGAAAAACAATTTAGGAAAGCCCATAAAGTTGCAAGGAATTCAGGTTTAAATTGTGAAATGAGTGCATCAGCTGGATTTGTTATTTATGATAAAGAATTTCAAAAATTGATTGATATTAAACCTGATTCAAAAGTTAAAATAGTGTCTACTGGGATTGGTTTTGGTGAACAAGAAGTAAGGGTTCATGAAAGTAAAACCTCATCTGTTAGAAGTTCAATTGTTCCCGTTGCTTTATTTTCATCTTTACTTTTGGGTGCTGGTGTTTATTTTTGTTTAAAGGACAGTTTAGAACATCATGCTGATTTAAATGGTGATGGTTTTGTTTCTAGTTTGGAAGTTTTAGATTCAAATATTATCAGTGGTAATCTTAAAATTACTGATGGTGATGAAAGATATCAAAGATATGTTGAAACTCCTATCATTAATTTATCTTCTTTAGTAGAAATTAAAAAAATTGAAGAAAGAATTAAAGAACAAGCTAAAAATTATGGTGATTATGATAATTCAAGGTTATCATTAATTGTAAATAGAAATATTAATTCTATTAATGATTTGAATTTTAGGGAACTAACCTATTTAAATTCTTACATCACTTGTGTTGAAGAATCTATTGATTGTAACTTCTTATGGATATATAATCAAACCGGATCTGATTTTTTTAATAGTGAAATGTAATCTTGAAATTTATTAACCTAAATCATTTTCATAAATTCAAATTAATTACATTTTTAGAAACACTTATATATCAAATTTATTTACTTATATTCTAAAGAGGATAGATTATGCGTAAAAGTAAATTAGATTCAATTATACAATTATTAATTCCACCATCATTAGTTTTGCTTCTTATAGTCACAATCATTGACTTATTTTATGAAATCGGAATTATTACTTCAGTTTTAATTGACATTTTTGACATTTATGTTATTATTATTTTTGCAATAGACTTGTATTTCAGATGGTTTGAAACTCCTAAATTAATTCCTTATATTAAGAAACATTTCTTAGACATTATTGCTACTATTCCATTTAACTTAATTTTCCTTGGAATACAAGGTTTAACATTAGTGAGGGCATTAAGAGGGATACGTTTAATATCTCGTTTTTCAAAATTTGCTCGTTTTGCAAGATTTACAAAATATATTAGGCTTGTTAGGTTTAGTGCAAGATCACCTAGATTCTTAAGAATTAGAAAACATGTTAAGAAAACTAAAATCAGGAAAGTTCAACCTCATGAAAAAAGTTTAAAGAAAACATTAAGTTTCAAAGTAATCTTATTAATTACTATCAATTCAATTATGGGTACTGGGATTTGGTTCTTAACATCTGCTGGTGCTAAACATGCTGGGCCTGCATCTTTAATCTCTTGGGGTGTATTATCTTTAATTTCAGTTTATATTGCAATGTGTTTTTCAGAATTAACTTCTATGTTCCCTAAAGCAGGTGGTGTTTATGAATTTGGAAAACAAGCTTATGGGAGATTCTGGTCATTTGTTATTGGTTGGACAACATCAATTGCAGGTAGTGTAACTATTGCTATGTTATTGTTAGGATCTTTACAGTATCTTATTCCTGTACAATATTCTTTTACTTATGTTCCTATTGCAATTTTACTAATAATTTTATTTAGTTGTGTTGCATTTAGAGGTATGCAAACTTCTACGGTGGTTTTAGTAACTTTTTCTATAATCACTTTAACAGCAGTAATTTCAATAATTATTCCTGGGGTAATTAATTTTAATCCAGAAAATTTTGATCCTTTCTTTGTAATGCCAACTATGAGTATATTGTTAGCAATATTTTTTATTGCAGAAACTTTTTTTGGTTGGGAAAGTGCAATTTTCCTTTCAGCGGAAACTAAAAATCCCTCTAAAGTTATGCCTAAAGCATTAATTTATGGAACTTTAGTAATCGCAATACTTTCTTTTTTTCTAGCATTTACTGCTATGGGGTCAATCCCTTGGGCAGAATATGCTAGTTCAATTGCACCATTAAGAGATTTAGGTAATGTACATTTTGGTAATATTGGTGGGTTAATTTTTTCCATATTAATTTTTGTTTCTGTGATTGGGGCAACTGCGGGTTGGATCGTTACAGCGCCAAGATTGTTAATGTCAATTGCTGAAGATAAACTTTTCTTTAGCCAGTTTGCTAAGATTCACCCTAAACATAAAAGTCCTTATATCTCAATAATCTTTCAAGCTCTTGTTGTTTCAATTTTAGTTATAATTGGTGCAGGATCATATGAAACTTTACTTCACATGCTGATCCCTTTAATCTTGTTAGTATACTCAGCTGTATTACTTAGCGTTGTTATTTTACGTTTCAAAAGACCAAATTTGAAAAGACCTTACAAAGTTATCTTTGGTAAAATCGGACCTTTATTCACAGTTTTGTTTATGATTTTTCTTTTGATTATGTTCATCAGAGAAACTCATGGTGCTTGGGATATCTTAAGGATCTCAGGTGGTTTAATTGCATTTGGTATCCCTGCATATTTTGCGATTGAATTATTTTATGATCAGAAATATGTTATTTTAAGAAGGAATTTAGTGGCAAATTTATTGCACCATTATCATAAGTTACCTTTACCCAAGATTAGTTTTAATAGGGTTATTAGTTATGTTAAACCTTTTAATAAAAAGAAAACCTTGATGGTATTTAATTCATCTATGGGTGAATTTACTCAAACTATTATCAATAAAAAAATCCTTTTCAAACAAATCTATTTGGCTAATCAATCAAAGGAAGAAATTAAAATTTTCAAAGAGAATATTTCACCTAAAAATAGGTCACATGTTGACATCCATTTGATTAGGAGTATTAAAATTCCAAATAAAGTAAAGAATATTAATGCTTTTGTTTCTTTCAATGATTTGGGTTATGTTAAAGATATGTTTAAATTTGTTAATGATGTGAACAATATTTTAAGTAAGAAAGGAAAGTTCTGTTTTTATATTAAAAGTCATATCTTAAATGTAACACCTAATGCTGTTGATGTTGAAGATAAGAAAAAAATGTTAAAGCTGTTCAAAGATGCGGGATTAAAAGCTAATTATAAAATTAAGAAAAGTTTGTTCAAGACAGAAATTTTTATATCTGGAAAAAAATCATCTGGTTTTTAATTAAATTCTTTATAGTATTTCTCATTTCTAATGTGGTACTTTGCAGTTTTCAACAAATTATATAAATAAGTGGGATCTATTTAGATTTAATCTAATTAAAATTAAACTTTGGGGGTTTAAAAGATGATAAAAAAACTAATCTTATTACTTGTAATATTTATGTTATTAGCTTCTCCAGTTCTTTCTGAAGATGTAAGCGGGGAAGATTTGTTGGAAGAAAATGCTTTGAGTGAATCAGGTTCTAATGTTACAGATAGTACTGAAAATGAAAATTCTAATTTTGAAGAAATTACAGGAGAATTGGATGTTGGCTTAACACCAGATAGTGCATTTTATTTTTTAGATACTGCTTTAGATAAAATCAAATTAAATCTGGCTCGTGACCCTGCTAAAAAAGCTGTTAAGGGTTTAGAAATTGCTGAGGAAAGATTGCAAGAAGTTCAAGCTATGGCAATGTTAAAAAAGATTGAAGCTATGGGAAAAGCTGAACAGGAACACAGTGAAGTTATGTTTGAAGTTGAAAATGCGGTTGAAGAAATTGAATCTAAAGATTTGGGTGAAGAATTAGAATCTGAACTTGAAATTGAAGAGAAGTTAGAAGAACATAAAGGAGAAGTTGAAAAATTAACTACTGTCATTCATGATTATTTTAATGATGATGAATTAGATAATTATTTAACTGAATTGATGGGAAGTTTAGATGAAACTGTTTATTCTGTTGAAGTAAAAGTTCAAAACCAAAAAGGTAAGACTAAAATAAAAATTACTGAAAATGGTATTGATGCAAATCAAATAGAAGAAGATATTAAGAAAGGTTTAGAACATGCTTACCAAACTGCAGTTACAGCAAGTAATGGTGTGGCTGAGAATGGATTATCAAATGCGTTAGAGCAAAGCTCTAAGAACGATGATAAATCTAACGAGAATAGTCCTGGTGCTACTAATTCAAATGGTAATAATCCTGATGATGATAGTGAAGAAACTGAAGATGAAGAAATAACTGGTGATGAAACTAACCAAAAAGGATTAGAAATTGAGTCAGAAGAAGAATCAAATTCAGGTAATATTAATTCTAATGGACAAGCTAAGGGAAATAATTGATCTTTTTATTTTTTATATATATCTTATTTTATGTTTTAACTTACAAAAAACTTAAATAAAAAAGAATAAAGCTTCTAAATATAATTATTAACAAATGGGGTGTAAATTATGGTTATTGAATTAGATCAAGAAAGTTTTCAAAAAGAGGTAATTGATACTGAAGGAATCATTATAGTAGATTTCTGGGCAAGTTGGTGTGGCCCTTGTAAGGCATTAGCACCAGTATTTGAAGAATTAAGTCAAGATTCTGATTTGAAAGATAAATTAAGGTTTGCTAAAGTTTCAACAGAATCTCATTCTGATATTGCAACTTCTAACCAAGTTTCTGGAATTCCTTGTTTAATCATTTACAAGAATGGTAAGGAAGTTAACAGGATTGTAGGATTTAGTCCTAAGGGTGCTTTGAAACAGAAGATTAAAGAAGCAATTGGGGAGTAGGTTTTTTGTTTAATTTAATCTAATTTTTCAAATACTGCTGCAGTCCAATAAACATCATATGAAGGTGTACCATGTTTAGATATTATTCTTTCAAAAATTTCATCCGATTTTTCTAAACTTTCAAGAAATATATGATTAAAACCAGAGGGTAGAAATAATCCATTAACACCATGTCTAAGTATGTGGAATGATAATTCCTCTGGGATTGTTTTTTCTGAAATTAATTTAATTAGTTCTGATTCATATTTAGGACTCATCATTCCTCTATCAAATAAATAACTGCTTACTATACTAACAGAAGAGTCCGATACATCTTTTAGGTATGTAATCCCATCAGTTTTTTCATACTTCGCAAAATCAGGTAAATCAGTAGCTCTACTATCCGAAGGTTCGACACAAACATAGGATTTTGGTTCAAATCGAAATAAACATCTTAATGGGTCTCTTCCTGACCCAATTTCTACAACATCTTTTCCAGTTACTAATTGTTGCATTAATTTGTAAAAAGAACTATCTCTTTCTATTAAGTTTTTTAATCGGTCATGGCTTGGTTTTGAATAATTTCCACCATCTGTCCCTATGAAAAAATCAGTTGATCCATTTCCAAAATAATCTATTTGATTCATAGTTTTATTGTAATTATGTCTTTTTTATAAACTTTTTGTTATTTACTACTCTTGGGTGGGCCTATTAGTTGTGAGTTTCATGTGATTATATCTTACACCAGTTAAATCTCTCCACTTCACAACCCAAATCAATAAAAACAACCATTTTTTATAAGATTGTATGCTTAATAAAATCTCCCTAGAACTGAACAATATTATCTCTAATTTTAATGTTGACGATAAAATTATTTTTAAAAACAAAACTATTAATATCAATAAAGATAATTTCGAAACTTTGCATCAAGAAACTACAAATTCAATCAAAACCATTACATACATTGATGGTGGTCAAGCAGAGATTTTTTCTACTGGTAATTTCTGTTTAAGCTTAATCAGAGTTGCTGGTGTTAAATTTCAAGGAAAGAAAAAATTAAATTTTGTTAAACATGAATTTTATTTGTTAACTTACACTAAATTTGAAGATAATGATTTAATTTATGTATCTAAAATATTTCCAAATACTAATTCTGACCTAAAGAACTCGGATGTATTTAATCTTATTAATGAACAAGAACTTACCCTATCCTCTCAAGATTCTACTATCAGGGACGGTTTAGAACGTGCATCAATTAGTAAAATCACCAACATGGCTAGGAGATTCACAGAGTTAAGGTTGGCTAAACAATTAGCAGAACAAAATTTTTCAGATTATATCTTATTAGATGGTACTTTGGATGTTAGTTTTAAGGGAGAAGATAAAATTTTGTTAACTTTGCCAAGAACTGTTTGTTCTTTAGCTAAAAGTAGTTCTCTTTTTACAGTGCAGGGAAACAACCCAAACCTACTCTTATCTAAGCTTGGCCCTCAAAATACTGAATGGTCATATTTTTTAGAATGCAGTAATAGTAAAGGAATTATGACAAACACTTATTTTGTTAAGTTACACTCTAAAGCTAAACATATCTTCAGGTTTGAAGGTAACAAAGAAATTTTACTTAATTTGCTTGAAAATTCTCAAGATGCATTATTTTTAGGTTATCCTTATGGGTTAATTTTTTCTGATAGGATTGCTCGAGTTTCTAACAATGAGAAGAACAGTTTAAAAGCAAGGTTCATGCTTAACAAAGAGAATAAAGAAATTATGAATTACCTGACTAACACTAATGCTCATGATATCTTAGATAATATTAGTTAGAATTATGCTTTTTTTTTGTACAATTTATTTTTATTTTATCATTATACCTTTTTATTACTTTTTTTCTAAGGGTTTTTGGATGTTCACCAATGTATTTCAAATTACCTTTTTCAATACTTAAATTATGTGAAAGAAAAACAACTTTAAAATTTCCTTTAATAAAATGTTCTGGGGTTAATGCTTTCGGTGCAGTGACAATGTGCTTTTCAATTTTTTCAGTAAATGTTCTAAATTTTCCAAAATTAGACAATTTTGTTTTATGTCCCGCGTGACGATAAGCAGAGTTAATTAATTCTGTACAGAAAAACTTTTTTGCTCCTGGACTAAAATCAAAATCGTATGGTTTACCTAACTGTGATTCGGCAAATTTAATCGCATTTTTGATGATTTTTCGTTTATTCTCTGTTTTTTTAGGTAATCTTAAAATAACTATAGTATCATACTTAGTAAACATATGATGTAATGTGGAATAAGTAACTCCATCAGCAACAGCATGAATAAATTTTTTATTTCCTATGTGTAATGCTACATGTGTAACTCCACCTTTTAGAAGAATTGAAGATGCTTCTTGTAAATCCCCTATTAATATGATGTCTCCTTTCTTTAGTATTAATCTTGCTTTTATTAAATCTCGGTTTCTAAGAAAATTTTTTCTAGGATGTATAATTATTTTTGAAGTGAGAAATATTACATTTGCTAAAAACTTTTTATACTTAGGATAACTTTTTGGAAAATTAGTTATTACGTGGTACTTTAAATGTTCCTTAAGTAGTCTAAACATAATTACAGAATCATTTACTAGTATAAAAAGTTAATTAAAAAATTAGTTTAAATTTAATTTGTTCTCCTCATCAGAGATATTTCTAACCTCTTAAGGTCACCTAGGATTAATTGTAAATCTGCTTTAACTTTAGTAAATTGTTTACCTTTTAGATATTTAATTAACAGTTCAACTTTTTCTAATGCATTTATTGGTCTTGTTAAAGGTCTACCTTCTAAAGGTCTATATTCATTACCTAATAACCTGTCAACATTTGAATAAACATTAATCACATAACTTTCAGTTTTTATGGTCTTGTTCATTTGTTTATATTCTATTTGAATTTGTTCAACTTTTGGATTAATTCCTTCCATAAATATAATCATTGCTTCTTTGAACATTTTTCTAAGATCGTTATACCTTACTTGATAATCTAATGCATTTGTCTCATTAAAATTAACTTTTATTCTTTCCATAAAATTTCAATAAAATTTCATGTATTTAAACCTTATGAATATGGGTATTTTATTCATAACTAAAAATAACTTTTATAAACTACAAAAGATTACTTTATTTAATATCAATTGGTGATAAGATGAGTTGGCATAGTTGGTTTACTAAAGAAAGAAGGATTTGGCACAAAAGGTTTATACCTAGTTTGGTTACTGGATTAGCAGTTGCTATCATAACTTTGTTCTTTGAATTAACAACTTCTAACATAGTCTTGTTTTCTTCATTAGGTGCATCAGCAGCTATCATGACTCATAATAAAATTCATGAATTAAATATCCTTAGAACAGTAATTTCATCTTACTTAATAGCTTTAGTTGTAAGTCTTTTAGTTGGAACTGGAATTACATTAGGACTAAATTCAGAACTTGGTGTGATGATAACTGTTTCTGTAACTTTAATTTTATTATATCTATTTGACATATTTCATCCTCCTGCTGTTTCTGCTTCATTAGCTTTCTTAATCTTAGAAGGTGGGTTTGCTGAAAGGATATATATCTTTTTTGCAGTTATAATCTTATTGATCATAACTAAACTTCTAACTTACCTGTTCTTCTATGAAAATCTAGAACTGAGAAAATTCCATCTTGAGTTTAGGAAGTTGTAAAGAAAAAGTATTGGACGTTTGTTTAATCATAATTTGTTGCTACAATAATCAGTTTGGTTTTGGAATCCTCTTCTGAAGTCACTGAAACTTGTACCAAAGTTCCAATTTGATTTCCTGGTAATGGATTGTACTCATGGGTTCTGAAATGTTTTTGAAGGCCATCTCCTTGTTCAAACCAATCTTTTTCTGTGATCCAACTGTTCTGGTCAATAACATTATAAAATGTTATGATTTCATTTGAACTAATATTAATCTCATAATAATATTGGGTAATTGATCCAGAAGTATATCCATATATCTCGTGTGCTTCCATTGGGATTGGGAATTCTTCTGGGAGTTCTTCTGCAGGTAAATCTTCAACATCAATTTCCCAATCATTTTTAGTTGATGAATTGCAAGATATTATAGTACACATAATCAATACGATTGAAAATATGAAGATTGCTTTTCTGAAATAACTTGGCTGCTTAAACATTAAATTTAACTATATTTTTAAGGTATATAAATTTTGTTATAATCATTATATCTTTTTTGAATTTAATAAAAATGGGTTAATAATTCTATATAAAAAAAGAAGTATTTATAATTTAATATATATTATAGTTATAAATAAAAGGTAATATAAATATAAGTATAATTATATATTAAATAAAGTAATTATCAATGTTGGTGAAATATTAGATGGGTTTGTTTAAATTTAAAGAAATATTTAGAAATTGTTTTGTTAAGTTATTGATATTATTACTTCTCATTCTACTTTGTTCATTGATGGTTTTTGCAGTTCCAGATACGACTTTGACAGTAAATTCTGATATTAATTCAATTACCTATATGGGTAATGTTACCTTTAATATTTTGTTTGATCACAACTATACTGATGATTTAAATAACTTAATAATAAATGATACATTGCCTTCTGGTTGGAGTTATATCTCAAATTCTTTAGTTGTTGAAGGTAATTCTTCTAGTTTAACTTATATTGGCACAAGTTCTAATCCAACTTGGCAACTTGACACTTTATCTAATAATTCAGTTCTTAATATTACTTTTCAAGCTTATTCTGGTTGTAATCCTACTAATTCAAGTATCAATAATGTTAACTTAACTTATGGTTGGGATATTGATAGTGTGCCCCAAAATAATGTTACTGTTTCTGAAAACTCTAATCCCCTAACTGTTTACGTTCCTAACTTAATTCTAACTTATTCTCCTTTACCTCAAGTAAGTAACCTTAATGAACAAGATTTATGGCAAGTTGTTTTGTACAATAATGGTACTGGTTCAGCTAATAATATTAAAGTTAATCATCAACTAGAAGAGGGTTTTAATTCCGCAACATTTAGTTCTTTTTCTAATGGTTCTATCAGTTATTCTGGTGTTAGTATTGATAATAATCATAGTGTTAATTGGACTGTAAATGTCCCTGTTGGCGAGTATTTTTCTACTTCAATTTATGCAACACCTTCAACTTGTGATGAAAGTTTATTAGATTTTAATTTATCAATTGTTGCAGGGGATCAATCGTGTCCTTATTTTTCAAATACAACTCAAGGGGCAACTAATCTCAGAAGAATTAGGATAACTAGTGGTGATTATAATGCTCCGATTGGTCAAGATAAAAGTCATTCTATTCATGTTAATGTTGATTGTGATACTTATAACAATTTTACTTTAATTGAAAATAGGCCTATTAATAAACAGGTTTGGTTAAGTAACGTATCTTCCACAACTGGTGATCTCTCAAATTCATACTCTAATAATGGTACTCATTTTAGTTGGTTCTTCTATAACTCTTCAGGAGAAGATTTAATCCCACCTTTTGATTTTTGGATAACTTATACTGAATTTCTTTATGATACTATATCAAATTTCGACTCTCATGTTGTACAAAATTATTTTTCAACAAACTATTATAATAACAGCAATTTATTAACTTCTTTTTATGATTCGGATTCAGCTGAAACTACTACCACTTCTTCTAGTGTGAGTAATACTGTTCTTGAACCTTCATTAAATATTGAAAAAATTGCTAGTGATTCAGTAGTATCAATTAATGAAATATTTAATTATGATATTAATATCTTAAATGAAGGTTCATCTCCTGCCTATAATATTTCAATCACTGACTTATTACCTGATGGTACTTTTTTTATAAATTCAACTCAATCATTAATTTTACAATCTGGAAGAAATCTAGGATGGAACGTAGGCTTTATTGATGCTTTTGATTCATGGAGTACTACTGTTACAGCGCAAGTTAATGAAACTTATGAATCTGGAGAATTAGTTTTATCTAACGATACTTTATCAAACAATGTTGAAGCAACTTATCATTCTTATAATCAAACATTGGCAGCAACATACGATGGTACTGTTAGGGAATATTCTGGGGACACTTTTGAAAATGTTAAGGTTCAACCACCTCCATTGATATTAACTAAGGATAAAGCAACCGCTACTATTGGAGAATTAATCACTTATACTATTGAAGCTAGTTTTGTTGGGGCCCCTGCTAATTCTGTTGTTTTGACAAACACTTTACCAAGTGGTTTACAGTATGTCAATTATTCTAGCATTAATGGTGATTTTGATTTTGTAAAAGCTGGTCAAAATTTAATTTTTGATTATGGTAACATAACTGATAGGTTAGTGTATTCTCTTGAAATAACAGCTTACATTGATAATGTAACTACTAATAATGTAAGTGATACTCTTACAAATAATGTTCAACTAGTTTATGAGAATTCAACTTCTGGTTCAACTTTTGTTATTACTGATAGTACATCTTCAGTTATAACTGAACCAATAATTAGCCCTTCTAAATCAACAAATCAATCAACTGTAAATATTAATGATTCTTTTACTTATACGATAACTTTGAACAATGTTGGGGGCTCTTTAGCTTACAATATTTCTGTAGGTGATACATTGCCGGATGGTATGTATTTGGTAAATGCTTCTAAATCATTATACCAACAAAACGGTCGTGAGTTGTTATGGGAAGTTCCAACAATTTCTGCTTTAAGTAGTTGGAACGTAATTTTAACATGTAAAATTAACGAAACATATGAGTCTGGCGAATTTATTTCAGCAAATGATTACTTTTTAAATCAAGTTAATATAAATTATTCTAGTTATAATAAATCAATAGCTTCAAGTTATGGTGGAGATATTAGAATCTATCAAAACAATGCCTCTCAAAGTAATACTGTTATTATTCCAACCTTAGAATTAAATGTTGACAAGAATATTGCAACTATTGGGGAATTATTAACTTATCATCTTTATACTAATTTTAATAAATCGTATGCTGATTCGGTACTGATAAATTATACTTTACCATCAGGTTTGGTTTATGTGACTCAAACAAATAATAGTTTAAACAATTATTCTTTCATCCAAAATGATCAACAATTGTTGTTTAATTTTGGTGATATCTCTAACAGGGAAACTATTTTATTAACAATTACAGGGTATATCAATAATACTGTATCTAACACTGCTGGGAATATTTTATCGTCACAAGTTGAATTAACTTACCAAAACTCTTCTTCTTCAAGTTTTAGTTTAACTAATGGTGCTAATACTACTATCACTGAACCCTCGGATAACATTCAAAAAGTTGCTAATGTTTCAATAGTATCTATCAATAAAACTTTTTCATACAATATTTCATTTACTAATAATGGGACCTCTGCAGGATATAATCTTTTAATTAATGATACATTTCCTGATGGGATTAGTTATATTAGTTCTACTCAATCCATTTTAAGTCAAAACAATCAATCAATAGTTTGGTTAATTCCTTACTTAAGTCATAATGATATCTGGAGTAGTATTGTTGTTGCTAAGGTGAACGAAACATATAATTCAGGTGAGTATGTTTTAGCAAATGATACATTGTTTAATCAAGTTGAGATTAATTATTCTAGTTATAATTCCTCCTTATCTGGGGGATATAATGGGACAATTAGAACTTACTCTTCAAGTGATAATGAAGTTGTTACAATAAATGATCCAACATTTACTCTCTCTCAAAGTAATAGTGTTTTATCTTATGGTGACTCATTAATTTATACTATTAATTCAGATTTTACTCAATCACCAGCAAACAATTTTATTGTTAATGATACTTTATCAAGTATTCTCTCCTTTGTTAATTATTCTTCTACAGGTGGTTCAATTAATTATTCGACAATTGGAAATAAATTAATTTTTGATTATGGTGATTTAACTGAAAGACAAAATTATGGTTTAACCATAAACACTTGTGTTAATGGTAGTGGAAGTATATCTAATAATGCAACTTTCCATTATGAAAACAGTTCAACAGATGTGACTTTTTTAATTAACAAAAATTTAGTTGCTACTGCTAGTGAACCAAGTATAACTGTTACAAACACAATTTTATCTGGTAATAATAGTGGGTTATTACAAATTGTTCAATATCTGTTAAACATAACTAACAATGGTGGTGCTGATGCTCATAATCTTTTTATCTCTAATACTTTTGATGATGGTTTAATATTTAATAATACTAATTTAGAATATGATTCTTTTGATATTACTAGCAGAATAATAAACTGGACCAATATTACTGTTAGTGCTAGCACATCACAATTAATTTATCTTAATTTAACACTTAACTCTAACTATACTAATGGGACTTTAATTGAAGGTGGAGACTCTTTCATAAATAATGCTACTGGTTATTATTACAGTTCTAATAGTACCTCTTGTTTATCATACATTAAAAATTATGATTTTTCTGAAAGTTCGCTTCTTACAGCTGGTTACATAATAGAATCTTTACCTTCTTTAAGAAAAATCATGAGGACTTCAAATTTTGGAATTAATAGTGAGGAAAAGAGAGAACTTAATGTTCAAAATATTACTTTTGGTAAAGGTTTGTTTGGGACTTCCGGGAATCTTATTGCAAAGATTAGTTTTAATTATACTTCAGACATAAACTTAAGTGCTGTGTCATCTGATTTAGACTTATCTCAGAAAAAAGCTTTTATTCATGGATTATCTTCTGTTGATAATGTTGTAAGTAAATCATTATACATTCCAAGAGTTTCTAATTCTGGTCAGGTTTATGTCTGTCCAGGAGCATCTTCTTTGGAAGCAACAACACCCACTTGTGACAATAAAGTTACTATTGGTGTTAATCAAACTGGAAGTGGGATGACAGTAACAGAAACAACAGTTGATGGTGAAGATTATTATTTAGTTACTAATATTCAAGGTACTGGTGGTGGTGAAGGTAATGCCCCTAACTTAACTAATCCTGCAGTTAATCCGGCTAGTGGAAGTTATGATTCATTATATAGATTTAATGTGACTTATATTGATGCTGAGAATGATGTTGCAAGTTATGTGATATTAGAATTTGATGGTGCCTCTAACTATAGTATGAGCGAAACTGATGCTGGTGATAGTAATGTTATTGATGGGAAATTATATCATTATGATTTTTTAGGTAATGAATTGGGTGAAGGTAATCATACTTTTAAGTTTTATGCTGCTGACGAAGCAAATGTATCTGTTAATACTACCTTATTATCAGGCCCAGAAGTTACAATTAATGCAAATTTAGATTTAGATCTTACTTCTGGTTCTCAACAAACTTGTAGTAATATTTTATTTTATGTTAATTACACAAACTTAACTGGGGAAGCTATTACTCCGTCTGCTGATTCTGGTAATTGTAAAATTACAATTACAAGTATTTCAATTACTAATGTTTCAATGAGTTTTAATAGTTTAACTCAATTGTATTATTATTCTAATTCTGATTTTGAAGGGACTAATAGTCATGCTTGGAGCGTTATTTGTGACTCTGATTCTTATGATCAACTCAATGAACAATCTTCACTTTGGATTTCTAATTCGTGTGTTCCTGAGTTTAATGATATTACTACCTTCTTATTGTTAACATTGGTGATTAGTGGGTTTGTGTGGTTTAGAAAAAATAATTAAGTAATGATCTCTGTTCTTTTAATTAACTCTTTTCAGTTTTATTATTCATTACTCATAATCACTATTCTCTTTAGCTAATGTAAACAATTTTTCAAATTCTTCTTCATACCATTGAGCAATTTCTTCATTATGCATTATCAAAACATTTTCATCATTACTTTCATCACCATTTGCACTAGGATTCATTGAACCAGTAATTACAATACTTTCATCAATGATAAACACTTTGTGATGCATGTTATTAGAGTTAGCATCTTTGTAAACTGTAACATTAGTTTGGTATTCCATAACTTGGTATTCAGAATAACTTGACACCTGCCTAGATTCAAATATCCCTTTAACTTCAACCCCCTCCAATGTTTTTAATAAGATTGAATTTGAGATCTCATCATGGGTGAATGAGAAAGTCATGAAATGGATGCTTTTTTGTGCTTGTGAAATTATCTCTTTAATATGTTCCGCACAATTGTCTTCTGGGCAGAAATAATTTACTACTAATATCTCATTATCTGTATCTTGATTAAGTATGATCTGTTCGTTAAGTGTGGGGTCACCTTTTTTGAAAGTTCCATCCCACATCTCTTCAAATTCATTTTCATAATTTGCAGATAACATCTCTGAATTAATAATTAACAGATTATTATTGTTTTTAGTAATTCCATTTGTAGATGGATTCATTGAACCAGTAAAGATTCTTTCATTATCAATAATACAAAATTTATTATGCATCTGCCCCCAACCATCAGTTTTAACATAACTTAAATTAGTCTCTTCAGTAAATTCATAAAAATCATCAATATAATTGTTATCAACAATAATTTTAACATCCAACCCTTGTTCATCTAATTCCATGATTTTTTCATTGATTGATTCATAATCTAATTCATATAATGCACAATGTATTGATTTTTCTGCAGAATCAAGAAATTCTAACACTGCATTTTCACAATTATCATCTGGGCAAAAATATGCCGATATGTCTCCATTATCTTTTACTATACTATTTATCTGATTTTGTTCAATTTCAATTTCTTCAAATTCTATTGCTCCAACAATTGTATTAAAATCTTCAACAGAACAGGAAGAAAGTATAACAGTTAGTAATACTGTGCTTAAAATTAATGTTAAAAATATGCCTATTTTCATTTTAATAATAGTATCTAGGTTGTTATAAATACTTTTCTGAGTATTGAGATATATACGTAAATAAAGTCATTATTGTTGCATTATCAATTAATAACAAATAACTTTATAAACCAGTATCAATTATACAATAAACTATATATTGAAAGGAACAAATTAAATATACAATTTGGCCTGGGAGAAAGAGTGCTTAGCCGGAAGCGATTAAGGCCATTTACTTTTTCTGACATAAAATACAATATAACAGATAGAACTAAGTTAGTTATACTGATGAAATAATATTGAAAAATAATATTTATTTATGATAATTACATAATGCTAATTACATTATAATATGACTAACTTCGAACATATACGAGGTAAATATAAAATGAACAAATTTGAAAAATTAGGGATAGAAGGCCCATTATTAGAAAGAATAAAAGAAGAAACTTTTGATACTCCTACTGAAGTTCAAGAGAAGTCAATTCCATTAATACTTGAAGGAAAAGATATCATTGCAGGTTCTGCAACTGGTTCTGGTAAAACATTAGCATTTTCGGCTGGTATAATTCAAAATAGTAGGAAAGGTAGGGGCATACAAGCAATTGTTTTAACTCCTACTCGTGAACTTGCAGAACAAGTTAAAGATGCAATGAAACATTTTTCTAAATATAAACAATTGATGATTACTGCTATTTATGGTGGAGTTTCAATCAGTCCTCAAATGGACCTTTTAAGAAAGACAGATGTTGTGGTAGGTACTCCCGGAAGAGTTTTAGATCATTTATCAAGAGGTACTTTAGATTTAAGTAAAGTTAAAGTTGCGGTATTAGATGAAGCTGATAGAATGTTAGATATGGGTTTCATTGATGATGTGAACAGGATTTTAAGTCAGTGTGCTGATGTAAGACAAACATTACTTTTTTCTGCAACAATTCCTTATGATTTAGAAAAGTTAGCTAAGAAACATATGAAGAATCCAATCAACATTTCAGTGGAAGCTTATGTTGATAAAAGTAAGTTGATACAAAATTTTTATCAAGTTCCAAACAACATGAAATTTTCTTTGTTAGTGCATTTACTTAAGAAAGAAACTTCTAGTTTAGTAATGGTATTTTGTAACACTCAACGTGAAACCGATTTTGTTGCAAACAATCTTGGAAAAAATGGTATTAATGCAATTCCTATCCATGGTGGTTTAACACAAGCAAAAAGGTCAAGAACTTTAGAAATTTTTAATTCTGGGAAATCTTACGTTTTAGTTTGTACTGATGTTGCAGCAAGAGGATTACATATTGATGATGTAAGTCATGTATACAATTATGATCTTCCTACCGATAGTAAACAGTACATTCATCGGATTGGTAGAACTGCTCGGGCAGGAAAAGAAGGTAAAGCGATAAGTTTGTTAAGTATGCGTGATCATGACAATTTCAATAACGTTCTTCGTGATAAAAGTTTAGATATTGTTGAAGAACCTTTACCTGAATTTGAAAGGGTTGTTGCTAGAAGGCATGAAGGTAATCGTGACAATTTTGGTAGAGGCGGTCCAAGAAGACCTCAACAACGTAGAGGCGGACACCGAAGACAAAGAGATAGAAGATATCAGTAATTTTTTATTTTCTTATTTTTTTATTTTAATCTAATTTTCTAACAATCCCTTCATTTGTATCTACTTCTACTAAATCGCCTGTTTTGATAATTTTGGTTACATTACCAGTTCCAACAATACAAGGAATATTAAATTCTCTACTTATAATTGCTGGATGTGATAACAATCCACCTTGGTTAGTTACAATTGCAGAAGCTTTTTGGCATGCAAGAAATAGTTCTGGTGATGTAGTTTCAGCTATAAGAATTTCTCCTTTTTCCATATTGTTTATAATTTCTGGAAGTTTATCATAAAGATCATAGCTTGCTTCAATGACTAAAGCTTTACCTGTAACTATTTCACCTTTATTTGCAATGATTCCTTTTACCTCTTTTTTATCATGTTCTTTAATTATAAATTTTGTACTAACATCAAATACCTCTTTACCAATTATAACTTTAAGTTTATTGTCTTGACCTAATAAAATAAATCCTTCTTTTCTTTTATTAATCACTTCCTCAGAATTTTTTTTCTCAAGAAACAAGTCTAAAATTTCTTTCTTATTGTACCATTGGAGATCATCAGAATTAATATTAAATTTTTCTTCTAAGGTCTTTAACATTATGTTTAGATATCCTTTTTTTCCAAAAAATATATCATTAAGTAATGCCCTACCTTGATTTTTTAATTCGCCATGGATTAGTAAATTTTTCTTGTTTGAAAGTTCTAAGTAAGCTTTGTCAGTATAAAAAAATTCTGTTTTTGAGTAATAATTAAAGAATTTAGAAATTAAATCAAGAAATTTTTCTAATTTATTAAATGAAACTTCTTTTTTGTCAATTAATTCTTTTGCATAACTTCTAAGTTCTTCTTCAAATTTAAGAAATTCTTTTTTATACTCTTCAAATTTATCATTATCACTTAGTAAATCTAATCCTTTTACTAAAGTTACTTTAACCATCTCTTTTGGTAAATAACTATGAAATACGTCATCAACCACAATTGTTAACGCTTCAAGATGTTTGTAATGGGTCATCCAGATATCATTAACTAAAAATCTTAATCCTTGTACTTCAAATAGTTTTTGATAATCTTCTGATTTCATTGTTAAATTTAAACTTATCAATCACTCTCTAGAATAATTTAAAATAAAATAAAAAAATAAGAAAAACTAATGCCTTCTTAGGTTAGCTCTTCTACCAGGTCTTGCTTTTTCGGAACCTTTACCTTTGCTCCTCATCCCTCGAGATTTTTTACCTGCAGAAGTTTTACCTTTTGAAACTCTAGATAAATGTTTCTTGTCACAGATCCAGTTAATTTTATCATCACTTTTGATAACTGGATGTGCAGGATCAACAAAAATTATTTCATACCAATAATATTTACCATCTTGACATACCCAGTATGAGTTTAATACACTCATGTTAGTAAACTTTTTTGCTGCTCTTTCTTCAGCGATAACTTGGTAACTTTTCCTTAAGTTAAGTTTGGTACCATAATTTCTTGATCTTCGACCTTTTTTAATCATAGGTCTAGTATGACCACCACGAAGAACTCTTTGTCTAATTACTGTATAACCTTGTTTAGCTTTGTAACCTAGACTTCTTGCTCTATCAATTCTTGTTGGTCTTAGAATTCTAATTGTTGAAGGTTCTTTTCTCCATTCAATTAATCTTTCACGCCATAATTCAGGCATGTTTACTTTTGGTTTTTTCCAAATATTTCTTACTTGTTGGTATAATCCCATTTTAGGCCTCCATTAATGTGCTTACACAGCACTGATCTATCTTTTTTATTTATATCTTTCAGGATTCAGGTAAGCCAATACCCACATCTCCTATACTTTACTTAAATTTAGTGTGATTTTTATAAATGTTACTTATATTTTTAGCTTATTAACATATCTCTTAAACCTGTCCAATTCCTTTGCATATACAAATCAACATCTGAGTGGTAATGTTTTCTAAGCATTTGTTTACAAACTCTGGCCATAAATACATCATAACCTAACTTTCTAGCTTCAGTGGCTGGATCAATATCGTTTTGTAAATCTCCAAAAATAAAGATTTTTTCACAACGTTGTTGTTCGGCTTGGTCTAATACTAATTTTACTTTATCATCTATTCTGTGGTATGAATTATGAATTAATTGGACACCATTGTTAAGCTCTTTTTCAGTAGCTTTTACTAACTCTTCAAAAGTTCTTGAAACTAACAATTTTTTTGGTTGAGAAAAATAAGTTAAAACATCTTTTACTCCTGGAAATAGTTGTGGGGATTCAGTTTCAGCAATTTTGTTTAAATTTACGTTAGGATAATTGTTTCTCAAAGTTTCTATCACATTAGTTTCAGCATATTCTAAAGAAAATGTTTCAATTTTTTCTAAGGACCACCTTTGCCATCCTGCAATTGGTAAAGTTAACAACATATTTCCTAACCATTCAAGATTCTTGTAATATCTTTGAGGTTTAAACACAGTCTTTTTTACAATTGACATTGTTGGTGACCTTTTAATTGTACCATCAATATCAATCACCATTAAAGTTTTTGGATCATTATAATTTTCCAGAATCCCATTAAGTTTATCTCTTGGATGTACTGATAACATTTCATTATCATAATCCATTGAAATAAATTCTAATATGTCATCTAAATATTTCCCTTGACTCATTTTAGATTCGTAGAATTAGTTTTGTTTAAAAGTGTTTTGTGTTTTTATATCTGTAAGAATTATCACAACTGTTCTTTAACAATAATACTTATATAATCTTAATTTGGGTTAAAATTGTAATGGTTAATAGAATTCAGAAGTTTCTTAATGTAATGTTTTTTATTTTAATATTTATTACCATTCTTACAATAATAACTCCAACTATTAACGCTAGCCCTTATGACATTAGGCACGTTAACCTTTTAGCAGTACAAGAAATTAATAACATGACTTATGTTGGAAGTACTGCGGACCTTTATTTGGAAGTAAGGGATGGTACTGGAAGAGTTTTTCTTGACACTTCACCATTAACTAAAATTGATACTCAAATCTCTACAAGGTATGCTAAAGATATTGCTTGTGATTATTTTGATCTAGATTGTGACCAATATGATTTTATTTACACTATAAGGGCAAAATCTAGTATTATTGGTGGCCCTAGTGCCGGTGCTGCAATGTCTGCTTTAACTGCAATTACTGTTCTTGATTTGGAACATGATGAATCTGTTGCTGTGACAGGTACTATCAATTCAGGTGGTATTATTGGTCCTGTTGGTGCAGTAGAAGAAAAAGTTATAACTGCGTTTGAACATAATCTATCTAAAGTATTAGTCTCATTAGGTTCAACTGACCAATTTAGTAATGAAATTAAATTAAAGTTAGGGTTGGATATAGACTTAATCAATTATAATATTTTTAATGTGACGAATGAATCTAGTTCTGAGATAATTGTAATTGATTATTTCAATTATTCATATGGTCAAGTATTGGATAATGAGTTAAGTTTATCGTATGAAGAAATGGACCTTGAAGTTAAAGAAGTAATTGATTTAAATGAATTAGTCTATGAACTAACTAATGTTCAAGTTTCATCGGATAATTATGAAATTG
This sequence comes from archaeon, assembly GCA_018696395.1. Classification (GTDB taxonomy): domain Archaea; phylum Nanobdellota; class Nanobdellia; order Woesearchaeales; family GW2011-AR9; genus JABHQR01. The sequence continues at coordinate 55,013 of JABHQR010000001.1, read as the reverse complement.
AAGTTGATAGTAGTTATAATGATATTATGTTAGACCTTGCTGAACAGTTATGTGGTCGTTCAGAAGAATTAGAAGATTTATTCAAAAATAATTATCAATTATCACAAAATTTTTCTGATTTAATTGAAGAAAGAAGGTTAGCTGCGGAAGTTGCTCAGGCTAATGGTGATTATTATTCAGCAGCAAGTTTTTGTTTTGGAATTAATTTAGAATTTACACATGAATTTTATATTGAAGAAGATTTAAATTGGAAGGAACAGGACCTGAAAATATCTGAACTAGAAGAAAATATTGAAACTGTAAGTGATTTATTAAATTCTAAAGAAATTAATACCATCTCTGATTTACAAGCTAAAATGGCGGTAGTTAGTAGAATTAATGAAGTTGAAGAAATTTTAGACAATATTGATGATGCTACAGACCCGGTTTTTAAGTTAGCTTATGGTAAAGAAAGATTATTTTCTGCACTTTCTTGGATGCACTTTTTTGAAATGACTGGTAAAAACTTTGAAATGGACCAAGATTCTTTAAATAATGCTTGTTACCAAAAAATTGCTGAAGGGGAAGAATTACTTCAATATGCTAAAATTTATTTACCTATGATTGACTTATCAAGGATTGAAGATAAATTTAATTCAGCAAACCAGCATTTATTTGTTGATGAATCAGAACTTTGCCTGATGAAAGCTTCAGAAGCTAAAGCTGAAGCTAGTACAATATTAAGTTCATTAGGGATAACTGAAAATAATTTCGAAAATTTCTATGAAAGTAAACTTGCAGCAGTGGAAAGAGAAATATCTAAAAATACTGAAGAGGGGATTTTTCCAATATTAGGTTATTCTTATTATCAATATTCAAAAAGTTTGCAAGATGAAGATTCTTATTCTTCTTTATTGTACTTAGAATATGCTTTAGAACTGAGTGAATTAGACATATATTTTGCTGAAGAAGAGTCAAATTCTATATTTTCTTACTTCAAATTTAATCAAGATGTAATGACTTTTCTCAATGGGTTGATCCAGGGATTGTTTATTGGATGTATTTTAGCTTGGTTATTCTTCCAATATAGGAAAAAATAATCTCTTGATGTAATTGTTTTAATGACGAGAAATTGATTATAAAAACCCCGAGCAAAGTATCCGAAAACACCTTGCTGGGGAAAAGAGGTGATAGATGTTAATACTTCAAAGTAACAACTTATATTTAAATGTTTCGGTTAATTTAGTATTGTTGAGTGGTACTAATCAACTAATTTCTAAACTTTTTATAGTTCTAGGTAACTATCAGTATTATCTTTAATTATGTTAAAAAACCTTAAATAAACAAGGTAATTCATAAGATTAATAAAATAATTCAAATATTTTAGATTAAAAGTTAATTAATTTATAATATCAGTGAGGTAATTGAAGATGTTAAAGAAAAGTATGTTTTACTTAGTTTTATTTAGTATGTTTATACTTTCTGCAAGTTTAGTTGTTGCAGAAGTTGATTTGTCCAATATTGATTTATCTAGTTTAGAAGGTGCAACAATTCCTGATTTTTTAGAACCTTTGTTTGGAAATGAAAATATTAATATCCATGTTACTCTTGGTTCTGGAAAAGTTCTAACTATGGGTGTAAGTATTAGTGATGCTACTGTACAAGAAATTAAAACTGAAGCTTTAGATGACGCATCATTAGATGTTTATGTTTCTGAAGGTGTTATGGAAAAACTTTCTCAATCAACAGACCCTTTATCAGTTTTAAAAAATGCTTTAGATAATGATGAAATTGTATACAAAGCAAATGGTTTATGGAATAAATTTAAATTTGGCGTAGCTGGTTTCTTTATGAAATTTGCATCTGATGATAGTGGCGAAAGTAATGATATTGCTATTGTTGATGAAATCTTGGAGGAAGTAGAAGAAGCTGAAGAAGATACTGAAGATGTAGTTGTTGAAGAAGAAGAAACAGAAAATGAAGAAGAGGTCGAGACCGAATCTGAAACTGAAGATGAAGATGTAGTTACTGAAGAAGAAACTGAATCTGATGATACAACAGAAGAAACTGAAACTGAAGAAGCAAATGAAGTTGAAGTTGAAGAAGAAACAGAAGAGGAAACTGAGGAAGAATCTAGTGTTACTTTAATTGAAATTGAAACAACTGAATTTAATCCAAGTGAGTTAACTATCAATGTTGGTGATACAGTACAATGGATAAATACTAGGGATGATAATACTATTAAGACTGCTATGATATTAGGTAACAGGGAGTGTAATTACATTAGAAGTTCAATTTTGCAATATGGTGAAACTTTTCAATGGACTTTTACTGAACCAATGAGTTGTGTTATTACTGATGCGATTATAACTACTGCGGTATTAACTATTACTGTTGAACCATAAATTTATTAACTTGTTTTGTTTTTCTTTTTTTATTAAATATGAAAATTGGCTTTTTTGAATTGGAATCTTGGGAAAAGAAAGAATTATCACAAGAATTTCCAAAAGATGAATTATTTTTTTCTTACAATAAAATTAATTGTAAAAATGCAGTCAAATATTCTGATTTAGAAGCAGTCTCTATATTTATCTATTCTAAAATTGATTCTAAAGTTCTTGATTGTATGCCTAAACTAAAGTTCATTACTACTAGAAGTACTGGTTTTAACCATATTGATTTGGAAGAATGTAAAAAAAGAAAAATTACTGTTTGTAATGTTCCAAGTTATGGAGAAAATACTGTGGCAGAACATGCTTTTGCTTTAATATTAAATCTAAGTAGAAAAATGTTTGACAGTATTGAACGAACTAAACATTCTAGTTTCAGTTTAGATGGTTTACGAGGGTTTGATTTACAAGGCAAGACTTTGGGAATTGTTGGTTGTGGTAAGATTGGGCAACACTTAGTAAGAATGGCGAAAGGGTTTGAAATGAAAGTTCAAGTTTTTGATGTTTATAAAAATAAAGATTTAGCAAAAGAATTAAGTTTCAAATATGTTACTCTGAACAATTTATTGAAAAATTCTGATGTGATCAGTTTGCATGTGCCATTAAATAAACATACAAAACATCTCATCAATAAAGAAAAATTCAAATTAATGAAACCTAATTGTATTTTGATTAACACTTCACGTGGCGGTGTGATTGATACTGATGCATTAGTTTGGGCATTGAAAACTAAAAAAATTGTTGGTGCTGGTTTAGATGTGTTGGAAGAAGAATGTAATATTATAGAAGAAACACAGTTATTAACTAAGAAACATCGTAATAATTGTAATATGAAAACTTTACTTGAAAATCATATGTTACTTAATATGTCAAATGTTGTAATTACGCCTCATAACGCGTTTAACACTAAAGAAGCACTGCAGAGAATACTTGATACAACTGTTAAGAACTTTAAATGTTATAAGAAAGGAAGAAAAGTTAATGTTGTGAAATGTTAGTTTAATTCCTATATGTTCTTTTTAACCTAGGAAAAACCTCTTCGAATTTATCACATACACTGTCATAATTACTTTTAATACCACCATTGATTTTTAATTCGATTGGGGCTCCATCTTTATGATCTCCACTACACCAATAATCAATAGTTACATCTTTAAAAAGATACATTGAATGAATCTCAAAATTGGATCTAACATTAAAAAGAATCCTTCTAGTGTCAGGGGCAGATAATATCCAAGAATCAATTGTTTTATGATTTAAAATCCCATCATGACCTAAATATTTAGCTCTCATAAATGCTTGTAACAATATAAACTAAATAAACATTTGTGGATTATATCATATATATCTATCTTGTTGACCAATCTGTCTCACCATCCAGCATAAACTTAAATTCTTACAAATCATTTAAACATTTGTTATGTACCAAACGACTCAGTCTTATTGTATTGGGGGTTCCTGTACTGGATCTTCAATTGGAGGTATAGCTTATTCCTCTGCTTCAAGTAATAATGGGAGTTCTGGGTTAGAATATATTACCAATGAACCAATGCATTCAGTTGGTAGTTTGAGTTCAACTTTTTATAGTGCTAGTGCAACAAGTTCTTCAGTAAGTTCAATAGGTTATATTATGTCTTCTGGTACTGGTTCAGGTGGTTACATCAGTTCTGGTGTAAGTATGCCAGTTTATCTTGATCCAATAAGTGGTCATGATAGTTACGGTGATTCTCAGGCTGGTTTTTCAAATTATTCTTTAATTAATATTTCAAATTCAGTGGGGGGAAGAGGTGGTGGTGTTAGTCTTCCTACTTACGAGTTATTCAAAACCAGGGAGAATTATCATTTTATTCCAGATAATTTCATTGTTCCTGGAAGAAGCGGTATGTTTGTAGGTGATTCTGAAGAAGTTCGTGGGTATGTAGAAGACGCTTTTGAGAAAATGTTTGAAGAAAAATTTCCTAGTAATATTAAAGTAAGTATTTTAGGCCAGAAAAAGTTTGCTAAAATTGCCAACAATCCTGGTGCGATTGGATTATCTATTAACAGGAATAAATTTGGTATGATATCAGAAATATTTATTTTGAATGATAATCTTGCTCGAGTTATGTTAACTATCGGCCACGAATTAGGTCACGTTCTTAGTGAAACTTTACCTAGTGCGCACGATGAAGAAGCAAAAGCTTACGCTTTTTCTATGGCTTGGATGAAAGTTATACAAGAGAATGATATTGCTGGACTTGGTGATTCATTGATAACAGAAAATCCTGCTAACAATGGTTTGCACGATATTGCATTCAATTATGTTGTTAAGAAACTTCAACAAGGTAAAGATGTATGGAAACTGTATCTTGAGTTAGTTAAAGGCAAAGTTGGAGTTTGTAGTTAGTTCATTGCTTTATTTGCTTCATTCATTTCTTGTACTAATAATCCTAATTTTCTTATATGGTAAATCTCATTTAATTGGTGGGTTGCCTTGATTACTTCTGGGTGCCTTTCATTTTTAATAAAATCATGATATTTTTCATTCCAATAATTACTCCAATAATTAACATGTTCATTTGATGCGGATTCAATGTTCTCAACAATATCATTAACATATCTTTTCATCTCTTTAATCTCAATATCTGGGTACCACTCATGGTCATTTCTTTTTTTTAAGTAATGTTCATCTAATATTTTCGGAACTGTTTCAAAAATAACTTCTTTGTAAATGCTTTCAATTAATTGATTTATCCCAATAGGAATGTCCAAATCAAACTTTTGTTTTAATTCTTCAAATGTATCTGAAAACCCCCAACAACCATACCTGTAACCATCTTTTGCAAGATAAATAGCTTTTCTGTAAATTGATTTAGCATGTTCAGGACTTTCATCAAACATGTCTACCAACCCAATGTATGCTTCAACTTTTTCATCTAAAGAATTGTAATCAGCTAACTTCACATTATTAAATTCCCATAACCATTCAAATTGGTCAATGTCTATTTTTTCTTCATTTTGAAATGATTTGTATAATTCTCGTAATTCATTTATAGAATGATCAAAATCTTCTTTTCTTGAACCTCTCAAAGACATTTTTCTAATCTGATCACTAAGATATAAGTTTCTATTTCTTGCATTATCTCTTAGCAATTTTTGATGATCAAATCTTGGTTTTGTTATACCTAAATTAATCCTTTTTTTCTCTACATTATTAATTGTAGATTCTAAATCATTTATTCTGATCCCTGTTGATTTAAGTTCCTTTATGTCTCTTTTTATTTTTTTAATTGTGACAGAATAATCATCTCTTCTTGAAATTTTTTGTAATGTTAAAATAGCAGAATCTTTAGATTTTGAATATTTGTCGTAGAAGAAGTTAATTAAATTAATTGCAGTTTCAATATCTTCAACTTTTGGCTCATGTGTTAATGCCCCAAGGTAAAGTGGTTCGCCATTGCTAGTTTGTTCTGATCCTTGTGAATTAAATAATTGTTTACCTTTTTTCGATGTTGTTGTTCTTCTAAAATAAAATGATTTTTTCTTTCTATGTACTCTACTAGCTCTAGCAAGTTCTCTTTGCAAAGGTTCAAATTTATTTGATTCTTCTTTTATAATCTGTGTTAGTTCATTTTTTTCTTCAGATAACTCCTCTTCTAATTCTTTAGCTCTTATTGCATTTGATTCATGTAAATATTCGGCAATACCTTGATCCTCTCTTTGTTGATCAATACTTTGAATTTTAGTAATTAACTTTTTTCTCTCTATTTTCCTTTTCTTCCTTAACTTTCTTCTAACAAAGTAACCTAATCCTTGCTCTTCATGTTTATGTGTATACTTGTCAAATTTTAAATCAAACGCTTTTCTTCTAGCTACTTTAATTTTTGAGTCTTGTTCATTTATTATTGCGATAGCTTCACTTGATTTTTTAATATTATAAATATCTTTTATTCCTTTGTTAGTTAGGTATGCTGCTATGGGGGTTGTAATTCCACTAACTGCTAAAGAACCTAGTAATATCGTGAAGTCTCCTTTCAAATAGGATATGACATTAATTAAATTTGAAACAGTAGATATTGAAGTTGAAAGAGCGTGGATTGGATCAAGTAAACTAGTTCTTTTACTTTTCTTTAACTCATTCTCATGCCACTCTAAACCTTCACCTTGCACTAATGTTCCTTGAGAAATTTGATCCATTTCATTTTCTAATTGTCTGATTTCGTAATCTCTTTGATTTATTTTTTTCTTATCACTTCTAATGAGGTAATAATTTGCTAAAGAAAAACCAAAAGGTGCTAATAAAGTCAGTCCTGCTAATAATGAGCTTTGTGTATTTTGATAAATTCTTAAGGCAACGTAAGTTGAACCTAGTGCTGAAATATAATTTAAAGATCTGATTTGACTAATCTGATTTGGTTTTAACAATAAATCAATTAATCCTATCTGTAATCTTTTTCTACTTAACTTCTCCTTATCTATCTCTCTTTCTCCAGCAACCTCTAACTCTGTACTCTCTTCTCCTCTTACTTCATTTGGTATAGGATTAATTAATTCACTTAATTCAGCAATGTTTTGTGGTCCAGACAAATCTTCTCTACAAAGTATTTCAATAATTTCTTTAGTATTATGGTCTAAATTAGTTTGATCTAATTTTTCTTGAGAAAATTCTTCATAAGGGTTCATCTCTTTTCCAATGGCTGCAGCATAAAGTGTTCTTCCTAATGAATATAAATCTGTTCTGAACGATGGATTACCAGAAAACTGTTCTTTGTGGACATAACCTAAACTACCTTTACCCATTGTTCCGCCAAATGTTCCAATTAAAGTATCTCTTACACTTCCAAAATCTAGGATGTAAAGTAAACCAGAATCATTAAGTTTTAGATTTGCAGGTTTAATATCACGATGAAATCTGGGTTGAGAATTGCCATGATGTAATGCGTTTAATGGGCTTCTTGATTGTTCAATTAAATTTCTAATCTGTTCTGGAGTAAATCCTTCTTTTAAGGCAATACGTTCAGCCAAGGTTTTACCAGTAACATGTTCCATGACAATGGATGGGTTATATTCAATAAAATCTCCTGTATGTTCCGAAATTCTTGCGGCAATAGCTATACATGTTGGTATCTGCTCATGATAACCTAAATCTCTAAACAAAGCAGCTTCTCTTTGAAATGCTTCTTTCTCTTCATCAAATTGATTTAAAGTTAAAGCAAAATTATATTCTTTAATTGCAACAATATTTTGTTCTGGATTTAATGCTTTGTATACACGAGAATAAGTTCCTCTACCTAACCTTTCAATAATTTGAAAATCAGAAATGTTTCTAATTTGGTTTCTAGGTATTTTTAATAATACACTTAATTCTTGATGTGTTGGATTTTTTAATTGTTCATCTAATGATCTAACTGATTGTTGAGCTATTGTTGTAGGATTTTGGTTAGATATTTGTTCCTGTTGTTTATTATTATCATTAGCTCTTGATCTTCCAATGTGTATTTTAAGTGGTTGATTTGTAGACATTATTGCGTTCCTCTTAACGCATCTAATACATCTCTCATTAAATTAACAGAATTTGTTATCCCTTGAACTTTATAATGTGGTATATTATATCTTTTTGAATGAACTCCTGTAATCTCTCGTAAATCAGTTTCTGATTTTTTAAGAAAATTATCAATAGATTTAATACAATCATCTTTTGGTATGAAATTAAACTGTTCTTGTATCCTTTCAACATCAATTGATAAATAAGTATTATATGATCCATTCAAAAATATTCCTAACTCTTGGCCTTGGTAAGGTATTTTAATATCATGAAATTGTAAGTAATCCATTGTTTTCTCTCCAACATTAATACATCTACCGTCTGCTTTTTTTAATAGAATAATATATGGGGCTGCGGGGATTTGAACCCCGAACACCTAGATCTTCAGTCTAGTGCTCTTTCCTGCGCTAGCAGTAAACTCAGTAAGTTTACTTTCTTGCGTCCCAGATTGAGCTACAGCCCCAATACAATCACAGAAATCTTTAATTCATTTATAAGTATTTTGGTAAGAATCAGAAAAGATAAAGAAAAAACAAATAAAAAAAACAAAATTACTCAGAACAGCTCTTGTACACTTGTCCATAAGCGTCAACTTTAAGTTCACATGCTGCACCTGAACTTGGTTCTTCCGGTTGAGGCTGTTTTGGATCTTCTGGAACTTGTGTTTGATTGCTAATGTCATTTAATGGGGCATCTACTTTTTTACCTTCATTAGCACTTTCCATATTCTTTTTTTCTGTATCTTCACTAGTTGACAAAACTTGTTCAGTTCTAGAATTGTCTCTGTAAATAGTTACCCCTTTACATCCTAATTTGTATGCTAATTCATATAAATTAGCAGTATCTTGAACACTAAAATTTTCCGGTGCATTAGCTGTTTTAGATATTGAAGAATCTGTCCACTGTTGTACTGCTGCTTGAACTCTAACATGATCTTCAGGACTTAAATCAAGTGCAGTAACAAAATATTCTGGTAAAGATCCATCTTCATTAACATAAGATTTAGCTAAAGGTATCTTAACTTTATGGAATCCTAACCTGGACTGTCGATAAAATTCAAAAGCGTAATAAGGTTCAATTCCTGTAGAACTCCCTAACATTGTACCTACTGTACCAGTGGGTGCTTGAGTAATTAAAGTTACGTTTCGCATTCCTTTTTCTTGAATTTGTTGTTTGACATGGTCAGGCAATTTTTTTACAAACCCACTTTGCATAAACATTTCTTTATCAAACATTGGGAATTCTCCTTTCTCTGCTGCTAAATCAGTTGAACTTTTGTAAGCTTCTTCACAAATCACTTTGTAAATTTTATCAATAATCTCTAAAGATTCTGGACTACCATACTTAATCCTTAATTTGATTAACATTTCACCTAATCCTAAAGTTCCACAACCAACTCTACGTTCATTTTTCTGGTTTTCTTCATTTTCTTTGAAATGGTATGGTGTTAAATCAATAACATTGTCAAGGAATCTGTTCAGAACTTTTACTGAATCTTTAAGCTCTTCCCAACTGATCTCATATAATGGTCCTTGGTTATCTTCACCAATCTGTTTTAAGAAAGATGCCATATACAAATGCCCTAAGTTACAAACGCCCCATGGTGGCAAACCTTGTTCTCCACAAGGATTAGTACATACAATTGGATTAAAGTAATAAGAATTACTTAATTTATTATATCTTTCAATGAAAACAATTCCTGGTTCTGCACTTGCATGAGCAGAAGATACAATTACCTTCCATATATCTCTTGCTTTAACTACTTTGTAAATCTTAACTGGCCTTCCTAACTGTTTCCACTTATCTATGTCGCCATCCCACTCAGAATTGTACAATTTTCTCATGCCTTCTGCTTCATAATCTGGAAATTCAAGATTCCAGTTAGAATCATTTTCTAATGCTTCCATAAATTTGTCAGAAATCAAAACTGAAACGTTAGCATTTTCAATCATACCTCTTTTTCGTTTAGCAGTAATAAATTCTTCAATGTCTGGATGCCAATCTTGTAACATTAACATTAATGCTCCTCTTCTAGAACCACCTTGTTCAATCAAACCAGTTGCGTAAGAAAATAATCCTCCCCATGAAACTGCACCAGAAGATTTTCCATGTACACCTTTAACATAAGAATATCTTGGTCTTAATGTTGAAATATTTATGCCTACACCACCACCACGACTCATTATTTCAGTCATTTGGTATAACGTGTCTTTGATAATTGATTCTCTACTATCCTTTGGACTAGGTATAACATAACAATTGAATAATGTTAAATTTTTAGTATAAGCGTCTTCTCCCATGCTAGCGCCAGTCATAATTCTTCCTGCAGGTTGAATATGTTTCTTTTGTAAATGTTCTAAAAACTTATCACTCCATTCCTTTTTTAGTTCTTCAGAACTTTCAACACTTGAAACTGCTCTAGCTACTCTTTTATGTGCGTCTCTGATTGATTCAACTGGTCTGTCACACATCCAAATTGAAGTTTCAAATTCGTAATTGTTAACTTTATCTGAAAAAACACCAGTAATCATATGTAATTTAACTTTATCTCCAACAATTGATTTTACTACTCCTAAATCTTTTTTAGGGTATTTAGCATCTTCTTTTGTTATGGCGATTACTAAATCACCTAACTGGGTATTTTCTTTTTTATCTTTTACTGAATACCTGTCTAAAAAAATTGATCTTCCTAATTCATCAAAATTGTCTGATTCTTCTAATATTCTTCTTGCTTGTTTAGAACAATGTATCCCTAATTCATCTAATAATTGTAAATCTTTATTAATCTCTTTTTGTTTTGGTTCTGGTACGACTTCTTTGGGTAATTCTGAATTATTTTCATTTGATTCTTTATTCTGACGTTCTTGTTCTAATGGTTGTTCAATATTTTGTTCTGGTTGTACTTCAACTTGATGACCCTCTAAATTGTCAGTTTTTGGTTGAGGTTCTTCAAATTGATCATTTTCTTTATTTAATTCATTATTTGTTTGTTCGGGTTCATCGTAATAATACTGGTTGTTTTGTTCTTCTTTTTCCAAAACTTCTGCATCGTTACTGACAGTTTCAATGTTTTGTGTTTCATCAGTAAACACTTGACTAGTTTCTGGTACGATACTTTCAGATTCGTCAGTATCTTCGTTACTTTCTTCATCTTCTCCTTCCTCAGCATCGTCATCTTCTTCATTCTCATTATCAGAATTATTTTCACTTGCTTGTTCAAAAGTTTCACTAACTTCAGGCTGATTGCTATCTATTTTTGTTTGTTCTACTTGATTACTTATAATCTCAGAATTGTCAATTGTGTCATGGACAGTCGCCTTAGATACTAAACCCACCATGGTTTCAAAATTTTCTTGGGTAGGGATTGTATCATTAAACTTTTCACTTATTAATCCAATAATATTTTGAGCAATACCTTTAGCTTCTTTTTCATTAAAATTACTTCTTTCCATCAATGCATTAGAAATAGAATTTAATGTTTGTTCGTATTGGAAATCTACAATCTCTCCACTATTTAGTCTAATCTTATCAATCATTTACACCACCTCTTTTTTGTACGACAATAATCTAAATACTTAATCAAAAAACCCCCTTAAATTCTTTCCGAAAAAGTACTAAAAATGAAATGGAATTTCTTTATATAGATTTAAGTACTAGAGAATATATTCTCAAAAAGTAATTCTTAAAATTTAACATTTTAACATTATATCTTGGATGCAGATTTATATCTTTAAGTATGGAAATTATTAATAAATAAAACCCTTTTTTTTAAATTATTATGGTAATTGAATTAGAAAGTAAAATTAAATTAAAACCTTTAGATTTATATCCTGCGATTGATGGTAAGGAATTATCTGGTTTGATTTTGCCAGTTCGGTCTGATATTGCAGAAATTATTGAAATGGACGATCTAGATTTTTATCAATGGTATAAACCTAGAAAAGAAGTAGCTCAAAGGTTATTAAGTGAATTCGAATTATTTTCAAATATTCCTCATTTAGGTTACGATTCAGAGGGTTGTAAATATACTATGGGTCTTGCACATGAATCTGTAAAAGAACAGCTAAATATTTATCGTCAAGGTTTAGAACATATTGAAGCGATAAAATTATATCGTGATAGAAATATGAATAAATAATATCTCATTTTTCATAAATAAAAATAAAAAATAAAAAAGAATTAGTAACCTCTACACTTCTTACAGTAGTATCGGTTGGCGTTCTCAACCACAATTTTGGAACCGCATCCTTTGCAGCACCTTTGGATCTTGAACTTTTTAACCTCCTGAAATACGTGTTGCTTCATCCATCTAACCTCTTTTTAAAAAAATAAATAACTCCTCTTTTACTCCTAGAAAATAGGATTAGTATATATACTTTTCTATGGAATAGAGGTTAATTGCCTATTTTTCAGACGATAAAACTAAATTGCAGTCAACAAAAGAGTATATTGGTTATCACTTTTATAACCTAATCTTTTTTAATTTATGATAAAAACATTAATTTGAAAAAGTTTATATATTTAATCAATGTTTGATTTTATCATGAAATTCAATAAATTAATACCAGAATTAAGTGTAACTAATTTTGAAAAAAGCATTCAATTTTATACTGTCATTATTGGTTTTAAAATTGAATATAAAAGGGAAGAATCTAAATTTGCTATGATTTCATTTCAAGATGTCCAGTTAATGATTGAAGAAATAAATGATAATTGGGTCACTGGAAAATTGGAACATCCTTTTGGAAGGGGTATTAATCTCCAAATAGAAGTTGATAAAATTAAACCAATTCTTACGAACCTTAAAAATAATCATTATCCTCTTTTTATTAAACTTGAAGAAAATTGGTATAGAAAAGGAAATGAACTTTTAGGAAATAAAGAATTTCTTGTTCAAGATCCAGATGGGTATTTACTAAGGTTTTCTGAAAATTTAGGATCAAAACCATTGTAATATCTCTAAATTTTAATATCTGTCAAATTCCTAAAAAAAGAAAATAAAATAAACTCCAAAGATAACCATTACTGTCCAGATATACCTGTTCCAGTATAAAATTTTCTTTCCATCGAAATTACCAAATGGAATCATGTTGAATAATCCTAACCACAAATTTACTTGAAATCCAATAATTGAAACAATGCCTAACATTGGATAAAGTATTCCTGCACCGAGAAATAACATCGCTAGTGTGAAATTTGTTAATGGTCCAACTGCACTAACAATCCCATTTTCTTTTCTTGTAACTCTGCCAGAGATAAATACTGCCCCTGGTGCGAAAAATAAAAATCCTAAGAATGAAATTAATACTCCAACAACTAACATTTGATCAAATGATCTAAATTCTGCTTCACACCCATAATGTTGTGCTGCAAATTTGTGGGCTAATTCATGTAACAAGAACCCGATTCCTATAGTTAATGCTGAAACAATTAGTAAAATTATAAAATTTATATTAAAACTAAGTCCTATGTTTGCAATGGTAAAAGCTAATGATATTGCTAACCAAGATTTTATGATATCAATGATTTCTATTTTAGAAGTACTTATTTTTCCTATCTTGAAATGTTTGTTTGGTCGGTAATACATTTTTAGAATTTAACCTTTTATAGTTGCTTTTATTTGAATAATTATTACTCTTCCTCAAATTCTACGTTTTCTTTTTTACTGATTTCATCTCCTTCCTCTTCTTCAGTAAGATCTAATCCCTGTTTGATTTCAACAGTTTTTTCATCAGTTTCTTTACCAATGTTCGCTTGTTCATTTAATTTATTAAAATCAATTTTCTTTTTTAGAAATTGTTTTAACCTTTGAGCTTCTTCTTCAACTTTAACTAAAACAGAAATATCACTAAAATTTTCAATTGCACAATCTGCACAGTAATAATCTAAACTATCTTTAATTTTATACTCTGCAGGATCATTACATATAATACACTTTTTAGACATCTGTGTGTCTAGAATTAATCATCTTTTAAAAAGCTTTCTTTTCAAGAGAATAAATGTACTCTTAAAAATTATTTAACAAATATTCTTTTAATTCAATTACTTCATGATCTGTTACTGCACAACCATTATATTTTACATCCCATAATACTGAATCTAATAACACTTTTTTAGGTTCAGACATTTCTAATGGTAAATATGGGTTCAAAACATCTAACATGTATGCCAATCCAATAAGTTCGATTGATCTTATTATTCTAATTTTTCCTAATTTAGAATTAAATTCTTTAATATGGTCCATATTTAATGTGACTTTCTTTCTGGTTCTTCGTTCTAATAACGATTTTAACTCTTTACCGTTCTCTATTAATAACCTGATAGTACGTTCATCAATTACAACATATTTGGGTCCATTATGACTAGAAGCATAAATAGTTTCAATTTCTCCAGCTTGAATGATCTCTATCCATTTATCATTAATCTTGTACGTTTGATTTGATAGGTTAGTTATTGATTTTATTTCTGAATTTAATTCTTTAGGATAAATCTCTAAAATTCCTTCTCTGATTAGTTTCATTACTTGAAGTGCTTCAAATTTAAATTTTCTAATATTAATTGGATCTTCAACAATTTCTTTTTTAACTGCTTCTGTAATGTAAAATCTCCCATTAAATTTTTCTTTCAATGGTTTCAATACCCAAAGTAATCTGGCCATAGCTAATGTGATTATTGGTCCTGCGTCAAAAAATAATATTTTTTCTTCACCTTTTTTTGGTATCGAATTAAACAATTTAATGGTATATTCCATTCTTTTAATTGGGGACACTTTTTCAACATGTTTCTCATGGATTGTTGTATGACCAGTATAATTTAGTATATCCCATTGACTGATGCCCATTGCTCTGGCGGCCCTTGTAACTGATAATCCATGTTCTAGTAAAGTGTTACTTTTATTTATTTTAGCAGCATAAAGAACATTTTGAACATGACTTTTAACATCCTGGTCACAACATTTAATTATATCAAACAAGGTCTGTAAACTTTTATTATAACGAGGTAAATTCTTTTCTGATAAGTGTGATCTAAAGAAACTTAATTCTGTCAGTAAATCTTTCCTTTTTTCTTCTGAAAGTTTTGAATAAATTTTTGAGATTGAATATATTAATACTGCTAACGAAACTGCATCTAAATTTTTGTATAATGCAACATCTTTTACTGTGTGGTCACTTAACTTGTTTAATGCTTCTGTATCAACAGTTTTTTGATTATTTCCAATATTAAGAATTGTAATTAAACTATCTATATCTTTGATAAGACTTTTTCTCATAATCTCTTGCATCAATACACCTCTGGATTTAAGTAAGATTTTAGTTTTTATTAATGTTTTCTTTGATTATCGATAATTATTTAAACAAACTTAATCTTAAACCTAACATAGTAACTATAAAAATGATGAAACTAATTTGTGTTGGGAAAGTAAAGAAAGATTATGTTAAGTTAGGTATTGAAGAGTTTTTAAAAAGACTTACTAAATATACTAAGATGGAATATCTAGAAGTAAATTCAATCGAAGAAAAACATTTGAAAGGGTTTATCATTGCACTTGATGTCCATGGTAAAGAATATCCCTCTGAAAAGTTTGCTGAAAACCTTAACAAAATTTATATGGAAAATAAACCTTTAATTTTTTTAATCGGTGAATCAGACGGTTTACCTGAAGAAATACTTCATAAAGCTGACTTAAAAATATCTTTATCCAAAATGACTTATCCAAATGAGTTAGTTAGATTAATCTTTTTGGAACAATTATATCGAGCATTCACTATTTTGAACAATGAACCATATCACAAATAAAAAGAAAAAATAATCTATTTTAATCAATTAAACTTAATTTACAATACACAACCTAAATAATTAATCAAATTGCTAGCAATTTCTTGTGATGAATGTACTTTATTCACATGATCATTAGTAACAAAATAAGCTTCATGATTGGTTTTCATGTCTTGAGCACGATTTGCAATAACTAACTGATAATTTTCTGTTCTGCTTTTTGCAATTTCAAGTAATCTTTCAACACTCACTCCATCTTCATACTTGAAAGTTACCATTGGTAATATCGGAAATTCTTCTCTAACTTTTTTGATAACTTTAATTGTTTCAATTAATTCAATGTTTGTTAATGCTCCTTTAGATGGGATTTTTCCTTCTCTCTTTTTAATTGGTTGATAATCTGCTACTGCTGCTGAAAATATTCCTGCATCATATTTCTTATCTGAATTTAGTTCTTTAAACACATTATTAACATATTCATCTAAATCGTTGTGCCTTAATTGATTAATATATTCTGGTACCATCACTCCATTTTTGGCAATTAACAATTTTACATGGGCACCACGTAAATAAGCTTCCATGGCAATTCTTTTACTAAGACTTCCAGAAAATCTATTAGTTATTAATCTAACATCATCAATCCAAACAGGTGTTGCTCCGCCAGTAATCAATAATTGTTTCTCTTTGATGGGGTGTTCAGAAAGTTCTCTACTGACTTCTGCTACAATAGTATCTAATCGTGGCATCTTAGCTTTACCTTCCCCTACTCTTGGTTGAATCAATTTAATTTTACAATCTCCAAACTTATTTCCTGGTTCTAACGATCTTAAATTTCTTTGAAAAAATGGGTTGTTGTAAAGTGATTCATGCATTGTTGGGGCTATGTAAACTGGTTTTTGCATTCCTAATGCACTAGCAATTAAAGTAGTAATTGTATTATCTGCAATACCCTGAAACATCTTATTGATAGTGTTAGTTGTTGCAGGTGCAACTAAGACTAAATCTTCCATACAAATATGTTCTGATCTACCACTAAGTTCAGTCACAACCTCTTGTTCGGTGGCCCACTCTAAAGCTGCAGGTCCAATAAATTTTTGAGATTCTTTAGTCATATAAGTTTTAACATTAGCACCATATCTACGTAATCTTCGAGCAAGCTTTGGTGTTTCTATTGCAGCAATTCCTCCTGATATGCATAAGGCGATTGATTTGTCTTTTAGGTAATCTCCTATAATGTCAACTTTTAGATCTTCGTTTGATTTTTCTTTATCTGTTTGGCTCATTTTTCTCCCTCCAATATTTTTTGTGCATTGTCATAATACACGTTCTTCAGTTCTTTTTGAGAATAATTTTTCATTGCTTCTTCAATCATAAAAATAGAATCATAATGTGTTTGTACTGGAAAATCTGTGCCAAACAATAGTTTTGAAGGACCACATCTTCCAACAAATCTTTTAATTTGTTCAATGGAGTTTGGAATTTCCTTTTGTTCAAAATAAGAATCTAATAATCCACTCATATCCGAGTAAACATTTATATTGTCATTTACAACTTCAATAAGTTCAGATAAAAATGGTTTTGCTAAATGACTTAAAATAAAAGTAATGTCTTGATTTTTTTTAATAGTTTTTTCAAGATCATTTGGTTTAACAGTCTTGGCAATTGAAACTTTCCCATACTTTCTCATACTAGAATAAGAATAGCCTATGTGAAACATTAATGGTAAATCTTGTTCCCTTGCTAAAGTTAATATTTTTTCAAATCTCTTTGATTCAAAATCAACCTCTTGGTAACACGTGTAAATTTTAATCCCTTTGATCAATCTTTCAGAAGCAAGTTCTTCTAGTTCATTTAATCCTTGATAAAAATAATGTTCAAAATCTAAACTTCCAAACATAGTAAATTTAGTTTGTGCATTCAATTGATCTTCCTTTTTATTGTATCTATTGATCCAATTAAGCATTCTGTAATTAGATATTCCTGAATTTTTGTGTGGGAAATATGTCGCTAAAACGTTGGTATTAACAATTTCATATTTTCCCATATCATTAAGAATAAATTCTAAGCTCGCATCTCCAGAAATTGTATCTTTAATTCTTCTGTTTGTGGTGTGGCAATGAATATCTATCTTTTTCATAATTAACAGTTAGCAAAACATTAACTTTAAATTATTCTATAAATCTTTAAAGAAGTTTAAACTTTAAAGAATATATTTATAAACTAATTAATCTTTAAATTAATTAGGTGATTATCATATGAAAATAACTGAACGAAAATTACAGGAAATTTCTGGCTCACTTTTGATTACTCTACCGAGGGATTGGACCAAATCTTTTAAACTTAAGAAAGGTTCAAAATTAAAGATTCAAAATGCTAAGAATGGAACTTTAACAATTTCCCCTTATGATATTCATGAAGAAAAGAAAGATAAGGTTATTATAAATTATGATAAATATTTTATTAGAAATTTTTTCCGACAATACTTTTTAGGTTATGAAAATATTGTTGTTAAGTTTGAAGCCAAAGACCGAGTTAAGAAATTAGAAGTTTATTTTGTTTTAAAGAAATTTATGAATGCTCAAGTTATTGAAGAAAAAGAGGATAAAGTTTTAGTTAAATGTTTTAAAATTGATGAACTTTCAATTAAAGAATGTCTTAATCGTATGTTTTTTCTATCAATGAATGCAATGGACGAACTTTTAGAAGACAATAATAAAGAAATTTTGAAAGAAATTGATGAAAATGTTACTAAATTTTATTATATGTTAGTTATGCAAGTTAGGAGATATATTGATGAAGGAAAATTTACTGAACATAATGAAATTAGTTTACTTCATGCCTTAGATTGTCGAATGGTGGCTGAAAAAATTAAAAGGACCAGCGAATTGATTCGAGATTTTCCTAAAATTAGTGATAACAAGATGTCTAAATTTCTTTCAGAAGTTAAAATACATTATCATAATAGTTATATGTACTTTTATAACCATAAATTTGATAAAGCAATCCAATTGATTGAACCAGAAACAAAATTAAGATTAAACATTCTTCATTTCATTGAAACTGCTAATAAAAAGAAGAACTTAACTTTATTTGAGCAGGCTAGGGATTTAGATTTTATAATTGGATATTCAAGAAACATTTCAATGTTAACAAGGTGAGAAATAAATAGTTTTATTCAAATATTTTATTCATTACGTCTTCTTTAATCTCTAAAGCATATTCAAATGGATTAATATTAAAATATTTTTGAGATACATAATCTCCAATGTAATCATCTACTTTTCTTTTTTTAATCCTAAAATATCTTAATCAAATTATTAATTTTATTTAAATTTAAAACTTTTGTTCAAATCTTAATCTTCTATTGTACTTGCCTGTTCTTCTAATTTACTTTTATAATTCTCAAGATATTTAAAAAAAACAGTGTCATCAGGTTTAAGTTCTGAAACTTTAATATAATCATCAATCGCACTGATATGATCACCCAACTTATCTTTAGCATTTCCACGAAGATTCCAAACATTTGCATTGTTAGGATTTAGTTCCAAAGATTTAGTGAAATCTTCAATTGCACCTAAATAATCTTCTAACTGATATTTTGCAATTCCACGTACATTCCAATCATTATCATTGTTAAGATTAAATTCCAAGGATTTAGTGAGATCCTCAATAGCTCCAACATAATCCTCTAAATTATATCTTGTATTTCCACGATTACTCCAAACATTCTCATTGTTAGGATTTAATTCCAAAGATTTAGTGAAATCTTCAATAGCTCCAACATAACCTTTTGAATAATGTTTTGCAACTCCACGTTCATTCCAAACATTCTCATTGTTAGGATTTAATTCTAAAGATTTAGTGAAATCTTTAATCGCTCCAACATCATCTTCTAATAGAAATTTTGCATTTCCTCGATTGTACCAATAATCGTCATCTTCTGGGTTCAATTCTATTGCTTTATCAAAATTTTGGATTGCGTCTTCAAACTTTCCTGATTTGTTGTTATCTATGCCTTTGTTATTCCAAAAATCAGGATCTTCACTTTCCTCAATTTCATCCCAAAACGAGGGTAATTCAATATTGGTTTCTTGAAATAATCTATATGTTAATTTTAAATTGTCATAAATCTCTTTAAAATCTTCTGGACTATATCTTAATTTTCTGGATATGGCATAATCCTCTAATGCTTTAACTTCATGCTCTCTTAATGGGATAAATTTATTTATCGCTTCTTTTTTCATACTAGATAATCTAATATTAAGATATTTTTGAGCTGGTTGAATTAAATAATTCTCTCTAATAATTTGGTCTATTTCAGAAATATATTTTATTTCTTTATCTTTAAAAATTTTTTTAATTCGATTAATCACGTTTCTTTCAAAGAAATCTTTTTCGTATTTTGTAACTTCTATTCTTGTCCTGATGGTGGGTGTTATTGTTTTATTGATGATATCAATGACTTTTGATGCTATTAATTCTGTGCCCCAATCTGAATCTTCGGAAAGATAAGATCTCAAAATTTTTTCTTTAATTGAACCTCTTATGATTTTAATTTTTTTACCTTTAGTATCTGAAATGTATCTTGAAATATAAATTCTAGCAGGACCTCTTAATTCAAAATTTTCTTCCCATTTTTTTATTTCATTTAAATCGATATTAAGCCAAGATTCTGATTTCTTCCAATTATCATTTTGATGTCCGTCGTGTTTATCGATTAATTCTTCGTTAATTGTGGTGGTTGGTAAATTAATGGTATTATCTAATAAATCTAATCTTGATTTTTTTATATTTTTAACTCTGGGATTACTAATCTCTTTGTCCAATATAACATTTAAATCTTTTTTTTTGACTTCTCTGCTTAAATTTTCATTATTAACTAAATCACCTGAATCAGTTTCATTAATAACAGAAAATCCGCATTTTTCATTTAGAAAATTAACTGCCTCCTCTAGATGTAATGTTGTTCCATTATTTGATGTGAATATGTCATTATTCATATCATATCTTAATCCTAAACCTTCTAAGATATCCTGTACTTTGTAAATATCAATCTCGGAATTAAGACCTTGGTTCGAAAGCAAGAGGTAAGCTATTGTGTCTTCAGTGTTGAACATGTTCCTTTGAGTGAGTAGTAACTATTTATATTTTTCTAAAAAAAAACTTATATCTCACATTTTTGAAACAATTAATCACTACTTTGAGACGATTTCACCAACTAAACTACGTAACATATGTCCTACGATTTTAACATTAACAAACTCATCTAACTGGATTCTTCCTTTGATACCTACGACTAAAGGGTATGTGCCCACTTGTCTAGCAAATGTGGTATTACCATCATAAATCTCTGTTCGTAAATTTTTTAAGATAGTTCCTTCTGGAACAATTTTTTTAAGCATAACATGATCAATATTTTGTCTAATATCATTTCTCCATTTCCAATAATGTTTCCTATTCTTTTTAAGAAATTTATCTCCCGCTTCTTTATCTAATTGAGTTTCAGGAAATATTACTACCTCTCTAACATTAATTCTTCGTAACAGTAATCCTTCGTCTATAATTTTATTTAACCAGAATAAGTTTTCTTTATGACTATTTTTACTTTCATTAATCAATCCAAAAATTAAATTGATCCCCGGAATGAATTTTGGCATTCCACAACTCCCTCTTTCTGCACCATACTGGTTAATTAATTTAATTTTTTTGAAAGTTAATTCTGGTGATGTGTTTAACATATTACTTTTGATAACTTTTTTGTCAAAACTTTCTACTCCCATTGCAGCAACATTACCTGATGTACAATATTTAACTAAAGTTTTAGTTTTTTCTTCATTCACAAATGTTGGATTAACATTATCAATATGTAAAATATTAGCATATTTACTAATCTCTTTGAATAATTGTTCTAACTTTTTTTCATCCCCATATGAATAAATGCAAGTTTGTTTACCAATTCTAAAATTGTTTAATCCTACTTTTGATAAAGCTTTGATCTCTTCAATGATATCTTTTGCTGGTCTTCTTTCCACACAATTACTTTTCAATTTTTCAGTACAAAATGAACAAGGTACTTTCCTAGCACAACCTCTCATTGTTTCAATTTCCACTGTCACAAATTTTGGATTTAAAGGTAAATGTTCAACTATACTTGCACCTAAAACTGCTTTCCTAGAAATTTTATCATAAGTTTTGTAATTTTGATTTTCTTTTTTATTTAAATTATTATTTATAATATCAAAATTAATATCTTCTGTGAAATTATTTTTAATCAATTCATCAAATTTGTATTCTAAATCTTTTACCACTAAATCAAATTGATCAACATCTTGGTCAACGCTTCTTGCTTTTTTCCCGCCCCATAATCCTGAACCTGTATGTGCTGCTGGTCCGGTAAGAACTTTAAATGTTTTACATCTTAACTTTTTCAATAAAGTTGAAATCTCTTTAGTTGTTCCGGGATACGCTGATAAATATTTCCCAGGCGTGTGAACACCTGCAATAATGATAATTACATCACTTGAATCTAAAATTTTAGTAATGTCTCCAAAGTTAGGAGTTAAATTTCTAATCTTAACATTAGTTTTGATCTCTTTTTCTTTTTCTTTAATTTGCAGAACTGTTTTTTTCCCTTCATATTCCAAAACTGTAGCTCTAATATCATCAATAGTTAAATAATAAAATTCGTTACCTGATTCTAAGACTGCACCTGCTAAATATCTGGGATAAGTTCCTAACGTGGGTAATACTCCTAATCCAGATGGTTCATCAGTATAACAATCAATTATTGTAAATCGCATATATAATTTATTATTAGCTTATTATATAAAGTTAATTATTGAATTATCTAATTAATTTCAGTTACAGATATATTTTACTAACAATTATTAATTATTTAAACAAACTTCAAAACCAATATTGTAAGACATTTTATTAAAGACATCAATTCGAACATCTCAGTTTGGTTAATTAATTTTGATTAGTTAAGTTAGATTAGTTATTAAATTTAATAACCTTCTCAACACAAAAAAACAATCACAATAATCTTTTAATAATCTCTCCTTTTTGAAAAATGATAACAGAACGTAATGCGGTTGAAGGCGAGTATTAGTATCTGAGCATCGCTTAGCTTGATGGGGAATTGAGTGAGGGTGTCTTTAACCTAAAAAAGAGTCCGCTGGTATGGGGTACCTCGCCCCCTACCAGTAATTTTTAGGCTAAAAATAAAACATTAAATTTTTAGATTAATGATTGGGTTTTCTAAATTGTTAAAAATGGTGTGGTGCCAATTTTTTTTAATTAATTAAAATAATTTTAATAAACTTTCTAAACTATATCTGAAATAATCACAATACTTTTAAACATTTAAAAAATCATTTATTTCATTAAAAATCAGATGTTTTGTTAGGATTAAATTTTTAAAAAGAGGATAGATATGGTTTATAAGATAGGTTTAGTTTCTACGCATGGTACGGGTAAAACTGCGTTAGCAGCGATAGTTGAAGGTGAACTTAAACGAAGAAATGTTGAAGCAACTGTTCTTAGAGAAATGGCTACTGAAGCTAAAAAGTTAGGGTTATCAATTAATCAAGAAACTACTAAAGACTCTCAATTATGGATTTTACATCGACAATTTGCTCAAGAAATTGAATATTCTAAAGGTGGTCCCGGAAATCCTAAATATGATGTTATGATTTGTGATCGTGGTCCAGATAATTATTGTTATTTAGAAAGAAGATTTGGTGAAGATAAATATGCTCTGTCTATGACATTAGGTCATTTAGAAAAGTATCCCTTCAATAAACTTTACTTTTTACCAATTGTTGATAATACTGAGATTAAACATAATGGAGTTAGGGATGTTGAAGCTGATTTTCAAGAAGATATGGATAAACGAATAAAATCATTTTTAGATATAAATAAAATAGATTATCAAGAACTTCCTATCCCTCACGAAGAAGATAATTATCGTGATATCTGGACACAGATAATTGTGAATCAAACTTTAGATGATTTAGGTTGTGATAAAAAGTATTTAATTAGGTGATAAATTAAATGGCAGATTTAGTTGTATTAGTAATGGGAAATATTTGTGCAGGTAAAAGTACTTTTGTAGACTATGTTGAAAAAAATAAAGATTTAGTAAAATCCAAAATTGGTTTGGGTGTCAATATCTTCCCAGAATTTTTGGATCCGGTTTGGCGTGAAGAGTTTTACGAAGATAGAAAAGATAACACTTATGGTTTTGAGTTAGATTGTTTAAGTTCTAGGATCGCAAGACATAGGAGAGCTAAAAGAAAAAAAGATCTATTTATCTTTGATCGAGGGATGATTGAAGGTGGAGAGATATTTGCTTATAACTCTTATCGTGAAGGTTATCTTAAAAGAAGAGAATTTTTAGAGTATGAAGAGAGATTATTTGATGCCTTAGATGAACTTGATCGGACAAAAGAAGATGTAGACAAATGGTTGGAAAAATTAATTATTTATCTTGAAGTAAAAGATCCTAACATTTTAGTTAGAAGAAATAAACAGAGAGCACAAGAACAAGGGGTTGAAGTTGTCCCCGCAGATTATTTGAAACGAATTAATGATCGGTATACTCATGTAGTTAACAATATTCATAAAATTTATGACGGTAAATATGCTGTTCCAGTTCCTGAAGTGTTGAGGATAGATGCTTCACAAGATATGAATCGTAATGGTGATTATCATGCTGAATGTTTAAATTTAATGCTAGATAAAATAAAGCTAATGCAAAATTAATCTAATCACGTTGCTTTTTCTTAAGCGTAATCTTTAAAAAGGAGCACTTTTTCTGCCTATCTTGTATCGGCCCCATGGCTTAGTTTGGTAGAGCGCACGACTGATAATTGGGAATTATTCCGAAAAGAAATCGTGAAGTCCCGAGTTCAAATCTCGGTGGGGCCACCTTTTATTTTTCTAACATAATTTCAAGACTTATTTATTTATTAACATTATTGTAATTATTGTTAGTATGTAATTATACCTCACTCCAATACATATGTTGTGATAATATTACTTGAGGTAGAATATATTCTGTTGCGTATAAATCTTTAAATACGAGTTATCATCCGAGAATACTTACAAAAACATTTAGTTATACTAAAAATAAATACACAAACATGATATACTCATGGATTTGGGGGTGCAATGAACGATGAAGAAAATTTTAGCATTGGTTTCTGTATTAGTAATGGTACTATTCTTAACAAGCTGTTTAAATTATAAAGCTTATGATGTACCAAACTCTACAGAAGAAGAGGAAGGCGAAACTGATTTAATTAATGAGATCGCTGAGATTGAAAGACAATTAGAAGATAATGACTTAGTTGAAGAAGCTGAAGATGTTGTAGTTGAAGAAGAAGTTACAATTGATATGGAAGAAGCTGAAGAAGAAGTTGAAGAAGTTGATGAAGAAGTATTAATGTTTTACGTTAGTGAAAATGAAGCTATCAAATTAAACGTAAATATTATTGATCCTGATAATGATGATGTGACTTATGCATTTACTTCACCATTAAATGAAATGGGTGAATGGCAAACAAGTTATGGTGATGCAGGTGAATATTACGTTACTTTAACTGCGACTGACCAAGTACATACTGTTACCCAAGACATTTTAATCATAGTTAATAGAGTTAATGTAGCTCCAGAAATTGAAGATGTTGATGATATGTATTACTCTGAAGGTGACGTTATTGAATTTGAAGCAGTAGTTTCAGATCCTAACAATGATGCAGTAACTGTAACTGTTTCAGAACCTTTAGCAAGTGGTATTTTTGTATCTGATCATACTAGTGCAGGAGATTATACAATTACTGTGTTAGCAAGTGATGGTGAACTTGAAACAGAAATCAGTTTCTTATTAAGTATTACAGACGTTAACGAATTACCTATATTAAGTGGTTTCGATGATGAGATTAGTGTTAACGAAGGTGAAACTGTAGTTATTGAACCTGAAGTTAGTGATTTAGACGGTGACGAAATTACTATTACAATCAGCGATCCTGTTGGTAGTGATGGTGTTTGGGATACTAGTTTCACAGACAATGGTGAATATAGTATTACTATTACTGCGTACGATGGCAAAGATACTGTAAGTGATACCATTAATCTAGTAGTAGAAGATGTTAACATGCCTCCAGAGATTATTGAAGTTTCTGCAGATGCTGAATAATTGATACTATAGTATTAGTTTTTTTTTTTAATTATTAAAATTAAATATTGATTGGTGGGCCAGTAATAATCTGGTGATAGTAAAGTTTGGTAGATGTTATATGTTAAATTAAAACTAAAAAATTAAGTTAATTCAAATATTATAATAATTAAAATTAATGATCAAAAAAATTAAAATAACCAATTTACAATGAAAATTAAAACCATCCCTAAAACATTAACAATCATGCTAACTTTATTATTAGTATTAACACTGTTAATATCACTTTCTTTTACTGTGTTAGCAATCACTACATTTACTGTTGAAGAAACTGAAGGTGTTCAGTTAGACGTTGATGCCACTGATCCTGATGGTGATGATGTTACATTTAATTATACTAGTCCTTTTGATGAATCTGGTCATTGGCAAACAAGTTATGAAGATGCTGGTGAATATTATGTTAACATAACTGCTTCTGATGGTCAAGCAAGTACAAGTGAAACAATTTATATTGTTGTTGAAGAAAAAAACCGAGCACCTGAATTTACTATAAATTCTATTACCGTTGATGAGACAGATTTAATTGATCTTAAAGATTATGTTGTTGATCCTGACAAAGACATATTAAAATATCATTTTGAAGAACCCTTTGATGAAAATGGTGAATGGCAAACTGATTATACTGATGCGGGTAGGTATGTAATTGAAGTAATTGCTCAAGATATTGAATATGAAGTCACTGAATGGCTAGAAATTAATATTGAAGAAAAAAATCAGGCCCCTACTTTAATTGATTTATTCTCTGAAGATTCGATTGTTGAAGCTAATGAAAATGAAACATTAGAATTGTACGTAACTGCAACTGATGGTGATGAGTGGGATGATGCATTATACTATGAATGGAAATTAAATAATAAAACCATCTCATCAAGTGCAGAATATGATCTTTACCTTGATTTTGATGATGAAGGTACGCATAAATTAAATTTAACTGTAAGTGATCAAGATTTATCTACTCAATATTCTTGGACTATAAAAGTTTACAAAACTAATCGGGCACCTAATATTGGTGATCAGCAAATTACTTTGTATGAAACTGAAATATTAAAATTAGAATTACCTGAAATTGATATGGATGGAGATACAATCACTTTTGATTTTAAACTTCCATTAAACAGCTCAGGTATGTGGGCAACAGGTTATGAAGATGCTGGTGTTTACAATACAGAAATTGGTGTTACTGATGGTGAACTAAGTTCATCATTTAATTTAAGTATTGAAGTACTTGATCTTGACAGGGCACCTGAAATTAATGTTAGTACTGACATTGGTGTGTATGAGGGTGATTATATTGAATGGCACATTGATGCTGAAGATTATGATGGTGATAATATTACTTTTGAATTTACTGGTTTACCAGGGGATGTAATATTTATAGAAGAAAACCAAACATTAGTTTGGAATGTGTCCTATGATTATATAACTAGAAATTCTAATTTTATAACTGACATATTAAACTCAATGAGGTTGGAGCATTTTTTTACTAAGAAAAGTAAGTCTTCTTTCCAAGTAGAGGTTTGTGGTAAAGATCTTTGTAGTAGTGAAGATATTGATTTAACTGTTTTTAATACTAACCGAGCACCAGAAATCACTGAATTGTATAACCAAACAATTATGGAAACTGAAGATCTTGAACTTTATGTTAATTCTGAAGACGCAGATGGTGACATTGTAAGATATTATTTTACTGAACCATTTGACAGTCAAGGTGAATGGAATACTGGGTATGAAGATGAAGGGAATTATACTGTTTATGTGACTGTAAGTGATGGTTATTTATCTGTCACTGAAACAGTAAATATTGTTGTAACTAAAAATAATCGTGAACCTACAATTAAGATTAAAGATGATGATATTGTTGTAAATGAGGGTCAAGAGTTTATGATTAGTATTGATGTAAAAGATTCTGATAGTGAAGATATTCTTAATCTAACTGCAGAAGGAATGCCTTCTGGTGCATCTTTATCAGACAATATTTTCTTATGGGAACCTGAATATGATTCTGTGATAAATAGGTCTGATTCTTATTGGGATAATTTGTGGTCAAAATCAAGTTACCTTAACAAGAAGTTTAGTAGTGAAGAAACAACTTATTGGGTTGACT
This sequence comes from archaeon, assembly GCA_018696395.1. GTDB lineage: Archaea > Nanobdellota > Nanobdellia > Woesearchaeales > GW2011-AR9 > JABHQR01. The sequence continues at coordinate 26,940 of JABHQR010000001.1, read as the reverse complement.
TTAAAGTAACTGATGGTGAAGCAGAAGTAATACATCCTGTGAAAATTGTTGTTAAGAATGTTAATCAGATACCTGAAATTGTAAGTTATACTCCTGAAGATGAAATTATTTATACTGATGTTGAAGATGAAGCATTAACTTTTTCAGTAGAAGTTTACGATTTTGACGAAGACGAATTAACTTATGAATGGTCATTTAGTGATTTTGACTTTAACGAAATCAAAGGTACTAATGCTATCACTAGAGAATTTACTAGTGGTGGTGAGAAAAAAGTTGAAGTTGAAATTAGTGATGGTAGAAGTAAAATTGAATTTGAATGGACAATAATGGTTGATGAAGATGAAATTAAACTAACTACTACTAGTTCATCAAGTTCAAGCAGTAGCTCTAGTTCGTCTAGTGGGTCTGCAAATTCTCAACAAGCTCAATCAGACAATGAGTATACTGTAAAGGTTTACACGATTGAAAACTGGAGTGATGATTAAATTTTTATTTTTTTACTTTCTATTTTTATTTTTTACACCCGAAACTTATTTATTATAAGTGTTATCTTACTATGTTGGGTGAACATTACTTTTGGATGATACAATTAAACTAGCTTTAGAAACAGTACGAATGAACAAACAAGCAATAGTGTTTGTTTCCAGTAAAGCTAGTGCTGAAAGAACTGCAGAAGATATTGCTAATTTAATCTCCAAAATACACAACCCTGAACTTCTTAATCAACTAAGTGAACAATCTCTTAAATCAGTTTCTTCTCCAACTAAACAATGTAAACGTTTAGCTAAAACTTTAAAGAAAGGTATTGCATTTCATCATTCTGGTTTAGCTTCTAAGCAACGAGATATTGTGGAGGATAATTTTCGTAATGGTGATATAACAATTATTTGTTGTACTCCTACTTTAGCTGCGGGATTATCACTCCCAGCTTATAGGGTAATTCTTAAGTCATTGAAAAGATTTAGTGGTAAATGGGGTATGGATTGGATACCTGTATTAGAATACATGCAAATGGCTGGCAGAGCCGGTAGGCCTGAACATTCTAAATTAGGTGAAGCAATCTCAATATCTAGGACTGTCATTGAAAAAGATGAAATTTATAATCGTTATATCTGTGGTGTTCCTGAAGATATTTATTCTAAACTTGCAGCAGAACCAGTGTTAAGAACTTATCTTCTTTCTTTGATTGCATCAGGTATAATTAAAACTAAAAAAGAAATGAAAGATTTTTTTCGAGAAACTTTTTGGGCAGCGCAGTACAATGATTTTGATGAATTAGAAAGTATCATGGACAGAACTTTAAAGAAACTGATTGAATGGGGATTTGTAGTTGATAAGAAAAAATTAGGTAGTTTAAGAGTTGATGATAAAAATAATAATATCCTTAAAACTGATTCCATGTTTGTAAGCGCTAAAGATATGTGGAAAAAAGTTAAAAAAATTCCAAGCACAGTAACTGATAATTCTTGTGAAGATAAAGATCAATTGAGAGCTACAATGATTGGTAAAAGAGTGTCTCAACTTTATTTAGATCCATTAACTGCAAGATCTTTACTTGATCGTATGGAACGTGCTAATAAACTTGATACTGAAATTAAGATTTTTTCATATCTGCAAGCAGTATCAAACACTATTGAAATGCGTCCTTTACTTCGAGTTAAGAAAAAAGAGTTTGATTTAATCCAAAGTGAATTATTAAACAATTTTGACAATCTTTTACAAAAAGAACCAGATCATTTTGATTATGAATATTCTATGTTTATGAACTCAATTAAGACTGCTTTGTTTTTTGAATCTTGGGCAAACGAATCTGGTGAAGATTTGTTATTTGACAAATTTGATGTCCGACCTGGAGAAATTAGGGCTAAATTAGAAATTGCAAATTGGTTATTATACTCTTTGATTGAACTTACTGGCCTACTGAACTATAAAGATATTCGAAGAGATCTTCGTAAATTACGTTACAGGCTTAAGAATGGTGTCAAGGAAGAACTTTTACCTTTACTTAAACTAAAAGGTGTAGGAAGAAAAAGAGCGCGTAGACTGTATAATAATGGCCTTAAAGATTTTGGTGATTTGAAAAAGGTTGATCTTTCTACTTTATCTCAATTAATTGGTAAAGCTATGGCGGTTAATGTGAAAAATCAGTTGGGTGAAGATATTCCAGTAGAAGTTTCTGCTGGAAAGCGTAAAGGGCAGTTAGGGTTGAATAGGTTTGGCTCAACTCAATAAATCACTCCTTGCTGGTGACGAATTATCGCAATATTTATAAATGAGTGATACTTTCTTGTTAATATGGTAGAAAAAATTAGGTTAAGAGGTCATCATATTGATAGTATTGCTAAAAAACTATTTAACAGGAATATGGCTCAAAGGTTTACAAATTCAAGTATCTCTTACATTGAGAATTCACCAATAGATTCGAATTTAAACAATTTATTAAAATCATATGATTCTGATGTTAAAGTAGAATCAAGACCAACATTAGGTATTTATACTGATCAAACTGAAGATGATATTCATGACATTTATGATAAAATATTAACAAATCCTGATCTGCAAATTGAAATTGTTGAGGGAATTGATTCAATTTGTGAATCTTGTAATAACAGACCTGGTAGTAATGAAAGAAGGATATCTAAACCTTGTTATGATATAGCTAATGATGATGATAAGATTTCATTAGAAGAATTTGGTTTAGAATTGGGAAGAACATATCTTGCTAGTGAAATAATTGAATTAATTAAGACCTATCAAGAACGTACTGATATGATATCACCAATAGATGGTATGAGAAATTATTAACTTAATTTTTTCAATTAACTTTTTTAATCAACCTCAATTTTGAACTCTCATGTCGCATATCCCTGATAGAAAAAGTATTGAAGATTTTGCAGATGATATGATTAAATATGATGCTTATGCAAGAACAGCAATTGGTGATGGTTATATGACTAGGGATGAATCTGTTATTACTACTTGGATTAATAATTTCTGTAATAATAACACTGATTCTTATAATGATTTTGATGAACTTTTAAAAGCTTTAGAATTACAAAAACCTATTGCATATAAATTTGCTTCACAAGAGTTTGGTGTTTCTGTTGAAATCTGTGAAGAATTATTTCAAAAATCATGTATACTTAGAACAACATACAAGGGTAAAGTTAAGTGGGATGAAGAATAATTAATAATATATCTCTTAAATTACAGTAACATTTAAAAACTGAACGTTATTTTTTGGGTAATATGGCACGAATAAGGAAATTTGCAGCATATCAAAAGTTAGAAAGACCTTATACTAGGATTAGTAAGTACAATAAGAAGAACTTTGTGCGTGGTGGTTTCCCTCATATGAAAGTTATCAAGTTTGACTTAGGTAATATTAAAGGTGAATACAACACAACATTAAGGTTAACTTCAACTAGGGCTATGAATGTAAGGCATAACGCTTTAGAAGCAGCTAGGTTAACTTCAAACAAATTATTGGATAAAACAATTAACAAAGATTATCATTTAAAGATTAAAGTTTATCCATTTCACATTTTAAGAGAGAACCCATTAGCTTCCGGGGCAGGTGCGGACAGGATGAGTACTGGAATGAAGAAATCATTTGGTAAGGTTATCAGTTCTGCAGCTCGATTGAAGGAAGGACAAACTATCATGGAATTAAGGTTAGACAAAGCACACCTTCGATTAGGTAAAAAAGCTTTAGTTAGAGCATCCAAGAAAATGCCTTGTACATGTAGGATTGTTGAAGTAGAAAGTTCTTAATTTTTTAATATTATTTTTTCTTTAAACTTTTGTTAAAAAAAATTCAGGTTTTAGATGTTCTTTAAAGATAAGTGTTATATAACTAAAACACTATCAAACTGGTATAATAAAAATGGTAAAAGCAATATATGCGTTTTCTGGTGATCCCATAACTTATGGTCACATGGACATTGTTGAAAGAGCTTCTAAAGCTTTTGATGAAGTTATTGTTGGAATTGGAGTTAATCCAAAGAAGAATTATATGTTTACTTTAGCTGAAAGAACAGAAATGGCTAACAAAGCATTAGGAAAGTACCTGAATGTTACTGTTGATTCATTTGAGGGTTTATTGGTAAGTTATGCATATGAAAAAAAAATAGGAGTTATAGTTAAAGGTGTAAGGGGTCCAACTGATGTTGAATATGAATCTTTGTTACATCAAATTGGTGAAACACAAAAATTAGGTATTGATACTCATGTTTTATTTGCAAGGCCACATTTAACTCATGTTTCTTCAAGTAATGTTAAAGCAATACAAAGTGAACACGGCCTTATTCATGAATTTGTTCCATTAGATGTTAAACAGAGATTAGAAGAAAGAATATCTAAACAATATGTCTTGGGTGTCACTGGTGAAATTGGTGCAGGAAAATCTTATGTCAGTAAAAAGTTAGTTGAATTAGGGACTACTAAGGGTATTGAAGTTCATAATATAGAACTAGACCATATAGGTCATCAAATAATTACTGACTTAAAAGAACCAAGATATATAACGGTAAGAGAAGAAATTATGCAAACATTTGGGCCTGAAACTAGAAATTCTGACGGTTCAATTAATCGGAAGATGTTAGGTGAATTAATTTTTAATAATACGGATGCAAGAGAAAAACTGAACAAAATTATGGGAAAGCCCCTTTTAGTTAGATATCAAAAAGAACTTTATCGTAAAGAAGGTTTAATCTTACTTAATGCTGCTTTAATAGCAGAAACTGGGATGTCTTACTTATGTAATAATAATGTTGCTTTAGTTAATGTCAGTAAAGATGTTCAAAGGGAAAGATTGGAAGGAAGGGGCCATAGTCCTGAACAAATTGAAAGAAGAATTGTCTGTCAGCATAGTTATTTGCAGAAAAGAGATTGTTTTGTAGATGCAATAAAAAAGGATAATCATGGTCAAATATTTGAGTTTGATAATTCAAATAAAGGGAATGATGATGAAATCGATGATATGTTAGAAAATATAATCAGTCAGTTTGGGATGGGGACTTAGGGTATTAATTACCAAATAAATTTATGATTTTTTGTTTTATTTCAATGGGATACATTAAAATTTCTTTTAATTCATTTATTGGGTACCAATTTAATAAAAATATGTTGTTTTTTGATTGAAGTTCTTTCTCTGGTCCGCCTAACATTAATTCACCTTTAAATTTTTTAGCTAAGAAATAATATCCCACAATTTTTTCATTATGTTTGTTAATTTTGATATGTTCATTATGTCTCCATAGCAGTTTATCGATTTCAATAGTTAAGTTTGTTTCTTCTTTAACTTCTCTAATCACTGCTTCTCTTTGAGTTTCATTTTCTTCAATTTTCCCACCTGGGAGAACATAATATTCCATATCATTTTTTATTCTATGTATCAAAAGAATTTTTTCATTATGAACAATTATAGCTCTAGATGACTTTACCATATCAATTCTCAATACAAATCTTCATTAATATCTTTTCTTAAATTTTTAACTTCATCCTTAATCCATAGAAGTTCGTTAGGTGGGATTGGATGATTACCCTCAATCATACGGGAAATTTTTTGTACTAACTTAATTGCTTCTGCTTCTGCGTCAATTTCTTCTTTACTTTTGAACTTTTTCTTTACTTTACCCATAAATGTATCAGGTTCTGTATCATACTTGTCAAGTAAATCTTTAATTTTATCTAATTCTTTTCCTATCTTTAATTCTGTAATTGTCTTTACTTTTTTAGGTTGACTAACTGCTTGTTGAGAACCACCCAATGAAACAATCTGGTCATTTAAATTACTAATTTTATCTTGATACTTACGATCAATAACTTGTTTTTTTGTAACGTAAGGGTGAGATTTAATTTTATCATTAATTTGTTTATCTAAGAAATCTACCTCTTGATCTAAAAAACTACTTTTCATTTCTTGATGTAACTCATTCAGAGGTTTTGGTTTATAATAATTGTCTAAATCTGATCTTAAATCGCATAATTTACATTCAACATTATTTAACTGTTGATCATAATCAACTTTATTTTTTTTACCTTTCTTTGGTTTAGAATTTTCTTTTGTAACATTGTTCTGTTTAATATCACAACTACAACTATCAGCATTACCTTCTTGCATTGCTTTTCTTCGTAAGAATTCTTCTTTTCGTTTTAAATATCTTTTATACTTAGCTTTTTTATGGAAATGTAAATAAATTAGTACGATTACGCATACAAATATTAGTTGATTGATGACTGCAAAGATAATCATCATATTTAGAGAGTGTGACATATACATTACAGTAAACTTTTTCCCCTTTTAAACTTTATTGTTTTTTTGGGTTTAGAATGCTAAAGTGAATCAATTTTTGGAATCAGCAATTTTTTCTTTAATTTGATCAAATGTGAAATGATCAATTTCATACTGTTCATAAAAATCTTTAATGTGTTCTTTAGAAATTAAGTCTTTTTTACTGATATATGCTAATGTTGGTTGAATCTTAGAAACCATTCGATATAATTTAACTTGTTCTTGGATTGGATAAGTTTCAGTAAGATCAAATACATAAATAACTAATTCAGCTAAATTTTTTAATACTAAATCTGCTTGAAGTTCAATTAGGTTCATTCGTTCTGGTCTTGCTAAGGTTCCTGGTACATCTAATACTTGTGCCCAATCATCTAATTGATTCTTATTCTTAACTTTAGAAGCTCCCTCCATAGTTTTAATATCTAAATATGAACAATTGATCCCTTTAGTGGTAAATGAATATGCAGCTGTTTTAGCTTTACTCCCAGTAAGTTTGTTAAGGAACGTACTTTTACCAACATTAGGGAATCCATAAATACAAACAGTAAATATCTCTTTAACATCAGGATAAGTTTTCATAATTCTTCGACATTCTTCAAGATATTTCAAATTAGCATCAATCTGTTTCATAATTGAAGAAATTCTTCCATAATACTCTTTAGAATGACTTTTAATTTTGTTATAATTTGTTGCATTAGATACTTTCCCAACATATAACCTATGGAAATGCCTGATCTTTTCATTTGCCCAGTTAACTGCTCCAAAAGATTTTTTCATTGTTGGATAATCCAAAGTTAATTTCATTAATTTGATATAAAATTCTGATAAATGATCCACTCCAGGGAATTCTGATAAGATTCTCTCTAATCTACTGATTAAATCTGCTTTAACTACATCCAATTTTAACATCTCTAATCTTCGAGCTATTTCTAATTTGTCTTTAGAATTAATATCTCTTTCTTTGGCTTTAGTTCTAGCTTTACTGAATGCTAAGTCAAGATATCTCTTACTGCTTTCTACTGGACCTAATTTTTGAAAATTCATGTTAAGTTAAGAAAAAGGTGTTGGTTTTATAATTGTTACTGTAAATGATTTTATTTATGATTATTATTAAATAGATTAGTTTAAGAGTATTGGTAGCAGAAATTAAACATTCAACCCATTTGTACTGGGTGATCATGTCCAATTTTCATTCTTTCTTTTAATTCTTTTAAATGAGAATCCCTTTCATCTTTTAATTTAACTTCTCTTTTCCTTACCTTACTGAAAAGGTTAGCTACATGCTCACCACCTAAGAAATGTGGTAAGATTACATAATTAGCCCCAAGGTCATAAAATTTAAGTGCATCTTCAATTTTATCTGCAGTAACAATAATTTTTGCTTTTTTATTCACTGACCTAGTTCGTTTAATTAACTTTTTATTTTCTTTCAAATAAGGTATTGTTGAAAGTAAATACTTTACATTTTTCAAGTTCATCCTTTCAATAATCTCGTTATCGTCAGCTTCACCATAAATGCAATGATATCCTTGTTTAACTAATTTAGAAATAATTTCTGGATTATAATCTACAATCAGAATTTTATTTTTCATCTTATTCAAACTTTTTAATATACTATACCCTACTCGATTATGTCCACATAAGATGATTGTTGGTTTTATCTCGGTTGGAATAAATTCTAATCCCTCGGCATTGAAAATTTCAAATATCTTTAATTTTTCACTAAATAACTTATACAATTTATCACTAAACTTTATCACATATGATGTTAAAGTCATAGATAATATTGTTAAAAATACAATCATAGAAAATAATTCTTGGCCTATATGTCCTAAGTATAACCCTTGTGAAGCAATAATTAATGCAAATTCTCCTGCTTGAGCTAAATATATCGCAGTATAAAATGATGGTTTTCTTGTGAATTTAAACACTGAACAGATTGTCATAATCAGTAGTGGCTTAAAGACTAACAAAAATATGATATAAATGATTAATGCTAACCAATAACTTTTCAAGGAAGCAACAGTAAGCGCCATACCTAAAGATACAAAAAATATCAATGAAAAAAAATCTCGTAATGATTTAACTCTAGCAATGATCTCTACATTATATTGTAAGTTACCTAAAGTTAATCCTGCAACGAAAGCACCAATTACTATTGAAAATCCTAAATATTGAAATATTAAGGAAAATAAAAAACAAGTTGCTAATGATGTGATTAAAAGTAATTCTGGGTTTTTTGCTGAAAATTTAAAAATTGATGGGAATAAAAATTTACTACATACATAAGCTAAACCAAACAAACTTAAGAACTTTAATAACGCTACTATTAATAATGATGCTTCAAACCCATTTATTGAAGTTAGAACAGATAAAGCTAAAATTGCAATTACATCCTCTAATAATAATATCCCTACAATAATTCTTCCATGTAATGTACTAAGTTCTCTTCTATCAGATAAGAATTTCATTACAATCATTGTTGAAGAGAACGCTAACATTAATGCAATGTAAATTGCTTCTATTGAAACAAAACTTAACGATAATGCAATTAGAAAAGCAACTAAAAACAAAACTGCTATTTGGATTGTACCGCCAAACGTAGATACTAAAGCTACATTTTTTAATTTTTTAATGTCAATTTCTAATCCTACTAAGAATAACAAGAATGCAATTCCTATGGTTGACATAGATTCAATCATAGTTAAATCTGTTACTAAATTAAACACTGGTCCTATTAAAACACCAACAATGATATATGCTAATAATTGTGGTTGTCTAATCAGTCTAAAGAAAAATGCTGAGAATGCTGCGATAGATACAACTAAAGCTAATTGTAAGAACATATCACTAACTACCATTACCATCTCACTAAAAGTAAGTTTGTTTGTATTTATAAAATTTACTAATTTTACAAAAAAATTAATTTAACAATAATCTTTCATAAACTTAATTAATAAATTAATCTGTATTTATAGTTAATTATTTATATTAAATATACTTACATATCACAAAATGAAAAAGATAAGTGTGATGTTAATTTTATTCCTTGCTTTAACTGGGATGGTTTTTGCTGCTGACTTTGATCAAGTTTCTGATTACGCTCAACAATATGAAAATGGTGAATTAGATTATTTAAAATTTAAAACTAACATTTATGTGGTTGAAGAGCAGTTCTATGAAGAGATTGATGGTGAGATGGAAAAGTATTCTTCAGATTCTAATATAGACCCAGCTTATTCAGATGAAATTTTAGAGTTGGGTAAAGAAGCAGAAATTGCCTTTATGGATAAAGATGCTGAAAAATTAAAAAATGTTGTAGATGAATTAATTGTTTTATTTCAAGATTTAGGTGATGAAGATACGGTTGAAGTTCTTAAAGAGATTACAGAAGCTGCTGATAATTCTGATTGGGAAGAAATCTCTAATCTAGCCAGTAAATTACCTCAAATGAATTCAAAAGAAGAGGGAGATTATTTCAAAGGTTTATCAATTGATTTTGTTGAAGATTTGTTTGGAAGCCCTAGTGGTTATCAGGAAGAAATTTGGATAGATAATGATGGTCAATCAACTAAACTTGATGAAAAAGTACCTTACTTTGAAAATGTTTTATTTGATGGGGACAAAGTTAGGGTCACATTACATGCTTGGCCAAATGGAATTAAAGATGGAAATGAAATATTATTATTTTATCATGTAGGGATACAATCTTCTCTTCAAACAGAAGGAGAAAATGTTGATATTGGACTTTTTATAAATTCATTTCAAGAAATGGTTGATTTATATGAAAATGGTGATGTTAGTTTATCTGAATTGGGTGAAGCTGCTGCTAATGTTGAATCAAATGTTAATAATTACATTAATACTAATCCTGATGAATGTAGTAACATTTTTTCTGGTTTATTAAGTAGGAAAGAAACTGTTGATGTAACTTATATCACTGGAACAATTGTTGATAATGATGATCTATATTCAGAATTGTCTATTAACCATGATGTGAAGTCTGACGAAGATAATTTTCATATCTGGGCACATATTGAAAGTAGAAATAAAGAAGAAATTGGTGATGAACATTTTGATTCTGGTTATGCATGGGAAGATTTGCATAATAACGAAATTGAAGAAGTCAAAAATGGTTTTATTGAGATGTTAGATGATGTGGTTGATGAAATTAAAAGTTCTAATTCAGCATCTGATGCTAGAAAAGAATTTTATTCTCAAGAACAAAAATTAAACAATTACTTATCTGAACTAAATTGGAGAGCACAAGAAGATAATGATATTACTTCTAATGAACTGGAAGATTTTTTGTATGATACAGTAAATGATATTGGTCTTGATGATCTTATTAAACAAAAAATTGAAAGAATTGAATATAAAGATTATTTGATAAAAGAAACAGTTGAAATTAACAATGCTTGGTGTCGTTCTGAAGAAGAACAATGTGATCAAAATTTTTATTGTGAAGATGCCCAATGTGTTTCTGCCCAGGGAGGGGATGAAGATTGTACCAACGGTCAAGATGATGATGGTGATACTTATTGGGACTGTGATGATCCTGACTGTGATTGTGAACAAATGTGGGAAGAAGAAAATCAAGATGATGGTTGGTTCAATGGAAATGATGAAGAAAGTAATCATGAAGAATCTGAATGTAAGGATGGTTGTGAGCAAGAATGTGGTGATCAGAATACTGATTGTGTAAATGACAAATGTGTGTGTTTAGGTAATGATGATTCTCCTGAACAAGGTGATGATAATAACGAAGTGTCTGAATGTAAAGATGGTTGTGAACAAGAATGTGGTGATCAGAATACTAATTGTATTGATGGCATGTGCATATGTTTAGGTTATGGTGAAAATGGTCCTCCTCCTAATGATGACAACGATGACTCAAATAATGATAATAATGAACTAGAACCTGCTGAGCCGGAGAATAATGAAGATGCAGATGATTCTTCTAACAATGAAGAAGGAAACGATACTGAACAAGATAATGGAGAAACTGATCAAATTGATGAAGATCCCGTAGGAGAAACTGAAGAACAGGTGTCAGAACCTACTGATGAAAATAGTATTGAAGAGGGGAATGATGGTGAAGTCCCAGAAAATAATAATGAACCAGAAAGTGATTCTCATGAATCTGAACCTGTTGAAGAAGAAAGTGAATCAGAATCAGTGCCATCAGATGAGGGTAATGATGATTCTAGCGGTGAACAGAATTTAGGTACTAGTAGTTTGATTACTGGAATGGCTGTTGCAGATGATTATGTGTGGTTTGAAGATCTCGAAGAAGAAGATGATAATCAAAACTATAATGACAATAAAGATTGTGATGATGATTGTAAAGATTGTTGGGAATGTGATTGGGAAAATGGTGATTTAGAACAATGTGATGAATCTTGTAAAGTATGTAACTTGTGTCAATATGAAAATGGCGATTTAGAATGTTACGATAAACAATTCTTTGATGAAGAACGAGGTCACTGTGAATGTGAAGAGGGATATAGTGATTGTGATGGTGATTGGTTAAATGGTTGTGAATTAGAAGGTCAGTGTGATGGTTGTCAAAGTGATAGTGATTGTGCAGAACCAAAATGTAGTGAAGATAAAAAAAGAATTTTGAATTTTGCATGTGAATCAGGTGATTCATGGGAAGAAGATAAAGAACTTTTACAATTTGGTGCAAACTGTGACACATATACTAACGGTGATGAACAAGCTGGATTTTGGATTGATGGTTGGGGTGAAGAATTAGAACAATTCGGAGAATACAAACATAATTCATTTGATGTGATGGAAGATGATTGGTGTAAAAAAGATCTTGAAAAATTGATTGAAGAAAGGAAGTTAATTCAAGAATCTTTTAATGAAGATTTTATGGATTGGTTCTTTAACGAATTTGTAAATGATGATCCAAATAAATTTGAAGATCATATGAGAATTATTAATGGGTTACATAGGGTCTTAATGGAAAATACTGATCGTACTGCTTGGACATTAGCTTGTTTAGGGGAAACTGAATTTCCTGAAGAATATATGCCTATTCAATTAAGTTATCAAAGTATTTATGGTGATGTGGAAATCTGGGAAGAATATAAGAAAACTGATCATTTTAGTCAAGGTGGTGAAGATATTAATGTTCTTAATCCTTACATGAAAATTTGGATTTTTCCACCAAAAGAGTTTATCATTGAAAAAATGAACGAAGAATTTGGTGGTCCAAAAGGTCCACCTGCTCATGAAGTTGCAGAGATTCAACAAAATGAAGAAATAATGGATAAGATTAACAAAATTAGTGATAGATTTGATGATGGTGCTGAAATCATTTTTCAAATTAAAGATGAAGAAGAATTGGTATTCCAAGGTTTGATGAAAGTTAATCCAGAAGTTGTTATGAGAATTGAACAAGTAAGTGATTATGACGGTACTCAAGACGCTATTGTTAGCGTAGATTTTGATTTCTTGTATGATATTATGAGTACTGTAGCTAAAGAAGTTGAAGGTGAACATGTAGAAGGTCCTTGGTGGGAAAAAGAGAAAGGCATAGAGATGGAAAAAGTAAAGGAATCCTGGGTTGCTGTAAAAGTAATAGGTCAATTAGTAGTTGGACTTACCAGTGGAGAAATTGAAGTAGAACCTACCAATAAATTAGATGATATTATATTCTCTTTAACTGAAATTGTTAGTTTAATGTCTATGGGTGAGTAAGTGTTAATTTTAAATTACTTTTTTTAATATTCACACTACTTTCTTTTTTTCTTAATTTTTTGCAATACACCATTATATTTATAAAAAAGACAACTTAACAATAGTTAATTATGGTGAGTTATGGGTCTAGTTCGGGCGGATATTTTAATGGTCCAGTTGGATATTCAGCAGGTAGCATGGGGTATAAAGTAAGTGGGACTACATCTTATGGTTCACATTATGGTGTGAAAAGAAATATCTGGAAGAAAGTTATCTGCTGTGGTGCACGTAATGGTGGAACTCCTTGTACTGACTGTCCCGGTTAGGATTTAATATATTAAATTATACCCAAAACTTAATATACCTAAAAAAATTCTTTAAGATATGTATTTCAACATGATAGAATTAAGTACTGCTAATATCTCCTTATTTATATTAACATTAATCACATTAATAATTGCTTCTTATACTGATATTAAAAGAAGAGAAGTTCCTGACATGATTAGTTATGGGTTTATTTTTTTAGCATTGTTGTTAAGAGCTACTTTTGCAATAGATTATGGTTGGCAGTTTTTAGTTTCAGGATTGGTTGGATTTATAATCTGTCTAGTTATTGCTTCAGTTCTTTTTTTTAGTGGGCAATGGGGTGGAGCAGATAGTAAATTGTTGTTAGGGATGGGTGTAGTTTTAGGTACGGATTTCATTTTTGGAACTTCAAGTAATATAAATCTGGCTTGGGGTTTAGCTTTATTCTTCTTACTACTATTACTTGTAAGTGCAATTTATGGTTTAGTTTGGATGTTGGTCCTAGCTTTCATTAAAAGAAAAAATTTCATAATTTCTTTTAAATCAAAAATTAAACAAAATAAAGTGGAACATTTTGTTGCATTGGGTTTTACAATTTTATTTTTAATATTAACCTTCTGGCAGGTATTCTTTTTAGTTCTTGCAATAATTCCTTTATTAGGATATTATTTATTTATATTTGTAGCTTCAGTAGAAGAAACTTGTTTTATTCAGGCAAGAAAAATTCCTTTTTTAGTTGAAGGTGATTGGTTAGCTGAAGATGTTTATGTGATGAAAGAAAATCTCGGTAGGAAAGAGTTAGTTGTTGAGAAAAAAGTTATTGATCGAAAAGATTTAAACCATTTACGTCAATTATACAGTGAAGGTCAACTTACTGAAATTAAAATTAAAGAAGGTTTGCCATTAGTTCCTGGTTTTCTTTTTGCTTATTTAGTTTTAATGTTTTTCTGGGAATGGTTAAGTAGTGTGTTATTTTGAGTAAAAAAGAATCATAATTAATCATTTTATACAAAAAACATTTAAACACTTAGTTTTTCTTTTGTCAGATGGAATCACGTAAGTTTAGAAATAAATTTAGGCTGGGTTTATCTGCCCCATTTATTTATGGGATGATTGTTCCTTTAGCATTTCTGGATATTACTATTGAAATTTATCACCAAATATGTTTTCGTTTGTATAAACTCCCTTTAATTAAACGGTCTAGTTATATTAAAATTGACAGACATAAATTAAGTTATTTAGATCCTTTAGAGAAAATTAATTGTGCTTATTGTGGATATGGTAATGGTTTAATTGCATATACAAGTAAGATCTGTTCTGATACTGAAACATTTTGGTGTGGAATCAAACATAATAAAGATAAAAATTTCAATGAACCAGATCATCATAACAAATTTATAGAATATGGTGATGAAAGTGATTTAAATTCTAAATCTATTTAATAATTATTAATGCAAAGCTTTTTATATTAAAATTAATTAACTAGATTATAAATATTAAAAAATAGATGTTAATAAGATTGTAAAAAATTTTAACTTTAATTAAAGAGGTGCATAAATGGTGAAATTTAATTTAAAATTTCTTGGTAAGAAAGCTTCGTTGAATTTGTCAATTGAAGCGATTGTAATTGTAGTAATTGCCTTTGTTGTTTTAGGATTAGGATTGGGGTTTGTAAAAGGACAATTTGGTAGTATGGAAGATACTAGTAATTCTGTACAAGAATCAGTCAGACAACAAATTCTAGACGATTTAAGAACTAGTAATAATAAATTGTCGTTTCCTGCAACAGACATTACTTTAGAAACTGGTGAAATGGATACTCAAGCAATTGGTATAAAGAATACAGAAGATTCTGAGAAGAGTTTTCTTGTGAAATTTCAAGTTAAATCTGATAGTGGATTTGTTGATTTTGTATCTGAGAAAACAACTACCTGGACAACTTCGGATGGTATTTCAGTAAGTGCTAGGTTAGGTTGGGATGATTATTCTCAAGTGTTAGGCGCTGGAGATAATAAAGTGGTTCCGGTATCAATAACTGCTCCTGATAAAACAGGAAATTATTTGTTTAAGGTTGTTGTAACGGATGAAACTGATGGGTCTGAATATGACAGTAAGACATTTTTCATAAAAACAACTTAATTATTTTTTATTTTTTAAATTAATAATAATTCACAAAAATAATAAAGAAGGTGACTCAAAATGGTTAAGCGTAAAGCTAAAAAAAGGATGACTGATGAGCAAGAATTTGAAATTATGAAACTTGTTCTAGACAAATTTTTATGGTTAGGATTTATTGTAATGGGATGGGGTATGTTCCAAACTCTTAGTACTGGGTTACTTACTGAAGGTATCTGGTACTTAATTGCTGGTGCTATTCTGTTAATAATTTTCATGATTATGATAATTAAAGAATATCAGATCTGGAAGTAATTTTTATTTATTTTCTTTTTTTTGTTAAATTATGAATCTCTTTTTAAAATAAAATAACATTTTTATTATAATCTAATACAACTAAATTAATTAATCTAAATTAATAATCTTATCATTATGTCTAATGATAAATATAAACTAAGTCTCTCTGAGGGTTCTATTCCTGTTTTAGCTGTTTGTATTCATTCTGATGAACTTTACACTGTAAAAATAAACCAGATATTACATCAAGATCTTGGAACTTATTCTTTTATTTATGAAGGTCCAAGAAATTCATGTATTAAAAATACAGAACATCATATTTGTGCTTTTGTTGACAGGATGCTTACTCAATACGATCAAATAGGTGTAATCTCTTTACATCGAAGAAAATATTCTAGAAGAACAAATCAACCAATTAATTCAAATGTTTTGGAATTAGGTACTTTAAGTGATCGAACTTTAGATTATAAAATTAAAAAATCTTTTTTAAACAGATTATCTTCACACATTTTAACTTTTGATGATAATATTAAATTTTTTGGGGGTACTGAAATCAAGAAATTACATCAAAAATATAATGATGCTTCTCTTGATATTAAAAAAAAAAATAATTCTCCTGTTAAAAAAAAAATTGATTATACTAATCATAAACTTCATATTGCACAACTTGAACTTAATGGCCCAGAACCAGCTTATGAAAGAAATTATTTAGCTACTAGGTGTATGGTAGAATCAATGTTAAATTATCTTGTTGTTACTAAAGATTGATATTCACCTACTTTTTGTACGATAGCTGGCCAAGTATAAACTCTATCAATCCCTTTATGTGTGGGATTGAAACTTTCATTCCAAGGTTGATTAAGTAAAATTGCTTTTTTTATGTGTGGTAAACAGTTCATTGCGTATTGATAACAATCTTCTATCATTATGTCAATACCTAAGCTTTTACAAACATCTGATTTATTCCCAAAATCTTTTTCATCGATATCAAAACCACTTTTTGTCCATGCTCCAGTTATTATAATATCATCAAATTTGTTAGGAAAATATCTGTTTATCCAATCATAAGTTTCATTTTTTACTAAATTTGAACGAGAAGTTATTATTGTTAATGTGTTGTTACAAGATATATCATTTATTCCTTCAATTGATCCTGGTACTGGTTCAATTTGAAAAAAATGTTCTGAAACATAAAATGAATTAAACTTTTTTAGCATTTCATCTCTGGTTCCACCCCAGACTTTACTTAAATCATAATCTCTAATTTGTACTTTTTTAATATCGGTTCCATAATTCTCATTATGCCAAGGGACTAATTTAGTAACCATGTCTGCAATAATCTCATCCATATCAACGCCAATGTTCATGTGTTTGTAATTTTCAACACTTTTTATTAAGAATTTATATAGTGGGATGTATATCTTGTTATCATTAATATAAATTTGTTTAAAATAAAAAAAATTAATCTATTTTTTTATAATCAATTCTTCCATTGTTATTTATGTCAACGAACAGAAAATTTTTACCAGCATCAAAATCGTTCATTCCACTAAACCCTTGGTTAGCATTTTTGAAATCTTGATAATAACCAGATAAAGTTCCAGTTTTCAAAGGCAAAAATTCTTCTCTTGAATCCCTAACATTTATCCCTTCACCTGCTAAAAATCCATAAAATAATTGTCCTCTTTGAACTTTGTATCTGATTAAATCATCACCAGTTGTATTTGATTGGACTTGTGCTGGAACTAGTTGATTATTTTGAGTGTCAACATTACTTGTAGTTGAACCATCACAATGTAAATCATTATACTCTCTAAATTGAAATGTTTCACCTGCCATTAATCTTCTAGGATTTGATGGGGCATTTGGATTATCTATTTTAAATTGTTGATAAATTGGTGCTAAAGGTCCGCTAGTCAATGGAAGTGATCTCCTACTATTAGGATAAGTTACTTCTACACCCATATTTGATAATACTGAATAAAGAGTTTCTCCTCTTTTGAATTTGTGTGAAACTGTTGGTAAATCATCTAACTCTCTGATTTGACAAACTCGGGTTGCTTCTTCAACAACTGGCACAGGCCTATAACTTTCTCTATCTGATACTTGTCCGTCAAGGTTCAAATCAGGAACTAAATAAATACTTCCAGCTCTCATACCATCTGGTTGAACATTATTGATTTTTATGAAAGTTTCTTTGATTGAATTAAATTCATCTTGATTCCTTATTGCTGGTTGTCCTCTTGAATTAAAGAAAGCAATGTCTGAATCTTCTGTAGCAATTAAACCTAATAATGTGTCACCACTTTTTACTTTAACTGGAACCCATTGGGCTTTAACATTATCAGTTGGTTTCAAACTAAGGTCTGCATTTGGACCATTTTCATCAGTATCACTTACAGTAACATCAGCAATTAATTGTTCTGGTTGTTCTAAATTTTCATTTAAAACATTTAAACCTTTGAACTCAATCATTCTTGCTGACTTTTCATCCATCATTTGTTTAAATTCTGAATCATAAGCCATTTTTTCAACAAGTCTTGCTCTAAGATCTTCAGCATCGTCAGGATTTTTTAAGATAATTGCATCTGCTCCCGCTATATACGCATCTAAACAAGCTTGCATTAACCAATCATCACCAAATCTTGGTTCATACATTACTTTAACAGATCCCATTGACATATCATCAGTTATAATTATTCCATCAAAGAAACTTCTTATTTCTTGGTAAACTTCTGGATTAACTGAATCAATCATTTCATAATCTGAATCTTTATTGTGGGTAATCATGATTCCTTCAATTGAAGATGACATTTTCTTGAAAACTTTTTTCGATACTTCAACTTCTTCATCAAACATGTTTCTAGTTGAACCATTTAAATTTCCATCATGACTATCTCCTTTTATGAAACCAGTTCCAACATAATGTTTAGCAATTACATCAATGCCTTTGCTGTGCATTACTTCAGTGTATAAGGTTGCAAGTTCTAGTACAGTTTCTAAATCATCCCCGTAAGACCTTTGTTGAGTTACCATAATATTGTTTGGAACTCTTTCTTTATCTTCTGGGACAAGGTCTAATACTGGACCAAATACAAAATTTACACCATATCCAGTAAGAACACTTGCTGCATCTTCATATTTATCTTTAATTTTATCTTTTCTTACAGATCTACTCTCTGGTGCTTCCCACCCATTCTCTGTCTTAACTAGAAAGTGTCCTTTATATTTTGGATTAGTTTTTAATTGTTCAGGAACTTCTCCTGATAAATAATTAGATAATATCTCTGGGGACGGTAAACTTAAAGGAATTCTAATCACTTTTCCACCTTCACCTTCGTCTGCTAAGGCTGGTTTGATAGTTCTATCTGTATTATTAAGATTTTCAATAAGTTTATCTAAATTACCCCAACTAGGATTATATTGATTTTCAAAAGCAGGTACAAAAATTGCATTATTACTAACATAAATAATTCCACCTTGAGGTTCATTACTTCCATTATTTGTAGTAACGATTGTTTCTAATGCAATATCGTTAGGGGAAAGTGTTTCCATATCTATAATTTGACCTTCTTGATTTTGATAGTCATTTTCTGGATTACATGACATAAAAGGACTGAAAACTTTGTCTATTGCACTCCCTAATTTTAACTTAACTGCAAGGTTTTCTTTTGGATGATATTTTGATGTATATAACTCTAAACCTAAGGTTCCTGCAATTGGGGTTGAAATCAAAGCTGCAAGAGCATAAATTTTACCTAATTTTGTGGGTGGTGTTAACATTCTAATTCCACTTTTCACTTTATTTTTTAATGTCATATTATGGTCCTCGTTAAAGTTATACTTATGGTATTTATTGTAATATTATACTTAGAAATAAGGATTATTTATAAACTTTGCCTTTTGTAATCACTCCCAAGGGGTATCTTTTTATTCAAAACTCATTTAAATATGCATGAATCTTCTCAAATATTACATTTAAATCTTCTTTTCCAATGGCTGAATAAGCTATCCTTAGAATGTTATCATTAACAGCTATAAGTCCAATACTTTCCTTTTCAATCAATATTTTACGCAATTCTTGAGCATTCCCTTGCTTTAGTTTGATACACATGAAATATCCTGAATTGAATGGTAACGCTTCGAAATAATTTTTATATTCGGGTTTATTGTTAAGAATTTGTTTAACTTCTTCATACCTTCCCTTAAGTTTGTTATAAGTATTATCTTTCTCTTGTTGTAATGTTTCTGAAGAAAGACCTTTCAAACATAAATTTTGAGAATGAGTACAAATATTTGATGCTGTTGCTCTAATTGTACCTGCAAATTTATCCTCTAATATGTGATTAGTTTCAAAATCTAATTTTTTATTTCCTGCAGTAATGAATCCTACTCGTAATCCCCATGAAAAATATTCTTTACTAACACCATCTATTTTTATTGTTAAAACATTATCATGCAAATTAACTAATTTTGCAAAGATTGATTCTTGGAAACAATTAGGTTCATAATTTAATCCAAAATATGCATCATCACAAATTACTAAAATTCTTTTGTTGTTAATTGATGCTTCAAGGATGACCTCTTTAATTTGTTCAGCTTCATTTATTGTAGGTGTATATCCTGTAGGATTATTTGGAAAATTAAGAATTAATATTTTTTTACTACCCTCAGAATTCATATTTTCTCTCAATCCTTCAATATTAAATCTATTTTCATCGTTAAACAATTTAAATTTATTGAATTTTGCTTGAGAGAATATTAAATTATAATTTCCCCATATTAAATCAGGAACAATAATCTCATCATTTTCTTCTATAAATAATTGGCCTACAACATAAAGTCCATGAGTTAAAGCATTTGTTACAATAGGTAAAGAAATCTTATTTTGTGATTCATTTTTTATAACTGAATAATTTTTTTCTAAAATTAACTCTTTCCATTTATTTCTTAATTCTGTATTTCCATAACTTGAAGAATATAAGAATGTTTCTTTATTTGACAAATTTGAACATTTAGCAAATGATGGTAATATCATTACTTCAGAATTGTTTTCGAATGCTTGACCTACAGTTGCATTAAGTCTTGTTCCTTTAGCTTCTTGACTTTGTTTAATGATCCCCTGACTAGGAAAGAACGCTTGTTTACCTTTATTAGAAAGAAGACTATAAATTACTGGTGTTTTCTGTAATAAATTTTTGTTAATTTCTTCCGCTTGTTTAGAAATTTCTGCCATTACTTAAGTTTGTAACTTTTAGTTAATAAGCTTTATTGAATTGTAATAGTAATGTTTATATCTCAGATTCTCTTTTATATTATAATTCACTGTTTAATACCATCAATCTATTGCTTTTGGCAGCAGCTACTCGAATAATTTCTTTTTCTTGTTCTTGAAAGTGTTCGTCCCAATTTATGTTTCTTTCTTTAGCAAAATTTCTAAAATAACCTATTTTTCTAGTAACATCAGTAAACTCTAAATCTTCATTAAGGACTGTTGTTCTATATTCTGTTAGTTGATTATAGGTGTAAACTCTTGCTGGTGTGGTGAGATATGATTTTTTAATTATTTCTTTTGGAACATATTCCATGTCCATCATTTGATAACTACACCATTCTTCTGTTAATTCCATAAATTCATCCCAAATGTTAAGATCATAACCACTATTTTTTAATTCTAATTGTTTTGCTTTAATTTTTTTATCTCTATCTAAATTAAATGATATAAAATTCTTATAATTTCTTTTACATCTTTTTCTAAAATTTTTTTCTAAAATCTCAGAAAAATTATCAATCCCAGTGTCTCTTTCAATTTCTCTAATCTCTTTAATCGTTGTTTCAAGTAAGTAACTATTTCCACCATCTGAAGCATTATTTATTGTTGATTTTTTATTTGTAAATAATGTTTCATATAAAAAAGTATAATCTTGATTTTCTTGTATGCCTCCTAAAATCCTTAAAATTTCAGCATCTTTAATCATTTTTTTAACTTTAGTTAAATTAAAGTTTTGGAAATTATATATGTCATGATATTCTTCAATCTTCTCATGGAATTGTTCATAATAACCTTTAATTCCTTTGATTTCATTGTATAACTTTTTAATGAATGATTGGGGTTTTATTGGGATCTCATGATCTTGTAATATCTCCTCTAATCTTGCTTTTCTTTTAGGGTCTTCTGCAACTAATGCAAATAGTTCTTTTCTTTTAGCTAATCTTTTCATATCTTTTACAGTCATACTTGAATCATCTGCAACACTTGTCTCATACAGTCTTTCACCAGCATTTAAGTGATAATTCCACAACTTAATTACTAACCTTGAATTCCATAATTTATTTAGTAAACTTGATTCTTTTAGTATTATTTCTTTTCTGGTATTTATGGATTCTTCAATAGTCTGCTGAAGTTGTTTTTCAAGGTCTTTTACTCTGAATTCACATGGGTGAGATGGTTTATTCTCTAATAATCCTATTAATGATGTTAATCCATAATAAATCCCTGCTACAGTATAACTTTCTGTACAGAGAAAATATGTTCCAAGCAAATTAAATGCTGGAAGTATTATGTTTGGAGTTTTTTTATATGATGTCAATTTTTGTTTAGCTTCATATAAATTTCCTTTTATTGTCCTAATAACACCATTCTCTTCATTTACAATATTGAGATCTTCTTCTAATCCTCTTTGTTTATTTTTTAAATGAAGATACCTTATTCCAAAACCTGCGGAAGCAGTAGCAATTAATCCTGTTAATGGGTCAATTAGTATTCCCACCATTGGTGAAACCATTGCTGCTGCTGCTGCTGCATATGTTCCTGAAATTAAACTTAGTCTTCTTGAAGTTCTATTATCCTTTAGTTTTTTTTCTATACTTTCTACTTCTAATCTTGTTAGTTTCTTGTCCTCTTCTATTTCAAAAGGTTTTAATTCGTTACTTGATGGAAATAGTAAATCTAACTCTTGTAAACCTTTTTCTATGACGTCATCAAATATTTTATCAAAACCAATAACATTTTCACTTTCAATGGTATCTTTTCCTCTAACTTCAATTGGCCTTTCTAAATAATCTCGTAACTCCTTAATATTCTGTGGTCCTCTTAATTCAAAATCGTAAAGTAAATAAATAATTTTTTTCATATGTTGATCAAGGTTAGTTTGTTCAAGTAATTCAGAAGATAATCTTTCATAAGCTTCTAATTCTTTTCCTACGCTTACTGCATAAAAAGTTGCTGCTAATGAATATAAATCAGTTCTGAACGATGGTTCTCCCTCAAATTGTTTTGGGTGAACATACCCTAACGTTCCTACTGCCATACTACCTCTATTAGTTTTCAATAATTCGTCTCTTACTGTTCCAAAATCTAACAGATAAATTAATCCTTCAGAATTTATTTTAAGATTAGCTGGTTTAAGATCACGATGAAATATTGGTTTAGAATTTGCGTAATGTAATGCTTCTAAAGGGTTCAGTACATCAAAAAAGTTTTTTCTGATATCTTCTGAACTTAAACCACCATTTTTGATTTTATCAGATAATGTTTCTCCATCAATAAATTCTAAAATTAACTTAGGTTGAAATTCTAAAAATTTTCCTCGTTCTCTTGAAAATGCTCCAACTCCGTGAAATAAAGGTATCTGATTATGTTGAACTTTTTTATAAGTTTTAAATTCTCTTTGAAATGATTTTTTTCTTAACTCAAACTCTGCTTTCATTTCATTTAAACTTGCTTCTTTTAAATCCCTTATCCCTAACCTATATTCTTTAACTGCAACTTCATTTAAATCAGGTGATCTTTCTAGGCTCACATCAGAAAATGTACCTGATCCAATGCCTCTTATATATTCATATCTGCTAGTATCAATTAATTCTGAGAATGGTATTCCTAATACTGCACTAATTTTTTCTAAATTATCAGCCATTGTATTTATTATATCTATATTATAATTTTAAACTATCAGGCCTCTAATTATCTCAAGAACGTTCTTATTTTTAATTATTACTATCATTTCATACATTTTTAATTCATTACTATCTGATTTTTCTCAAAATAGTAACACTAATAAACAAGTAGTGTAAAGCCTAGCGGATGGTTGAGAATGATGTCAAAGGAAATGATTTTAATGTAGAACATAACATTAATGATTGTCAAATTTGTACTAAACTTAAACAAGCAGATGATGATTTTGCTAACCAGACATTATGTCAACAATGTGCTGCTGAAGGTGGTGGGTGTTGTACTGGTGATGGTAGTGGTATTTTTGTTACATTACATGATGTTATTAAAATTAGTAAAGAAACTGGTATGGCTCTAGATGAAATTGCTTATTTTGAAAAAGTTAGTGAAGAACATAGGAAAAATGTAGAACATGGTGATCCTTTTTTTTACAAACATTTTCGTAATGGTAAGGTTTTACAATTGAAAAGAAAAGATGGTCATTGTAAATTTTTGAAAGATATTGAAGGATGTATCATTTTTGATTATAGGCCAATTATCTGTAGGTTATTTCCATTTAGTTTTGATTTCAAACAAGATGGGGCAATAAAAATCACTTTACCAAAAGCTCATAAACGTAAATTTGAACATTGTAGCATCTTATATGAAAATTATTATCGGTCATTTGGTGCTAATTTAAGGGCAATGAATACAACTAAAGATAAACTTCTTATACTTGTTGAAAAGCATGTTCATGATTTAAAACATTATGATCAGTATGTTGAAGATCTTGTTCAAGGTATGAGTTTGGAAGAAATTGCTAAGAAACATGGTTTTATTTGATTTTTTCTATCCCAACAATTTACTAAACATTTCTTCATTTTCACAAATTTCACTAACTTCTCTTAAAATTCCTTCTTTGCCAATTACTTTTCTTAATGTATATATCTCATCATTTTTTTTTGGTGGATTATAATCAAGTACTTTACTAATTATTTCACAAATCCCACTTATATCTTCATTACATTCTTGCATTAATCTTAATGGTACGATTAACCTGTCATGGGAACGTAACTTTCTTATTGGTTCTCGTGCTACACGGGAAATTGGATCTACAAGTAATGGGTTAGAAAAACGTTTTAGTTCACGTTCAATATAATAACTTACCATTTCAGGACTAACAATTTTTTTCTTAATTAAAGAATTTCTTATACTTGACAAAATTTTATTCATTTTAGAGTTAATTTCACTATTCTCAATGGATTCATGAATATATTTTAATCCTTTTTCGGATCCTAAATATGCTAATACTGCATGTAATGTGTTGTGAATATAAAATTTGCATGCCCAATATTCTTTTAGTTCATTTGTATCTAATTGTTTAATATCTTCATCAAGTATATAATTGCCTTTTTCAAATAATAACTCTCCTTCTTCTGCTACAACACATAATGGGTCATTACGATATAATCTCCATTGAGATGAATTTGATACAATCACATCTGGAATTCCAAAATAAACGTTATTATTTCCACTTAATTTTTTAATTTCATTAACAGAATGATAATCATTTTCAAAACAAACAATTGATTTAGCATCTTTTAACTTTGGTGCAACTTCAGCAACATTATTTACTCCAACACATAACATAATTATGTCCATATCTTTAATAATGTCATTTTCTTCACCAAAAGAAAAAACTTCATCAAATTTAATCTCTTTAAGTTTCTGCTCGCCATTTTCAATGATTGCTGTTTGATAATTATTTTTATCTCTACTTTTTAATTCTTTTAGAACAGATTTATTTTTTTCTACAAAAAATATTTGATGACCTCTTTGATAAAAAATTGGTGCTAAATAACCTCTACCTATAGCACCTGCTCCATAAATCATGATTTTTGCTATTTTCATACACCTCATTAGTTCTTTTTTACTAGAAAATATTGTTAATAATGTATAATTTATTGGTTATTTAGTATTTTACAATAGATTTACTATTAAGGTATGTCCAAAACTATATAGTATATCCGAATATATTTTTGTATATAATATATTCCCAAAGGTTTATATATATTGTCAACTCTCTTTTGTATATCTTTGGTTTTAGGTGTTATATACGCCATGGGGTTGATATAAATTAAAAGAAAAATAATCAAACAAGGACATAATACTCTTACTATCACTTTGCCTAAAAGTTGGTGTAAAAAACATCATGTTAAAGCTGGTGAAGAGCTTGACTTTATAGAACAAGGTGAATCATTAGTAGTTTCTCCTGAACGAAACTTAACTTTACCTGAGATAACTATTGATGTACGTGGTTTAACTTCTAAAATTATCTGGCGGTATGTATCTTCAGTTTACAGGGCCGGTTATGATGAATTTAAATTGGTATTTGACAATTTAGATAATAAACAAAGATATTCTGCTTTATCATATAATACTTTAAATTTTTTATATTCTGATGAAAAAGATAAAGGCCCAGTATTAAGTCCAATTGAAGTAATTCAATTAATGGTTAATAGATGTATAGGCGTAGAGATTATTGATCAAAAATCTAAAAGTTGTACAATTAAGGAACTAGGGAGAACTACACCCCAAGAGTTTGACAATGCTTTACGAAGAATTTTTTTATTATTAATCTCTCTAGCTGAAGAAGTATCTAGTTCAGTAAAGAAAGGAAATGCTCAAGAAAATTTGAAAAGTGTTCATTTAATTGATACTAATATTGATAGATTTATTGATTTTTGTATTAGGGTACTTAACAAGAAAGGGTATAAAGATTTTAGAAAAACTCCTACTATGCATACAATTTTATTTTTATTAGAACTTATTGGGGATGAGTATAAAAAAATTGCAATTCATTTAATCGAAGCAAAAAAGATGGGTTCAAAAATGACTGAATTGTTTGATATTCAGGAAAATCAGTTAAAAAAATATTATAAATTGTTTTACAAGTTCAATAAAGAAGCTTGTTTAGATATGTATGAATTTGATATTATGGGTCATACTTACAATCGGGAAGTATATGAATCATTAAGTAGCGATGAAAAAGAAATTTTACATCATTTAAAGAAGATTGGTATCTATTTAATGAGTTTAGCCGAATTAAGAGTTGATTTAGAATATTAATTTAATTAATATTTTTTTATAGTTTCAAAATTTTATTTAATAGGCGCTGTCCCAAAAGAGATTAGCTATGATCCACCGAATAACTTTAGCTAACTTTTCTAAGTTATAAGTTATTACTTTCCATCCAAATTCTCTTTTTTTCATATAAGGTATTTTACTTCTTAATCCTCTAAACCTA